>NZ_JAXBQL020000013.1:0-78295 GCF_047520565.2 Stenotrophomonas sp. FR012
CTTGTCCGCGGCATGCATGCCGCGGACACCCCTGCCTCCGGACCCACCCCGCCGTCGACAGTTTCCTGCGAGCTGTTGGAACAGCAAGGGGTCGGATCCGTTTTCTGAAGGAAAACGGCTCTGACCCCGGAACGCGGCCCGGAAACGAAAACGCCCACCGGGTGGTGGGCGTTTTCGTGGCGTGTTGGCATGCGGCCAACCGGCCGTTACATCACCTTCGACTGCTCCAGCTCCACCTGCAGGGTGCTCGCCAGCTCATCGCGCGACACTTCGAACTGCTGCTCGCGCAGCAGGTCCTTCACCGCCACCACGCCGCGCGCCAGCTCGTCTTCACCGGCCAGCACCACGAAGCGGATGCCCGCCTTGGCCGCGTACTGGAACTGCTTGCCGATCTTCTTCGGCTCCATCTGCACTTCGGTATTGATGCCACCGGCGCGCAGGCGGCGGGCGATGTCCAGCGACTGCGGCATGCCCTGCTCGTCCATCAGCGCCACCAGCGCCTGCACGCTGCTGGCCTCGATGCCATCGATCAGGCCGGCCTCGCGCAGCTGCCAGAACAGGCGCGACAGGCCGATGGAAATGCCCACGCCCGGCAACTTGGACTTGCTGTAGTGGCTGGCCAGGTCTTCGTAGCGGCCGCCCGAGCAGATCGAGCCGATCTGCGGGTGGTCGGTCAACGTTGTCTCGTAGACGGTGCCGGTGTAGTAGTCCAGGCCGCGCGCAATGGAGAAGTTCAGGCAGTACGCGGTTTCCGGCACGCCCAGCGCCTGCACCAGCTGCAGCACTTCGCGCAGTTCGGCCACGCCGGTACGCAGGATCTCCGAAGAACCGGCGTCGGCTTCAAGCGTTGCCAGCTGCGCCAGCGCATCGGCATGGCCCTGCGAACGCACGGCCACAAAGGCCAGGATCTTCTCGACCTGCTCGCCCGGGATGTTGAAGCCCTCGCCCACCAGCGTCTCGCGCACGTAATCGGCGCCGCGCTTGTCCAGCTTGTCCACTTCACGCAGCACCGCCAGCTGGCGCTCGCCTTCGGCCACGCCCAGGCTTTCGAAGAAGCCGCGCATGAGCTTGCGGTTGTTCAGCTGGATGCTGAAGTCGCCGATGCGCAGCTCCGAGAACACGGCGTGGATGACCGCCAGCACTTCGGCATCATAGCGAACGCTCAGGCTGTCCTTGCCGATCACGTCGATGTCGCACTGGTAGAACTCGCGGAAACGGCCGCGCTGGGCACGCTCGCCGCGGTAAACGCGCTGCATCTGGTAGCGACGGAACGGGAAGGTGAGTTCGTGTTCGTGCTCGGCCACGTAGCGTGCCAGCGGCACGGTCAGGTCGAAGCGCAGCGCCATCTCCGGCAGCGAACGGTCGCCCGATTCGGCCGCATTGGCCAGCGCACCGGTGGACTGCACGAAGTACACCTGGCGCTCGGTCTCGCCGCCGGACTTGGTCAGCAGCACATCGGACAGCTCGAACACCGGCGTCTCCACCGGCAGGAACCCGAAGCGCTCGTAGTTGCGGCGGATCACGTCCAGCATGCGCTGGAACGCAATCTGCTCGCGCGGCAGCAGTTCAAGGGTGCCGGGCGGGGTACGGGGCTTGATCACGGGCGGAACTCCTGCTGGAACGGGACGTGGGAGGGGGCGACATTCTAGCGCCCCCGCCTCGGGCAGGGTCGAACGGCCGCTTGAAGTATCATAAGGCCCTCCCCGCCCGCGATACGCCCCCGCAACATGTCACGGCCTTCCGGCGCTCCGCCCGCCACCAACGATCCCGCCTCGCCGTCCTGCACCACGCTGGACTGCCTGCACTGCTCGGTTCGCCACCTTGCGGTGTGCTCGGCGCTGTCGCCCGATGAAGTGCAGGCGCTGGAACAGGTCACCGTTTCGCAGCAGGTCAGCATGGGCAGCACGCTCGCCCGCACGGGTGAAGAACGCGACCATGTCTATACATTGACTGCCGGCGCACTGCGCCTGGTACGCACCCTGGCCGACGGCCGCCGCCAGATCAACGGCTTCGTGCTGCCCGGCGACTACCTGGGCCTGAGCGGCAGCGACCATCACCGCTACGACATCGAAGCCATCGCAGACAGCCGTGTCTGCCGGGTCGCGCTGCCACAGATGAAGGCGCTCCGCAGCCGCTTCCCGCACCTGGAGCGCAAGCTGCTGCAGCGTGCCTGCCAGGAACTGGATGCCGCGCAGGACGCTGCACTGGCGCTGGCACGCCTGCAGCCGGCCGAGAAGCTGGCTGATTTCCTGCTGCGCCTGGCCGCGCGTGAAGCCAGGCTGGGCGGCGACGGCCTGCGCGTGTCGCTGCCGATGGGCCGAGGCGACATCGCCGACCATCTGGGTCTGACCATGGAAACGGTCAGCCGCACCTTCACCAAGCTGCGCCAGCAAGGGCTGATTGCCCTGCCCCACCTGAACGTAGTGGAGATCCTCGACGAGGACGGGCTGCGCACACTGGCTGGTGAAGGGTTGATCTGACCGCACTGCGGTTGATGGGATTGCCGGCCAGCGGCCGGCAACCACATCCATCTCCGATCAACGCAACAACACCTCGCGCAACGCCACGTAATCTGCCGCCAATGGTTCGGCGTGCGCCGGCCGTTGCAACAACGCATCCAATGCCGGCGGCACGGCCACAGGTTCGCCGATCAACGGCTCGACCACGGCCTCGAACTTGGCCGGATGCGCGGTGGCCACCACCGCCCAGTCGCCCTTGGCACCACGGGCGCGCAGGTCCTGCAGCACCTTCACCGCCGTAGCCGTATGCGGGCAGAACAGCTCGCCCGTGCTGGCATGCGCGGCGGCAATGGTGGCCCGGATGGTCACGTCATCCACCGCAAACGCCCGGAAGGCAGCACGCAGTTCGGCATCGTCGCCCTGGTAGAGCCAGCGCAGGCGTTCGAAGTTGCTTGGCGCACCCACGTCCATTGCATTGGCCACGGTGGCCACACTGGCCTGCGGCTGGTAGTCGCCGCCACTGAAGTACGCGGGCAGCACGGCATTGGCATTGGTGGCCAGCACGATCTGCCCGATCGGCACGCCCAGCGCGCGCGCCAGCACTGCGGCCATTGCGTTGCCCAGGTTGCCGGTCGGCACCACCAGGTTGAGCCGGCGACGATGCAACGCGTAGTGGCTCAGTGCCGCATGTGCGTAGTAACTCATCTGCGGCAGCAGGCGACCGAGGCTGATGCTGTTGGCCGAGCTCAGCGGCACCTGTGCCTGCAGTTCGCGGTCGGCCAGCGCCTGCTTGACCATGGCCTGGCAGTCATCGAAGGCACCGGCCACGCGCAGCGCCAGGATGTTGTCACCAAAGCAGCCGAGCTGGTGCGCCTGGCGCGGTGATACGCGACCATCCGGATACAGCACCACCACGCGTACGCCTGGCTGGCGATGGAAGGCCGCGGCAACGGCGGCGCCGGTATCGCCGGAGGTGGCGACGACGATGGTCAGGTCACGGTCCTTGCCGGCCTGCAGCCGCGACAGCGTACCGGCCAGGAAACGCGCACCAATGTCCTTGAACGCCGCCGTCGGCCCATGGAACAGTTCCAGCACGTGGTCACCGTCGCCGAGCGCACGCAGCGGCACCGGGAAGTCGAACGCCTCGCGGCAGATCGACGGTAATCCGGCCTCCAGCGCATCTCCGGCGAAGAACGGTGCCAGCAGGTCTGCAGCGGTATCGGCCAGGGTCGCACCGGCTTCCAGCTCACGTGGCGCCGGCAGTACCTGGGGCACGTACAGGCCACCATCGGGCGCCAAGCCTGCAGCGATGGCCGCACTGAGGCCAACGGCCGGGGACCGGCCGCGGGTCGAAACGAATTGCATGGGTTCAGTATCCAAAGAGGGAGAAGGATTCAGCACAGCCGGGCTCCGGGCGCATCCAGCGGCGACACCCAGGCATCGCTGTCGAAGCCGGCAGCAGCGAATGCCGCCTGCACCGGCGCCGCGGCAGCGTGGGCCTGGTCGGCATCTTCGAACCAGGCGAACACGCTGGGGCCGGCACCGGAGATGCCTGCGCCCATTGCACGGGCTGACAACGCCGCATCACGAGCCGCCTCGAAGCCGCCGATCAGTCCCGCCCGTCGCGGCTCCACCAGCACATCGCGCAGGCCAGCGCGGACCAGCGCCGCGTCGCTGCGATGGCAGCCGCTGAGCACCAGCGCAAGATTCGCACTCTGCGCCACGAATTCACCCAGCGCATAGCTGCCTTGCAGCGCCTGGCGTGCCAGACGGGTTTCCAGCACCGCGTGCGGGTGCACCAGCAGGCTGTGCCAACTGGCTGGCACAGGGATCGGCAGCAGGCGGTCGGCCGTGCACAACGCCAGCCCGCCGAGCAGCAGCGGCCCCACGTTGTCACCATGGCGGCCCCCACTGGCCACGGCCTCGCCGTCCAGCGCAAACGGGTACAGCGCCTCGCGCGCGAGTGGCGCATCCAGCAATGCGTTGGCAGCAACCAGCGCAGCGACGCACGACGCTGCCGAGCCGCCCATGCCGGAGCCGAATGGAATGCCCTTGTCGATCTCCACCGCGAAGCCGAAGTCCAGGTCCAGCCCTGCGCGCAGCGACATCAACGCCGCACCTGCCGTGTTTCCGGCCGCCTCCAGCGGAAGTTCGACCGCACTGCCACGGATCGCCTCGATGCGCACCACCGGCTCATCGATACGCCGCACGCTCACCGTATCGCCAACGCCTGCAATGGCATGCCCCAGAATGTCGAAGCCCACCGCCACATTGGCCACCGAGGCGGGCGCAAATGCACGTGCGATCACAGGCGTGCTCCCTCGCCAGCGGCTACCCGCAGCAGGTCGGCGAACACGCCCGCCGCCGTCACTTCCGGTCCAGCGCCCGGTCCCTGCACCACCAGCGGGTTGTCGCAGTAGCGGCGGGTACGGAACTGCACCACGTTGTCGGTCAGCCGCAGGTTGGCGAAGGCATGGTCGGCCGGCAGTTCCTGCAGGCCCACCGAGGCGCCGTCGGTGCCCAGCCGTGCCACGTAGCGCAGCACCGCGCCACGCGCCCGCGCATCCTGCAGGCGCAGCAGCAAGCTGGCGTCGGACTCGCCCAGCCGCCCCATGAAGTCATCCACGCTGCCGTCGCGCAGCAGTGCCGGCACCAGGCTTTCCACCTGTACCTGTTCCAGGCTGAGCGCGTGACCGGCCTCGCGTGCAAGGATCACCAGCTTGCGTGCCACGTCCACACCGGACAGATCATCGCGCGGGTCCGGCTCGGTATAGCCCATTGACCGCGCCTGCGCGACCAGCTGCGAGAACGGCTGGCTGCCATCGAAGCGGTTGAACAGCCAGGCCAGCGTGCCGGAGAAGATGCCCTCGATGGTCAGCACCTCGTCACCGGTATCGACCAGATCGCGCAGCGTGGTGATCACCGGCAGGCCCGCGCCCACCGTGGCCTCGTAGCGGAAGCGCGCACCACTGGCCGCTGCGGCGGCGCGGATGCGCTGGTAGCGCGGCAGCGGCCCGGCGCCCGCCTGTTTGTTCGGGGTGACCACATGGATGCCTGCCGCCAGCCAGCCCTCGTAGCGTTCGGCCACCTCGGCACTGCCACTGCAGTCGATCACCACCGCATGCGGCAGGTGCGCAGCCAGCAGGTGCTCGGTGAAACGATCAAGATCGCTGGATTCACCCGCGTCCCGCAGGGCCTCGCGCCAGTCCGCGTGCAGGCCGTCCACTTCCAGGCGCATGCGCGAACGCGAGGCCAGCGCACGCAGGCGAAGATCCACATTGGCCTTGGCCAGCAGCTGCGGGCGCGCGGCCAGCAACTGGTCCAGCAGTGCGGCGCCAACGTTGCCGGGCCCGATCACACCGACCGCGAAGGTCTGCGGCGACAGCCAGAAGCCTGCATGCGCCGCGCGCAGCGCACGGGTGGCATCGGCGCTATCCACGGCGACCGAGATGTTGCGCTCGGACGAGCCCTGCGCAATCGCCAGGATGTTCACCTGCGCACGCCCCAGTGCCTCGAACAGGCGCGCCGCCACACCTGGCTGCCCGGCCATGCCGTCACCGACCGCGGCCAGTACGCTGACGCCCTCACTGACCTGTACGCGCTGCACCTGTCCCGCTGACAACTCGTGCGCAAATGCGTGCAGCAGTGCATCACGGCCACGGCCGGCTTCGGCAGCACGCACCACGCAGCAGATTGAATGTTCCGAGGAACCCTGCGAGATCATCACCACCGACACCTGCGCCTGGCGCAGCGCGGCAAACACGCGCTCGGCGGTACCCGGCACGCCGATCAGGCCGGTGCCTTCCAGGTTCAGCAGGGCCAGCCCGGGACTCAGGGTCAGGCCCTTCACCGGCCCGCGCGGCGAGCGCTCGGCGCTGATCCGCGTCCCCGGATGCGCCGGCTGGAACGTATTGCGGATGAAGATCGGCAGGCCGAGGCGGATCGCCGGCGACATCGTCTGCGGGTGCACCACCTTGGCGCCGAAGTACGCCAGTTCGCAGGCCTCGTCGTAGCTCAGCGCTTCCAGCTGCACCGCCTCGGGCACCAGCCGTGGGTCCGCCGACAGCACGCCATCGACATCGGTCCAGATGTGCAGCTCGTCAGCGTTGAACAGCGCGGCAAAGATCGCACCGGAATAGTCGCTGCCGTTGCGGCCGAGGGTGGTGATGCGGTCATCGCGATCGCGTGCGACGAATCCGGTGGCAACCAGGCGCGACTGCGGATGCTGCAGGCGCCACTTGGCCAGGCGGTCGGCACTGGCTTCCCAGTCGACATCCACGCCGAGTTCGCCATGCCCGACCACCAGCACATCGCGCGCGTCGAGTACCGCGCAGTCTTCGCCCAGCGCGCGCAGATGCGTGCCGAGCAGCTGTGCGGAAAACACTTCGCCCAAGCCCTGCACACGGTCCAGCACCTCGCGCGGCAGCTCGCCGATCACCGCCAGCGCGGCCAGCACTTCGGCCAACTGATCGAAGCGGGCGTCGATCCATTCGACCGTCTCGCCCACCTGCTCGCCCAGCAGCGCCACGGCAGCGCCGCGATGGCGTGCGCGCAGGGCATGCCAGGCCTCACGCCAGCCTTGATCGCCCTTGGCCGCCAGCTGGGCCAGTTCGATCAGCGCGTCGGTGACGCCCTTCATCGCCGAGACGACAGTGACCTGCAGCGATTCGGGACGGGCCAGCAGCAGGCCGCCCACATGGCGATAGCGTTCGGCATCGGCCACCGAGGTGCCGCCGAACTTGTGCACGACGGTGGACGGTGCAGCCAGGTCGGCCGGGGCAACGGAATGAGCGGGAGCGTGGGAAGACATGCAGACCTCGGTAGGAGGCCCCGTCGCATGCAGGTGTCGAGTTTCCCCGCCACCTGTAGGGTGCGGGGCCGTGGTTTTCGGGAGTTACACGAAGACGACGGGCCGCACCAGGGCAGTGGTGACGGTGGTGGTGGTAATGGTGGTGATGGTCGCGACCGGCGCAGTCGAACGGCCCGCAATGGCGGGGGCGATCAGGCTGGCGTGGGCGGCATCAAGGACCATGGCGCACAGAAAACACTGTGCGCCCTGCCGCTGTCAAGTGCTGCGATGCAAAAAACCGATGCAGCGATCATCGGCCAACGTGCCGACATTTGGTTGCAACTGAGACAAAGCCGGCATCAGCACGCTTGACGACTGCATTCAGCCGGCATGTTCGGCGATCGCCCGTGGTGTGCGATGCGCATGCGCGCACAGCATCACGCCAGCCACCAGGAACACGATTGCCAGCGCTTCCAGCAGCGAGGGCCAGCGCTGCTGCCATGCAAAGGCGTACAGCAGCGCGAACAGGGTCTCGAACACGATCATCTGGCCAGTCAGGGTCAGTGGCAGCAGGCGGCTGGCACGGTTCCAGAATGCGTTGCCGAGGATCGAGGCCACCACTGCCACGCCGGCGCTGATCGCCCAGAACCCGCTCCATTGCGCCGCCGTATGGCTGCCGGTGTGCCCGATGAAGGCCATCGGCACCAGCAGCAGGGCCAGGCCGCCGGTGGTGACGCCGGTCAGCAGCGACCAGTCATGGCTGGACAGGTCCGGCCTGCGCGCCAGCCAGCGGCTGTTGCCGATCGAATACAGCGCCCACGAGAACAGCGCACCGAACGCGCACAGCAGCCCGATCAGGCGCTGCCGCCACGGGGTGGCCAGGTGCTCGGACATCAGCGCTTCCCACCCCACCAGGGCGACCCCCAGCACGCACAGCCCCAGTGCCGGCAGCAGCTGTTTCAGTGGTACAGCGCCCTGCTCGCGCACGCCAACGAGGGTGACCACCACCGGAATCAGGCCGACGATCAGCGATGCTGCAGCGCCACCGGCCCACTGCACGGCGGTCGCCAGCAGCAGGAAATACACCAGGTTGCCTGCCAGGCTCAGCCACAGCAGGCCGATCCATTCGGCACGGCCCAGCCGCGGTGCCAGCCGCTTCCATCGCGGCAGCAGCAGGGCGACTGCCATCAGGCCATAGACCAGGTAGCGGCCGGCGGACAGTTGCAACGCATTGAACGACTGAAGCACGGCAGGCGCGAGAAAGACCACGCCCCACAGTGCGCCAGCGGCCACGCCATTGGCGATGCCCACGGCCATCGGGTTGTTGCGCATTCGGATTGTCCGGGCGGATGGAACGGGCCGCGCAGTGTAAGCGCTGGCCGCTGGGCGCTCTTGACCCAGGCTGCTGCCTTGTCACCTCTGTAGAGCCGAGCCAATGCTCGGCTGCGATTCACCGTTGTGCAGATAAGGGCAACCGAGCGTGGGCTCGGCTCTACAGATCAGCCGGCCCCCTGCGCCACGCAGCGGGGGTCTGGCCACATTCGCGGCGCAGCGCACGGGTCAGTGCACTCTGTTCGGAATAGCCTGCGGCCAGTGCGATATCGCTGATCGGCGCGGCAGTGGTGCGCAGCTGATGCTTGGCCCAACGCAAGCGGCACGCGCTGAGCCAGGCCTGCGGGCTCAGCCCGAACTCGCGCTGGAACAATGTGTGCAACCGGCTCTCGCTGACACCGACAACTCCGGCCATCCGGGCAACCGGCCAGGCCCGGCCGGGATCGGCCTGCACCGCCGCGCACAGGCCCTGCATGCGCGCGCCACTGCCCGCCGGTGCAAATACCTGCAGCAACTGCGGCAGCAACGCCGGCATCGGCTGCCCTGCCTGCACGGCGGCCAGGCGCTGCCGCAACGCCAGCGGCAGATGCAGCCAGCGCTGGCGGCACAGATGCTCCTGCGTGCCGTCATCCAGCACGCCTGGAGGACAATCAACGATCACGAAACCATTGGGGCCGTCCGCCATCTGGTCATGTGCTTCGCCGGCGGCGACAAATGCCCCCTGCAGCAGGTCCAGCCGGCCGCCGCGCCCTTCCATCTCGAACTGCAGTTCCCCCTGCAGCGGCAGCACCCACTGCGCGTAGTCATGGCGGTCCAGGCCGGTGGCCTGCCCGTAGTGCCGCAGATGGAAGATGGCGCCCATCCGGGCAGTGTGCGCGTGTAACAACGGCCGTGCAAACCGCTGCTATAGTCGATCCGTCATCCAACGCAGGGAGTGCAGGTCATGACCCATCAGCAGCTGTCCCTGGTGCTTGCCACCAGCCTCGGCCTGGCGCTCACCGCCTCGGCCTCCGCGCAGGAACGTACGCCACCGGCCCCGCACTGCATGGACGCGGTCGGCGTCCAGGAAGTGGAGCAGGCTTCATCGCGTTCAATCGCTCTGCGAGCCGCCTCGGGCCAGGCCTATCGGATCGACTTCAGCGAAGAGTGCCCCGGCGTCCGCGGTGCCACCACGCTGAAACTTGAAGCACCCGCCGGCTGGGCCTGCGGTCGCCCCAGCGAGCGTGTGGTGGTCGATGGCCGCAGCTGCGCGATCAGCGCGGTGACCCCCGTGCAGGATCGCGACTACGCCAGCGTGGCCCGCGACAGCGACCGCCTGCGCATGGCCACCCTGCCCGCACTGACCATCCGCGAGCGCAGGGACATCCGCCGCAGTTTCGGTGGTTCGCCGTCGTACTGCTTTGCCACGCGCAACGTGCGCGCGTGGTCGTCCGACCCGCAGGGCATGCTGGTGGAGACCAATCCGCATCGCAATGGGGGTCACCGCTACTATCGCGTGGAGCTTGGCAGCCACTGCCGCCAGCTCGACCGTGCGCCACAGCTGAGCTTCCACTCCGGCATGCAGAACGGCCTGATCTGTGGCAATCCGGGCGATCGCATCCTCACCGCCGGATTCGAGAATGGTGACCTGCGCAACGACGCGCTGGCGCCGCTGCCGCAGTACACCCGCGGCGGCTGCACGATCCAGGCGGTCTATCCGGCTTCCAGCCAGGCGTCGAACTAACCGTCGACGCCGAGGAACGCGAACGGTGCGCTGGGCACGAAGTGGCCCAGCGCGTCGCCGGAAAAGGTATTGCGCTGGTCCGGACCGAGATCGAGCTTGAGCACCTTGCCGCCGAAATCCACCTTGTTGAGGTCGACCCAGAACGTGTTCGGGGTCAATGCCGATTCGAAGAAGTACAAGCGCCGCTTGTGGTCGGCCACGGTACGCCAGCGCGTGGAGGAGATGTTCGGCTCGCCCGGCGTGGTAATGCCGTAGGGCACCGACGTATTGCGGATCACGCTGAACACGCTGGCCAGCGCCACCACCGGGTCTTCGGACTTGGGAATGGCGTTGATGTAGAACGAGGCGCGCGCGAAACGGTCGGCTGAGCGGTTGGTACCCGGCAGCATCACCGTGCCGCCGATCTGTTGCCAGTAGCTGTTGAGTGCCAGCTGCTGCTCGAAGATCGGTGAATTGGTCATCACCTGGTAGCGCCGGTCATGGTGGATCACCTGGCGACCGCCGATGTATTCGACGATGGCACTGTCGCCACTGGCATCTGACAGCGACAGGTGCAGCGTGGCCTGGCGGTCTTCGCCCGGCACCTTGTCGGTGACGATCGAGTACGGCTCGCGCTGCAGCGCCGCGACCGCCTCGTCGACGGTGGCGAAGTTGTCCAGCACATACTGCGCCCATAGCGAGATGGCCAGGCCCGGCTTGTTGCCGCGCTGCTTCGGATACTCCGATTCGACCAGCCACAGCAGGTTGGCCACCAGGCCCTTCTCGTTCATGCCATCGGTGGTCGATACGTCATAACCGGTGGCCACCACCGAGCCGTAGCGCGCCGTCCAGGCCAGCGACTTCGGCCCGGCCTGGCCAGTGCGCGCGATGCCGCGCGGCAGCACGTAGAGGTTGGTCGCCACATCGACCTTCCAGTCCATCGAGCGCGCGGTGATCACATCACCGTTGTCGCCCAGGTAGACCGCGCGCGTGCAGGCCAGCGCGGGTGCCACTGCGGCGGCCAGCGCGACCGCCAGCAGTGCCCTTTCCTTCCACTTCATCCGTGCCATGTCGTTGCACTCCTTTCCCCGTGATCCGTGGATATGACCCGATTCAGGGTGACACAGCGGTGAAGCCCCGGCGAACCAGGCGATCGTGCAGCCAGAAACCTGCAAGCATGGCCGGCACGAACCAAAGCGCTTCGCGCGATCCCACCGCCAGCCCGGCGATGGCAGGGCCCGGGCAATAGCCTGCCCAACCCCAACCCATTCCGAACAATGCCGCGCCCAGCACCAGGCGTACATCGACACCGCGCACAGCGGGCAGTTGGAAGCGCGTTGCGCATGACGGCCGCGGGCGCCGCAGCACCCAGCGCTGGCCGACCGCGCTGACCAGCAGTGCCGAGGCCAGCACCCAGGCCAAGGTGGGATCGAAATCGCCGGCGATGTCGAGGAAACCGAGGATGCGGCGCGGATCGGTCATGCCGGCCAGCGCCAGGCCCGCGCCGAACAGCGCCCCTGCCGCGCCGGCGGCCACCATCATGCGGCTCATGCGAAGCCCCCGCCATGACGGATCAGGAATGTAGTCAGCATTGCGCAGGCCATGAATACCAGCACCGCCAGCAGCGACCGCATTGAGCCGCGGGCCACGCCGCACACTCCATGACCACTGGTGCAGCCGTTGCCCAACCGCGTACCGAATCCGACCAGCAGGCCGGCGCCAACCAGCTGCCACGCCGGCAAGGCGTCACGCAACAGGTCGCGGGGCGCTTGATCTGGCACGGCCTGCCAGCACAGCACACCCCCTGCAGCGGCAAGCAGGCCGAGCAGGAATGCCCAGCGCCAACCTCGATCGCCGGGCGTTGCGCGCACGCTGCCAGCGGCGATGCCGCTGATGCCGGCTACCCGGCCCGTGGTTGCCAGCAAGACCACCGCCGCCGCACCGATCAACGCGCCCCCCGCGACGGCGGCCCACGGCACGGTCATGACCTGCCTCCAGTTGTCGCGTTCATTCGCTTGCCTTTTGAATTAGCTTTTTCTAAATTAGCGTCTTCTAAAGCAAAAGGTCAACCATGGCCCGAATCGAGCTCGACAGTGCCGCGATGGCCGAGCATGCCGCCCAGGCCGCGGCGCTGCTCAAAAGCCTGGCCCATCCTGCACGGCTGCGCGTGCTGTGCCGGCTGGTCGAAGGCGAGGCGCCAGTACCGGAACTTCAGGCACTGACCGGGCTCAGCGCATCAGCGCTGTCCCAGCATCTGGCGGTGCTGCGCGGACTTGGCATCGTCTCGACCCGGCGCGAAGCGCAGTCGATCCACTACCGGGTAGTGGAAGGGCCGGCGCTGGGCGTATTGCAGGCGTTGCACGCGGCGTACTGCGGAAGTGCAGCGCGCTGAACCTTCCACGCAGGTTCAACCTGCGTGCAGCACCGGTTGCACGACCTGATCGAGCAGATCCACCGGGGTCGGCGCCGACAGGTCACCATGCAACGCGCGGGTGAAACCTGACCAGTCGCTGGAAGACAGTTGCCGCAGCAGCGCCTCCTCCACCGGCAACGCGCGCATCGACCAGTACGGAAACTGGCGCTGGCCAAGGCGGCCACGCGCCAGTTCGATGATGTCGATATGGCTACCGGCCTGCAGGATCCGTTCGTACACCGAATCGATACCATCCGGCGGCCCTTCGATGTACTGCAGGAATCGCCCGCCGTCATGCAGCAGCACACCGGTCACGCCCGCCATCTTGTTGAAACGGGCTGCATCATCGACCAGCGCCCGCAGCCGTTCAGCGGAAAGATCCGGCAGCGCCTGGCTGACGTAGGCGATGGCACGCAGTGGCATGGCGCTTCCTTGACAAGATGTACACCCACGGTAGCAGCTGCGGACGAGTCCGTCTCGGTGCCCGCAGGTGTTCCCTGAAGAATTCAGGTAGCGGCCGCCGGCAGCCCCTCTGTGCGCCTCGGCAACCGGGCTTCGAACACCACCTGACCGGCTTCATTGCGCGCTGCGATGTGCCCGCCGTGCGCGCGCACGAACTGATCGACGATATACAGGCCCAACCCCAGGCCATTGCTGGGATGGAAGCTGGCCTTGAACGGCTCGAACAGGCGCGGCAGCAGCGCGTCGTCGATCCGTCCCGCGTTGCTCACCCGCAGCAGCACGCTGCGCGGATCACGGCCGTCCACCTCCACCCTCGCCTCACCGCCATGGGTGAGCGCATTGCCGATCAGGTTGGCGGCAACCTGTCCCAGCCGATCCAGATCACCCTGCAGGCGGGTATCGCCCAGCATATCCAGATGCACCCGTGCGTGGCCGTGGGCGCTGCCCGCTTCGGCCACCACCGCACGCGTGACCTCGGCAAGATCACAGGCGCTGGCCTGCAGGCGCAGCCCGCCGCTGCGGATCCGCGAAAAGTCCAGCAGCTGCTCGACCATGCGCGCCATGCGCAGCGTGCTGGCCTCCAGGTGCTTCAGGGTCTGCTGCGCGCCGTCATTGCCCGCAGGAAGCTCCAGCGCCAGCTTGTCGGCACACAGCAGGATCGCCGACAGCGGCGTGCGCAGATCATGGGTGAGCACCGCCGCCATCGTCTCGTTGAGCTTGAGCGAGCGCTCCAGCGCCTCGTTGCGCGCCTTCAGCAGCTGCCGCTGCTGGTACAGCTCGATGAAGACATTGACCTTGCTCAGGATCACCTGCGGCGCCACCGGCTTGTGCAGGAAGTCGACCGCGCCGGTTTCGTAGCCCTTGAACGCGCGCAGCGGGTCGTCCGGCGAGGCGGTCAGGAAGATGATCGGCACATCCCGGCTGCGGTGTGATCCGCGCATCAGCTCGGCCAGGGTGAAGCCATCGATCTCCGGCATGTGCACGTCCAGCAGCGCCAGCGCCACCTCATGCTCGAGCAGCAGTTCCAGCGCCTGCGCGCCCGAGCCCGCCAGCAGCAGGTTCACGCCTTCGCGCTGCAGCAGCGCCTGCATGGCCACCAGGTTCTGCGGCACGTCATCGACGATCAGCAGGTTGACCGGGGTCTGCGACTGCGCAGGGTCCGGTGGCAGCAGGTTCATGCAAACAACTCCTTCAGGCGACGGCACATCAGTTCGAGGGGCAGCACGGCATCGGCGCCGGCGTGCTGCAGGGCGGAGGCCGGCATCATCGATGCCTCGGCCTCCTCGGGACATTGCAGCCAGGCGCGGCCACCGGCGGCGCGCACCGCGGCCACCCCTTCACTACCATCGCTGCTGGCACCGGTCAGCAGCAGGGCCAGCACCTGCGCGCCGAACACGGCCGCAGCCGACTCGAACAATGGATCGATGGCCGGGCGCGAAAACAGCACCGGCGCGTCCACCGACAACGCCAGCGAACCGGCGTCTTCCACCAGCAGGTGATAGTCCGGTGGCGCAAAGGTCACCGTGCCTGGCTGCAGCGGCTGCTTGTCTTCGGCCTCGCGCACCGGCAGCGCGCAGTACGGCGCCAGCACTTCGGCGATGCGGCTGCTGCGGTCGCGCGGAAGGTGCAGCACGGCCAGCACCGGCGCCGGTAGAGCCGCGGGCAGCGCGCCGAGCACCGCCTGCAGCGCCGCAACCCCACCCGCAGAGGCCCCGATCACCAGCACGGCCGGTCGTGTCGGCAGTGCCATCAGGCAACCTTCCGGTACAGGCGATGCTCCCGCGAGCAGGTCTCGAATGCGCCGTGGTGGCGCCCGAACTGCAGCGACTCCTTGCTGCCCAGGCCAAGGAAGCCGCGATGCACCAGCGCTTCACGGAACAGGCCCACCGCGCGGTCCTGCAGATCGCGGTTGAAATAGATCAGCACATTGCGGCACGACACCAGATGCACCTCGGAGAACACGGTGTCGGTGGCCAGGCTGTGGTCGGCGAACACCACGTTGCGGCGCAGCTGGCGATCGAACACCGCGCCATCGTAGGCCGTGGCGTAGTAGTCGGACAGCGAGGCGGTGCCACCGGCCGCCAGGTAGTTCCGGCTGAACTGGGCCATTCGGTCGATGCCATAGGCGCCGGCCTCGGCGGTGGCCAGGGCTGCCGGATTGATGTCGGTGGCGTAGACGATGCTGCGCTCCAGCAGGCCTTCCTCGTGCAACAGGATCGCCAGCGACCACACTTCCTCGCCGGTACTGCAACCGGCCACCCACAGCTTCACCGACGGGTAGGTGCGCAGCACCGGCACCACCTGCTCGCGCAGCTCGCGGAAATAGGCCGGGTCACGGAACATCTCCGAGACCTGCACGGTGAAGAACTGCATCGCCTGCGCGAACAGGTCCGGCTCGTGCAGCAGGCGGTGCTGCAGGTCGGCCAGCCGCTCGCACTCATAGCGCTGCATGGCCTGGCGGATCCGCCGGCGCAGCGACGACACCGCATAACTGCGGAAATCGTAGTGGTAGCGCTGGTAAAGCGCTTCCAGCAGCACCTTCAGCTCCAGGTCGAACAGGGCCTGCTCGTTCATTGCCGCGAGCACCAGACCCGGCACAGCGAGACGAGCTTGTCGACGTCGATGGGTTTGGCGATGTAGTCGTTGGCGCCGGCCTGCAGGCAGCGCTCACGGTCGTCCGGCATGGCCTTGGCGGTCAGCGCGATGATCGGCAGGTCCTGCAGGTGGCGCTGCGCGCGGATTTCGCGCATCGCAGCAAGGCCATCCTTCTCCGGCATCATGATGTCCATCAGCACCAGGTCGACCTCGCGCTCGGCCAGGCGATCCACCGCTTCCTGGCCATTGCGCGCGATCTCCAGCGTGACGCCGAGGGGTTCGAGCACGCTGGACAGTGCGAAGATGTTGCGAACGTCGTCCTCGGCCAGCAGCACCGTCCGACCGTCGAGCACGGTGTCGCGACGGCGGGCCTCGCGCAGCAGGCGCTGCTGGTCGCTGGGCAGGCTGGCCTCCACGCTGTGCAGGAACAGGGTCACCTCGTCCAGCAGGCGCTCGGGCGAACGCGCGCCCTTGATGATGATGCTCTTGGAATAGCGGCGCAGTCGCTGCTCTTCCTCGCGACTGAGTGCGCGGCCGGTATAGACGATCACCGGCGGGAAACCGACATCGTCGTTGCCGGCCATGTGCTCGAGCAGGTCGTAGCCGCTCCCGTCGGGCAGCGACAGGTCCATCACCATGCAGTCGAACGTGACCGTACTGAGCTGTTCCAGTGCGCTGGCCAGGGTGCCTACAGCGACGATCTGCAGCTGGTCGCGGCCCAGCAACAGTTCCAGGTTGTGGCGCAGCTCGTTGTCGTCCTCCACGATCAGCAGCCGCCGCATGTCGCGCTGGCTGGTCTGTTCCAGCTGTTCGATCGCCGTCACCAGCCGCTCGCGCGTGGTCGGCTTGATCGCGAAACCGATCGCGCCCAGCTCGCGCGCCACCTGGCTGCGGTCCGTGGCCGAGACCACATGCACCGGGATGTGGCGGGTGTCCGGGTTGCGCTTCAGGCGTTCCAGCACGCTCAGGCCCGACACGTCCGGCAGGCCGATATCGAGCAGGATGCCGTTCGGGCGCAGTTCACTGGCCAGGGCCAGCGCCTCTTCCGCCGTGCCCGCTACCACGCAGTCGAAGTCCAGTTCATGGGCCAGCGCCACCAGTGCTTCGGCGAACGTGGCATCGTCCTCGACCGCCAGGATCAGGCGCCCGGCGCGCTGGCGGCGACCGCGGTCGTCGGCTACGCCGGCCATCGCAGTAACCGGCGCTGCTGCGGTCGCAGCGCATACGGGCGCGGCCGGCAGCACGGCCGGCGCCGTCGGCGGCGCTGCCACGGGGACATCGGCAGCGACGGCTGCGCTCGCCGCGGGCGCTCCCTGCAGCGGCAGCTCCAGGATGAAGCAGCTGCCGCGCCCGGGCTCACTGTCGACCTGGATGCCGCCGCCCATGCGCTCGGCCAGATCGCGCGAGATCGACAGGCCCAGGCCGGTACCGCCGTAGCGACGGCGGGTGCTGCCATCGGCCTGGCGGAACGCTTCGAAGATGACATCCAGCTGCTCGCGGGCAATGCCGATGCCGGTGTCACAGACCTCGAACCGGATGCGGCCGTTGCCGCCGGCACGCACGTGCAGGCTGACCTTGCCATGCTCGGTGAACTTCACCGCGTTGGCCAGCAGGTTCTTCAGGATCTGCTGCAGCCGCTGGCTGTCAACCACCATCTGGGTCGGTGCCAGGGCGTCGGCTTCGATCTGCAGGGCCAGGCCCTTCTGCCGCGCCATCGGCTCGAAGGTCTCGCGCAGGCGCTGCAGCGCGCTCTCGACCACCACCACTTCATCGGACAGTTCGACATGGCCGGCCTCGATGCGCGACAGGTCGAGGATGTCGTTGATCAGCGCGAGCAGGTCGTTGTTGGACGACAGGATCGCTCGCGCGTACTTCACCTGTTCCTCGGTCAGCGTGCCGTCCTTGTTGTCGGCCAGCAGCTTGGCCAGGATCAGCGAGCTGTTCAGCGGCGTGCGCAGCTCATGCGACATGTTGGCCAGGAACTCGGACTTGTAGCGCGAGGTCGCCGCCAGCTCGTTGCTGTTGCGCACCAGCTGGCTCTGCGCAACCAGCAGTGCCTGCTTCTGCGCCTCCAGCTCGTGGGTGCGCTCTTCCAGCTGCACGTTGCTCTGTTCCAGCTCAGCCTGCTGTTCTTCCAGGTGGCTCTGCGACTGCAACAGGCTGCGGCTCTGCTCTTCCAGTTCCTCGTTGGCCACGCGCAGCTCTTCCTGCTGGGCCTGCAGCTCCTCGCCCTGGCGCTGCGACTCTTCCAGCAGAACCACCAGCTGCGCACGCAGCAGCGATGCGCGCAGTGCCATGCCGATGGTGTCGGCGCAGCGCTCCAGCAGCTCGCGATCCAGGTCACGCTGTTCACCCGCCCGCGCGCGGCCCAGCTCGATGACACCGACCACCGCACCATCGCTGCTGATCGGCGCCAGGATGCGCTCGCGCACCGGCAGCCGGCCCAGGCTGGTCTGCAGTTCGAGCACGGCAGCATCTTCGCCGTGCAGGTGGCGGATGCGTTCGTCCCGGGCAACCTGCCCGGCCAGTCCTTCGTGCAGGGCCAGCGAGGCCGGCGTCCCAGAGGGCAGCGCCACGCCACCGGTCAGCTGCAGCCGGCCGCCGTCCAGGCGATAGACCGCACCGACCTCTGCATCCAGCTGCCCGGCCAGGCTTACTGCTGCCGCCTCGGCGATCTGCTCCGGCCCGAGGTCACCGCGCAGGCTCATCGCCACCGCGTTCTCGGCCTCCTGCAGCCAGAGCGCGCGCATCGCCTGGCGCCGGGCCTGGATCGCGCGCGAGACGATCAGTGCGATCATCAGGAAGGCGCAGCCACCGACGGTACGGTTGACAAGCGAGAAGGACGAATTGTTGCTGGCTGGCGCAACGTTGAAGCCGATCACCAGCAGGACACAGGCGATCACCGCGACCACGAACGGCGCGCGTGCACTGCGCTGGAACACCGTCACGCCGACCGCGAGGAAGTAGGCCAGCCATACCGCGTAGCCGAGCGGGACGACCAGTTCCAACGCGATGGTCGCGGCCAGCAGCACGGCGGACGTCATCCAGATCCAGCGGTCACGCGTAGTCGCACCAGGACGCATGCAGGTCGGTTCCAGAAGGCAAAGGGTGGAAGATGGTACTCCGTGTCGCATTCAGCCGCACAGGACAAATGGCACGTGTCAGGTGTGCACGCATCCTTCACACTTGAGTGCCTAGCTTCACGTCCCTCACAGGGGTAACACTTATTTACACGTGGACGCAGCCGCCTCTACGACGTCCGTGCTGACGGACCCTTCCCGACAACTGCGACTGCTGATCGACAGCGTGCGCGACCATGCGCTGTACCTGCTTGATCCTGAAGGCATCGTGTGCAGCTGGAACCCGGGCGCCGAACGTATCAAAGGCTATTCAGCCGATGAAGTGGTGGGAACGCACTTCAGCCGCTTCTACCTGGCCGCCGACCGCGAGGCCGGTGAACCGAGGCGCCTGCTTCGCGTGGCAGCGCAGCAGGGTCATGCCGCCAGTGAGGGCTGGCGCGTTCGCCGCGATGGCTCGTCGTTCCGCGCCAGCGTGGTCATCGAACCGGTCGTGGAAGCCGGCGAACTGCTCGGCTTCGTCAAGATCACCCGTGACATCACCGAGCAGTGGCAGGCGCAGCGGCTGCTGCGCGATGCCCAGCGTGCGCTGCGCAATACGCAGCAGTTCGAGACGGTCGGCCGGCTCACTCGCGGCCTCTCACATGAGTTCAACAACCTGCTGACCACCATCGGCAACGCCCTTGACCTGCTGTCGCTGCGTGTCAGCAGTGACGATGCACGCGCAGCCGAGCTGCTGGATGCCGCGCAGGCAGCCACCGACCGCGGCGCGCTGCTGACCCGCCAGCTGCTGGCCTTCAGCACCGGCCAGACCCTGATCCGGGAATCGGTGGACATCAATGCGCTGGTACGACAGTGGCTGCCGGACCTGCAACGCGCCTGCCCGCCCACGGTGGTACTGGAAGCCCATCTCACCCCGGGCCTGCCGCTGGTGAGCACCGATGCGATGCAGCTCCAGACCGCCCTGGCGAACCTGGTGGCCAATGCCGTGGAGGCCACCGCCGATGGCGGCCGCATCCTGATCGGCACCGCGTTGGAACATCGCCTCGACCCGGATGCAGACACCACGCTGCAACGCGGCTATGTCACCCTCAGCGTCTGCGACGAAGGCCACGGCATGGCCGCCGACATCGCCGAGCGGGCCAGCGAGCCCTTCTTCACCACCAAGGACATCGGCAAGGGCAGCGGCCTGGGCCTGAGCCAGGTGTTCGGATTCACTACCCAGAGCGGCGGCTTCGTCGATGTGTCCACCACGCCCGGTGTCGGCACCACGGTCAGCCTGCTGCTCCCCGCAACCGAGGATGCAACCCATGACCGATGACCCGATCCGCGTACTGATGGTGGAGGACCAGAACGATCTGCGCGAGATGATCGGCATGGCCCTGCGCGATTTCGGCATCGAGGTGTCCACCACCGCCGACGGGCATGAAGCCGCTGCGTTGCTGAAGGGCGACGCACGCTTCGACGTGGTGTTCAGCGATGTCAGCATGCCCAATGGCATGTCCGGCATCGAGCTCAGCGAGCACGTCGCGCGTGAGCAGCCGCATGCACGCATGATCCTGTCCTCCGGCTATGCGCGTTCGCAGCTGCCGCCGCTTCCTGAGCAGGTGGAGTTCCTGCCCAAGCCCTATCGCTTGCGCCAGCTGGTTGAACTGCTCAAGCAGGACTGAAGGCGTACCGGCCTGCGTGGCCATGCTCAGCGCCGGGCCTGCTGCATGAACAGCAGCGCCGGCGTGGATGCAGTGTCCACCGGCTCGAAGCCGAGGGTCCGGTACAACGCAAGCGCGGCGGCGTTGTTCCGGTAGACGCGCAGGGTCAGCCGTTGGACAGCATCAGACTGGAACGCCTGCTCGATCAGCGCGTGTACCAACCTCCGCCCGAGACCGCAGCCCCGTGCCTGCGGGGCAACCACCAGACGGCCCAGATGCATCGTACCCGGCTCGGTGCACCAGGCCTGGCCGAAACCCACGCGCTGGCCGCTTTCTGCCAGCAGCAGCCATCCCGGGCGTTCGCGCAGCTGCAATACCTGCTCGAACTGATCGGGCGGCAGTGGATAGGGCACGCCCGGCCCGGCCCAGCGCAACGTGGCTGCGACCGAATCCAGCCACCCGGCGATGAGCGCGTAGTCGTGGGGTTGCACGGGCTGCAGGCGGTGGTCCATGGCGGCCGGATCGCAGGGTGAGGCGCCAGCATATCCGAGTGGCCTCGCGGGCAGCGCGCGGACGTGGCGCCGCGAACATGGTGACCCCGGCCCGATTCGAACGGGCGACCTTCCCCTTAGGAGGGGGACGCTCTATCCAGCTGAGCTACGGGGCCATGCAGCCGGGAAGTTTACAGGCAACGTGCCCTGCCCTCCAAGCATTCATGTTCCACCCGGTTCCCCTGGCGCGTTGCACCATGGCCGGACGGGGCGCTCTGCTACCATCGGCGATTCAGTTCATCGCGTCCCCCACTGCCCGCGATGGCGCCAAACAACGTAACGAAACACAGGAGTCTGCATGTCTTCCGAGCTGCTCAAGTCCCTTGGCCTGGACGCGATCAACGCTGGCACGTACCTGGGCAACGGGGAGTGGTCGAGCGCGACCAGCGGTGAGCTGATCACCCCGGTCAACCCGACCACCGGCGAGCCGATCGCGCAGGTCCGCGCCACCACTGAGGCCGAGTACGAGACCGTCGTCGCCCGCGCCCAGGAAGCCTTCAAGGTCTGGCGTACCACGCCGGCGCCGCGCCGCGGTGAAGCCGTGCGCCTGTGCGGCGAAGCGCTGCGCAGGCACAAGGACGCCCTGGGTTCGCTGGTTGCCCTGGAAATGGGCAAGAGCAAGCCGGAAGGCGATGGCGAGGTGCAGGAGATGATCGACATCGCCGATTTCGCCGTGGGCCAGAGCCGCATGCTGTACGGCTACACCATGCATTCCGAGCGCCCCGGCCACCGCATGTACGAGCAGTACCACCCGCTGGGCCTGGTCGGCATCATCTCGGCCTTCAACTTCCCGGTCGCGGTGTGGAGCTGGAACTCGTTCCTGGCGGCGATCTGTGGCGACGTGTGCATCTGGAAGCCGTCCAACAAGACGCCGCTGACCGCCATCGCCTCGCTGAAGATCTGCAACGATGCCCTGCGCGAAGCGGGCTTCCCGGACATCTTCTTCCTGATCAACGATGCCGGCACCGCGCTGTCGGAAAAGATGGTCGATGACCGCCGCGTGCCGCTGATCAGCTTCACCGGCTCGACCCAGGTCGGCCGCACCGTCAACGAGAAGGTCGCACGCCGCCTCGGCCGCTGCCTGCTGGAACTGGGCGGCAACAACGCGATCATCCTGGACGAAACCGCCGACCTGAAGCTGGCCGTGCCGGGCATCGTGTTCGGTGCGGTCGGCACTGCCGGCCAGCGTTGCACCACCACCCGCCGCCTGATCGTGCACCGCTCGATCTACGCCGACGTGCTGGCCACCCTGGTCAAGGCCTACAAGCAGGTGGAAGGCAAGATCGGCGATCCGACCGATGCCGCCAACCTGATGGGCCCGCTGAACAGCGAAGGCGCCGTGCAGCAGTTCCTCGATGCCATTGCCCAGGCCAAGGCGGCCGGCGGCACCATCGAGACCGGCGGCACCCGCATCGACCGCGCCGGCAACTTCGTGCTGCCTGCAATCGTCACGGGCCTGAAGAACAGCGACGCCGTGGTCCAGCACGAGACCTTCGCACCGATCCTGTACGTGATGCCGTACGACACCCTCGACGAAGCCATCGACATGCAGAACGGCGTGCCCCAGGGCCTGTCGTCCTCGATCTTCACCCAGAACCTGAAGACCGCCGAGAAGTTTCTGTCGGCCGCCGGCAGCGACTGCGGCATCGCCAACATCAACATCGGCACGTCCGGTGCGGAGATCGGCGGCGCCTTCGGTGGCGAGAAGGACACCGGCGGTGGCCGCGAGTCCGGTTCGGATGCCTGGAAGGTCTACATGCGCCGCCAGACCAACACCATCAACTATTCGGATTCGCTGCCGCTGGCGCAGGGCATCAAGTTCGACCTGTGATGGCAAGCGACGCAGACACGTCTGTGGGTCAGAGCCCCTCCGGGGATCTGAGCCATGCCCAGGGTCGGATCCCCGCAGGGGCTCCGATCCTCGATTTCAGCGGCCGCCGCGTGCTCATTGCCGGCGGCAGCAAGGGCATTGGTCGTGAAATGGCACTGGCCTTTGCTGGTGCCGGTGCGCAGGTCTCGGTCTGCGCGCGCGGCCAGGCCGGCCTGGAGGCCCTGCGCACCGATGCACAGGCGCAGGGCACGCCATTGCATGCGTTTTCCACCGATCTGGCCGATCCCGGCCAGATCCAGGCCTGGCTGCAGGCCGCCGCCGATGCCTTCGGCGGCATCGATGTGCTGGTCAACAATGCCACCGGCTACGGCATGGCCGACAATGAGGAGGGCTGGGCCGCGAGCCTGCAGATCGACCTGATGGCGGCGGTGCGTGCCTCACGCCTGGCCCTGCCCTGGCTGCGCGCATCCAGCGATGCCTGCATCCTCAATCTGTCGTCGATTGCCGCGCAGCAGCCGCGCCCCGGTGGCGCGCCCTACGCCGCTGCCAAGGCCGCGCTTTCGCACTACACCACCTCGCAGGCGCTGGCGCTGGCCAAGGACCGGATCCGGGTCAACGCCATCGCACCGGGCTCGATCGAGTTCGATGCCGGGCTCTGGGACCGTCGCCGCGTCGAGGATCCAGCGCTGTACCACGGCACCCTGGCGAAGATCCCGTTCGGTCGCTTTGGCCACCCGCGTGAGATCGCCGACGCCGCCCTGTTCCTGTGCTCGCCACTGGCGCGCTGGGTTACCGGCAGCGTGCTCAACGTGGATGGCGGCCAGGTGTTGATGGGCTGAATTTGTAAAGCCGAGCCCATGCTCGGCTTGCACGCAAGACGCGGTCGATCCCGCATCAGCCCAAGGGGGCAGCCGAGCATGGGCTCGGCTCTACAGGGCACTGCCCATGGGATTGCCCGGGCAGAGGCACTATCATGTGCACACTGCCAAGGAGGACCCGATGAGCGTGGCACCCCGACAGACAAGCGCCCTGGCCGTGGTCAGCCTGGTCATGGGCATCGCCAGCTGGACCGTCCTGCCCTTCGTGGCCAGCATCGTCGCCATCATCACCGGCCACATGGCCCGCGCCGAGATCCGCCGCCGCCCGCATGAACTGGAAGGCGACGGCCTGGCCGTTACCGGCCTGGTGCTGGGCTGGGTCATGGTCGGCGCCGTGCTTGCCGCCATCCTGGTCTTCATCCTGTTCTTCGGCGGCCTGGCATGGCTGGCGGCAGTGTCGAACTGACGCCATGACCGCCTCCGACAGCACTGAACGCTTCAGCAGCCGCGTCGCCGACTACGTCCGCTACCGGCCCGATTATCCGCCCGCCCTGTTGGAGTGGCTGCATGGCCCGATGGGCGTCAGCCGCGAGGCCGTGGTCGCCGACATCGGCGCCGGCACCGGTATTTCCAGTCGCCTGTTTCTGGCCAGCGGTCATCCGCTGGTGGCGGTCGAGCCCAACGCTGCCATGCGCGCCGCCGCCGAACAGTGGCTGGCGCCGCAGTATCCGGACTTCTCCGCTGTCGATGGCCGTGCCGAGGCCACCGGCTTGGAGGACGCCAGCATCGATCTGGTCAGCGTCGCGCAGGCCTTTCACTGGTTCGACACCGTGGCGGTGCGCGCCGAGTGGCAGCGCATCCTGCGCCCCGGTGGCCAGGCACTGATCTACTGGAATTCGCGCCTGCTCGATGCCAGCCCGTTCCTGATCGGCTACGAACAGTTGCTGCTGGACTATGGCACCGACTACACCGCTGTGGCCGAGCGCTACCAGGACGATGCCACCATGCAGGCCTGGTTCGGCCCCGGCCTGCGCGGCAGGGTAGAGCTGCCAAACGTGCAGCATCTGGACTTCGACGCCCTGCGCGGGCGCCTGCTGTCCTCCTCCTACGCACCCCAATCCGGTCATCCCTGCCACGCGGCGATGATCGACGCTCTGCAGGACCTGTTCGCCGCCCATGCGGTGGACGGCCAGGTCGCTTTTGAATATCGAACCCGAGCCTTCCTCGGCACGCTGGACTGAACCGACGCATGTATTCGCTTGCCCGCCCCTTCCTGTTCTCGCTCGACGCCGAGCGCGCCCACGGCCTCGGCCTGTCCGCACTGGACCTGGCCTATCGCACCGGCACCACGCCGCTGCTGGCCGCACGCATCGCGCCGATGCCCAGCACGGTGTTCGGGCTGACCTTCCCCAATCCGGTCGGCCTGGCCGCCGGCCTGGACAAGAACGGCGAGCACATCGATGCACTGTTCGCGCTCGGCTTCGGCTTCGTCGAAATCGGCACCATCACCCCGCGCCCGCAGGCCGGCAATCCGCAACCGCGCCTGTTCCGCCTGCCGGAACACAACGCGATCATCAACCGCATGGGCTTCAACAATGCGGGCGTGGACGCGCTGGTGCGCAACGTCGAGCGCGCGCGCAACCGCCGCGGCCTGCTCGGCATCAACATCGGCAAGAACAAGGACACCCCCAACGAACAGGCCGTGGACGATTACATTGCCTGCCTGGACAAGGTGTACCCGCTGGCCGATTACATCACCGTCAACATCTCCTCGCCCAACACCGCAGGCCTGCGTGAGCTGCAGGAAGAGACCGCGCTGCGCCAGCTGGTCAGCCAGCTGCGCGACCGCCAGGAAGACCTTGCTGCCCGCCACGGCCGACGCGTGCCGATGCTGGTGAAGGTGGCGCCGGACCTCAGCGAACGCGATATCGACGCCGCCGCCCGCGTGCTGGGCGAACTGCAGGTGGACGGCGTGATCGCCACCAACACCACCATCGACCACAGCAAGGTGGCCGGCGATCCGCTGGCCAATGAGGCTGGCGGCCTGTCCGGTGCACCGGTGCTGGAGCAGTCCACGCTGGTGCTGCGCCGCCTGCGCGCGCGCCTGCCCGAATCGGTGCCGCTGGTCGGCGTCGGCGGCATCCTGTCCGGCGCCGATGCGGTAGCCAAGATGGCGGCCGGTGCCGCACTGGTGCAGTGTTACAGCGGCCTGATCTTCCGTGGACCGGCGCTGGTTTCCGAATGCGTCGAGGCGATCCGTCGCCGCCGCGAAGCGCCGAGCCGCGGCGCGGTGGCCCCGCTGTGAGCGCGCCTATGGATACCATCGACGGCAACGCCCCGCTGCGCTGGACGCTCACCCGCAATGCGCCGCTGCAGGCGCTGAATACCTTCCACGTGCAGGCCAGCGCCGCGCAGCTGCTGGAACTGCACGATGCCGCGCTGCTGCCGGAGGTGCTGGCATTGCCCGAGGTGGCCAGCGACCCACTGCTGGTGCTGGGCAGCGGCAGCAACGTTCTGATCGCCGAGGACCTGCCGGGCACCGTACTGGTGTTCGGCAACCGTGACATCAGTTTCCTTGAACACCGCGCCGACCATGCCGTGATCCGTGCCGGCGCCGGCGTGCCGTGGCATGGCCTGGTGATGTGGTCGCTGCAGGAAGGCCTGTCCGGGCTGGAGAACCTGGCGCTGATTCCCGGCACCGCCGGTGCCGCGCCGATCCAGAACATCGGCGCCTATGGCGCGCAGGTCGGCGAGTTCATCCAGGCCGTCGAGGCCTGGGACTGCCAGCAACAGGCCTGGGTACGGCTGGACAACGAACAGTGTGGCTTCGCCTACCGCGACAGCGTGTTCAAGCAGCAACCGGATCGCTACCTGATCACCGCCATCGAACTGAAGCTGCCACTGCTGCACGATCTGCGCATGGACTACGCCGGCATCCGCGAGGAACTGCAGGCACAGGGCGTGGAGCTGCCGAGCGCAGTGGACGTTGCCAATGCCGTGATCGCGATCCGCCGCCGCAAGCTGCCCGACCCGGATGTACTGGGCAACGCCGGCAGCTTCTTCAAGAACCCGGTGCTGCCGCTGGAACAGGTCGACGTGCTGCTGCAGCACTTCCCCGACCTGCCGGTGTTCCCGGCCGAGCAGGACGGCAAGCGCAAGGTCTCGGCGGCATGGATGATCGAGTCCTGCGGCTGGAAGGGCTTCCGCGAAGGCGATGCCGGCGTGGCCCCCAGCCACGCGCTGGTACTGGTCAACCACGGCAATGCCAGCGGTGCTGAGCTGCTGGCGCTGGCGCGCCGCATTTCGGCCTCGGTGCTGGAGAAGTTCGGCGTGCCGATCGAACCGGAGCCCCGCCTGCTCGGCGCACAGTGGTGAACACTCCCGCCCTCTCCCCCAGCGCCGCCCCGATGCGGGCGGCGCTGTTGATGCTCGGCAGTACGATGGCGTTCGGCCTGATGGCGGTCGCGATCCGCTACGCCACCCGGTACGTGCCAACCCAGGAAGTCGCGTTCTTCCGCAATGCCTTCGGCTTGCTGGCGTTGCTGCCGATGCTGCTGCGGCCGGGCCGTGCTCCGCTGAAGACGCAACAGCTGCCGCGCTATTTCGTGCGCAGTGCGATTGGCCTGGGCTCGATGCTGTGCGCGTTCTGGGCACTGGGCCACCTGCCGTTGGCGCAGGCGGTGTCGCTCTCATACTCCACGCCGCTGTTCGTCACCATCGCCGCCGTGCTGTGGCTGGGTGAAACCGTGCGCGTGCGCCGCTGGGCCGCGGTCGTGGTCGGCTTCATCGGTGTGCTGGTGATCGTGCGACCCGGTACCGCCGGCTTCACCGCGGGCAGCCTGGTCGCCGTGGCCGCCGCAGTGCTCAGTTCGCTGGTGGCGATCCAGATCAAGCAGCTCACCCGCGTCGACAGCGCCGATACCGTGGTGCTCTACACCTACGTGTTCTGGGTGCCGCTGTCGCTGGTTCCGGCGCTGTTCGTCTGGGTCTGGCCGAGCGGCATGGCCTGGCTGTGGCTGCTGGCCACCGGCGTGCTCGGCACCATCGGCCAGCTGTTGTGGACGCGGGCGCTGCGCCTGGGTGAAGTCTCGGCGCTGACCCCGATCAGCTTCCTGCAGCTGCCGCTGGTGACGCTGTTCGGCTGGCTGCTGTTCAACGAAAGCGTGGACCGCTGGACGATCATCGGCGCCGGCATCATCCTCGCCGCCAACGCCTACATTGCCCACCGCGAGGCCGTGCTGTCGCGCCGCGCCGCCAGCGCAGCCGCCTCATCAGCGGCGAAGCCCGCCGAGTAAATCCGCGCCACGCGTGGATGACGCTGCACTCCTCTGTAGAGCCGAGCCTACGCTCGGCTGCTCTTCGCGCCTCCACCGTTGACTGAGCGCGCAGGGTTCATCCACGCATGGCGTGGATCTACAGCGCGCGATACACCCGCTCGGCCGCGTCGAACACATTGCCCGGTGCGAACTGTTCGCTGAGGAAATGCAGCGACTGCCGGCGCAGCTGCGGCGACCGGTCCTCTCCATCGCTGCCCAGCAGGACCTGCTGGAACTCGATCAGGTCCTGCAGGATGCGCCAGTGACGGTACCAGGCGATCCAGCGAGGGTCGCCGCGGTCACTGCCATAGCCTTCCTCGAATCCCAACGGGTTCTCGCGGCCCCAGCGCCCGCCGACAGCGCCACCGATGAACATCAGGTCGCGCTCGCGCGGTGCCAGCGACAGGCCATCCCAGTCGATCAGGTGCAGGCCGCCGTCATTGCCCATCAGCAGATTGCCGGCATGAAGGTCGGTGTGGCACAGGTGCAGCCGCACCGGCACATCCTGCAACGCCGCGTGCAGCTGCAGTGCCTGCGCGTGCAGCGCCGCGATGCGCGCGTGCTGCTGGTCCCAGACGGAAACGAAGGCACGGCCCAGCCCATCCTTGGCAGCCGCCAGGCCTTCGCCGGCCAGCCACTGCCCGACGGTATCAAGCGCCGCGGTTTCCATCCGGATGCTTGGCAGCGCTTCCTGCAGCGCCGGTGGCGGGCACGCCTCGTGCAGGCGCCGCAGCACCTCGCCCAACCGTTGCCATTGCGTGCGGCTCAATGCCGCCTCGAAACCGGACTGGCCTTCCACATACGGGAACAGGGTGAACTGCAGGCCCCAGCGCTGCACCGATGCCCCGCCGGTCAACGCCGGCCAGGGCGCAACGATCTCCTCGATACCCAGCGTGCCGCGCAGCCAATGCAGGGTGTCCCAGACGGCAGGGGCCACCTGATAACTGCGGCATTTCAACCACCACTGCCCGCGCCGTGCATCGATGCGATACACGCTGGCGTTGGCATCGGCGCCAACCGGGCGTGGCACCACGGCGGTCGCGGTGATGCCATAGGATTGCTGGAGGACTTCGCCGAGATGCTGCGCCGAAGCGGATGACATGGATGCAAGCGGAAAGTGTTATCTGCGACAACTATCGCAGATGTGCCCGCCATGACACAGACATGTCCGTCACAACATCGTGCCTGCGCGACCAACGTGCTAGCCGGCGACGCGACGCATCACCGCTTCCAATGGCCCCCGCGTGAACCGCCACGACCACAGCCACGCTGCGCCCGTGGCCAGCATCAGGAACAACAGCGCCCACAGCAGCACGGTCGGTAGCGACGCGCTGCCATCGAGCAGCCCCAACCATTCCAGCGTACCCATGCCCAGCAGGATGTGGCCGACGTAGAGGGTCAGGGTCATTCGCCCTGCTGCAGTCAGCGGTTCCAGCCAATCCCCCGGATACCGGCGGCTGATCCAGAGGCACGCGGCAATCGCGCTGCAGGCTGCGCCCGCACCGGTCAACACGTAGGCCGGTCCCGGCGGCATCGGCTGCGTTCCCAGCCACGGCTGCCAGGGCGTTCCCTGCGCAAGGTGCTGCACGGCCTGGCCTGCGCCGATCAGCAGCAGGCCCACCAGCAGCAACGCACGCTGCACCCGCGGTTGTGACAACGGCAGGCGCGCCAGCAGCATGCCCAGCAGGAAGAAGCACATCCAGGGCAGCAAGGGATGGAAGCCGTTGAACAGCAGGTTGCGCGCGGCACCCGGCCACTGCCAGAGACCGGCATACTCCAGCGTCTGCCAGTTCCAGCCCTGGCTGTAATTCCAGTGCAGCAGTGCCCAGAACGACCCGGCCGCCAGGCCGGCGATGCTGGCCAGCAGCACCCGTGACGACGCACGCAGCCACAGCACCGCCAGCGCGAAATACACCGCGTAGTAGTGCAGGATGTCGGCCGGGAACAGGGTCAGGTTGAGCAGGCCCAGTACCAGCAGGAACAGCGCGCGCCGCCAGGTCTGCGCGCTGGCCGGCATCCAGCCAAGGCGCTGTGTGGCCAGTACCAGGCCAAGTCCGGCCAGGGTGACGAAGGTCGCAGAGGCCTTGCCTTCCAGCAGATGGAAGAAGCCGGCCAGCCAACCCTGACCCTCTGCCGGCACGGCCATCGCCAGGCGGAAATTGACCAGCACCATGCCTGCCAGCGCCAGATACCGTGCCAGATCGAGGCCGTGCAATCGCCGCTCAACCGCGCTCATGCGCGTGCACCGAGCAGCAGCGCGAGCAGGCCAGGGTCCAGCGGAGCCTCATCGGTGCCACCGGCTTCGCCCAGCCCGCGACGCAGCGCATCGCTTTCGATGGCATCCAGCAGCACCTGCGCCTGCAGTGCCGGGGCCAGCACGGGACGCCGACGTTCACGCTGTGCCACCTGCTGCAGCGCTTCGGCCAGCACAGCCTGCAACTGCCTGCGATTGGCCGCAAATGCCTCGGCCACGGCCCGATTGCGTGCGCTCTCGGCCAGCACTTCGACGGCGAGCGTCGCCCATTCCGGATGGCTGCACAGCGTGTGGAAGTCCTGCAGGAACGCCAGCACCTGCGTGCGATCACCGTCGGCCACGGCCAGCCGCTGCAGCAACGGCGCCAATTCCTCGCTCTCGGCCACGGCCACTGCAAGGATGATCGCTTCCTTGCCAGGGAAGTGGTTGTAGAGATTGCCCAGGCTGACGTCGGCCGCCTGCGCGATGTCACGCATGCTGGTCTGGTGGAATCCCTTGGCGAGGAAGCACTGCAGGGCGGCCTGCAGGATCTGCGCGTTGCGTTGCGCGTTGCGGTCGGCTCGGTTCATGGCGCCAATAATGAACGAACGTTCGTCCACATGGAAGATGGCAACCCGGCCAACCAGCGAGTTCCGTTCAGCCGGCCCTTGACCTCAACTGCGGTTGAGGCCCGATGCTGCGCGGCCCGTTCCAAGCCCAACCCGGAGAGACTTCATGCCGCGGATGATCACCGCCCTGCTCGACAGCCGCGTGCTGTGGTTCCTGGCCCGACTGCTGCTGGCCGTGGTGTTCCTGTCATCGGGTCTGGCCAAGCTGCTGGCGTGGGACAACAGCGTGGCCGAAATGCAGGCGGCCGGGCTGCAACCGCCTGTGCTGTTCAACCTCGCCAGCGCCTTGGTGCTGCTGGGTGGCTCACTGTGCCTGCTACTTGATCGCCTGCTCTGGCTGGGCAGCGGCGCGCTGGCGGTGTTCATGCTGCTGACCATCGCCATCGTGCATGCCTTCTGGACCAAGCACGGCGCGGAACAGCAGCTGGCCCTGTTCTTCGCACTGGAACACCTGAGCGTGATCGGTGGGCTGATCTGCGCGGCCATCGCCAGCCGCGCGCGGGCTCAGAAGAACTCGTCGAGCAGCCGGTAGAACGCCAACCGGCGCTCGTCCGCTACAGCGCCGTAGCGTTGGAACAACGGCGTGACCCAACGCGTATCACCGAAGTTGTGGACCAGGCTGCGCGCGGCCAGCGCCAGGTCCTGGTAACGGTCGGCCACGCCCAGCCGCCCACAGTCGATGAAACCGCTGAAACGCCCCTCGGCCACCATCAGATTCGGAAGGCAGGCATCGCCATGACTGACCACCAGATCTTCATGATCGGGACGATTGCTGCACAGTTGGGCGAAGACCTGCTGTGGACTCTGTCCCAGGCGTTCGTCATCGAAGTCATCGGCGTCCACGCGCCCCGCCTCGACCCGTGCCTGCGCGGCCGGCAGGCGCGAGGCCAGCCGCTGATCGAACGGACAGGCTGCTACCGGCAACGCATGCAGCCCGCGCAGCGCGTCGGCCAGTATCTCCACCCGTTGCTGCGGCGCGAGTTCCGGCGACGAAGCCAGATCGCGGCCAGGCAGCGCGCTCATCAGCAACCAGTGCCGGCCCGCTTCTTCGGCCGTGGCAATCACCGTTGGCGCCGGTTGTCCCTGTGCCTGGAGCCAGCGCAGGCGCGCGATCTCATCGCCCAGCTCACTGAAGGCATCGATCAGTTCCGACTTGAGGAAGGCGTCGGGTCTACCTGGCCGCAGCACGCGGGCAACGTCGGCCCGCGAAACACCCATCGACTGCCGCTCGATGCGCGCGTCGGCCAACGCTTTCTGCCACGCCAACGGCAGCGGCATGCCATCAGTGGTGGCGTTGTGCTCGTCCATGCCAGGAGATTCCTGTTGCCGGTGACCCTACGCATTCTCGCTCATCCTGGCGCACATCGCCCCCGGTGCGGGAGGCGATGTGCGAGCTGACCGGGCGGTCGGCGGCCACTGCGTCCCAGCGCCTGCAGCAGCGACGGCTGCTGCCACGGTACCGGTGCCAGTTCGACGACACGGCCTCGACCCTTACCGCCGAACGCGGCGGCCTGCGCGCGTTCGCCAAGTGGAGCACCGTTCTGGCAGCCGATCGTGGCTGCCGCAGTACAACGAGGAAGCAACATGAGATTGATGGTCATCGGCGCCAGCAAGGGCCTGGGGCGCGCGTTCGTGGAAGGCCTCTGTGCCATGGGTGACACTGTGATTGGTGTCTCGCGCAACCGCCCGTGCGGCATCGCCTGCGCTGACGGCGTCACCCTGCAATGGATCGAAGCAGACCTGTCCCGGCCGACCGTGGCTGCCGACCACATCGCAGCGCAGGCACCGACCGATATCGATGTGCTGATCCACAACCTGGGCATCTGGGAAGACAAGGCCTTCAGCGACGAGTACGCCTTCCTCGATGAAAGCGATGCTGCACTCACGAAGCTGGTCGACGTCAACATCACCGCGACCCTTTTACTGCTGCAACGCCTGCTGCCCCGCGTACTGGGCGCAGCGCGCCCGCAGCTGGTGCTGACCGGTTCGACCTCGGCCCTGCCTCGCAGTGGCCGCCCGGAAGTGGCGTTCGGCGCCTCGAAGTTCGCCCTCAACGGCATCGCCGATGCGCTGCGCGAAGGCTTCCGCGATCGCCGGCTGGCGGTGACCAGCCTGCAGTTGGGCTACCTCAACACCGACGACGCCTTGTCGGTGCCGGTGGCCGAGGCCGCAGCGCGCGGCGACGGTGAGCAGGTGCCGGTCCACGATGTCGTGGCCATGGTAAGCGCCCTGTTGCAGCTGTCATCCTCCGGCTTCGTGCGCGAACTGGTGCTGCCCGCCATCGCCGACCCGCGCTACTGACCTTGCCGGCCGCCGCAGAGCACGCTCAGTGGCCGCGCGCGCGGTCGTGGTTTACCCTGCTCGTCACTGGCCGTCGGTCACAGGCGGGAACCTGCTATGGATGCGCTTTCACGGGTCTCGACCCAGGTCCTGGACAGCGCCCTGCCCAGCCTGCCGCTGTATCTGCTGCAGGCCACGGCAGTGATCGGCATGATCGGCGTGCTGCTGATCGCCACCCGTCGCGCCGGGCACGCCATTGAAGGCCGTCGCCTGTATGTCGGCGTAGCGCTGGGCCTGATCTACCTGTTCAATTCCTGGTTCGTGGCCCGTTATTCCCAGGGTGTGGTCAAGCTGCACCTCGGCTTCGACATCCTGCTGGTCAGTGGCCTGCTGGGCGGATGGCGCGGGGGCCTGGCCTGCCTGACCGCCGCCCTGCTGGCCCGCTACCAGTTCGCCGGTATCCCGTTCTTCCTGCCTGCCAGCCTTGAGGCCGTGTTGCAGATGGTGGCCGGCGTCTGGCTGCGCAGGCACCTGTACCCGCGCATGCTCAACGAGCTCTCGCCGCGCATGATCCTGCAGGCCTGGGGCGTGCGTATCGGGGTAACCGCTCTGGGTTTGGCGCTGGGTGTGGCGATCATTGGCGCCGATCAACTGCCGGTGGCCGAGCTGGCGATCCAGCGCGTGCTGGCACTGCCGGTCTCGCTGCTCGTGCTCGGCGCTGTGTTCGCGCTGGTCTACAACGATGCCCAGATCGATGCGCAACGCCAGCGCGAACAGGCCTGGCTCCGCATCGATCCGATCAGCGGGCTGCCCAACATGCGTGCGCTCGGTGAACGCCTGCAACAGTACTGGCGGGATAACGACGGCACCGGCAAGGCCTGCCTGATCGTGGCCGAGATGGGCAACCTGCGCGATCTGCGCCTGCGCTACGGGCCGTTGCAGGACAACGGCCTGTGGCAGCGCGACAGCACCGAAGAAGTGCATCGGTTGCTGCCCTCGCTGTCGGCTGCGCAGCTGGAGATCTATCAGTTCGGTGATGCCGCGCTGGCGATCCTGGTGCGCGGCCTGACCTTGTCCACACTGCGCACGCAACCGCAGATCACCGAGCTGGCCAGCAACCTGGCCGATCGGGTCGGCCGCGATTGGCCGGGCTTCCGGCCACTGTTCCGCTGTGCAGTGGTTGAATTGAAGCCCCCCGCTGATGCCGACGAAGGACATCTTCCATTCCGCGCCATAACCCTGGCACTGAGCGCGATCGAGTCGGGCGTGGTGTTCTTCGATGACCCGATCCAGCGCGACAGCGAGATCGACGCCCTGATCGAGGCTGCGCTCGAGCACTGGCTGCAGCAGGGCAATGCGCCGCTGTGCTACCAGCCCAAGCATCGTCTGCAGGACCGCCAACTGGTCGGCGCCGAAGCACTGCTGCGCATGCGCGACGGCGAAGGCCGGCCGATTGCCCCGATGCGGGTGATCTCGCTGCTGCGCCGGCAGGGGCGGCTGGCAGACCTGGAATGGGCCACGCTGCGGTCGGCGGTGCACTTCCTGCAGCACTGCCGGCGGGACGGCGCGGCGCTGACAATTGCAGTCAATGTTTCAGCCGAATCGCTGCGCCTGCACGACTTCGGCCTGCGCCTGCAGGAGCTGCTGCAGCTGCATGACATCCCCGGTGCGATGCTGCGCCTGGAGATCGTCGAATGGACCGAAATCGTCGAGCGCGACGTGGTCGATGCCAACATCGCACAGCTTCTGGCAGCCGGGGTCACCCTGTCGCTGGATGATTTCGGCGCCGGCTATTCAACCCTGATCCTGCTTTCGCAGCTGGCCATCGCCGAGGTCAAGATCGAGCAGGCACTGATCGCCACGCTGTCCGACGCCAAGTCACAGTCGATCGTTCGCTTCATCGTCGAGGTCGCGCACCGCTGCGGCGCGATCGTGGTGGCCGAGGGTACCGAGACCCTCGCCCAGGAACAGAAGCTGCGCGCACTCGGGGTGGATGTCGGCCAGGGCTACCTGTACTCGGCGGCACTGCCGGCCGACGAGTTCCGTCGCTTCGCAGCCAGCTAGACCGCGTAGAACCCCAGGAACATCGCCACCGCCGATTCGGCCACGCGCGCACGTTCCTGCGCGGTCAACGGTGGCTGCCCCATCGTGACCTGCGGCCAGAACGCGAAGCTCTTCACCAGCCCATGCAACTGGTGGCCGGCAAAGTCCGGATCCACCTCGCGCAGACGGCCATCGGCAATTGCTGCGCGGATCCAGGCACTCTCGCCACTTTCCTTCTCGCCCATGCGGCAGACGATGGCCTGCGCGCGCTCCGGTGAATGGATGATCTCGGCCATCGCGACCCGCGCCAGATCGATGAAATTCCCATCGCTGAGCAGGTCCAGCTTCTGGCCCAGCAACTGCAGCAACTGCGTCTGCAGCGGCTGGTCGGCGCGGTATGGCAGTGCGTCGCTGGCCACGCTGCGCTCCCACAGCTCCTCCAGGATCATCGAGAACAGCGCTTCCTTGCTCGGGAAATGGTTGTAGACGGTGCGCTTGGAGACCCCCGCCGCCTCGGCGATGCGGTCCATGCTGGTCGCCTCGTAGCCCGATGCACGGAACTCCTCCACCGCCGCGCGCACGATGGCGTCACGTTTGCGGTCGGTCAGGCGTTGCGGGGGACGGGACATGGCGGGAACCGGATAACTGAACGGATGCCTCCATTTTACACTCGACAGTGTACTTTTGAACAATACGAAACTACACTGTTCAGTGTACCCAGCGGACGTCACCCATGAAGCGCCTGCTCCTTGTCCTCCTGCTCGGAATCCTCGCCGTGACCGCCTACACCTTCTGCAAATCCTGGTCCCTTCCCGACTTCCCCGATTCGCCGCGGTACCGTGATGGCAAGTTCCGCAATGCCCTGCCCCGTCCGGCGATGGGCCTGCGCGACGGCGCGGAGATCTGGTGGACGTTCCTGTTCAACAAGCCCAAGGGCACCGTGCCCGCGCACCCGATTCCGGTGAAGCCGCTGGACCGCGCCACGCTGGACGCCGCACCGGATCGCAGCCTGTTCCGGCTGGGGCACTCCACGATCCTGCTGAAGCTGCGTGGCCAGTACTGGCTGACCGATCCGGTGTTCTCCGAGCGCGCCTCGCCGGTGCAGTGGATGGGGCCCGCACGCTTCCATGCACCGCCGATCAGCATCGACGCGCTGCCGCCGATCGCCGGTGTGATCCTCTCGCACAACCACTATGACCACCTGGACCATGCCGCGGTCATGCAGCTGGCCGGCAAGACCGCGCGCTTCATTGCACCGCTCGGCGTCGGCGACCAGCTGATCGCGTGGGGGGTGGATGCGCGCAAAGTCGAGCAGCTGGACTGGTGGCAATCCACCGAAGCCAACGGCCTGCGCCTGACCGCGACCCCGGGCCAGCACTTCTCCGGCCGCGGGCTGGGTGACAGCGACCGCAGCCTGTGGGCTTCATGGGTGATCCAGGACGGTGACTTCCGCATTTTCTTCAGCGGCGACACCGGCTACTTCGACGGCTTCAAGGCCATCGGCGAGAAATACGGTCCGTTCGACCTGACCATGATCGAGACCGGCGCCTATGATCGACGCTGGGCATTCGTGCACATGCAGCCGGAACAGACCCTGCAGGCGCACCTGGACCTGCGCGGCAAGTGGCTGCTGCCGATCCACAACGGCACCTTCGACCTGGCCCTGCACGCATGGCAGCAGCCATTCGAACGCATCACCGCGCTGGCCGCTGCAAACAATGTTGCAGTGGCTACGCCGATGATGGGCGAAGCACTGGACATGCAGGCGCCGCAGGCAGGTACGCGCTGGTGGGAGACGGTGGAGCTGTAATGCGGTGGGCTACAATTCTGGCCGCCGCTACGTCTTCGGGTGAAGCCTGCGCCCTTCCCGGGCCAGATTGATCTGTAGCGCAGCGGCGGCGAGCTCGGTCATTTCCGTCGTGACTTTCCCGCTGCCGCGCGCTCGCAGCCAACCGAGAATGTCGACGAGATGCCAGATCGAGGTCGAGCCGTCATGCACGGGGGATGGAAACGACTGCGGGTTGGCCAGCATGAGCTTCCGCATGTTCTGGCGCGACATTCCGAGCAGGTCTGCGACGTCAGTGAGCCCAACCAGATCGGGGCTCACTTCAACCAGTTCGGCACCGGGCACGGCCCGCTGCACATCGTCCAGCGCCGAACGCAGGGCAGCCCCTGCGCTATCTGCTTCGCGGCAGAACGCCAAGGCCAGCCGTCCCGGCAGCCCAAGGCCCACAAGCGCGTCGTCACAGCCGCCTTCGGCCAGGCGCTGCTCGAGGACACCGATTTCAATACCTGTGTCCGGCAAGCGGTACTTCAGGGTGAAGTTGAATTCCATGATTGACCCCTTCGCTTCTGACGAAGCGAGATCTCATTGCTCACGACTGCAGTTCTCGACCACACGCCGCAAGGCCCTTGCATGATGGCTGCCGCTACGCGGTGTGCTCCAGATGCTGACGATGCAGAACTCCCCGCATCGGCAATCGGTGTCGTTGTAAGGGCAATACATCCGGCCCCACGCATGGCCGCCCGCCATACGGAGCCTCCACCCACGATCCTCCGCGAACTGCAACGCCGCTTCGATGTCCTTGTCTGGATGACGCGCTCGAGACATTCCTTGTTCTCCATAGTCTGCACACGGCTCACATTGGTTGTCAAATGACAACCACGTGGACGGACTTTCGACGTGCCCTAGCCAATCCGCGCTACACGTCCAGAGCCACATCCGTCAGCCCTCCCGTGATGGCAGCGCCAGCGTCCAGCGGCGCTGCAGTGCGTCATGTAACCGATTACATCCCTTGCTAGCGTAGCGCTCGCCCGATTCCGGCCGAACCTGCGAGGCTGTCCGTAATGACGTTGCGCGCCGAACGCTCCAAGGTCTCCACACCGCTTTTTCAATTGCGCCCTGCTGCGGCCTTACTGTTGGCCGCCCTGGCCTCCAGCGCACAGGCACAGACCCTCCCCCCGCGCAGCCAATGGCAGGCCAGCAGTTCCTCGCAGCAGGTGCCGGCGATGGCGATCAGCCACCTGATCGACGGCAACCCGAAGACCGTTACCGGCGGCGCGTTCAGTCCGGGCCACTGGTTCCAGATCGACCTGGGCGCGCCCACCCTGCTGGCCGGCGCACGCCTCACCTGGGATGTCTCCAATCCGGAAGGCTATTCGCTGCAGACCTCACTGGACGGCAGGCAGTGGCAGACCGCGTACACGATGGCCGATTCGCTGGGCGATGTGGAAACGCTGTACTTCGCGCCGCGCCAGGCGCGCTACCTGCGACTGGCCAGCCCGCAGCGCACTTCCGATTGGGGCGTGTCGATCTTCGAGATGGAGCCGCTGGACAGCACGCTCAGCGCACGCATCAGCGGTATCGATGCAACGCAGGCAGCGGCGCTCTGGCAAGGCGGCGGCACCGTCGCGATGCCGGCCGGGGCAAATGGACCCCATACGTTCGAGATCACGCTGCCGCAGGCCCAATCAACGGCTGGCCTGGTGGTCGACTGGGCCGATGGCGCACGAGGCGCCGCCCGACTACAGGCGCAGGATGCACAGGGCCGTTGGCAGGACCTCGCACACGATGCACAGGCGGCCAGTCACCGGCAAAGCTGGCTGGCCGCCACTGCAGCACAACCATTGCGTGCTTTCCGCCTGAGCGTGGACGGCGCTGCGCCACGGATCGCACGCCTGCGCCTGCTCGGTCCGAAAGCCGTGATGACGCCGATGAAGCAGTATCAGATCGTCGCCAGCGGCGCCCAGCGCGCATTGTTCCCGGCCTCGCTGCAGATGCAGCAGACCTACTGGACGGCCGTGGGTGTGCATGCAGGACGACAGAAGTCGATCTTCGACGAGTACGGCAACCTGGAAGCCTTCAAGGGCGCACCGCTGGTGCAGCCCATCTGGCGCAATGCCGATGGCCAAACCGCCGGCGCCGCCGGGCAGGCCATGCAGCATGCCTTGCGCGACGGCTGGAAGCCGATGCCCTCCGCCACCTGGTCACCGCAACCCGGCCTGCAGCTGCGCAGTGAAGTATTCGCCATCGAGCGCGATGGCCAGCCGGTGACCTTCCTGCGGCATCGCCTGCACAACACCGGCAGCACCCGGATCGATGGCACGCTCAGCCTGGTGGTGCGCCCGATGCAGATGAATCCGCCGTGGCAGAACGGCGGGCTGTCCCCGATCCGCGAGGTGGCCATCGATAGGCAATCCGTGCGCGTCAATGGCCGCACGCTGCTGCAGTCGCTCACGCCGGTGGCTGCGTCGGGTGCGGCGCCATTCGGCAAGGATGGCGCAACGGAGATCACCGCGACCATCGCTGCCGGCCAGCTGCCTTCCACGCAACAGGTGCGTGATGATCAGGGGCTTGCCTCGGCTGCATTGAACTACCGCGTCTCGTTGGCGCCGGGAACCAGTGATGCCGTCGTGGTCGCGTTCCCGTTGGGCACCGCCGCCGATGCCAATGGCGTGCTGCCCGAAGCGCCTGCGCTGGATCTGGCCACGCTGCCCCACGATGCCAGTGCGGCGTTTGATTCACTGGCCACGCAGGCGTCTGCGGACTGGCAGGCACGGCTGGGCCAGGTCGGCCTGCGCCTGCCCGATCCGTCGCTGGTGGACATGCTGCGCGCGCAGGCCACCTACATGCTGATCAACCAGACCGGTCCAGCCATGCAGCCCGGCCCGCGCAACTACAACCGTTCCTTCATCCGCGACGGCATGGCCACCTCGGCGGTGCTGCTGCGCATGGGGGAAGCCCGCGTGGCGCGCGACTACCTGGCCTGGTACAGCGAGCACGGCGTGCATCCCAACGGCCTGGTCTCACCGATCCTCAACGACGATGGTAGCGTCAACACCGGCTTTGGATCAGACATCGAGTACGACAGTCAGGGCCAGTACGTCGCGCTGGTGGCAGATGTCGCGCGCTTGGACGGCGGCCCCGAGTCTGTGCGTGGCTATCTGCCGAAGGTGAAAGCGGCGCTGCGCTTCCTGCAGGAGCTGCGCGAGCGCACGCTGGTGCCCGGTTACAAGGCTGACCAGCCTTCGCCGGAACGGTTCGCAGGCATTCTTGCGCCGTCGATCAGCCATGAGGGCTACCCGTCGCCCACCCACAGCTATTGGGACGACTATTGGGGCCTGAAGGGCTGGCACGACGGTGCCTGGCTGGCCGAATCGCTGGGCGACCACGAGACCGCAGCCTGGGCGCGCGAACAATACAAGCTGCTCTACGACGCACTGCATGCCTCGATCCGGGCGACGATGGCGTGGAAGGGCATCGACTTCATTCCCTCCTCGGCCGACCTGGGCGATGGCGATCCCACCGGCGTTTCGATCGCACTGGACCCGACCGGCGCACAGAGCGTGTTGCCCGCCGACGCGCTGCGGACAACCTTTGCGCGCTATCTGGAGGACGTGCGCAAGCGCAGCCAGCCCGGTGCGCTGTACGCGTACACACCGTACGAGATCCGCAACGTGCTGAGTTACGTACACCTGGGCCAGCCGCAGGTCGCCGATGAGCTGCTGCAGGGGCTGCTGCATGACCGGCGCCCGCTTCAGTGGCAGGTGCTGGCCGAGGTCGTGCACTCACGCCTGCGCTTTCCTCGCTACCTGGGCGACATGCCGCACACCTGGATCGGTGCCGAATACGGCCGCACGCTGTTCGGCATGCTGATGCGCGAAGACGATGATGCGCTCTCACTGCTGCCGGGCACGCCCCCCTCGTGGGTGGCGGGCGATGGATTGGCGGTGGAACGCCTGCCCACCGCGTATGGCACGTTGCAGATGCAGGCACGGCAACGCGACGGCACGCTATCGATCACGCTGGGCAAGGGCCTGCGCAGTGGGACGGCGGTGAAGGTCTGGTGGCCGGCGCGGACGATGCCGAAGACCGTGCGTGTGGATGGGCGCGACGTTACCGCGTTCGATGCGGAGGGCGTGCGCCTGGCAAGACCATTCAGAACGCTGGAGGCGCGTTGGTAGAGCAGCCGAGCATGGCTCGGCTCTACGGAAAGCAGACTCCACCAGTAGATCCACGCGATGGGTGGATGCTCCTGCAGAGTCGAGCCATGCTCGACTCATCGCGCACCGCGCGAACTGCAGCCGAGCATGGCTCGGCTTTACAGAAGCAGCGGTAGCGCCGGGCCACGCCCGGTGTCATTGCAGCGTCGGCAACCCCGGCGGATTGGTCTGCGATTGCGGCACCGCCTCCTCGGCCAGGTTCCAGCGCGCCAATGCCTGCGCATAGGTGCCGCTGCCGATCTGGGTGTTCAACGCCTGCGTCACCGCATCGGCCAGGCCGCTGCCCTTGCGCGTGGTCACCGAGATCGCCGCAGCGTTCGGCCAGCCACCGGGGAACAGGCCCACGCGCCGCACCTTGCCATCGCGTGCCGAGTAGGCGCCGGTGGCATTGGGCTCGAACGAGACATCGGCGCGGCCAGTGATCACCGCCAAGCGGCCGACCACGGCGTCGTCGAAGTACTGGTACTCCACCGGCTTCAGCCCGGCCGCAATGTTCTGCCGGTCCCACTGCCGCAGGATCTGGTCCTGGTTGGTGCTGGCACCCACCACCACTTTCAGCCCGGCCACATCAGCGGGCTTTTCGATCTTCTGGATGGGCCCGTCGCTGCGCGTATAGATGCCCAGAAGATCGTAGCGGTAGCTGGAGAAGTCGAACTTCTTCTTGCGCTCTTCGGTCACCGTCACGTTCGACAGCACCGCATCGTACTTGCCCGATTCCAGCCCCAGCGGCCAGTCCGCCCACGCGACCGGCACGATCACCAGCTTCAGGCCCAACGCATCGGCGATCAGCCGCGCGATGTCCGGCTCGATGCCGACCACGTCCTTGCTGTCGGCGCCGTAGTCGGCCAGCGGCAGCTGCCCCGGATGGGTGGCCACGGTAAACGCCCCAGGGGTGACGAACTGATAACCGGCGGGGATCAACGCCTTCGCCTTCGAGTCGAAGGTGCCCTTCAGGACGGCCGTGTTCGCGCCGGCCAGGCTGGTCGCTACCACGGTGCCTGCATCCGGTGCCTGGCGCACGCGCGAGTAGACGATACCGGCAATGCCGATGACCAGCACCGCCACGATCAACAGGGTGCTGCGCGAGGGACGACGCGATGCTGCACGACTCATGGTGCTCCTTCCGGGGTTACAGGGTCTTGGCCAGGAAATCGGCCGTGCGTTGCTGGCGCGGCTGCTCGAACACTGCGTCGGGCGTGCCCTGCTCGATCACCCGGCCCTGGTCCATCATCACCACGTGGTCGGCCACGCGGCGGGCGAAGCTCAGCTCATGGGTGACGATCACCAGCGTGGTACCGGAACGGGCCAGTTCTTCGATCACGCTCAGCACCTCGGCCACCAGTTCCGGATCCAGCGCCGACGTGGGTTCGTCGAACAGCAGCACCTTCGGCTGCAGCGCCAGCGCGCGGGCAATCGCGATGCGCTGCTGCTGGCCACCGGACAGCTGGCGCGGGAAGGCATCGGCCCTGTCGGCCAGGCCGACCCGCTCCAGCAGCGTGCGCGCCTGTTGTTCGGCCTTCGCACGTGGCACGCCACGTACCGCGATCGGTGCCTCGATGATGTTCTCCAGCGCGGTCAGGTGCGGGAACAGATTGAAGCCCTGGAACACCATGGCCACCTCGGCACGCCGACGGCGGATCTCACGCTCGGGCAGTTCGTACAGGGTGTCACCGTCACGGCGGTAGCCGATCAACTGGCCGCCGACGGTCACGTAGCCGCTGTCGGCACGCTCCAGGTGGTTGATCAGCCGCAGCAGCGTGGACTTGCCGGCGCCCGATGGGCCGATCAGCACCGTCACGCTGCCGGCGCGCAGGTCCAGGTTCACATCCTCCAGCACCGGCTGGTCGCCAAACACCTTGCCTACGCCGTGCAGCGACACCGCCGCGCCCTCGCCGGCATCCACCTGCGCGGCGATGCGCGGGCGGTTGGCCACGCGCGGCGCAGCATCACTGGGTGTCCGCACCGGTGACGACACCTGCGACACCGAGCGCTCGCGCTGCAGCTGGCCGCGCGCGAAGCGTTGTTCCACGCGCCGCTGCAGCAGCGACAACACGGTCAGGATCACCAGGTACCAGACCGTGGCCACCATCAGCAGCGGCACCACTTCCAGGTTGCGCCGATAGATCACCTGCACGGTGTAGAACAGCTCCGGCAGCGCCAGCACGTAGACCACCGAGGTGCTCTTGGCCAGGCCGATCACATCGTTGAACGCCGCCGGCAGGATCGAACGCATCGCCTGCGGCAGGATGATGCGGCGCACCTGGCGGCCACGCGGCAGGCCGAGCGCGGCCGCGGCCTCGTACTGGCCGTGGTCGACCGAGAGGATGCCACCGCGGATCACCTCGGCCGAGAACGCTGCCTGGTTCAGGGTCAGGCCCAGCACCGCGGCGGTGAACACGCCGATCAGCTGCGTGGTCGGGTACGAGAACAGGCTGATGCCGGTGAACGGCACGCCCAGCTCGATGGTGCTGTATAGATAGCCCAGGTTGTTCAGCAGCAGCAACAGCACCAGCAGCGGGATCGAGCGGAACAGCCACACATAGCCCCACGACACCGCCGACAGCAGCGGCGAACCGGAGACGCGTGCCAGCGCGAGCAGCGTACCCAGCGCGAAACCGAGGCCGGTGCCAAGCGCGGTCAGCAGCAGCGTGCGACCCAGGCCTTCCAGCACCGGGCGTGCGAAGAACCACTCGGCGAAGGTGCCCCAACCCCAGCGCGGATTGCCCAGCACGGACTGCAGCCCGATCAGGATCAGCGCCAGTGCCAGCACCGTGCCGAAGACCTGCAGCGGATGCCGGGCCGGCACGATCTTCAGTGCCTGTCCGGGCGCCGGACGAGCGGCGATGCCCTCCAGCGCGGTCGACGGTGTGCTCATGCGTGGGCTCCGTGCAGCAGTGCCTGTGCAGGGGTAACGACAGGCGTCGTCGCCCGCAGGTGCTTCTCGAAGGGCAGGTGCGCGACGGTTTCCGGATCTGCATCCAGATCGAACAGCGCGGTGTAGCCATGGCTGAGGTACAGGCCGACAGCTTCGGGCTGGCGGAAGCCGGTGGTCAGGAACACACGCCGATAGCCTTGGCGTGCCGCCTGTTCTTCCAGTTCCTGCAGCACGCGCCGCGCGATGCCCTGGCGTCGCAACCCCGGCAGCGTCCAGATGCGCTTGAATTCGGCGGTGTCTGGATCGCGGTGCGGCATGAAGGCGCCGCCAGAGATCGCCACACCGTCGCGCAGCAACAGTACGAAGGCCCCTACCGGCGCCGCGAAGGCCTGCGCCGGATAGCGCTGCAGCTCCTCGCGGGCGCTGCCACCGATGCGTCGGCGCACGTCGGCGTAACGGCGGTCGTACTCCTGTTCCAGGCCAGCGAACAGCGGCCGCGCCAGCGGGTCATCGACCGAGGTATAGAGGAAGCGTTCGTTGTTGCTCATGCCACGTCCTTCACCAGGTAGTCTTCGGCCAGCCGCGCCCACAGGCTGGCAGCGGGTGCAATGGCGGCGTCGTTGAACACATAGCGCGGGCTGTGCAACGGTGGACTGTCGCCGTTGCCGACGAACACGAAGCTGCCGGGCCGCGCCTGCAGCAGGAAGGCAAAGTCCTCGCTGGCGGTGCGCGGTGCGAAGCCGGGCACCACCTGTTCGGCGCCGAAGCACTGCACCGCCACCTTGCGGACATAGGCCGTCTGTTGCGGGTGGTTGATCACGCTGGGGAAGCCGCGCGGGAACTCGATCTCGGCGCGCGCGCCGAACGCGGCGGCGGTCTGCTCGGCAAGTTCCGTGACCCGGCGTCGCAGCGTGTCGCGCACCTCGGGCAGGTAGGCGCGCACGGTCAGCTTCAGCTCGACCACATCCGGAATCACATTGGCAGCCTGCCCACCGTGGATTGAGCCGACGGTGACCACGCCCATCTGCCGCGGATCGACATTGCGCGACACCACGCTCTGCAGCGCGGTGACGATGTGCGCTGCCGCCAGGATCGGATCCACGCTGCCCTGCGGCTCGGCACCGTGGCCGCCCTTGCCGATCACCTTCAGCCGCGCCCAGTCCACCGACGCCATCGCCGGGCCATCGACGAAGCCGAAGTGGCCGACTGGTACGCCGGGCCAATTGTGCAGCCCATAGATCGCATCCACCGGGAAGCGCTCGAACAGGCCGTCGGCAAGCATCTTCGATGCACCCGAACCGGTTTCTTCCGCAGGCTGGAACACCAGCTGCAGGGTGCCGTCGATATTGCCGTGATGGGCCAGATAGTGCGCAGCGGACAGCAGGATCGCGGTATGCCCATCGTGGCCGCAGGCATGCATCAGGCCCTCGGTCTGGCTGGCGTAGGCCAGGCCGGAGTCCTCGCGGATCGGCAGCGCATCGATGTCGGCACGCAGGCCCAGGCGACGGCTTCCCTGCCCGCGCTGCAGCGTGCCGACTACGCCGGTGCCACCGAGGCCGGTGGTCACCTCATAGCCCCATTGCTGCAGCAGCTCGGCCACGCGGGCACTGGTGCGGTGCTCGTCGAAGGCCAGCTCCGGGTGCTGGTGCAGGTCATGGCGGATCGCGATGGCGGCCTCGGCGCGTGCTGCAATTTCCGGCAGCACGCCGATGGACGCGGGATTCCGCCGGGCGTGGCCCGGTGCTGCCGCAGTTTCTCCGCTCATCGCCCTACCCCACCTTCCGCGCCGGTTCGGCGTCGGTCGAATAGCGGCTGGCCTTGTACGGCAGACCCAGATGCTCGCGCAGGGTCTGTCCTTCCAGCCCGCGCTGGTGGTAGCCGCGCGCCTGCAGGATCGGCAGCACCTGGGTCACGAAATCGTCCAGGCCCTCGCGCTGCGCGGCGAAGCCGAGAATGAAGCCATCGCTGGCACCGGCATCGAACCAGCGGATCAGCTCATCGGCCACGTGCTCCGGTGTGCCGATGAAGTTCGGCCGTGGGCTCACTGCTTCCAGTGCCACCTGGCGCAGGCTCAGCCCCTTTTCTCGCGCATCCTGCTTGATGCGATCGGTGGTGGAACGGAACGAGTTGCTGCCAATGTCACCCAACTCCGGGAAGGGCGCGTCCGGATCGTACTGGCTGAAATCATGGTGATCGAAGAAGCGCCCCAGGTACGCCAGCGCATCCTCAAGCGTGGCCAGTGCGGCAATCGCCTGGTACTTGGCTTCGGCCTCTTCGGCCGTGCGGCCGACGATGGGGCCGATGCCCGGGAAGATTTTCACATCGTTGGCGCTGCGGCCATGCGCGATCGCCGAGTTCTTCACCTTCTGGGTGAACGCGCGGGTTTCTTCCAGCGACGGCGAATGAGTGAACACCGCGTCGGCATACTTGCCGGCCAGCGCGATGCCGTCGTCGGACGAACCGGCCTGGAAGATCACCGGCTGGCCCTGTGGCGAACGCTGGATGTTGAGCGGCCCTTCCACCTGGAAGAAGCGGCCCTTGTGGTCGAGGCGGCGGAACTTTTCCGGCGCGAAGAATGTACCGCTGTCGCGCTCGCGCACGAAGGCGTCGTCGTCCCACGAATCCCACAGCCCCTGCACGACGTCCAGGTACTCATCGGCGATCTGGTAGCGCAGCGCATGTTCCGGGTGTGGCCGGCCATAGTTGCGGCCCGAACCCTCCAACGGCGAGGTCACCACGTTCCAGCCGGCGCGGCCGCCGCTGAGCAGATCCAGCGAGGCGAACTGGCGGGCCACGGTGAACGGGTCGCTGTAGGAGGTCGACAGCGTGCCGGCCAGGCCGATCTTCTTCGTTGCCGTGGCCAGTGCCGACAGCAGCGAGATCGGCTCGAAGCGGTTGAGGAAGTGCGGGATCGACTTCTCGTTGATGTACAGGCCGTCGGCCACGAAGCCGAAGGCGATGCCGTTGTCCTCGGCGGTGCGCGCGATGTCGATGTAGAACTGCAGGTTGACGCTGGCATCAGCCGGATTGGACGGATGCTTCCAGGCATGCATGTGGCTGCCGGGGCCCTGCAGCATGATGCCGAACGGAATGTGGCGCGCGGTCGTGCTCATTGGGGATCGCTCCTGCAGGTCAGGCCACCGCCGCGCGCGGCGCGGGCGACAGCAGTTCGAGGGATGTCAGGCGTGCGTCGAGGTCGGCCACCGGCGCGTCGAGGATGAACTCACCCACGCCGAAGCGTCGGTGCAGCGCATCCAGTTCGCCGCGTACCTGTTGCGCATCGCCGGACAGCACGCTTGGCCGTGTTTCCTCGATGCGGAAGTCCGCCACACCTACCTGGCGTGCATACTCGGCAGCTGCCTCGGGGCTGGGCAGGTTCACTGTCTGCCCCGGGCCAAGATGCAGCTTGTAGACGCGCAGCGCACCGATATGGCGTGCGGCTGCTTCGGCAGTCGGCGCGGCGAAGGCCACCGTGGCCAGCAACGGCGGTTGCGTGGAGACACCGCGGTAGGCGTCGAACGCGGCCTCGATGTGTTTCGGGTCGCCATCAAAGTGCGCGGCATACACGAAGCGCCAGCCGAGCTCGGCCGCCTGCTGCGCACTCTGCGGGCTGGCACCGAGCAGGAAGCGCTCCGGCGCCTGCTGTGGAATCGGGCGCGCCAGCGCCTCGGTTGCGGCACCGGACAGATAGCCCTCCAGGTCGCGCAGCTGCTGGTCGAAATCGGCGAATGCCGGGCGTCCCGCCGCCAGCGCGGCGGTCGATGCTGGCAGGCCACCGGGCGCCTTGCCCACGCCCAGATCCACGCGCCCCGGTGCCAACGCCGCCAGCAGGTTGAAGCTCTCGGCCACCTTGTACGGCGCATAGTGGCGCAGCATCACTCCGCCACTGCCGATGCGGATGCGACGGGTCTGCGCCAGCACCCAGGCGGCCAGCACTTCCGGCGCCGGGCTGGCAAGCGCCGGCGCGGCATGATGCTCGGCAAACCAGTACCGGTGATAGCCCAGCTGCTCGGCACGCTGCGCCAACTGCAGGCTGTTGCGCAGCGCCTGCTCTGGCGAGGCGCCTTCGGCCACCGGGCTCTTGTCCAAGACGCTGATCAGATAGCTCAAGGTCGTGTCCTCGCTCAGGGGTGGGCCACGGGAATGCCAAGCAATCCGTTCAGCGCAGCCAGGATCGGCTCGGCACCGGAGATGTACTGGCGGTCCTGATGCGCGCCACTGGCCAGCTCGCTGCGCACGCCCTGCGGCAGCACCAGCTTGGGCAACGACTGGTCCTGCTCGCCGATCTCGGCGATCACCTCGCGGCGTGGCCGCGCGAAACCAATGCGACGTACGTCCAGCTGCGCGTCGAGGCCGTCGATGCTCGACAGCGCCCCTTCCAGCAGCAGGCTGTGCCGGCAGAAGAAGCGCTGGCCAGGAATCTGGCCATCCTCGAACTCGCGGTCGAGCAGGAACAGGATGGGTTTGCTTGCTGCGTCCAACGCCACGGGAGTGTCCTCATCAGGGCCGGCAATGCGATGCCGCTTCGATTTCGATGCTAGGGATGCCGGTGCTTGCGGTGGCGGTGCCAGGCGACAATCGGCGGTCAGATCCGGCCACGCAGATGCGCCTTGGCCATATGCAAAGCGCCGCCGGTTATGGCATCAGGCGATGCGTCGCAGTGGCGCCGCTACCGCCAGCGCCTGCGTAGCCAGATGCCCGGCCGCACGCTCGGTCGCCAGCGCGATGCGGGCCTGCAACGCTGCACTGTTGAGGTGCTCGCCATCAAAGTCGGCCGGCGTGGCATACACCCCGATCGGCAGCGTGTGCGCCTGCAGGAAGCTGAACAACGGCCGCAACTGGTGGTCGATCACCAGTGCATGGCGCTCGCTGCCACCGGTCGCCGCCAGCAGCACCGGTGTATCCACCAGCGCCTCCAGCCCGATGAAGTCGACCAGGTGCTTGAACAGCCCCGGATACGACCCCCGATACACCGGCGCGGCCACCACCAGCAGCTCGGCCGCCTCGATCGTCTGCAGCGCCTGCTCCACCGCAGGCTCCGCCTCATCGCGCGACAACGACTGCCCCAGCGAGCGCGCGATCGGCGCCAGCTCCACCACCTCCACGCTGGCGTGCACCCGCTGCTGCAGCGACGCCAACAGGTGCCGCACCAGTAGCAACGTACGCGACGTCGCCGAACTGGTCGGCGACCCCACCACTGCAACCACCCTAAATGCAGAAGACATGAACTGCTCCTCGATGATGCCGAACTACCGCCGGCCGCCTTTCGCCTTGTGTAGAGCCGAGCCATGCTCGGCTGCTTTCGCCTTTGTGGAGTCGAGCCATGCTCGACTGCTCCAGATCAGAACCGGTAATTGATCCGCCCGTACCAGAACGTCCCGATCCGGCTCAGCACATCGCCCGAATCCCACGTCGTCTCGATGCTGGCCACATCGGTAGCACTGCGCGCGTACTCCGGCACCCTGCGCGTGCGCTTGTCAAACACGTTGTTGACGCCCAGCGCCGCGCTCCAGCCCGCACCCAGCTCCACCGCACCTGAAAGGTTGGTCACCAGCACCGGCGGCTGCCTGTATTCCACGCCGTTGTTCAGGCGCTTGATCGGGCCGTAGTAGGTGAAGTCGACATTCGAACGCCAGCGCCCGTTCTGCCAGCCCAAGCCCGCCACCTGGGTGTAGCTGGGCGTGCGGAAGCGCAGTGCGTACTCGCTGGATTTGGTCAGCAGGTTGATATTGGGCAGCCCCTGCAGCGCCGCCGGAATATCACTGACCTTCCGGATCGTGGTGCGGCCGACGTTGGCCGCATAGCTCCAGCGCAGCTTGCCCCACGCCGTTTCCTGGTTCGCTTCCAGGGTCAGCTCGACACCGCGTGTGCGGGTATTGCCCACATTGGTGAAGTAGCTGGCATAGAACGCATCACCCGGCAGGATGCTGATGCCGGCCGACCCCAGCAGTGCATCGATGGTGTTCTTCTGCGCTGCGCTCAGCACCGTGCCGCTGTTGTCGGTGATGCGCGCCGGATCCTGTGCGTTGTAGCCGATCTGGCTGGACTGACCGAGCTGGCCACGGATGTCGATCTGGTAGGCATCCACGGCCAGGTGGAACGCCGGGCTCGGGTCCCAGGTCACGCCCAGGCTGTAGTTGGTGGCCTTTTCCGGCTTCAGCGGTGTGGCACCCAACGCATTCGCCGCCGGCGAAGACACCTGTGCCACCAGCGTGGTGCCGCACGGGCAGCTGCCGGTGGCCTGGTAGAACTGCGCGCCCAGGCTGGGCGCATGGAAGCCGTTGCTGACCGTAGCGCGCACACCCAGCGCATCGGTGAAATCGAAGCGGGTGGTCAGGCGGCCGGTCGAGACACTGCCGAAGTCGGAATGGTCCTCCCAGCGCGCGGCCGCATCCAGATACCAACGTGAGGTGATGTTGGCGGCCGCACCCACATAGACCGCCTTGCTGTTGCGGGTGGCCTTCACTGCATCGGCGGTGGAGTAGCCCACGAACGCGGCGGCACCGAAGCCGATGTAGGACTCCCACTGCCCGGCGCCGCGTTCGTACTGTTCGTGCTGGTACTCGGCGCCGGCGCTCACTTCCAGCGGCGAAGCGAATGCCGCCACCTCGAAGCCACGGCGCAGGTCCAGGTTGGCGATGCCCTGCTGGTAGTCCAGCTTGCCATCATAGAAGTCAGTGGGCGAACCGGGGTACGGCAGCGAGTAGTTCACCGAATTGCGGGTATAGGTGCGTACCGTGCTGCGGTTGCCGGTCAGGCTGGCGTCGTAGTCCCAACCCGCGATCTGGCCTTTCACACCTGCGGTGCCGGTGTACTGCTTCTCCTTGGTTTCCAGCACTGGCAGGAAGCCATCGGGAAACACGCTCAGCACACCCGGCGCCTTGTAGGTGGTGAAGATGGTCGCCGGCAGGCGGAAATTCTGGATCGCCTGCGCGGTGCGATCACTGGCGGTGGCATTGGCGTAGAACTGCGCGCTCTCGCCCAGGCCATGGCCCACGTTCACCGCAAACGCCTTCAGCACATACGATGGCGAACTGAGGATGGTGTTGGCCTCGGCATCGCGGTTGGCCTCGGCCGGGTTCGGCGATGCGCCGGCCGGCAACCGGTTGTTCGGTCGCAGCGCGACCAGATTGCCGTTGGCATCTACCGCCGGATAGCTCAGGTAGCCATCGATGTAACGGCGGGTACGGATCGCGTGGTGCTGCCGCGTGGTCTCACCGGACAGGTTGACGAAGCCATCGGCGCCCCACGGCAGGCCCACGTTGGCACGCACGCTGGTGCGCGAGCCATCGCCATCAATGCTCTGCCCGCTTTCCACGGAAAGCTCGCCACCGTGTGCCTGCGATTTCAGGATCACGTTGACCACGCCGGTGATCGCGTCCGAACCATAGATGGCCGACGCGCCATCGCGCAGCACTTCCACATGGTCGATCGCCGAGACTGGAATCAACGCCAGGTCAGCCCAGGCATGGCCGGGGAAACCGCCGCCGTTGGCACCGCTCACATAGGCACTGGCATTGCGGCGCTTGCCGTTCACCAGCACCAGCGTGTAACCCGGCGAGAGATTGCGCAGCTGGTAGCCACGGATCAGGCTCTCCTGGTCGCTCTGGTAGCCACCGATCTGGCTCAGCGACGGCAGGCTGCGCTGCAACGCTTCCAGCAGGTTGGCCTGGCCGGTCGCAGCAAGGTCCTCTGCGGAAATCACATCGATCGGGGTGGAACTGTTCTTCACCGTGCGCGTGCTGGTGCGCGACCCGGTAACGACCACCGCATCCAGCGTGGACGCTGCCACGTTGGCCGTTGCAGCGGTGGCAGCAGGATCCGCATCGGCGTCAGCCGCATGGCCAGGCGATGCGGCCAGAACGCTGGCGATCAGGACGGCGAGAGTGTTCAGCACAGGGGCGTGGGCAGCAGGCATGGGGGCTCGTGGGGGTGGGCCGGAAACACGCTTCCATTCAAGGGCCTGTTCACCCACCGCGACAGGCGCGATCGCGTCACCCAGCCGTAACATCCGGCCACCCACATGACCGCTGGTAATGACGTTAGGTGGCCGCAACGGTGCGCTGCTGCCTGTAGAGCCGAGCCCACGTTCGGCTGCTCTTCGCGACGGCGTCAGATGCATCCACCCCGCCGGCACTGAACCGAGTGTGGGCGCGGGCCTACAGGAAGGGAGCGACCGCTCCATATGCCTGCCCGGCATCACCTCATGCCCTCGCACCACGCAGCGCCACGCGTCTGCATCCGTAGCATCAAGCCATGCCCAGCCCACCCGCCGATCCCACCGCACCGCTCGTCGCCATCGTTGCCTGCCACGGCCAGGGGCTGTTCGAATTCGGCTGCGCGGTAGGCCTGTTCGCGCCTGTGCGGCCGGAACTCGGCGTGGCCTGGTACCGCACCCAGCTGTGCGCGGGTGAACCCGGTGCACTGCGCATGCTCGGCAATGCACAGGTGCAGCTGCCCTACGATCTCAGCACTGTTGATGACGCCGACATCATCGTCATTCCCGGATGGCGCGAACCCAGCGAACGCCCGCCGCAGGCACTGCTCGATGCACTCGTCCGCGCCCACGCCCGTGGCGCACGCATCGCCTCGATCTGCTCTGGCGCCTTCGTGCTGGCCTGGGCCGGGCTGCTCGATGGCCTCCCGGCCACCACCCACTGGCGTCTCACCGAAGCGCTGGCACGCGACTTTCCGCGCATCGATGTGCGCGAAGACGTGCTGTACGTCGACACCGGCAACGTCATCACCTCGGCCGGCTCGGCCACCGGCATGGACATGATGCTGCACATGGTGCGCAAGGACTACGGCGCGCGCGTGGCCAACCTGGTGGCCGAGCGGCTGGTACTGGCGCCATGGCGTGATGCCGAACGCAGCCAGCGTGTCAGCCGCGCCATTCCGAATGGCGAGCCCTCGCGTCTGGCAAAACTGATGGAATGGATGCGCCGCAACCTGCGCGAGCCGCACTCGCTGGGCAGTCTTGCCGAGCAGGCCGCGCTCAGCCAGCGCACGCTGCAGCGGCAGTTCCTGGAAGCCACCGGCCTGTCACCCATCGACTGGCTGATCCGCGAGCGCGTGGCATTCGCCCGCGAGCTGCTGGAAACCACCGACCGGCCGCTGCAGTGGATTGCCGAGCAGGCCGGCTTTGGTTCGCAGGAGTCGTTCCGCCGGCACTTCCGCGGCCAGGTGGACGCCAGTCCTACCCAATACCGCAGCCAGCATCGCGGCGGAATTGGCGCGGATCGGTTGGTGGGCTGCTGATCCAACGCATCACTCCCCGGTGATGCGTGAGGAAAGGCTCACGGCAGGCTATGGCGACCCACGTATAGTGACGGGCGTCACAAGAAGCCCCTTCCATGCTCCACGCATTTGCCTACTCCAGCCACATGTCGGCTGGGCTTTCCGATGAAATGCTCCGGCAGATCGTGTCCCGCTCTGCCACGTTCAACCGTCGCGTGGACGTTACCGGAGCGCTGCTCGTCGACGGGCAGCGGTTTTTCCAGTACGTCGAAGGTCCGCCCGACGGCCTGGAGGCGGTCAAGCACCGCATCCATGACAGTCGCTCGCATGCTGCCGTCGTGCCGGTACTGGACATGGCCATCAGCGCGCGTGCTGTTCCCTATTGGGCCATGACCCGCATCGACACCGGGCAGGTCGTGGTGTCCGGCCTGGTCAATGCGCGATGGGACGAATTTGGCCATGCCGTTCCGGGCATGGATCAGCTCGTCGGCCTGCTGCGTCCGCACTTTCCGCGCATCGGCCCGCTCAGTGCGCACCATGCGTCCGTCGGATCCAGCTGAACCGCCGCCCTGCGCGCGTAGTCCCACGCGGCCGCGTGCTCCCTGCGCACGTCATCATTCAAGCCGCGTTACCCATCGTTCCTGCCAGATCCACAGCATGCCTGTACCTGCTCAACCTTCAACGGAAACACGTGCCTCGCCCGCCGAGTTGTTCGAGGTCGTCGTCCTGCGTGCAGGCACGGCCCTGTTCGCGATCGACGTACAGGTGGCCGTGGAAATACGCGGCCCCGAGACCTTCGGCCCTGCAGATCAGCATGGCAGGCGGAACCTGGAGGTACGGGGGCAGCCGTTGCCGGTGGCCGACCTGCGCAGGCTCAGCGGGCAACCGGCATTCGATGGCGGCAGCCCAGCCATGCTGTTGATCACCGCCGGCACCGCAACCCTGGCGCTGGCAGTAGATGAAGTGCTGGAAATCGAAACACCGGACGCATCTCCAGACGCAGCCTCGCCGGCGCAGGGTCGACCGTTCAACTTCTGCAGCCGACACGTTCGGGTGGATGCCACACGTTCGGCTGCGCTGATCGAACCGCAGTCGCTGCTGGCCGCGCTCGCGGTGCGGGACTAAGGCGCCTCTGCTCAAGGGCGCCTGCGAACCGGTTGAAACCGCATGCGCCAGCACTGCGCGGCAAAGCCGATCACAAACACCACCGCCAATCCCAGCAACGTGTGCAGCACCACCGGTGCCATCGGCGCCGCAGCAATCGGATGCGCTGCCGGCAACCGTGTCAGCGTTTCATTCACGCCTGGCACCAGCGACAGCAGGAAGCTGAAGGACAGCGCAAATGTCGACAGGTAAGGTGCTGCGCCACCCAGCCAGCGCAGCCGGGCCGCCAGCACGCCGCCGAACGCCACCAGCAGCACGATCACTCCGAATGCGTGGCCCGGGTTGATCCCGCCCGTACTGGAGACGGTGAACGACGTTGCCACCGACAGCACCAGCCCAAGCAGGTACAGCTTGCCGGAGCGTGTCGCGGGGTCGATCGCGCGATGGCGAATGAAGGCATACAGGCCGGCGAACACCGGTACAAGGCTGACGGCCGTATGGATCACGCCCAGCGTGGACAGAGAGTGCGACATGGAACATCTCCAAGGGTTGATTGAACCTACTAGTAGGTAGACTTCTAGATCAAAGAAAAGGCCTACGTTGCCGCAGGCCCAGCACACATCCATCAGGCAGCCGCGCTCACCCGCGCGATGGCCAACCGTGCCAGCGCAGCAAACTTCGCCGCATCGCCGAAACCGCGCGCGGCCAGCATCGCGCCATGCACCGAGGACATGAACGCTCTGGCCTCATCGGCCACCGGACCCTGCAGGCGCAGTTGACCCAGCGCCGCGCCCTTCTCCAGCGTCACCGTCAGCCACCCGCTCAGATCCTCGAAATGCCCGCGTACTTCTTCGGCAATCTCCGCAGGGATCATCGGCGCCTCGGCCGCCAGCATCGCGCAGATGCAGAACGAAGACGTGCCACCGGCAATACAGCTCGACCAGTAGTCCACATAAGCGTTGAGCTCCTGCAGCGGGTCGCCCAGCTGCCGGTCCAGCAGCGCCAGGCCTTCGCGCGCCTCGGCCCGGTACAGCTCAACCACCGTGCGCACCAGGTCCACCTTGCTGGGGAAATGGTGATGGATGCTGGCCTTGCTGATGTTCACCCGCGCCGACACGTCGGCGTAGCTGAAACCGTTGTAGCCACCGGCCTCCAGCAGCGAACGGGCGTGGGCCAGGATCTCCTGGGCTTTGGGCGAGAGCTGCTCCTTCATGCCGCCAACCTACTAGTAGGTTGAATCGCTGTCAACTCCCCGCAGCCGGGTGGGCAGCATCTGGTAGTGCCGGCCGCTGGCCGGCAACTGCACGCACCCAACTCCACCGGGATGCCGGCCAGCGGCCGGCACTACCCCATCCGGGCGTTCGTGGCCGGTTTTGACATGCAGGTATTTACCTGCATATAGTCCACTCAAGGGCGGCGCCTGCCGGCCCATGGCGAGGAACCTGCAATGGTGGATATCACACACCGCGTCGGCATCAAGGCCCCCGCTAGCCAGGTGTACCAGGCCTTGGCCACCCCCGAAGGAGTTGCCGGATGGTGGGCTGAGGATACCCATGGCGACCGCGAGGTTGGCGGCACCGTCAAGGTGCGTTTCACCAACAACGGCCAGGAAATCGGCGCCATGGAAATGAAGCTGGAACAGCTCATTCCCGGCGAGCTCGTGCTCTGGCAGTTCCTCGCCGGTCCTGCTGAATGGATAGGTACCCACGTGCGCTTCGCGCTGAAGCAGGAGGGCGACTACTGCATCGTCCTGTTCACCCACGAAGGCTGGAAGGAACGCGTCGAGTTCACCTCCCACTGCAGCACCAAGTGGGCGGTCTTCCTGCTGAGCCTGAAAGCCCTGCTGGAAACCGGCAAGGGCCAGCCCAACCCCCGCGACGTCAGGATCGACAACTGGAACTGAAGACGCCCCGCATGAATGCAGACAAGGTGTTCAAGGCACTGGCCGACCCCACGCGTAGAACGCTGCTGGACCTGCTCTGCGAAGACAACGGCCAGACCCTGGGCCAGCTGTGCGAGCACCTGGACATGGCCCGGCAATCGGTCACCCAGCACCTGGGCCTGCTGGAAGACGCCAACCTGATCAGCACCGTGCGCCGTGGCCGCGAGAAGCTGCACTTCATCAACCCGGTGCCGCTGCATGAAGTCTACGAACGCTGGGTACGCAAGTTCGAGCAGCAGCGCCTGAGCCTGCTGCATGACCTGAAACGAGAGCTGGAAGGAGAATGATGATGTCCGTTGAATCGACCCGCTTCATCCACGTGATCTATATCGCCTCCACGCCACAGAAGGTGTTCGAGGCCATCACCCGGCCCGAGATCGCCCGCCGCTACTGGGGCCATGAAAACGTCTCGGACTGGAAACCCGGCTCGCGCTGGCAGCACGTGCGCGCCAACGAAACGCGCTCGGTCGAACTGGTCGGCGAAGTGGTGGAAAGCAACCCGCCCTCGCGGCTGGTCATCACCTGGGCCGCCGCCTCGCAGGCCGACAATCCCGATGCCTACAGCCGGGTCACCTTCGAGATCGTGCACTACCAGGACATGGTGCGGCTGACCGTTACCCACGACGAGCTTGAACCCGGCAGTGGCATGGATACCGGCATCCGCCAGGGCTGGCCGATCGTGCTGTCGAGCCTGAAGTCGCTGCTGGAGACCGGCAAGGGATTGGATGTGTTTGCGAAGCCGCGCTGAGTCGTGCCGCTATCGGCGGCGGAGCGCCATCCGCCGCCTGCGCCACCATCCGCTCAATCGCTCACTGTGCGCGCGCGCCCGTATTGTCCGTGCACATCCTGCTTGATCCAATCCGCCAGTAGGCGCAGATAGCCGTCGGTGATCCGCGTCGACACGCGGTTGCCCTCGGCATCGGTGCGGAACTCGACCATGCCATGGTCGGTGTCGGGGAACAGGTAGGTCTCGATCGGCTGTCCTGACGCGCGCAGGCGCGACAGGATCGAACGCGTGGCGGCAATCGGCGCGGCGCGGTCCTGCTCGGCCAGCACCCATAGCAGCGGCACCTTCAAACGGCGCAGCGCAGCCTCGGCGTCGTAGTCCCAGATCAGCTCCAGGTTGTCGAAGCGCGCGCGACCGATCCGGCGCAGGTCAGCATCACTCATGCGCAGCATGTCACCGCTGTATTCGCCACTGATGGTCTTTGCCCACGGCGCGGCACCCACCTGCGCACGCACCTTCGCCAGCGCCTCGAAACCTTCACTGAAATGCGTGCGCATCAGCTGCGCGGTGGCCTCTGACAGCTGCCCGACCTGCGCCAACGCCGCCGCATCCAGCTGCATGCGCCGTGCCTCATCGAACAGCTGCTCGCGGTCCTCCTCGATGGGCGAGACCACCAGCCCGAAACCGATCGCCACGAAATCCGCCTGCGAACGCGTGGCCGCCAGCGGCGCGATCCAACCGCCCTGGCTGCCACCGAAGTAGCCGGCACGGCCGAAGCGGCCTTTGGCCAGATCACGCGCCTTCGCCAGCGCCGCCGCCGCGTCGTCTGCCAGCAGCTCGAAGTTCTGCGTGTACTCGCCTTCCGAATCGCCGGTGCCACGCTTCTGGTAGGCGAACACCGAGATTCCCTGCGCCACCAGCATGCGCTGGTAGATCGCCGCCACCGCCATCGTGCGTTCCGAGCCATGGACCAGCACCACCAGCGGCCGCTTGGGATCGGCCGGACCGGCGGGTTCGATCAACTGCCCGACCAGCTTGGTTCCTGCGCTGGTGAAAGTTGCATCGGTATCGCGGGTGGGCAGTCGCTGCCAGCGCTGCGTGGCCCCCGCAGGCGAGCTAACGCTGACCACATCGCCGCTGCAGCTCACCGGCGCGTCGGCATCGCCAGTGGCACCGCGCCGCCCGTCCAACATCAGATAGCGCTGTCCCGTGGCCGGTGCCGCGGCGGGTACGCCCAGCACCACGATGTTGCCCTGCCCGTCACCGTAGGCACTGACCGTGCACAGCTCGGCGGCTGCAGCCGGCGGCCCCGAAAAAAGCAATGACGACACCAACAACAGACGCTTCATCATGAATGCCTCCAATCCCTCGATCTCTACGTGCGCAATGCTCGGTCGTGACAAGCAACGTATCGTGCGCGACTTCAGAATCACCTCTCCGAAAAGGCCCTGTCCGGCCAGTTTCGTATACGTCAGATAGGCCCACCGCCGCGACGATGGGAGGCTGATGCATTCCCACAAGGCAAGTTGTTGCCGCTACCAACAGCCAAACATGACCAACTTCCGCATCAGCCTGGGCATCCTTGCCTCTCTCGCCATAGCACCTGCATACGCCAAGTTCCCGGACTGCCCTGGCCAGATCTGGATTCCAAGCCTACTGGAATTCAAGGAGCAACTGCCCGACACCCACCGCCCCGGTGATACCACCTGCAGGATTACAAAGTTCTCCAACGGCTTCGGCGGCTCGATGGACAGCGTTCGGCTGCCCGAGCGGCTTGCGCTGCTGAGAATCTCGAACGCCGTACCAGTCAAGGACCACGCATTGAAGATCTACGGCCCGATCCACGGTGTTCCCGGCGAGCCCCTGAAGTTGCCCAATTTCAGTTCCATCGATTTCTCGACGCGCAGTCCTGGGCAGGCCGCGTGGCTTGAAGACCACTTCGATGCCCAACTGCATGTCCCCAACCAGAACCACTGGCGGATCCCGCAGAACACGCAACTGGTTTCCATGGTGACGCTGCGGAACGGGAAACATGCGCGCGAGCTCGAGCTTCCCGGACGGGCCAAGGCCTATGACACCATCGCGATCCATAACCAGGCCACCTCCCCAACCGAGGTGCTGGGCGTGCAAACCGATTTTCCCAAACAGCGGCTTACCGTAATGCCAGGGCAGAGTGCACGTGCAGAATTCGACCCCGCCACAAACAAGTGGAACTGGGTACACGCGGAGTACTACATCAAGCAACGCCGAGAATGGATGGAGCGCATTTCCTCCCGATCCATCGTCGAGCTCTCGGATGGGGAATGGTATGACCTGCTGACGCTTCCACGTACGCGCGCCGACCGCGACCGGACCATCATTCGCTCCGATGCCAATTGGGAGTCGACCATCCGGCTCGACTACGGGCAGGTGCCTACCTACCCCCTGCGCAAGGGTGATGAGTACGAGTTCATCTTTTTGGCAGAGCTGAACCGCTGGCAGCTGCTTCGCCAATCAGCGCGGGAAGTCAAGTTCCACGAGCTCAGGAGCGGCAAGCTGGAGAACCCGTCCTCGTTGACCCGCGTTACAGTCGGCTCGCCCTACACCTCCTTCAGGACACTGACCCTGCCGCAGCCGAAGACTGGCCTGCGCGTGATCGTCGACAACACCGCCCTGTGGCCGATCGCGGTCGCCGGCGGAAAACTGCGCGAGACCGTGCGCCCTCGGGAACAGGTCGTGTTCCGGGTCGGCGACAAGGGGACATGGGAACGTGAGACCACCACGATTGATCTACTCTTCGTGGTCGACACCCAGGTTGAGCGGTTCGGTGGTCGCCAGGCGGCGCTTGCACACATGCAGGAGAATCTCAAGCTCGCAAATGAAGCGCTTGAGAACTCCGGTGCAACGTTCCGCTACCATCAGGTTCACGCATTGATGGACAAGTTCACCTTCCCAAATGTCGAATCGGGCAAAGTGGCCATCGATCTGGGGCGTGACCCGTATGTGACCTCCTTGCGGAAGCAGTTCAAGGCCGACGGCATCTACTACGCCGGTACGGTCAACAGCACCAACAGGCTCGCCTGCGGTGACGCGTTCCTGTCTCCGCTCGAGGGCATTTACTCCATCGCCTCGTCGCTGCTTTGCCCCACGACCACCCTTCGTCAGCAGCTGATCCAGGGCTTGGGCATGCCAAAGGCGCAGCCGCGTCAGCCCGTACCTGTCATCGGCTACGGCAACGAGGTGCCGTACTACCCGACCACGCACAAGGTCCTGCCTGGCGGTCGTCGTGCCTTCAATCCGGGCCAGGAAGGCTACCTGGACAAGATCAACGAGCGCGCCGAGATCATCGCTGGGTTCTCCGACCTGCTGTAAGCGCGGCCTGCCGCCCGGTTTGTCCGGGCGGCAGGCTCCAGCACCGCGCACACCCCGCTGCCCGTTCTCGCAGACCGCAGGCGACCGCTCACCCAGCCGCTGGAAAAGGGCGGCCAGCGCTTCGGCACGGCAGGCGTGTCGGTGGTGCTGTTTACCCTTCTGGTAACGCTGGTGGCGCTGCAGATGCTGCGGCGTATGGCGCAGCCAGCCAACTAGCGCGCCGTCCAGCCCCCATCCACCGGCAGTGCCGTGCCGGTGATCTGCGCCGCAGCGTCCGAGGCCAGGAACACCACCATTCCGCCCAGTTGCTCGGGCGTCACGAACTGCAGCGAAGGCTGCTTCTCGGCCAGCAGCGCGCGGGCAGCGGATTCCTGGTCCGTACCTCCCTTCTCCGCCAGTGCGGTGATCTGTTGCTCGACCAGCGCCGTCCGCACCCAGCCCGGGCAGATGGCGTTGGCGGTGATTCCGGTGCCCGCATTCTCCAGCGCGGTCACCTTGGTGAACCCCACCACGCCATGCTTGGCCGCCACATAGGCCGACTTGTTCACCGAGCCCACCAGGCCGTGTACCGACGCGATGTTAATGATGCGGCCAGCACCCTGTTGCTTCATGTGCGGCAAGGCCGCCGCCGTTGCATGGAACACCGCCGACAGGTTCAGCGCCAGGATCGCATCCCATTTTTCGACCGGGAATTCCTCGATCGATGCGGTGTGCTGGATGCCCGCGTTGTTCACCAGTATGTCGATGCGGTCCATCGTCGCCACGGCGTGGTCGATCATTGCGCGCACCGCCTCGCCCTTGGAAAGGTCGGCACCGTCATGCGCCACCCGTACACCGAACTCAGTTTCCAGTTGGGTACGGATGCGCTCGATTTCCGCTGCGTCGCCAAAGCCATTCAGCACGATGTCGGCGCCCTTCCGCGCCAGCGCCGTGGCAATGCCGAGACCGATACCACTGGTGGAGCCGGTGACTACCGCAACCTTTCCAGAGAACATGGGCGAGCTTCCATTGGGCGTAGGCCGCCAGTGTACCTACACGGGCCAACTCCCTTTAACTGGCGTCCCATGACGACCCACCGCTAGAAGCGGATGCCCGCCGGATCAACGGTCGCCAGCGGATTGGCCTTACGCACTGCCTCCAGGAACAGCAGGAAATCGCGGTTGAACAGCGTCAGGTTGTTGGTAAACGTCACGCACTTTCTGCCCGATGCTTTGCTGAAGCACACCTGCCAGACATAGCGCCCGTAGATCCTGTCGGACGTTCGTGTGACTGAGGTGATCTGCGAGAGCGGAACCGCCGTGGGCACTGGCCCACGCCGCAGGTAAAAGGACGCTGCATCAAAGAAGTAGTGCTCCCGATCTTCTTTCCCATCCACCATCACCAAGGTCATGGACCTGCCGGAAATCCGGCGCGGAGCATGCAAACGCAGCCCCGATTTCACGGACGAGCGAGCACTTGCTGCCATTCGCCGAAGGGTGAACCAGAGGATCACCAACGGAAGCGCCGCGAGCACAATGAAACCTACGGTCTTCAAAACAGTTTCCAGCGTGCTGGGCACACAGATCTCCAGGATGAACGTTCAGGCGATGCCCAAGTAGATCCACGCCATGCGTGGATGCTCTCCCTCAGCGCCCCATCACTTCCAATGATCCGGCCCCAGGAACGGCAGGCTCAACACAAACACCGGAACCGCCACAGGGATCAGCGCCGCGCCGAGCACCTTGCCCGCCGCCGAACCCACACCCTGCTTGTCCTCCCTCTCCGGCAGGATCCGCTGCGCCCGCGCATTGATCGGCTGTGCCAGCTTCCCCTTCTCTGCCAGCGCCGCAGCATCCGGCAACTTCACCCGCTCGCCGTCGCCCTCGAACAGCGCGCTGTAATAGCTGCCGCCCTTCCTTGAAAGATTGCAGGCGCGATCAAACGCCAGCGCGTAACGGGTCCGCTCCATCGGCAGGTAGTAGCGCGCCCGCTCCTCCACGGCCTTGGCCTCACGCGGGGTAACCTCAATCCGCTCCAGCTTGAACTGCGCGGCCTGTTCCGCCGTCACCTGCTCCGGCCGCAGCAGCAGCGCATAGCTGCCGTGCACCTTGGCCTCGTTGGCCGGGTCGCGCCAATCCTCATGGAAGTACATCTGCGCGCAGGCCACCGCCTCGCGCAGCGGGCTGTCCATCAGCGCGCGGTACTCGCGGAACGGTGCGGCATTGAAGCGCATCGGCTCGTCATAGCGCGGCAGCAAGTACAGCTGGCCGTCGTCGGCCACGAACGCACTGGTGATCTCGCGGCTTGAGGCGTGCTCTTCCGGGCCACTGGCACAGCCGGACAGCAAGCCAAGGCACAGGGCAGAGAGGATGAAGAAGGACGTTCGCATGTCGTGTTTGAGGGCTTCCCTGGGAAAACGGCCCCTCCCGAAGGGACGAGGCAAGCCCGTCATGGTGCCATGCCGGCCTTGCCATGCCCAATCAGTGCGACTCCACCACACCCACGACGCGGTCAAACCTGCAGTTGCGCAGGTCCTCACGACTCAACCAGAACGTGGCCTGGCCACAATCACCAAAGACTAGGTCAATCGCCGGGTCACACGCCAACTGCAGCAGGCAGACCGCGTCGCCCTCGCCTTCCACGTCGGGCACGATGCCGTGCAAGCGCGGTACGTGCCCCAGCATCTGGTGCACCCGCGTCTCGGCGCAGCGCTTGCGGCCATCAGGCAGCGTGCCCAGGCCTTCATCAAACGGCAGATGTTCGTCCTGCAGGTGGCGGTACATCAGTGCAGGTATGCGCGCGGCCGCAGCCGGCGAGCCCGCCGCGTAGGCAACTGCCGCCAGCAGTCCCTTGGTGAACGCCCGGCCCATGCCCAGGTCGGTCAGCGTCATACGCTCGAAGTCGTCGCTGATCTGTCCGATAATCCACTCACGGAATGCCTCCCGCGTTGCATCATCCGGGGCTTCATCCAGACCAATGGCGGCGGCGCGCTTCACCCATGCGCGTACATCGGCGTAATCAATACCCCCGCGCTTGCCTGCACGCCGTTCATTACCGATCACCCGCGAAAGGCGGTCAATGATGATGCCTACCTGGGGAAAATCGGTCTGGTAACGCAGCCATTGCACCGGGAACGTCCACGCAGGTGACTGCGGGCGCTCCCATTCCGTGGCGGCGTCCGCGCGCGGAAACAGGCCCGTGGCCGCCACCACCGCACCCAGCCGCATTTCGTCCAGGCGCGAGGGGTAGATCTCGTAATACGGCCGATCCTCCTCACCCGGCGGCAGCTCCAGCTCATCCGGCCAGGTATCCATGTGCCGCGCCACCAAGGGCCATTGAACATGCACGCACGGCCCGTCTTCCTCAGGCAGCAGCCAGGCAGGATTGCGGTGCGCATGATCCGAAGGGCCTTCATCCAGAATCGGCCGCATGCCGTCCGGCAGCGCACGCACGTGCTGATCGGCCGCGACCTCGGGCGCGTACAGCACACGCACGCGTTGCTGTGGTTCGTCCGTGTCCCATATCTGCTCTTCGTCGTTCATGGCGAAGAAGAACAGCATGCCTTGCGAGGGCATATCGGGATCCACGCGTGGCAGCTCGGCGCAATCGATCTGCGCCAGGAAGTGCATCGGCGCCGCTTCGCCGTAACTCTCGCCAACCGGCCAATCCATCCCATCGGGCAATTGCGGCAGACCGCCTAGACGGCTGCGGACCCTGGAGAATGCCGCCGGCGGGTAGAAACGCTGCAGCACCAGGGCCGGGGTTCGGTGCTTGGCGAAGAAGGCCTCAAGCACGGCTTCGGCATGGTGGTCGCGCTGGTCAGCGTGGTACATTGAATCTGCCTGAGCATCCATCTCGGTGACGTCCTTTTGAGTCTGGATCGAGCGCCACAGGTATATCACCACCCGGCCTGCCTGTAGCGCCCGGCGATGATCCAATCACCAGCGCGCCAGATTGCTCCTTGGTTAGCGAAATGAGCCAGCGGTTGCGGGCCGTGCGTCTTGGCCAAGAGCCAGGTCAGCCACCCGGCAGGCCTTTGAAGAAGCGCCGCGACATAAGCCGCATTTCCAGCATGCCGATTACGGCATCCGTGGGTCGCCGGCCCCTTCAGCCGTGCCGGCACAGTCGGCATCGCGATTGCCGCCACGTCTGTCGCAATCGCCAAACACTTTGCCCCGTTACTGGGGAACCGATGAAGAAGAAAGCCCACTCTTGAAAGGAGAGCGCGTAAATGAACGCTGATGATGTGAAGTCAATACCGATGATGGACCCGCTCGCGAACCAGCACACACGTGGATCAAGTGCATCCAGACGCACCATCTACGTAGATCTTGATGGCGTAATGGCCGACTTCGACGCGGCATTTCCCGCCCTGTTTGGCCTGGACCATCGTGTGCTTGCCGACGATGAAATGTGGGGGCATATCAACAGCCACCCGTCATTCTTCCGCGACCTTCCGCCGATGCACGGTGCAGTGGAGTTCTTCCACAGCATCCACCACTTGAACCCGGTGATTCTCACGGCCTGCCCGAAATCGAACTATCCACTCGCTGCCATGCAGAAGCGGCAGTGGGTCCGCGAGCACCTGTCAGCAACCTGCCTGGTGTTGCCTGTGCTCGGCGGCAGGCACAAGCCTCTTTTCATGCACCAGCCAGGCGATGTTCTGATCGACGATTTCGAAGCGAACTGTGATGCCTGGACAGCGGCCGGAGGCGTGGCGATCAGGCACGCCGGCGATTGGACTGCGACGCGTCACGCGCTTTCCCAGATTGAAGATCTGTCAGGAGCAGCGCTCGCGAAGGGCTGATGCCCTCTCCGCCGACCACGTTGGCACTTCCATATACAGGCCGAGGCGCTGGCCCCTCGGCCCACAAGGCTGGCAGCCTGCTGCGCAGCCCCGCCTTACTTCAACCGCTCCACCAACCGCTGCCCAACCTCCAGCGCCGACGCCGGGTTCTGCCCGGTAATCAGCTCGCGGTCCACCACCACATGCCCGGTCCACGGCGTGGTGTTGCTGCTGAACCGCGCACCCGCCCGCTGCAACGCGCTCTGCGGGTAGAACTTCATCTCACCGCCGCCCAGCATCGGCTTGGCCTGTTCTTCTTCCTGGTTGCTGATCACCGTCATCTGGTAGCCGCTGTAGATCCACTTCGGCGTGGCCGGCATCGCCCCTGCTTCCAGCTTTGCCACGAACCCAGCAGCATCCGGCAGCGTGGACAGCAGCGCGATCGGCCCGTGGCAGACCAGCGCGGTAGTCTTGTTGCGCTGGTGGAAGTCGGCCAGCAACCCGCCCAGCGCCGGGCTTTTCAGCAGGTCCTGCATCGGTGCGTGGCCACCGGGAATATAGACCGCATCAAACCGCGCGTAGCCCTGCTGCTCGATGCGCGCCAGGCTGACCACCGGCGAGGCGGTCGGCGAGGTCAGCGCCAGTTTCTCCAGCAGCTCCTTGTGCAGCGTCAGTTGTGCGGCATCGTTGCCGAAGTAGGCCGGCGTCACCGAGGACGCATCCACCGTCGGCGCCCGCCCCTGCGGCGTGGCGAAGGTCACCTCGTGGCCCGCGTCCAGCAGCAGCTTGACCGGCTGCATCAGCTCGTTGAGATAGAAGCCGGTGGACAGCACCTTGCCGTCCTTCAGGTCCAGGTGGTTTTCGTCGGACAGCACCACCAGCACGTTGGCGGCCTGCGCGCCGGTGGCGGCCAGGGTCAGGGCCAGCGCTGCGGCCAGCCGGGTCTTCAGGTTCATGGGGTAGCTCCTAGCGGGGGAATGACGGCCACTTTATTCATCGCCCCAGCGGCGATAAATTGCCCCCATCGCAAAACATCTGTTCCCTGGAGAGCCAAATGAGCCGCAAGTTCGACTACCTGGGCGATGTGGAGGTGTTCCTGGCGGTGGTCGAGCACGGCTCGTTCACGGCCGGCGCGGTGGCGCTGTCCACCACGCCCTCGGTGCTGAGCCGCGCGGTCACCCGTTTGGAAGCGCGACTGGGCCGGCAGCTGCTGCAGCGAACCACCCGCCGCGTGGGCCTGACCGACGCCGGGCGGCTCTATCTGGAACAGGTGCGCACCGCCTTCGGCCTGCTGGACGACGCCGAGCGCGACGTACTGGCCCAGGACGGTGCGCTGGCCGGCCGCGTGCGCCTGAGCGTGCCCACCACCTATGGCCACTACCGGCTGCCGCCCGTGCTGGCGCGCTTTGCGCAGCAGTACCCGCAGGTGCAGGTGGAACTGAACATCACCAACCGCAACGTGGACCTGGTGGCCGAAGGCTTCGACCTGGCCATCCGCCTGGGCCAGCTGCCGGACAGCGGGCTGGTGGGGCGGAAACTGGAAGATGCGCCTTTGGTGCTGGTGGCTTCGCCGGAGTATCTGGAGCGCCGTGGCACGCCGCAGACGTTGGAGGACCTGCAGCAGCACCTGTGCCTGCCGTTTGTGATGCCGCGCACCGGGCGGCTGGCGCCGTGGATCTTCCGCGACGGCGGGCGCGACGTTGACTGGCTGCCGCGTTCGTCCATCGAGACCTCCGACGATGTGCTGGGCGTGGTGTCGCTGGCCGAACAGGCCATTGGCATCTGCCAGAGCTATGAGTTCATCGTGCGCGAGCGGTTGCAGCGTGGGGAGCTGGTGGAGGTGCTGCCGCAGTTGCGGGGAAGATCGCGGCCGTTCTCGGTGATCTATGCGCCGCATCGGCGGCAATCTGCGGCGGCGCGGGCGATGATTGAGTTGTTGGTGGGGAATGCGGCTGAGAATGGCGCCGGTTGAAGCCGGGGGCCTGTTAACGGTGTCGGGTTTGAACCGCTTTTCGGGATGTGCGGTCGGCCGCGCGCCGCTGCCTGCCGAAGCGGACTAAGAACTGTTGCAAAGAAGGCTGTCGCGCTATTCGCTTGTGGCGTGGGCGATTGCGCCACTTTGATTCGCCATCAGCAGAGCAGCTACGCGAATGCGTCTGCTGGCGTCGCGCGCTGCACGATTGGCGCGTGCAACAATAGTTCTTCGCTCTCGGATTCGGCGATTCGTTCCCGAATTTCTATTGGCATTCGATGCGGCTACGTAAACACCATAGCGCGCCACCGACAACGGGTGGCAACGGGCGTCCAAACCCGAGACAGATAGTTGTTTACGCTTGCCCGTCGGCACCGCCCTTAACCGGTGCCGGCGGGCAATCCGTCGGCCTTTATGGCGGGCGGTGCGTGGGGGTCTTCGGACCCGCCGGTTATTGACAACTGTCTGTCCCGGTTTGGAACCCGCACCGTCCGCCACCTCTTTGCGGTGGCGCTGTTAAGCACAGCCACGGAAGCCGACGCCATGAACGAATCCGATACCTTCACCTCGTACACCGTTGTTGAGCCCATCAACGACGACACTCCCCTGCCCGACCTGAACTCCTTGCTCGGCATCCTCAAGCGCATGCGCGGTTGCGAGGGGGCTGATGGGCATCCGTGGCCAGAAACCGATGTGTCACCCGGCCGCCGCGTGAGCCTGGCGCGGAGCGAGCGCGCGATGGTGGGGGCGCTGACGGTCCTGGAGCTGCTGCACGCGGCGGATCGCTGCCGTGTGGCAGCGGAGCCGGAGCGGCATTTGGATGAAGGAGTGGTTGATGGGTTGTTTCTGGCTTGCCGGGGGTTGGTTGAGTGGGCTTGCCACGAGGTCAGGCCGGAGTGATCAGCTTCCCGCAGCATATCTACGGCAGACTTCGTCGAGCATCACATCGGACGACGCCCGTTCCCGGCCAGAAGCGGACGCTCGCCATGGAACGTTCACTCGATGGAACTAGGCGTTGACGAAGATATAAAACCTGCCTGCACACATCTACTTCAGGGCCAGTTGCTCTAAGGCATACCGCGACGCGCCGGGTTCTTGATCCACTCAATTATTGAGCGCATGAAATCCCAGACGTCCCCTTGAGCAGGGTGCACATAACCTGCATCGGCAGGATCACTTCCCAAGCGCTCAAGCATGTCGACGACCCAATCGGTCTTCTTTCCCTCTGCCCCGACTTCCGGAAGCCATCTTTCGAGTTCACCGGTGCGAACGACAAAAATTCCGTATTCCTTAAGCGCATCAAAGAGAGCATCCGCGGCGTCTTTCTCTGGTCCATCGAGTAGCCTCACACCACCGAGCTTCATGTCGTGTCCTGCTCCCTGAAAGAGAGCTTTAATGCTGGCTCGATCCGTCGCCAATCCTCCGTGACGGGCGTTAGGGATGTGAGCGACGTTTAGCCACCCCGTCCAAACGCTGCCGCCGTCTTTAATTATATCGATGTCTGGAACCGCCACTGCTGGCACTCCGAACTGTCTAAGCGGCCCAACTACATCTCGAATTGTCTGCTTGTTTTGAGCGTTTATGAAAAGCACAGATGGCGCTTCAGCGAGATTTCGCGTAAGCCGATGGAATATCTCTGCATAGAAGGCACGATCGTTATCTGATTCAGTAACGACTACTCCGTCATAAAATAATCCCGATATCACATTCGTGCTTCGCAATAGCGGCCGTTTGAACAATGTTTCAAGTTGAGCGGGATCGACCACCCTCCCGCGAGACTTACCTTCAAAGTATTCCAGCCGTACCACACGAACGGCTTTCGATGCTTGTACGCACCCCATGAGGAAGTCTGCGCTATGAGTCGAAGCCATCAGCGCCCCGTTCCGCTCCGTGGCAGATGTCGCCAACTGCTTACCCAGTTTTTTTGCTAACGGAGGGTGAAGGAAAGCCTCGGGCTCGTCGATAAGAATAGTGTGGTATTCGCCAGATAGAACAGCTGTCGCAATTCCTGTGAATGCCTGAACTCCGTCGCTAGCATCTTTAATATATGTTGCTTCGCGGTGATATTCGCGGGCCTGCAAGTTTAGACTTTGTTCGTCAGCAAGCGGCATTGAGTCCGAAAGCCGGATACGTAACGTCCCACCACTAGTTGGGTCCACGACGAAGTACTTTTGGAAGGCATCAAATACCCATGAGCGAACCTTTGCCCTGGCCGTTTCGTCTTGAAATAGATGCGCGAGTACGTTCTGTGGCGCTGCCAGTAAATCACCAGTACTTTGGTCGTTCGTTAAATTAAACCTCGATCGACCGTCGAGGCGGAGGACTCCCCAGCGCAAAAACTGCGTCGCCCACCAATTCTTGTCCTTTTGATCACGCGCCACCTCAATAATGCCGATCTTATTCATGATCGAGCGTTCTAGGCCGCCGCCAGGCGTGATCCTGCCGATCGCCACATGGCCCGCAGGCATGTTGGGTTCAGCAAACTTTTCGAGGCTTAAAAATGTTTCGTTTAGCTCGTCGATCGACGGCCACGCCACTTCGTAATCTTTCAGGATTTTCAATCCCATCGGAAACGGGTGTGTTTGATAGGCCATCTCCAACTCCTTTAGGACGAGACTCTTTCCGGAGTTGTTTGGTCCAACGAACACTGTTATTCCGCTCGTCGGAAGGTTGAGATCAGCATTTTCCGTAAATTTTAGGACGATCGAGGAGATCATTTACTCCCTCCACCCAGTTAATTATCTGTATTAATTTCAGCTTCATTTTAAAATGAACTGCTGCGGAGGCAAGGTGGGTCCAGTCTGAAGCTACCTTCGCAAGCGAGCGTTCGAGTCTACCCTTGCAGGCGTGTGCAGGCGTGGTGACAGGGGCCACACGGTGACTGCTTTGGGTAGAACACGGAGAATAGCATCGGACCAAGCGCGGACGCAGTACTGATGTCTGCTTCCGGCCAAGACCGGACTCTCCGCGTCGGTAGCCGAACATAGATCCATCAGCACAGTCGCTCTTACCGAATGGCTGCGCTATCGACCTTCCTGAGGCTGCCGCCAAGCTGCTCCAGCCACTACTTCGCCAGGCGGCGAGCGCTGACTTGGCTTATTTGAGTAGCCAAAGACCTAGAAACTCTGCGCTTCCTTTCTAGCAGATGCAATCGCTGCACTTTCGGCGCATCGAACCCCGCCACAATCTTGCCGACCATCAGTCGATGGCTGAGCTCGCAAGATGGTGAATCGAGCTAATACTCAGATTCATCCTGTCCCTCCTCGCCCATCTGACGCCTACGTTGAGCCGCGCCGCGAGGCAGCGTCGGATTGGACGAATTGTTAGGCGGCGTTGCCAGACCGCTTTCAAAGACTTCTAGGTGTAAGAAGGAAAAGAATGCGTCCAGAAGCTTCTTAAGCTCAGCTTGGTTGGCGACCAAGCGTTTGACCCACACCCGCCTTATATCTGAGTACTCTGCACGGGCGTACGCTCGCCACATAGTGTCACCCTTGCTGTGGACGGCGAGAAAAGAGTACATGCCTAGCATGCGCATTTCATCGTCTGTGAAGGGGCGATCGTGAACATGCGAGCCCCGAGCCGAAACGATCGACGACAGGGACTGCTCAACAAGATCGATGATCTTTGTATATCTCCTCGACTCTACCGCATGACCCAGACCCCGACGCAGACGCATGACCTTCTTTGCGTACTTCTTGAGCCGCTCTTTTAGGATGTAGATCTCTTGGAGATAGAAAGAGATGTGATAGTTGAGGTACGCGTCGAGCTTTAGGTCTCGAGCGCGCGGGGTCCGCGCGCCCATGAAGCGCTTGCAAAGCTCAATGTTGTCAACTGCCTCAGAGATATCGGTGAAGCGGCGGAAGACCTCGTTGAAGAGCTCCAGCTCAGGCTGCGAGAAGTCTTCGGGGTCGGGAATCCGCTTGCCTTTGGCGCTCATAGTGGCCGACACCCAGTCGGCCATGGTTGCTTGGTACTTCTCAAAGCCCCCAACGTCGTTCATAAGTCGCTAAACTACCTAATAGCCAGGATCCCTGGGTCCGGTTATACGACTCATCCACAACCCACCGTACGGTGAGCTATCCGCCTTTGATACGATTTGATCTTAAGGTGACTGGGTCTGGCAAACAAGCCAACGCATACCCGGACCCAGTAGAATGAAGAACATGTGCCGCTTCCGATACCTGCTGTAGGTCGAGAGTGGGCATTAGCGCCGCCAAGCGCCCTATCCCTAGCCCAAACATCCGCAATCCGCCGAAGCGGACAGTCACCAATGCATACATTCGGCCGTGGCTGCGCCCTTAGCACCCCGTCCAATTTATCCGCTGCCCGGAGGCATGGACCTCGGCTGCAACGTGCGGCGGGCGACAACCTACGCTCTCCTTGCGAAACGGCGGTTTAGTGGTCCTTCGCCTCTGCCGCCCCCACATCTACGGTCAACATGAGATTTCGCAGATCTTCGATATCAATAGCCGTTGCTGCGCCTAAAGCCAAGGCAGACGGCGCCCGGGCCCGGTAGAGAAGAGGAAATATACTGGCCACCAAATTCGCGAAGCCTGGACATTGCTGACGCCCACTTGACCGAACAGCTAGGCGCCAGCCCCCTCGAGAACTCGCTTCAAAAGAGCCTCCAGCCCCTGGTCGTAAGAAGCTCGGAAGTCGGCATACAGCTTGTCAAGCAAAAACAAGGGGATTTCGCAATCATCAATGATAATCGGCAATACGAAAACGCTCTTATCTCGAAGCTCGCGTGCCTGAGCGGCGCGAAGTTCCTTTTGAACCCAGTCGGAACTCACGGAGTTCTTCGATATAACTACAGCCAACCATCCTGACTGACTAATGCCATGCTCGATCCTCTCGCTTAGAGAGTCACCGACTTTGAGTTCCCATTGATCAAACCAAACCGGAACTCCCTTGCTTTTTAGGTCAATAGCGAGCCTGCTAACGAAAGGCTTGTCTCTCGATGAATGGCTCAAGAAAACAGTTGGTCTATCCATTTGCCCTAATGAAGTTGGGACGCCGTAAAGCCAATCGAGTACACGATTAGCACCCGGCGATCTGCAGAGATGAAGAAGAATATTTTGGCGAACCGGCTCAACAATAACCAATGAGTGAGCCGAAACGAGCGCGCAATCGGATTTGCGCGCAAATGCGCAAATTGTCTCAATGAATTTTGTGCTAAGCGCCCTGAGCTCCACCCTGAATTCAATCGAGCTGATGCGCTTCCGCTTGTAATGCACGTCAATTCGGTTTGACTCCTCAGTCCCCCAGAGACGTAGCTCATCATGCCAGGATTTCATCTCGGGCTGCCATTTTTCAAATATCTCTTCGAAGCCACCCGGCGGTTGCGCGTCTCGCCAAAACTTTTCCTCGCTGAAGTGGTCACGCTGCATGACAACTGGAATAGCGCCATACAAATTCGATAGCTCGGACCTCGGAATCGCAACGAAGTCGTATTGCCAAACTGCCATGCTGCTTTTCCTTATGATTCTGAATACAACCGCCTAATATACGGACCATTGGTGCGTCTCTAAGATTCACCTACAAGGAACCGTATCGTCTAGCTTCCTAAAGCTACAAATCGATCTTTTGACGACCGGGTTCGGCAAACAAGCAGGCATGCAAGCGGACCCAGGGCGTCAGCGACCATCCCAAGCTCGCTCCCGTAGAAGTTCAGATGTCCGAGTTAGGTCGGAATCCGACGTTGCTATCACGCGATCACCTCGGCTAGGCAGAAGGCCTACCGCCATCCAGGCACGAATCCGCATTCCCCCACGATAGCGCAGGCCAATCGCTCCGCCATGCATCACTGTTCGCGAGTACAGGCCACGAGTTAACCCACTTTCAGGGCAGATTAAACTCAGACAGAAGAGAGCTGGCGTCCCCAAAGAACGCAACAGATTTCTGTGGCCCAGCATATAGCCTCAACTCTCGCTTGACCAATGGTCGCTTCAGCTCAAGCTCTATTAGGCGTCGTGCACACCATCGAGCGACGAGGGTTTGCTTTGCAATGTCGAATGCCGTCTTGGCGTGAACCATCCCCCCAAGATATTTAGGATGCGCGTGACCGAAAAATCGATGACGCGCCAGATATACATGCGAGACAATCTTCTGGATATTCCGATCGAACGCACCCCCAAACATTTGTGCACCCGCTTTAAGTGCCTCAGCCCTTTCATGACATTCCAGAACCGACTCCATTGCCAGATAGAACTGCATGAATGCAGCGTCGACCAGACCCGAAACGGAGTCTTCACCTGCGAGAAGAGACATGCCGGTTGAGTAATGCTGTTGCGCCACTCTAACCTTGTCCGTCATCTGGAGGTCCCCGCCCCCTAATGACGCCCGAGCGGCGTCGCGCTCTTCGATTTCGAATGCCACCGCTCTGCTGAATGGCAATCTAGACAGCATCCACAACGGCAACTCCGGTCCACGACCAACATCTGCCAGATAGCTGGCTCGGCCGAAGGTTAGATTGATGTCAGCATGAACTTCAAGTTGCCTAACCGCCGCGAAGAGCTCCCCTGGATCAAAAGAGAACAACTCGTCGGAGTTCGAAAATCCTCTCCAGAAAAGGAGCCTAGGCTCTCTTGGATTCAAGTAGCGCATGCCCTGCAAGAACGCTGATGAAATCCCCCCCACACCATCTGGAGGATTAGCGGCGCATTCGGCCAGGAACTGCAAAGTCTGCGGAACCATCAAGGTTGGGAGAACTTCGATGGAGAATGCTCCACATATCGGAGAAATCTCCTCCGCTTGTGATGATCTCCATATTTCAACCTCTCTAGCGGAAAACGAAGACATCAATTGCTCCTTGGATATTTCGCCCCATCAGTGCCTTGCCGCTAGTCGACAAGTCCCCACTTGCATGACCAACTCGCTCTACACCTTCAGCGCAGGCCCCTAGTCCTTCGTCTCTCGCTTCCAACGATGCGCAGATATCTAACCATCAATAGCCAGCCCACCTATAGAGCTGGCTCGTCCTGAATCATCCCAGCCAAACAGATGATCTGTCCACAACTCACCCCATGACTCCCGGGCCCGCGGAGACTCATCATGATGCAGCTCCGGCACGATTCGCCGTAAGGCTCACAACGGAAACGCGTGAGTAAATTCTGTATACAACAAGGGCGCCTCTCGGCGCCCTCGTTCGTTCAACTCACTCCCACTCAATGGTCGCCGGCGGCTTCCCCGAGATGTCATAAACCACCCGCGACACCCCCCGCAACTCATTGATGATCCGGTTGCTCACCGTCCCCAGGAACTCATACGGCAGATGCGCCCAATGCGCCGTCATGAAATCAATCGTCTCCACGGCCCGCAGCGCAATCACCCACTCATAAGCGCGCGCGTCACCCACCACGCCCACCGACTTCACCGGCAGGAACACGGCAAACGCCTGGCTGGTCTTGTCGTACAGGTCCGCCTTGCGCAGCTCATCAATGAAGATGGCATCGGCCTTGGCCAGCAGCTCGGCGTACTCGCGCTTCACTTCGCCCAGGATACGCACGCCCAGGCCCGGGCCCGGGAACGGATGGCGGTAGACCATGGTGCGCGGCAGGCCGAGCTCGACGCCCAGGCGGCGCACTTCGTCCTTGAACAGCTCGCGCAGCGGCTCCACCAGGCCCAGCTTCATGTGCTCCGGCAGGCCGCCCACGTTGTGGTGGCTCTTGATCACATGCGCCTTGCCGGTCTTGCTGCCGGCCGACTCGATCACGTCCGGGTAGATGGTGCCCTGCGCCAGCCACTTGGCGTTCTTCAGCTTGTTCGACTCTTCGTCGAAGATCTCAACGAACAGGTTGCCGATGATCTTGCGCTTGGCTTCCGGGTCGCTCACGCCTTCCAGCGCGGCGAAGTAACGGTCGGCGGCATTCACGCGCACCACCTTTACACCCATGTGCTCGGCGAACATCGCCATTACCTGGTCGCCTTCCTGCCAGCGCAGCAGGCCGGTATCCACGAACACGCAGGTCAGCTTGTCGCCGATGGCCTTGTGCAGCAGCGCGGCCACCACGGACGAATCGACGCCGCCGGACAGGCCCAGGATCACTTCGTCATCGCCCACCTGTTCGCGCACACGGGCGATCTGGTCGTCGATGATGTTGGCGGCGGTCCACAGGGTCTGGCAGCCGCACACGTCCACCACGAAGCGGCGCAGCAGCGCCTGGCCCTGCAGGGTGTGGGTCACTTCCGGGTGGAACTGCACGCCATACCAGCGCTTTTCTTCGTTGGCCATGGCGGCCACCGGAATGCGGTCGGTGGTGGCGGTGATGGTGAAGCCCGGCGGTGCAACGGAGACGTGGTCGCCGTGGCTCATCCAGACATTCAGCTTCGGCTCGCCGCCGTGGTCGCTCAGGCCCTTGAACAGCGCATCCGGGTTGATCACGTTCACTTCGGCGTGGCCGAACTCGCGCTGATCCGCCGCTTCGGTGGCACCGCCCAGCTGCGCGGCCAGGGTCTGCATGCCGTAGCAGATGCCGAAGATCGGCAGGCCGCTGTCGAACACTTCCTGCGGCGCGGCCGGGGCGCCCGGCAGCGTGGTCGATTCCGGGCCACCGGACAGGATGATGCCCTTGGCGCCGAACGCGGCGATCTCGGCCGGGTTGTGGTCCCACGCCCAGATTTCGCAGTAGACGCCCAGCTCGCGGATGCGGCGGGCGATCAGCTGCGTGTACTGCGCGCCGAAATCGAGGATGAGGATCTTGTCGTTATGGATGTTGGTCATGGTGCCGTTCCAGTGGTGTTTTTCGCAGCGCCCGGCGCTTCAAGGCTCTGCGTCAGCGTGGCGATGAACGCCTCGCGTTGTTGAATATGTGAGGGGTCTTCCTCGTCCCAGCGCAGCATCAGCAGGCCGTGCGGTGCGTTGGGGTTGGCGCGGTCAGCGCGCGGCAGCTCGGCGATTTCCTGCACTTCGGTGCCAGGTACGAGGCGACGTTGCAGTGCGGCCATCGAGAAGCCCGAATCTGCAGCGCCCCAGGACGTCCATTGCACGCTCATCCGTGCGGGCTCCAGCGCGCCCAGTACTGGCGTCAGCACCGGATCATCCGGCCCGTGCAGCAGCTCGGTAATGCATTGCAGCGTGACCTGCAGCGGGCGCTCACCGGTGCCTTTCAGCAGCCAACGCTGCGCGCCAGCGGCCTGCACCTGCCAGCCCTTCGGCAGCGAGAACGCGTTCTGGCACGCCTGTACGTCCTTCACTTGCGAAACCGCCGCGCCCGGAGACCCGGAGCGCGGCGGCGGTTCGGACACCGAACAGCCTGCCATCAGCAGGCTGCCCGTGATCGCAAGAGCAGTTCGCAAGCGCATCAGGCGCGGTAGTTCGGCGGCTCTTTGGTGATGGTCACGTCGTGGACGTGGCTCTCACGCTGGCCGGCGCCGCTGATCTTCACGAACTTGGGCTTGCTGCGCATCTCGTCGATGGTGGCGCAGCCCACGTAGCCCATGGTGGCGCGCAGGCCGCCCATCAGCTGGTGGATGATGCCGCCCACCGGGCCGCGGTACGGCACGCGGCCTTCGATGCCTTCCGGCACCAGCTTGTCGGCAGTGGCGGCGTCCTGGAAGTAGCGGTCCTTCGACCCCTTCTCCATGGCAGCCAGCGAACCCATGCCGCGGTAGCTCTTGTACGAACGGCCCTGGTACAGCTCGGTCTCGCCCGGCGATTCCTCGGTACCGGCCAGCAGGCCACCGACCATGATGGTGGAGGCACCGGCGGCCAGCGCCTTGCCGATGTCGCCCGAGTAGCGGATGCCACCGTCGGCGATCAGCGGGATGCGGTCCTGCAGGGCTTCGGCCACCAGATCGATCGCGGTGACCTGCGGCACGCCAACGCCGGCGACGACGCGGGTGGTGCAGATCGAGCCCGGGCCGATGCCGACCTTCACTGCGTCCGCACCGCTGTCCAGCAGCGCCAGTGCGGCTTCGCCGGTGCAGATGTTGCCACCGATGACCTGCACGTTCGGGAAGTTCTTCTTGACCCAGCTGACGCGGTCCAGCACGCCCTGCGAGTGGCCGTGCGCGGTATCAACCACGATCACGTCCACGCCGGCGGCGACCAGCGCTTCCACGCGGCGGTCGGTATCGCCACCCACGCCGACGGCAGCGCCGACCAGCAGGCGGGTCGACAGATCCTTGGCAGCGTTCGGGAAGTCGGTGTTCTTCTGGATGTCCTTGACGGTGATCAGGCCACGCAGTTCGAACGAATCATTGACCACCAGCACCTTCTCGATGCGGTTGCGGTGCAGCAACTGCAGCACTTCGTCGGATGCGGCGCCTTCCTTGACCGTGATCAGGCGATCCTTCTTGGTCATGATGTGGCGGACCGGATCGTCCAGCTCGGTCTCGAAGCGCATGTCGCGGTGGGTCACGATGCCGGCCAGCTGGCCGTCGCTGCCCACCACCGGCACGCCGGAGATGTTGTGCGCCTGGGTCAGGGCCAGCACGTCGCGGATGGTGGTTTCCGGGCCGACGGTGATCGGGTCGCGGATGACACCGGCCTCGAACTTCTTGACCTTGGCCACTTCCGCGGCCTGCTGTTCCAGGCTGAGATTCTTGTGGATGATGCCCATGCCGCCGAGCTGGGCCATGGCGATGGCCAGGCGGGCTTCGGTGACGGTATCCATGGCGGCGGACAGGATCGGAAGCTTCAGCTTCAGGTCTCGGGTCAACCGCGTTTCGAGGTTGACGTCTTTGGGCAGGATGGTCGAGTGGGCGGGGACGAGCGAGACGTCGTCGTAAGTGAGTGCTTCAGCCTGGATGCGCAGCATCGGCATACCCGAGATGTGGGGAAGCGCGACATTTTACCCTGTTTTCGCGTCGCGTGGCAGGGGGTAGATGCGACGCAGTGTCGCGCGGGCGGTGATCGGTTCAGGAGGGTTTAGAACCTGCCTCGGTGGGTGCGGACCGTTGGTCCGCACTGCCTTCATACACCTGTGCACCGGCATTGCCGACCAACGGTCGGCACCCACCTTGAGAGGATCACCCGAGCCAGCCCTGAAGCGCCTTTGGTGGGTGCGGACCGTTGGTCCGCACTGCCTTCATATACCTGTGCACCGGCATTGTGCCGACCAACGGTCGGCACCCACCTTGAGAGGATCACCCGAGCCAGCCCTGAAGCGCCTTTGGTGGGTGCGGACCGTTGGTCCGC
>NZ_JAXBQL020000014.1:0-75171 GCF_047520565.2 Stenotrophomonas sp. FR012
GACGTCAAATGCTGGATGGCTGAGGGTTGGCGGGGTGGGTCCGGTGGCATGCATGCCGCGGACAAGCCCCCATGGACGGGTTTACGGCGTCCCATGCCACCGGACCCACCCCGCCAACCCTCAGCCATCCAGCATTTGACGTCGCTTCGGCATCTAGCGGGTGCAGGGCAGCAGCCTTGCCGCCCCCTCAACCCCCGATTTGACGCACTGCGCAAGAATGCGCTAATGTACTAACGCGCTATTACATTGATGCATGGAAACGACCCCGTGAAAGCCCGCCCCGAGATTGCCGCCAAAGACCCGAAGGCCGACCTGGAAGCCTTGGCCCTGGCCTTTGCCGCCCTGCGCGAGCCGGAGGAGGTGGAAGCCTTCCTGCGCGACCTGTGCACTCCGGCCGAACTGGAAGCCATGGCCGACCGCTGGAAGGTGGTGCCGTTGCTGCAGCAGGGCGTGCCGTACCGCGAGATCCACGAGCGCACCGGGGTCAGCGTGACCACCACCGGACGGGTGGCGCGCACGCTCGAGCACGGCCATCGAGGCTATGCCGCTGCCATCGACCGCCTTGCTTCGCGCTGATCCGCGCCCCGTTCCGAACTTCGAGACCTCCCCCATGAGTGCAACCCAGGCAGCGCCGGCACGAGACCGGCTGCGTATCGCCATCCAGAAGAGTGGCCGGCTGGCCGAGCCCGCCCGTAACCTGCTCAGCGCCTGTGGCCTGAGCTGGCGCGAAAGCCGCGACAAGCTGTTCTGCTACGGCGAATCGCTGCCGGTGGACCTGCTGCTGGTGCGCGACGACGACATCCCCGGCCTGATCGCCGACGGCGTCTGCGACCTCGGCATCGTCGGCCGCAACGAGCTGGACGAACAGGCCGCGGCACGCCGCCAGGTCGGCCTGCCGGACGCCTATCAGGCGCTGCGCGGGCTGGGCTTCGGCCAGTGCCGGCTGATGCTGGCGGTGCCCGAGGAATGGCAGTGGCAGGGTCCGGCGCAGCTGGCCGGCACCCGCATCGCCACCAGCTACCCGGCCATCCTCACGCAGTGGCTGGCCGAGCAGGGAGTGGACGCACAGGTGGTCGAGCTGTCCGGTTCGGTCGAAATCGCCCCGCGCCTGGGCACCGCCGACCTGATCTGCGATCTGGTGTCCAGCGGCGCCACCCTGCGCGCCAATCAGCTGACCCCGGTGCACAACCTGCTCGACAGCGAGGCGGTGCTGGCCGGTGCAGTACGGGTGCCCGAAGATGCACGTGCATCGCTGCGCGCGATGCTGCTGCGCCGCCTCGATGGCGTGGTGCAGCGCCAGGACCGCAAGCTGCTGATGTTCCGCGCCAGCGAGGATCGCGTCGACGCGCTGGCGCAGTTGCTGGCCGATGCCGAGCCGCTGGTGCGGTTGCCGGCCGATGGCGGTGCGCTGCGCCTGCAGACCATGTGCCCCGGCCCGCTGAGCTGGCAGCGCATGGAAGAACTCGAGCGCGCGGGTGCGCAGGGCCTCATGGTACTGAGCGTGGAGCGGTCGCTGGCATGAACCGTCTGATCTGGTCCCAACTTGATGAGGCCGCGCGCAGCGCGGCATTGACCCGCCCGGTGCAGACCGTGGCGCAGCAGACCCGCGACGCGGTGGCGACGCTGATTGCACAGGTGCGCGCGCAGGGCGACGACGCGCTGCGTGCGATCACCGCACGCTTCGATGGTGTCGAACTGTCGTCCTTTGAAGTGAGCGAAGCCGAGTTCGCGGCGGCCGAAGCCGCTGTCCCCGCCGAACTGCGCCAGGCCATGGTGGACGCCGCCGAGCGCATCGCCCGCTTCCACGCCGCCGGCATGGGCAAGGGATACGCAGTTGAAACCGCGCCAGGCGTGGTCTGCGAACGCATGCTGCGCCCGATCGGGCGGGTGGGCCTGTACGTGCCGGCCGGCAGCGCGCCGCTGCCGTCCACCGCGTTGATGCTGGGCGTTCCGGCGCAGTTGGCCGGTTGCCCGCAGGTGGTGCTGTGCACGCCGCCGCGCGCCGACGGCAGCGCCGATCCGGCAGTGCTGGTAGCCGCGCGCCTGACCGGCGTGCAGCGCGTGTTCAAGTTGGGCGGCGCGCAGGCGATCGCCGCGATGGCCTATGGCACCGCCAGCGTTCCGGCCTGCGACAAGCTGTTCGGGCCCGGCAACAGCTTCGTCACCGAAGCCAAGCAGCAGGTCGCGCAGGATGGCGCCGCCGCCATCGATATGCCGGCCGGTCCCTCCGAAGTGCTGGTGATTGCCGATGCTGGCGCCAATCCGGCGTTCGTCGCCGCCGACCTGCTGTCGCAGGCCGAGCACGGCCCGGATTCACAGGTGCTGCTGTTGACCGACGATGCCGCGATGCTGGCCGCGGTCGAGGTTGAGGTCGAGCGCCAGGTGGCCCTGCTGCCGCGCCAGCAGATTGCGCGGCAGGCGCTGTCAGCGTCGCGCCTGATCCAGGTTGATTCGTTGGACGAGGCCTTCGCGATCAGCAACCGCTATGCGCCCGAACACCTGATCCTGGCGCTGCGTGAACCGCGCGATTGGCTGGACAAGGTGCAGGCGGCCGGCTCGGTGTTCCTGGGTGATTACACCCCCGAAGCACTGGGTGACTACTGCAGCGGCACCAACCACGTGCTGCCCACCGCCGGCGCCGCGCGTGCTTACAGCGGCGTGAGCGTTGCCAGCTTCCAGAACCTGATCAGCGTGCAGAGCGCCAGTGCCGCCGGCCTGGCCGCGATCGGCGGCTGCGCGCGCATCATCGCCAGCGCCGAAGGCCTGGATGCCCACGAGCGTGCGGTGGCATTGCGCATGGAGGTGGCGGCATGAGCGCGGCTGTCGAGGAGGTGCTGGCGCTGGTGCGTCCGGATCTGCAGGCGTTCGCCGGCTACAGCTCGGCACGCAGCGCAGCGGTGCAGGGCGAGGTCTGGTTGAACGCCAACGAGTCCGCCTGGGCCAATACGGCCGACGCGGCTGGCAGCAGCCGGCGCTATCCGGAGCCGCAACCGTTGGCGTTGCGCGAAGGCTTGGCGGCGCTGTACGGCGTGACGCCACAGCAGCTGCTGGTCGGCCGCGGCAGCGACGAGGCCATTGATCTGCTGGTGCGCGCGCTGTGCGTGCCGGGCCGCGACGGCGTGGTGGTCACGCCGCCGGTGTTCGGCATGTACGCCGTCTGCGCACGCCTGCAGGGCGCCGCATTGATTGAAGTGCCGCTGGTGGACAGCGAAGATGGCCTGCGTGCCGATCTGGATGCGGTGGTCGACGCGGCCAAGGCGCAAGGTGCCAAGCTGGTGTTCCTGTGCGCCCCGTCGAACCCGGCCGGCAGTGACATCGCCCTGGACGAAGTCGAGCGGGTGGTGGTTGCGCTGCGCGGGCAAGCACTGGTGGTGGTGGACGAGGCCTATGTCGAGTACGCGCAGCGTCCGTCGGCGACCACGCTGCTGGCCGCGAACCCGAATCTGGCGGTGCTGCGCACGCTGTCGAAGGCGCACGCTCTTGCCGCCGCCCGCGTTGGCACCCTGATCGCCGCCCCGGAGCTGATTGCCGTGCTGCGCCGCTGCCAGGCGCCGTACCCGGTGCCGACGCCATGCACGGAACTGGCGGTGCAGGCGCTGCAACCCGCCGCGCTGACCATCACCGCCGAGCGCGTAGCCACGGTGATTGCCGAGCGCGAACGCCTGCGCGAGGCGCTGCCGGGCCTGCCCGGCGTGCGTCGCGTCTACCGCTCATCCGGCAACTACCTGCTGGTTCGCTTCGCCGATGCCCAGGCCGCGTTCGATACGCTGCTGGCTGTGGGCGTGGTGGTGCGCGACCAGCGCGCCGCGCCGCAGTTGGGTGATGCACTGCGCATCAGTATCGGCAGTCCCGAAGAGAACGACCGCGTGCTTGCGGCCCTGTCGGCGCGGAGGGCCGCAGCATGACCCCGATCCTGTTCATCGACCGCGACGGTACCCTCATCGAGGAGCCGTCCGACTTCCAGATCGACGCCTACGAGAAGCTGCGCTTCGTGCCGCAGGTGATCCCGGCGCTGCTGAAGCTGCGTGATGCCGGCTACCAGTTCGTGATCGTCACCAACCAGGATGGCCTGGGCAGCGACAGCTACCCACGCGCCAGCTTCGATGGCCCCAACGACCTGATGCTGCAGATCTTCGAGAGCCAGGGCATCACCTTCCGTGACGTGCTGATCGACTGCAGTTGGCCGCAGGACAACGCGCCCACGCGCAAGCCGGGCATCGGCCTGATGACCGCCTACCTGCAGGACCGCAGCATCGACTGGGCGCGTTCGGGCATGGTGGGGGACCGTATCACCGACCTGCAGTTCGCCGACAACCTCAACATCCGTGGCTTCCAGCTGCGCACCGAACAGTTCGGTGGCGAGTGGAACTGGCCGGGCATCGCCCATGCGCTGGCCGACGCGCCGCGTACTGCCGTGGTCCAGCGCAACACCAAGGAGACGAAGATCCGCGTTGAACTCGATCTGGACCGTGCCGGTGATGCGCGCATCGCCACCGGACTGCCCTTCTTCGACCACATGCTGGAACAGATCGGCAAGCACGGCGGGTTCGCGCTGGACATCCAGGCCGAGGGCGACCTGCACATCGACGAGCACCACACCATCGAGGACACCGGGCTGGCGCTGGGTCAGGCCCTGCGCGAGGCGCTGGGCGACAAGCGCGGCATCGGCCGCTACGGCTTCACCCTGCCGATGGACGAGACCCTGGCCAGCGCTGCGCTGGACTTCAGCGGCCGCCCGTACTTCGTGTTCGAGGGCGAATTCAAGCGCGAGCGGGTGGGCGACATGCCGACCGAGCTGGTGCCGCACTTCTTCCGTTCGCTGTGCGATGCCAGTGGCCTGAACCTCAACCTGCAGGTACGCGGCGACAACGATCACCACAAGGTGGAGGCCTGCTTCAAGGCGCTGGCGCGCGCACTGCGCCCGGCGCTGGCCCGGCAGGGCACGGCACTGCCGAGCACCAAGGGGGCATTGTGAGCGACGTCGCGCTGATCGATGCCGGTGGTGCCAACCTGGGCTCGGTGCGCTACGCACTGGAGCGCCTGGGCGCGACGGTGCGGCTGGTGCGCGATGCGGACGAACTGGTGGGTGCGCAGCGGGTGATCCTGCCCGGTGTCGGCGCCGCCGGTCCCGGCATGCAGCGCCTGCACGCGCAGGGCCTGGTGGAACCGCTGCAGCGATTGCAGGTGCCGCTGATGGGCATCTGCCTTGGCATGCAGTTGCTGTTCGAACGTTCCGAGGAAGCGGGCGTAGAAACACTGGGACTGATTCCGGGCGTGGTGCGCAAGCTGGTGCCGGCCTGTGGCATCCGGGTGCCGCACATGGGTTGGAACCGGCTGCTGCCGCTGCGGGAGTCGTTGCTGTTGCAGGGTGTCCCGGAGCGGGCCAGCGCCTACTTCGTGCACAGCTACGCGGCGCCGCTGAATGCCCACACCGTCGCGGCGTGCGACCACGGTGGGCTGTTCACTGCCGTGGTGGAGCAGGGGCGTTACTACGGCGCACAGTTCCACCCCGAGCGCTCCGGCGAGACCGGCTCGCTGATGCTGCGCAATTTCCTCGAGGGCACCGCTGCATGAGTTTCATCGTCTACCCCGCGCTGGATATCCGCGATGACCGCGTGGTGCGGCTGCGCCAGGGCGACTACGCGCAGGAAACCTCCTACGGCGACGATCCGCTGCCGCGCGCGCAGGCCTTCGCCGCCCAGGGCGCGCAGTGGATGCATCTGGTCGACCTGGATGCTGCACGCGCCGGTGGCTATACGCTGGCACCGCTGCTGGCGGCGATCCGCGCGCAGACGCCGCTGCAGGTGCAGACCGGTGGTGGCGTGCGTGGCCGCGACGATGTGGCGCGCATGCTTGATGCTGGCGCCGGCCGCGTGGTGGTCGGCTCGCTGGCGGTGCGCCGCCCCGATGAAGTGGTCGGCTGGCTGGAGGAATTTGGCGCCGAGCGCATCACGATTGCGCTGGACGCGCGCCAGGACGCACAGGGGCAGTGGCAGCTGCCGGTGCACGGCTGGACCGAGAACGCCGGGGTGACCCTGGATGACCTGGCCCAGCGCTACGCGCGCGCCGGCATGCGCCACCTCTTGTGCACCGACATCGCCCGCGACGGCATGCTGGCCGGGCCCAATATCGGCCTCTACCAGCACCTGTCGGCATTGCTGCCGGGGGTGGCGGTGCAGGCGTCCGGCGGCATCCGTGACGTGGCCGATGTGGCCGAGGCGCGTGCCGCTGGCTGCGGTGGTGCGATTCTCGGCAAGGCACTGCTGGAGCAGCGCATGGACCTGGCGGAGGCGCTGGCATGTTGAGCCGCCGCATCATTCCCTGCCTTGACGTGCGCGATGGCCGCGTGGTGAAGGGCGTGCGCTTCCGCGACCACGTCGACATGGGCGACATCGCCGAGCTGGCGCAGCGCTACCGCGACCAGGGTGCCGACGAGCTGGTGTTCTATGACATCGGCGCCAGCCCCGAGGCGCGTTCGGTGGACGTGGCGTGGATCGAGCGCATCGCGCGCCTGATCGACATTCCGTTCTGCGTGGCCGGTGGCATCGACAGCGTGGAAGCCGCGCGTCGCGTGTTGTTCGCCGGTGCCGACAAGGTGTCGATCAACTCCCCCGCGCTGGGCCGCCCGGAACTGATCACTGAACTGGCCGACGAGTTCGGCGTGCAGTGCGTGGTGGTGGGTGTCGACTCGGTACGTGAAGCGGACGGCCAGTGGCGGGTGCGCCGTTTCAGTGGCGACCCGGACAAGACCCAGGCGGTACCGCTGCGTACCCTGGACTGGATCGTCGAAGCTCAACGGCGTGGCGCTGGCGAGATCGTGCTGAACTGCATGGACAGCGACGGCGTGCGCCGTGGCTACGATGTCGTGCAGCTGCAGCAGGCGCGGGCCCTGTGCCAGGTGCCGCTGATCGCCTCCGGTGGCGCCGGTGCGATGGAGCACTTCGCCGAAGCCTTTGATCAGGCCGACGTCGATGGTGCGCTGGCAGCGAGCGTGTTCCACAGCGGCGCCATCGCCATTCCAGAATTGAAGCGCTACCTGCGCGGACAGCAGATTGAGGTGCGGGATGTCTATTGAAGTCAGGCCTTCGTTGGACGCATTGCAGGCACTGGACTGGGGCAAGGGTGACGGCTTGCTGCCGGCCGTGGTGCAGGATGCCGATACGCTGCAGGTGCTGATGCTGGGCTATGTCAGCGCCGAATCGCTAGCGGCCACGCTGGCCATCGGCCACATGACCTTCTTCAGCCGCAGCAAGCAGCGGTTGTGGACCAAGGGCGAGCAGTCCGGCAACGTCCTGGCGGTGCAATCGATCAGTGTCGACTGCGATGCCGACACGCTGCTGGTGACGGCACGCCCGGCGGGGCCAACCTGCCACACGGGTGCGGAGAGCTGTTTCGACCAGGCGCCGAAGGACTTCCTGGGCGGGCTGGACCAGTTGGTCGCGATGCGTGAGGCGCAGCGCCCGCCGGGCAGCTATACGACCAGCCTGTTCGAGGGCGGCATCCGCCGCATCGCACAGAAGGTGGGTGAGGAGGGGGTGGAGACCGCTCTGGCTGCGGTTGCGCAGGATGACGCGGCGCTGCTCGGTGAGGCTTCGGACCTGCTGTACCACCTGCTGGTACTGCTGCGCGCGCGCAGTCTGTCGCTGGACGATGCGCGGGCGGTGCTGGAAAAACGCCATCGTTGAAGCGTGGTAGTGCCGGCAATGCAGCCGAGCGTGGCTCGGCTCTACAATACCGCGTCTCTTTCTGCCGGATGCCTCCCATGAAACTGCCTGCTGCCTGGCTGTGCTGCCTGTTGCTGACCTCGCCGGCCTGGGCTGCGGACACCGTGGTCACCGGCAAGGTCTATCTGGAGCGTGACGGCAAGCCGGGCCGCGGTGCGACCGATCCGGGCCTGGCCGGGGTGCAGGTCTCCAACGGCGAGACGATCGTCAAGACCGCCGCCGATGGCAGCTACAGCCTTCCGGTGCGTGACGGCCAGACCGTGTTCGTGATCAAGCCCGATGCGTATTCGTTCCCGAAGGCGACAGACGGCCTGCCTTCGTTCTGGCGCCACTTCCGCCCGAACGGCTCGCCGGCGCTGAAGTACGGCGGCATCGCCGCCACCAGCGATGTCACCCGCAACTGGGATTTCGCGCTGCAGTCGGATCGCCATGACAGCCGTCGCGGCTTCCAGATGCTGGTCTTCACCGACTCCCAGACCGCCAGCCTGAAGGACATCGGCTACTACCAGCAGTCGATCGTGTCGCCGCTGGTCGGCCAGACCAAGGCGCGCATGGGCACCACCCTGGGTGACATCGTCAACGACGATCTGACCCTGTATCCGGCAATCAACAAGGTCACCACGTCGCTGGGCGTGCCGTGGTTCCATGTGCCGGGCAATCACGACCTCGATTTCGATGCAGCCAGCGACGAGCATTCGCTGGACAGCTGGCGCAACATCTACGGCCCGGACACCTACGCGGTGGAAGAGGGCGGTGCCAGTTTCGTGTTCCTCGACGACGTGGTGTATGACCCCAACGCAAGGCCGAAGTATGTCGGTGGCCTGCGCGAAGACCAGTTCGCTTTCCTTGCCAGCTACCTGAAAGGCCTGCACAAGGACCGCCTGCTGGTGCTGGGCATGCACATCCCGCTGTTCGACGCCGCGCCGGGGCGCGAGACCTTCCGTCATGCTGACCGCCAGCGCCTGTTCGACCTGCTGAAGGACTTCCGCAACGTGCTGGTGCTCAGCGGGCACAGCCACACCCAGCAGCACGTCTACCACGGCAAGGCCGACGGCTGGAACGGTGACAAGCCGCTGCACGAATACAACGTCGGTGCCAACTGCGGCGCATTCTGGTCCGGGGTGAAGGATGCCGCCGGCGTGCCGGACAGCGCCATGAGTGATGGCACGCCAAAGGGCTACGCGTTGCTGGACGTCGCCGGCAATGGCAGCTACAAACTGCAGTACCGCGTGGCCGGCAAGCCGGCCAGCGAGCAGATCGGCCTGCATGCGCCGAAGGTGCTGCGCCAGGGGGCCTATCCGGCGTGGGGTGTCTACGCCAACGTCTACATGGGCGAGGACGCCAGCGTGGTCGAGTACCGCGTCGATGGCGGTGCCTGGCAGCCGATGAAGCAGGTCAGTCAGCCCGATCCGCGCCTGATGGTGGAGAACGTGGCTGACGATCTGGCTGACAGCCTGCGCGGCTACGACCGTTCGCCGGAGGCCACCGCGTCGCCGCACCTGTGGCGTGGCGCGCTGCCGACCGACCTGGCAGTGGGCAGTCACAAGGTCGAAGTACGCTCTACCCAGCCTGATGGTGCAGTATTCACCGCCACCACCCGCTACAGCCTGCAGACGGCACAGCCCTGATCCCCCGCATCTCCGCTCCAGCGAAAGGACCCCGCATGGATATCCGCTTCATGGCCGGCACCACGCCAGTCACCCTCAGCCGCCACTGGTTCACCGGCGCGATGCTGCTGCAGAGCGCCACCGAGAAGGTCTGGGTGCAGCATCCGCTGCATCCGGGCACCCACTTCTCGTTCTCGCTGGTACAGTCGTGGCTGCGCCACATCGCCGGCCATGAGGTGCTGGTCGAGCGCACCCGGCCGCTGTTGTTCGCCGGCTTCCGCCCGCAGCGCCTGCGCGTGCTGGTGGATGGTGTGCAGGTGGCCGAACAGGAAGGCATGTAGTCCAACCTGAACCGCCGGCGCGCTAGGCAAAGCCGCCCCGATGCCTGAGAATCGGGGCGATTCAATCGATCCAAGCAGGCCAGCGTGACCATCGCAGCAGCGTCTCCGGTTTCCACCGACTCCGCCCGCGGCGGTCTTCCGCGCAGTCTCGTTGTCGCCGATGTCGGCGGCACCTTCGCCCGTTTGGCGCTGGCTGAAACGCAAGCCGGCCAGGCACCACTGCTGGGCAGCCATCGCACCTACGCCTGCGCCGAGCACCCCAGCCTGGCCGCGATCCTGGCCGATTTCACCGCTGGCCTCGGCCAGCCGGTACAGGCCGCGGTGGTCGCCATCGCCGGCCTGCTCGATGGCGATGTGTTGATCAATTCCAACCTGCCGTGGACGGTCTCGCTGTCGGCCACGCGGGTGCAGTCCGGGCTGTATGAGCTGCAGCTGATCAATGATTTTGAAGCGGTGGCGTTGGCCATTCCCTACCTGCAGCCTGACACCCTGGTGCCGCTCAATGGCGATGCTGACCCGGCGCAGGCGTTCCCGGCGCTGGTGCTGGGCGCCGGAACCGGCCTGGGTGCAGCATTGCGCTTTGCCGACGGCGAGCGTCCGGTGCTGGCCAGCGAGATCGGCCATGCCGCGCTCGGCGCCGGCAACGCGCTGGAACTGCAGGTGCTGGACAAGCTGCTGCAGCGCTGGCCGCACGTGGACAACGAGCGCGTGCTGTCCGGCAGTGGCCTGATGAACCTGTATCCGTGCCTGTGCGAACTGCGTGGCGTCACTCCGGTGTGGAGCAGTACCGAGGCACTGATCGGTGCCGCGCGCAGCGGTGAGGATGCGCTGGCGGTGGAAACGCTGCAGGTGTTCTGTGCCTGGCTGGGCAGCCTGGCCGGCGACGCAGCGATCGCGGTGGGTGCGCGTTCGGTGTACCTGGCCGGGGGTATTTCCGCGCATGTGCAGGATTTCCTGGCCGATGGTCGCTTCCGTGAGCGCTTCCTCAACAAGGGCGTGCTGACCGAGGTGCTGCGCCAGGTGCCGGTATGGCGCGTGGAGCATGGCCAGCTGGGCGTTCTCGGCGCAGCGGTCTGGTACGCCGCACGGCAGCCCACGCACGACTGATCGGCGTGGCCGGCATCGGGCCGGCCGTGCATTGCAGACTGGGAGGGGAAGATGGTGGATCGCAGGCAGTTCCTGCAGGCCGGCGCACTGGCCGCAGGCATGGTGGCCTTGCCGGGCGTGCAGGCGCGCACGCAGGGTGGGGCCAGGGTGGTTTCGACCTGGGACTTCGGCGTGCCGGCCAACCAGGCCGCGTGGAAGGTGCTGGCGCAGGGTGGCAGCGCACTGGATGCAGTTGAAGCCGGTGCACGCTGGGCCGAGAGCGAGCTGTGCAACCCCACCGTCGGCCATTGCGGTAACCCGGATCGCGACGGGGTGCTGAGCCTGGATGCGAGCATCATGGATGGTGATGGCCGTTGTGGCGCAGTGGCCGCGCTGGTGGACATCCTGCATCCGGTGTCGGTGGCCCGCAAAGTGATGGAAAACAGCCCGCACGTGCTGCTGGTGGGCGAGGGCGCGCAGCAGTTCGCGGTGCAGCAGGGTTTTGAACGCAGGCACCTGCTGACGCCGCAGGCCGAAGCGGCCTGGCGCGAGTGGCTGAAGACCGAGAAGTACCAGCCGCAGATCAATGCCGAGCGTCGTAGTATTCCTGGCAACAGCGACAACCACGACACCATCGGCATGCTGGCGCTGGATGCCCGCGGTAAGCTGGCCGGCGCCTGCACCACCAGCGGCATGGCCTGGAAGCTGCACGGCCGGGTCGGCGACAGCCCGATCATCGGTGCCGGCCTGTATGTCGACAACGAAGTGGGCGCGGCCACTGCTTCGGGCGTGGGTGAGGAGATGATCCGCAACGCCGCCTCGTTCCTGGTGGTTGAGCTGATGCGCCAAGGGCGCTCGCCCGCGCAGGCCTGCCGCGAAGCCATCGACCGCGTGGTGCGCAAGCGCCCCGAAGCGAGCAGAACATTGCAGGTGTGCTTCCTGGCCATGAACAAGCAGGGCGAGGTGGGTGCCTACGCGTTGCACCGCGGCTTCGTCTACGCCGTGTGCGATGGACAGCGCCAGGACGACCTGCGCGACTCGCCGTCGATCTACACGAGCACTCAGGCGTGAGCACGCGGCTGACCCTGGAGATCGCCAGCAACTCGCTGGCCTCGGCGCTGGCCGCGCAGGCCGGCGGTGCCGACCGCATCGAACTGTTCGAGAACCTGGCCGAGGGTGGCACCACGCCGTCGTTTGCCACCATCGCGATTGCCCGGGAACGCCTGTCGATTCCGCTGTTCGTGCTGGTGCGCCCGCGCCCGGGTGATTTCCACTACGACGCATTGGAAACCGAACTGATGCTGCGTGACATCGCGCAGTGCCGCGCGCTCGGCTGCGATGGCGTGGTGATCGGTGCGCTGGATGTGCAGGGCGGGATCGATCTGGCGCTGTGCCGTGAACTGGTGCAGGCCGCCGGGCCGCTGCAGGTGACCTTCCATCGCGCCTTCGATGCTGCCCGCGATCTGCCTGCGGCACTTGAGCAGGTGGTTGAGCTGGGCTGCCAGCGCGTGCTGACCTCGGGCGGCCAGGTCAGCGCCGAGGCCGGCGCGGATGTGCTGGCGGGTCTGGTCACCCAGGCAGCGGGACGTATCACGGTGATGGCCGGCGCCGGGCTGGGCCCGGCCAACATCGCCGCCGTTGCGCGACGGACCGGCTGCACCGAACTGCACGCCTCGGCCAAGGGCCTGCGCCGCTCGGCCATGCAGTTCCAGAACCCGGCTTTGCGCGGCCTGGACCCGGACTGGAGCCAGACCGCCACCGCGACCGTGGCCGCGCTGCGGCAGGCGCTGGACGGCGCAAGGTAGCCCGCTTCTGCTGTAGAGCCGAGCCAACGCTCGGCTGCGCTTTGCGGCAAACGACATCAGCCGAGCACGGGCTCGGCTCTACAACGCCCCGCTGCCGCCGCACGCGACAACGCGGACAAAACCGTTCCGCGCGCGATTGTCGCGTTCGTGTCATTGTCGTGTGCGCCGTTCTCTCAGTGATGTTGCGCAACCCTTTGATTGTTCTGGATACCGGCAGCCGATAGCGGCATTCCGCCAGCGGTTGCTGCATCGCCGCATGCCCGGCGCTGTTCAGCTGTGCTTTAGTTTGGATCGATCCACAGGGGAGGGGCTGGGACGGTCGTGAACCGATCCCGGTACCCGGATCAGCCGTCGTGCTACGCCACCACCCGTCCGTGCGTCCACCCTTTCCAAGAGCAATCACCCATGGCTCAGTCCGTTCGCAAGCGTCGTCACCTGCTGTCCCAGGCACTGGTCCTGGTCCTGTTTCCCCTGGCCGCTGGTGCACAGGAAGCGGCCAGTTCGTCCACCAAGGACTTGGACGCGGTCACCGTTACCGGTTCGCGCATCAAGCGCGCCGCGGTCGAAGGTCCGGCCCCGGTCAACGTGATCACCGCGCAGCAGATCCAGAAAGAGGGCTTCGTCAGCGTGTACGACGCGCTGAAGACGCTCACCGAAGCGACCGGTACCGTCGAAGCCGCCTCGCAGTGGGGTTCGCACACGCCAAATGCCAGCGGGCTGAACCTGCGCGGGATGGGCCCGAATCGCTCGCTGCTGTTGGTCAACGGCCGTCGCGTGGCCGATTACCCGCTGCCGTATGGCGGTGAAACCAATTTCTCCAACTACGGCAACATTCCGGCCGCAGCGGTGGAACGCATCGAAGTACTGACCGGCGGCGCCTCGGCCATCTATGGTTCGGACGCGATCGCCGGCGTGGTCAACGTCATCCTCAAGACCAACTACGACGGCGACGAAGTGCGCGTGCGTGGCGGTACCTCCACCGAAGGCGGGCGCGACACCTGGGACCTGTCATGGGCCGGCGGCAGGACCGGTGACAACTGGAGCGTGACCTACGCGCTGCAGTACACCAAGCGCGATCCCCTGTTCGGCCGCGACCGCCCGCAGATGGACGATGCCGATGATGCGCCGTATGCGTCCTGGAACATGGAGCAGCGCAAGGTCGGTTTCCGCCCCACCTCGGGCCTGGCGTTGATCGATCCGACGACGGGCCAGCGCCTGGCGCCGCCCACCGGTACCTGCGAGAAGTTCGACGGTGAGTACTACACGGCCGATCGACTGGTCTACAACTACGCCGCCAACCGCATCACCAACACCGGCAGCCTGTGCGGCATGAGCGCCGACTACGCCAACTGGCTGCTGACCGGTGGTGCCGAGAACGTGTCCGGCAACCTGTATGCCACCTTCGATTTCAGCAGCGACCTGCAGGCCTGGACCAACCTGGCGGCGTACCGCTCCGAAGCGATCTGGGGCACCAATCCACCCAGCGTCTCGCTGATCGACGATGACAACGGCTACTACTGGGATGCCAACCGCAACCGCCCGATCCTGGGCGTGCGCCAGTTCACCCCGAACGAAGTCGGCGGCTTGGACACCCTGCGCAACACCAACCGCGAGCTGTCATGGGACTGGAGCGCGGGCCTGCGTGGACGCCTTGCCGACAGCTTCGACTGGAGCGCCACGGTGGGCCGTTCCTACCATCGCGTGGAAGAACGGCAGAACGTGGTCGACAAGCAGAAGTCGTACGACTACTTCCTCGGCCCGCGCCTGGGCACCACCGCCAACGGCGAGGCGATCTACGCGCTGAACGAATCGCGCTGGTGGAATCCGCTCACGCCGGACCAGTACTGGCAGATGGGTGCGGTGGCCAGGAACCGCGCGTCATCGTGGGTCAACCAGGCCTCGGCGGATATCACCGGCGAACTGTTCCAGGGCTGGGCCGGCCCGATCTCGTTCGCCGCCGTGGCCGAAGTCGCGCAGCAGGGTTATCACCTCAGCCCGGACCCGCGCGCCGGCATCGACTTCGATCTGCAGAACGTCGATCGCGGTGGCGGCGAGCGCACCCGTTACTCGGCCGGCGTCGAGTTCAAGATCCCGCTGCTGGAGAGCGTGACGGCCACTGCGGCCGCCCGCTACGACCGCTATGGCAACTACAAGGCCGATGACAGCAGTGAAGCGCTGGATATCGGCAGCCAGAAGGAGACCACCTGGAACGTCGGCCTGGAATGGCGCCCGGTCGAATCGCTGCTGGTGCGTGGCTCGTACGCCACCAGTTTCCACGCGCCGGACATGCACTATCTGCTGGGCCAGCCGAGCAGTTCCGAAGTGCAGACCTATGACCGCCTGCGCTGCATCCAGAGCGGTGCCTACCTGGTCAACAACTGTGGCGTGGGCAACACCGATGTCTGGTACACCTTCGACGTGAACCGGCGTGGCACGCCGCTGCTGCGTTCGGAAACCGGCGATTCGTGGACGGTCGGCTTCGTCTGGGACGTGATGCCGAACCTGTCGGTCAGCGCCGACTACTGGGCGATCAAGCTGGAAGACATGATCGTCGATGTCGGCGCTGACGAGGTGCTGGCCAGCGAGGCCGGCTGCCTGACCGGCAAGAACATCGATGGCACGCCGTGGGCCAATCCGGCCGGTGGCGATTATTGCGCCGGCATCCTTGCCCGCGTGAACCGTGACAGCAGCGGCCGGCTGGTGTCGATCGAGCGCGGCCCGTTCAACCTGGCCAGCCGGGAAGTGCGCGGTATCGACCTGACTGCACGCTATCGCCTGGAAACCGCGCAGTGGGGCAGCTTCCAGCTGGGCCTGAACTACACCAACCAGATCTCGACCAAGGAACAGCGCTACGCCAACGACCCGAACCCGGAACGGCGCGACCGGGACCTGCGCAGCAAGCTGCGCGCGAGCCTGGCCTGGCAGCGCGGCAACTGGAACGCCAACGTCTATGCCGACCGCGTGGGTTCGGTGCCGGGCGTGCGCTATCACTGGGGCACCGATCGCCTGGACAATCCCGGCGGTTGCCTGCCGTTCGCCGACGGCTACGTGCCCAGTGACAGTCCGTCGCTGAACTGCCTGGAACCGGCACAGCTGCCGGATGGCTCGGTGAACCCTAACCCCAACGCGGGCCAGCAGACCTCGCGCTACTTCGGCCGGGTCGGGCCGTTCATCACCTGGAACGTCAACGTGGGTTACCAGGTGACCGAGCACGCCAAGGTCAATGTCTACGTCAACAACGTGTTCAATTCGGCCAGCTGGAACCACAAGGACCCGTACAAGCTGGACTATGACTTCGCCCCGACCCGGTTGCTGAGCGCGGTCGGCCGCGAGTTCGCATTGGAGTATGTGTTCACCTTCTGAGGAGACCGGCCTCCGCCGGTAGATCCACGCCATGCGTGGATGCGGAAACGGAACACCGGGGGCGGCGCCCCCCTTCAGGCATGCGGACAGGCTGGATTTGACCTTCCCACGATGGCAAGGTTTAGCCTGTCCGCATCCAGAAGGAAACCCGGGAATCCGATCATGAGCACGCCGCGCGCCGCTGCCGCCCCCGCCAGCCCCTCCACCATCAGCCTGCCCATCGAGGGCATGACCTGCGCCAGCTGCGTAGGCCGGGTCGAGGCAGCACTGTCCAAGGTCGAGGGCGTGGGCAGTGTCTCGGTGAACCTGGCCACCGAGCGGGCGGATATTCGTCCGTCGGGCCCGGTGGATCGCGCGGCGCTTGTCCAGGCAGTGGAGCGGGTGGGCTATGACGTGCCCGCAGCGACCACCGAACTGGCGGTCGAAGGCATGACCTGCGCTTCCTGCGTCGGCCGTGTCGAACGCGCGCTGTTGGCCGTGCCCGGCGTCAGCCAGGCCAGCGTCAACCTGGCCACCGAGCGCGCCACGGTGCGTGGCATGGCGGACGTGGCTGCGCTGGTCGCCGCGATCGACAAGGCCGGCTATGACGCACGTGTGATCGAGGCGGGTGTGCAGTCCGATGACCAGGCTGCGGAAAAGAAGGATGCCGAGCGCGCCGAACTGAAGCGCGACCTGATCGTGGCGGCCGCGCTGGCACTGCCGGTGTTCGTACTGGAAATGGGCTCGCACCTGATTCCCGGCATGCACGCATGGGTGATGTCCACCCTCGGCATGCAGGCCAGCTGGTACCTGCAGTTCGTGCTGACCGCGCTGGTGCTGGCCATTCCGGGCCGCCGTTTCTACCAGAAGGGGTTCCCGGCGCTGCTGCGGTTGGGGCCGGACATGAATTCGCTGGTGGCGGTGGGCACCGCCGCGGCGTTCGGCTATTCGGTGGTAGCGACCTTTGCACCGCGGCTGCTGCCGCCGGGCACGGTGAACGTCTACTACGAAGCGGCGGCGGTGATCGTCGCGCTGATCCTGCTCGGCCGCTTCCTGGAGGCCCGGGCCAAGGGCCGCACCTCTGAAGCGATCAAGCGCCTGGTCAACCTGCAGGCCAAGGTGGCCCATGTGATCCGCGACGGCCGCGCGGTCGACATCCCGATCAATGAAGTGCAGAGCGGCGACCTGGTGGAAGTGCGCCCGGGCGAGCGCGTGCCGGTGGATGGCGAGGTGGTTGAAGGCCGCAGCTACATCGATGAATCGATGATCAGCGGCGAGCCGATTCCGGTCGAGAAGCTGCCGGGCAGCAGCGTGGTGGGTGGCACGGTCAACCAGAAGGGCGCACTGACGGTGCGGGCGACGGCCGTGGGCGCGCAGACCCTGCTGGCGCAGATCATCCGCATGGTCGAACAGGCGCAGGGCTCGAAGCTGCCGATCCAGGCGGTGGTCGACAAGGTCACGTTGTGGTTTGTGCCGGCGGTGATGCTGGCCGCGCTGGCGACCTTCGCGGTCTGGTTGATCTTCGGTCCATCGCCGGCACTGAGCTTTGCACTGGTCAATGCGGTGGCGGTGCTGATCATTGCCTGCCCGTGCGCGATGGGCCTGGCCACGCCGACCTCGATCATGGTCGGAACCGGTCGTGGCGCCGAAATGGGCGTGCTGTTCCGCAAGGGCGAAGCACTGCAGCTGCTGAAGGACGCGCAGGTGGTGGCGGTGGACAAGACCGGCACGCTGACCGAAGGCCGCCCGCGCCTGACCGACCTGGAGATTGCTGCCGGCTTCGATCGCAACAGGGTTCTGGCGGCAGTGGCCGCGGTGGAGTCGCGCTCGGAGCATCCCATCGCCCGCGCGATTGTTGATGCCGCGACCGGGCAGGGCATCACGTTGCCGGGCATGGTCGACTTCGAATCGGTCACCGGCATGGGCGTGCGGGCCAGTGTCGAGGGTGCACGCGTGGAGGTCGGTGCCGATCGCTTCATGCGCGACCTGGGCGTGGACATCACTGCATTCGCAGCATTGGCGGCGGAACTCGGCACGCAGGGCAAGTCGCCGCTGTATGCCGCCATCGACGGTCGCCTGGCCGCGATCATCGCGGTATCCGATCCGATCAAGCCGAGCACCCCGGCAGCGATCGCGGCACTGCATCGGTTGGGCCTGAAGGTGGCGATGATCACCGGCGACAACGCCGGGACCGCGCAGGCGATCGCGCGCCAGCTCGGCATCGATGAAGTGGTGGCCGAGGTGCTGCCGGAAGGCAAGGTCGAGGCAGTGCGCCGGCTGAAGGCCACGCACGGCCACGTCGCCTTCGTTGGTGACGGCATCAACGATGCCCCTGCGTTGGCTGAAGCCGATGTCGGCCTTGCCGTTGGTACCGGCACCGATATCGCGGTGGAGTCGGCCGACGTGGTGCTGATGTCGGGCAACCTGCAGGGCGTACCGAACGCCATTGCGCTATCGAAGGCGACGTTGGGCAACATCCGGCAGAACCTGTTCTGGGCCTTCGCCTACAACACCGCGTTGATTCCGGTGGCCGCCGGCGTGCTGTACCCGGTCTGGAGCGTGCTGCTGTCGCCGGTGTTCGCGGCCGGTGCGATGGCACTGTCCAGTGTGTTCGTGCTGGGCAACGCACTGCGCCTGCGCCGCTTCCAGCCGCCGATGGCGGATGCCGCCGTTGCGACCCACTGAAGGAGAATCGCATGAATATCGGTGACGCCGCCAAGGCCTCCAGCGTGTCGGCGAAAATGATCCGCTACTACGAACAGATCGGCCTGATTCCTGCGGCGGATAGAACGGAGTCGGGCTATCGGGCGTATTCGCAGGCCGACATCCATCGCCTGCGCTTCATCCGCCGCGCGCGCGATCTCGGCTTCCAGGTGGCCGAAATCGGCGACCTGCTGGGCCTGTGGAACGACACGTCGCGCCACAGTGCCGACGTCAAGCAGCTGGCCGAGCAGCACATCGCCGACCTGGAACAGCGCATCGAGCACATGCGGCAGATGGCCGACACGCTGAAATCGCTGATCCGCTGCTGTGCCGGCGATGAGCGCCCGGAATGCCCGATCCTGCAGCGGCTGGGTGAAGACGATGAGGCTCCGCTGCCGGTGGAAGCGGCCAAGACCGGCGCGGTGCGCCGCCGCGCACGCAAGCACTGAGTTTTCATGTTCGCATGCACTGAAAAGCCCGCCCAGTGACAGTGCAGGGGGCGGGCTCCGCTGTGGCAGAAAGCAGGGGATCAGGCAGTGCGCGGCGGGAACCCCGCATCCTTCAGCGCGGCGAACACCTGCTCCTGTGATGCAGTGGTCTGCACCTTGACCAGGCCGGTCGGCGGATCGGCCACCACACTGGCGCTCGGATCGATCTGCTGGATCGCGCGGGTCACGCTGCGCGCGCAGCCGCCGCAGGTCATGCCGTCAACATGGAATTCCATCTGTAGCTCCTTCGGTGCTCGTGAGGTGAAACCAGTGTGCACCTTCCAACGATGGCAGGGTCAAGCAGGTGGCTGAACGGCGGTGCAGGCAAATGAAAACGGCAGCCGCCTGTACCAGCGCGGCTGCCGTGGAGGACCATTCCCGTCGGGGCGGGCAAGACTGCGCCGGGCCAGGCCCGGCGCTGCCTCAGAACTTCCAGTTCACGCCGAAATACAGCTGGCGCCCGGCGTACAGATTGGACAGCAGGCGGGCCTGGCTGTCGTTGCCGATGTAGCTGCGCAGCTCGGACTTGGTGGCGTTCAGTACGGCCGCGGTCACCGTCCAGTCCGGGGTGAGGTTGTAGGCCACGTTCAGGTCAAGCTGGCTGTAAGGCTTGGTGTAGGTGGTCATGCCATTGTTCAGGCCGCCGACCACTTCACCTCGACGGTTGTACGAGGCGCGCGCCAGGAACTTTTCGTTCTCGTAGAACACCGTAACGTTGGCCTGGTTCTTGGCACTGCCGACCAGCGGCGAGGAGCCGATTTCCTCGCCATCCAGCACGATCGAGGCCAGGTTGGTGTCGTTGTAGGTGTAGTTGGCCTGCACGCCCAGCCCGAAGTCGAACGTGTACTGGCCATACAGTTCCACGCCCTGCGACACGCCATCGCGGCCATTGGCCTGGGTCTCGTACTTCTGCACGGTGACCGACTGCCCGCCGACGTTCATCTGCTGGTCGCGCACCACCGGCACGGTGAAGTTGTCCACGTTCTTGCGGAACAGCGAAACACCTGCGACCGCGCCCGGCTTGAAGTACCACTCCAGGCCCAGGTCGAACTGGACCGCCTTGAACGGTTCCAGCGCCTTGTTGCTGCCCGAGCCGTACCAGCCGGGCGTGTCGGTGCCGCCGGTGACGCGGCGGTCGTTGGCGTACTCTTCGCTGATGTAGCGCAGGCCACCGGGATAGGCGATGCTGGTGTAGCTCGGGCGCGCGACCACCTTCGACGCCGCGCCACGCAGCACCAAGTTGTCGGTGATGTCCCAGGCAATGTTGAAGCTGGGCAGCACGTCGGTATAGGTCTTTTCCAGCGACGACAGGGCATACACCTTGTCGCGCACCTGCGGGTCGGGCAGGCGGACGAAGCCACCCTGGCAGCGCAGGTTCGGGTCGGCGGCCGGATCATCGCAGCTCATCGGCGCGCCGCTGGCGTTGTCGATGAAATAGTCGTTGAAGCGCTCGACCGAATCGCTGGACTGGGCGAACTGCTTGGTCCGCACCACGCGCACGCCGATGTTGCCGCGTACCCGCTCAGTGCGGAAGTTGGCCTGGAAGTAGCCGGAATAAATCTTCTCGTTGACGTCGTAGACGAAGTCTTCTTCGGTGCGGTTGTGCGAGCCACCGTAGGTCTTGTTCAGGTAGTCGATGTAGGCCGGGTAGTTGATGCCCGGGAACACGTTGGCGTTGAACGCGCCGGTGATGTTGCTGATCGGGTTGGACAGGAAGAAGCCCGGCTGCGCATCGCCTGCGGTCGGATCGCAACCGGCCTGGTAGCGGTTGTTGTCATAGTCGGACGGATCCAGGCCCGGGCACACCCAATAGGTGTTGCCGGTGTTGCGGTGGACCTTGCCATCGCGGTACTTGGCGCCGAACTGGATCGAATCCAGCCAGCCGGCCTCGAACAGCTTGGTGACGTCGGCCTGGAAGTAGTTCTGCTTGACCTCGGTCTGCATCCACGACGAATCGGTCGAGCCGGTATCGACTTCGGCCACGCCCGCCATCAACTGCTGCTGCAGGTCCGGCGAGAACTGCACCGACGGCGTGCCGGTCAGGTCCCAGGCGGTGTACTGGTTGCCGGACTGCCACTGGTTGCCAACCTTGCGGCGCGGCTTGGCCGACATGCGGAAATTCATCGACGGACCACCTTCGGACCAGGTGCGGCCGCCGGTGAACGAGGCCTTCCACAGCGGGCTGATATCCCAGTCGATGGTCAGGTCGGCGGTCTGCGACAGTGCCTTTTCCTTGCTGTATCCACCGGTGAGCTGCGGAGTGGGGATGGTGCAGTCGTCCGGGCCCCAGCCACCGGGTTCCAGGCCGGCTGCCGCTGCTTCTTCCTCACTGCAGTAATAGGTCTTTCCGGCCAGCTTCTGGTACTGCGCACCCGTGACGATGCTGCCACTCGGGTCGAAATCCAGGCCGTTGAGCAGGCGGCCGCCGGCCCAGTTGCCGTCCTGGTTGTAGCGGGCCAGGTTCCACTCCGGCACCTTCAGCATGTTCTGGGTGTAGTCACCCTGCAGCTCGAAGCGGAAGTAGTTCGCGGTCATCGTGACGTTGTCGACCGGCTTGAACTGGAAGGTCAGCTGGCCGCCCTTGCGCTCGCGCTTTTCTTCCTTCACCGCGAAGTTCACCGAGGTCGGCATGAAGAATTCGCTGTAGTTCTTGCCAGCCTGGTTGTTGAAGCCGGACTGGCCCCACCAGTAGTGGATGCCATCCTGCTTCAGCAGGTTGCCGTTGGCATCGCGGGCCGTGGTGCCATTGCCGTACCACTGGTAGTCCTCGGTGCTGGCTTCCATGGTGCGGGTGGTGCGCTTCTGCTGGGTCACGCCGACGAGGACGCCGAAGCGCTCATCCTTGCTGTGCCACGAGTACAGCGCGGACGCCTGCGGATCGACATCGTGGCTGGTATCGGAGGTGGTGCCCTCCAGGTTCACGTAGCCGGAGTTGGATTCCATGTCCAGCGGGCGGCGGGTATGCAGGATGACCGTGCCGCCGATGCCGCCTTCGTCGATGCGTGCTTCCGGCGACTTGAACAGCTCCGCGCTGGACAACATGTTCGATGGCAGCAGGGTGTAGTTGAAGGAGCGCGTCGCTTCGTTGTTGGTCTCCGACGAGGCGACGAAGTTGCCGTTCAACTGGGTCAGGGTCAGGTCCGGCGCGAGGCCGCGCACGCTGACACTCTTGCCTTCGCCACCGCTGCGGGTGATGACCACGCCGGGCACGCGCTGCAGTGCGTCGGCCACGTTCTTGTCGGGGAACTTGCCGACGTCCTCGGCGGTGATCACCTCGACCACCGCGTTGGCGTCGCGCTTCTGCTCGAGGCTCTTTTCAATGGCGTAGCGGTAGCCGGTGACCTGGACGCTGTCCAGGGTGGTGGCGTCCTGCGAGCCGGTGGAAGCGGCCTGTTGCGCGGCGGCGCCACCCGGAATGACGGCGGCGGCCAAGGCCAGCGCGATGGCCAACGACAATGCGTCCTGGCCATGCGTACGTGTTGAATGCTTCATTCCCATCTCTCCCTCTCTCATGGATTGATCCGGTGACGTGGCACGGACAACTTGAATCGATCTAATTTGAAGTGACTTTGTCGCTGTCGCCAAGCAACTGCCAGTGGCGCCGCGCGCGTGGCCTGGTACGTCCTGTTGCTGCTCCCCCAACTCCCGGCCATCGCAGCGTCGTCTTGGATCGATCTAAGCGATGGGCGGGCGTTTTGTAGCACGGGTCGCCCGCAGGCGCATGCTGCTGCGCAATATGGTACTGGCGTGGCGAAGGGATGACGGTTTGCTGAAATCAGTGAAATCGTTTTCGTGCGCAGGGGAGGGGGAGTTGGCAGGGCTGCGCCCTGCACCTGCGGTAGTGCCGGCCGCTGGCCGGCAACAGCCAAAGCCAAAGCCAAAGCGGCTCTGGGTTGTCTGTGGCTTGGCGGGGCGGTGTCGGATTGCGGGGACGCCGTAAACCCGTCCATGGGGGCTTGGCCGCGGCATCCATGCCGCGGACACCCCGCAATCCGACACCGCCCCACCTTCGACAGTTTCCCGGTGACGGTTGGATTGTCCTGGCGACGGAATGTGGAACGGCATGGGGTCAGATCCGTTTTCCGTTGGAAAACGGATCTGACCCCGATTGATTTCGTTATCCGACAGAGATTCATCCACGCATGGCGTGGATCCACAGATCGCGGAAATCTGTCGAAGGCGGGGTGGGTCCGGTTGCGGGGGGCCAGATCAGTCCGCGGCATGGATGCCGCGGCCAAGCCCCCAGGGATGGGTTTACGGCGTCCCCCGCAACCGGACCCGTCCCGCCATCCCTCAGGAAACCAGCTTTTGCTTCGGCCTTTGCTTCGGCTTCGGCTGTTGCTTCGGCAGGTGCAGGGCGCAGCCCTGCCGAACACCCCATCTCATGCTGCGCCGCAGAATGCATTCGGCTGAACCTGCATGCTCTACTTGAATCGATCTAAATTCACGGTCTGGTGGGTCGGGCGTCATTCCAGGGGGAGCTCTCTGCAGGTCAGGGCAGGGCTCAGCGGAACGGTGCCGGACGGCCCCGGCCGTCTGCCTCCGCGTCATCGACTACAGGAACCCGACATGCGTCCAGTGCCGTCCGCTCCCGCCGTCCCATTGTCCTCGCGCCCGCTGGTGCGCCTGGCCTGCCTGCTCGCGCTGTCGTCAGTGCCGGTGCTGCTGCAGGCCGCACCGGCCGCGCTGGAACGCGAGGTCAATACCTTCATCGGCAGCAAGGACGACGGCAACACGTTCCCGGGTGCGTCGGCACCGTTCGGCCTGATCCAGGTCAGTCCGATCGGCAGCCACTACTCGGGCTGGCGCTATGACGACGAGAAGATCCGCGGGTTCGGCCACTCCTTCCTGTCCGGCGCGGGTTGCTGGGAACAGGGCGGGCAGGTGTCGGTGCTGCCGGTGACCGGCTCGATCGGTCCGGGTGGCGATTTCGATACCGGCAATGCCAAGCAGTTCGACCACAAGGCCTATGCGTCGGCTTACACCCACGATGGCGAGGTCGGCCAGGCCGGCTACTACAAGGTGCGCCTGACCAGCTACGGTGGCATCGATGCCGAGGCGACCGCGCGTACCCGTGCCGCGGCCGAGCGCTACACCTTCAGCCAGCGCAGCGGCGATGGCCACGTCCTCGTCAACGTCGGCCAGGCTAACGAGCGCCATTCGGTGATCGGCAGCGTGGTCGATGTGGTCGGCGATCGTGTGGTGGAAGGCAAGCTGGTCACCAAGAGCTTCTGTGGTGGCCACCAGTACACCACCTGGTTCCGCATCGAGTTCGACCGTCCCTTCAAGGCGCATGGCACCTGGGGGGAGGGCGGTGGCCTGCCGGGCGCGCGCCACAGCATGGAAGGCGAGCAGAAGCCGAACGGCGCCTGGCTCAGTTTCGACCTGGCCAAGGGCCAGTCGGTGACGGCGGTCAGCGCGATCTCGCATGTGGACGCCGAAGGCGCGCGCACCAACCTGCGCGCAGAAGGCATGCAGAATGGGGCGCTGCTCGGCTTCGACCGCATGCGCGCGCTGTCCCAGCAGGCCTGGCGTGAGCAGTTGGGCCGGGTGCGCGTGCAGGGCGGCACCGCCGATGACCGCACCGTGTTCTACAGCGCGGTCTACCACGCGCTGCTGCAGCCGATGACCGGCAACGACGCCGACGGCCGCTACCGTGGTTATGACGACGGTATCCACCGCGCTGATGGTTGGACCTATTATGAGTACTTCTCGCTGTGGGATACCTACCGCGCGCAGAACCAGTGGCTGGCGCTGACCCGCCCGGACGTAGCGCGCGACATCGGCCGTACCCTGCTGGCGATCGACGAACAGGTCGGTTGGCTGCCGCGCTGGGGTTATGCCAACTTCGAGACCAACATCATGACCGGCGATCCGGTCACGCCGTTCATGGTCGACCTGTGGCGCTTCGGCGCGCTCAAGGGCCGTGAATCGCAAGCCTGGGATGCACTGCGCCGCAATGCCTTCGGCACGCCACCACTGAACTCGCGCATGGCCGGCCGTTCCGGCAACCCGACCTACCTGGACAAGGGCTATGTGGTCTACGACCGCGCGTTCCCGTCCAAGGGCATGGACGTCGACCCGCACCACGGCGGTTCGGCGACCTTGGAATACGCACTGGCCGACTGCGCGCTCTCGCAGATGGCCGATGGCCTGGGCCATGCGCAGGATGCGGCGACACTCCGTGAGCGTGGCCGCAACTGGCGCAAGGTGTGGGACCCGCAGGTGCGGGATGCCGAGACGGGTTTCACCGGCTTCCCGCGCCCGCGCACCGAGGATGGCCAGTGGTACACGCCGGCCGATGGCCACTACAGCCCGCGTTCGCACCACGGTTTCCATGAGGGCACGGCGTGGCAGTACCAGTGGCTGGCGCAGCAGGACGTGCCGGGCCTGGTCGAAGCGATGGACGGCCGCGAACAGGCCGGTCGCCGCCTGGATGCGTTCTTCGCGATGGACGCGCTGCAGGCCGATCCGCTCAATGCCGCCCGCAAGGCGTGGGTGGTGGGGCCGTACAGCTACTACAACCAGTTCCGCTACAACCCGAACAACGAGCCGGACCTGCACTCGCCGTGGCTGTACACGCTGATCGGCCAGCCGTGGAAGACCGCCGCCGTGGTGCGTGCCGCGCAGCAGTTGTTCACCAATGCCCCTAATGGCGTGACCGGCAACGATGACCTCGGCACGATGTCGGCCTGGTACCTGTTCAGCGCCATCGGCGTGTACCCGGCGGTGCCGGGCAGCGGCCAGTTCCTGCTGCACGCGCCGCGCTTCAGCAAGGTCGAAGTGGATATGGGCAATGGCCGAACCCTGCGCATCGACGCGCAGGGAGCCGATGGCCGCCGCCTGCAATACGTGCAGGGTGTGCGGGTCGACGGCCAGGCGCATGCACCGGTGTGGTTGGACTGGGACCGCCTGCAGCAGGGCCCGCGCCTGCAGTTCGCGCTCGACGCGAAGGCGCCGGAGCAGGGCTGGGGCACCGCGGTGAAGGACCTGCCGGTGTCCTGGTGCGCGGCACCGGGCAGCCAGCTGCGCTGAGCCGGACTGTGCCGTTCGCGCTGACCCAGCGAACGGCACGGCACGACACGGCCCTGATCCATTAGGCTTGAGCCTCCAGCGGAGTCCGGGAAGACGATGAACGACAACGGCAACAGTCCCAGCAAGCGCGCCGGCAAGGCGGTGACGGTGACCGACATCGCGCGCGCGATCGGCGTGTCACGGGCAACCGTGTCGCTGGTGCTGCGTGGCAGCCCGCTGGTCAACGTCGATACCCGCGCCAAGGTCGAGGCCGAACTGCGCCGCCAGCGTTACGTCTACAACCGCGCGGCGGCCAACCTGCGCCGTCGTACCTCGTCGAGCATCGCGCTGGTGATCAACGATCTCTCCAACCCGTTCTTCGCCGAGTTCGCATCGGGTGTGGACGAGGCGTTGGGCGGGCGTGGCTACGTGACCCTGCTCGGCAGCACGGGTGAATCGCCGGAGCGGCAGCAGGCGGTGCTGTCCACGCTGATGGAGCACACCCCGGCCGGCCTGATCCTGTCGCCGGCCGAGGGCAGCGATACCGCACAGCTGCGGCAGGCACTGGGTGCCAATGCCAACGTGCTGCTGTTCAACCGCGAACTGGCCGGGGCCGACTGGGACTTCCTGACCCTGGACAACCAGCACGGCGCCTATCTGGCCACGCGCCACCTGATCGAGCGCGGCCACCGCCAGATCGCGTTCTTCGGGGGCCACGCCGCATCCAGTTCCTGCCACCAGCGCCGCGCGGGTTTCCAGCAGGCGCTGGCCGAGGCCGGTCTTTCGCTGCCGCCGGGCTGGATGATCGAGTCGGCCCCGAACCGCCTGGAAGCGGCAGCGCGCACCGATGAACTCTTCGCCGACGGTCATCGGCCGAGTGCGGCGGTCTGCTACAACGACACCGTCGCGCTGGGCCTGATGCTGGGCTTGAACTCGCGCGGCATCCGTCCGGGCGGCGATTTCGCCGTCACCGGCTTCGATGATATTTCCGAGGCGGCGGTGGCCGTACCGCCGTTGACCACGCTCACCGCCGACCCGCGCGAGCGTGGCCGCCAGGCTGCGGCGCTGCTGTTGCAGCGGCTGGACGAACCCGACGCGCCGCCTCGGCGCACGGTCGCGCCGGTGCAGTTGCGCATCCGCGAAAGCAGTGCCGCACGACCGAACTGATTCCTTCCGCATACCCCTTCCACGCAACAACGACCTTCCGCGCATCGAGGCGCGTACCGCATGCCGATCTCCGCAACGCCCCGTCCATCGGGTTCTTCGGGCAACGCACCCGCCGTCACCAACGGCAAGGCGTTGGCTGTCGTGACCACGATCTTCTTCATGTGGGGCTTCCTGACCTGCCTCAATGACATCCTGATCCCGCACCTGAAGGCGGTGTTCGAACTGAACTACGCCAAGGCGATGCTGGTGCAGTTCACCTTCTTCGGTACTTACTTCCTGATGTCGCTGCCGGCGGGCCGCCTGGTGGCGGCGCTGGGCTACAAGAAGGGCATCGTGGCTGGACTGGTGATCGCCGGCATTGGCGCGCTGGGCTTCTGGCCGGCGGCCGAACTGCGCGTGTACGGCGCCTTCCTCGGTGCGTTGTTCGTACTGGCCACGGGCATTACCGTGCTGCAGGTCGCCGCCAACCCGTACGTCGCGCTGCTGGGCCCGGAACAGACCAGTTCCAGCCGCCTGACCCTGGCGCAGGCGCTGAACTCGCTGGGCACGGCCATCGCGCCGATCTTCGGCGGCATGCTGATCCTGTCCAACACTGTCAAGAGCGCTGACGACATCGCGGCGCTGCCGGCGGCCGAGCAGCTGGCCTACCGTGCCGCCGAGGCGCAGGCCGTGCAGGGACCGTACGTGGGCCTGGCCGTGGCGCTGGTGCTGCTGGCGCTGTTCGTGTTCCTGTTCCGCCTGCCGGCGCTGAGCGACGCCACCGAGCAGGCCGACCAGGGCCACCACCACAGCTACCTGGATGCGCTGCGCAAGCGCCACCTGCTGCTGGGCGTGCTGGGCATCTTCTTCTACGTCGGCGCTGAGGTGTCGATCGGCAGCTTCCTGGTCAACTACCTGTCGATGCCCAACATCGGTGGCTTCAGCGAACAGGAAGCCACGCACTACGTGTCGGCCTACTGGACGATGGCGATGATCGGCCGCTTCGCGGGTTCAGCGCTGCTGGCGCGCTTCTCGCCCAGCCGCCTGCTGGCGATCTTCGCGCTGGTCAACGTGGCGCTGCTGGTCACGACCATGCTGAGCTCCGGCAACATCGCGCTGTACTCGGTGGTGGCGATCGGCCTGTTCAACTCGATCATGTTCCCGACCATCTTCGCGCTGAGCATCGAGCGCCTGGGGCCACTGACCAACAAGGGCTCCAGCCTGCTGATCATGGCCATCGTCGGCGGTGCCGTGGTGCCGTACCTGCAGGGCGTCCTGGCCGACCACATCGGTGTGCAGGCCAGCTTCATCCTGCCGCTGCTGTGCTACGGCTACATCATTTTCTACGGACTGGTCGGCGCGCGTACGCCGGCCTCCGCAACGCAGGGAGGCTGAGTCCGGAATGGGTGCCATCGTTTGCTTCGGCGAAATTTTGATCGATCTACTAGCGCAGCCGCCGGCCTCGGCCGACACGCCGCGCGCCTTCCTGCAGTACGCCGGTGGTGCACCGGCCAACGTTGCCGTTGCGGCCGCACGGTTGGGTGCGAAGACGCAGTTCGTCGGCACGCTGGGCCGCGACATGTTCGGCGACTTCCTGGCCGACAGCCTGGTCGAGCACGGCGTGGGCACGGATTACATCGTGCGTACCGATGCGGCCAAGACCGCACTGGCCTTCGTCGCACTGGATGCCAGCGGCGAGCGCAGCTTCAGCTTCTATCGCCCGCCGGCAGCCGACCTGCTGTTCCGTGACAGCGACTTCCAGGCGGCGTGCTTCGACAGCGCACAGTGCTTCCATGTCTGTTCCAACAGCCTGACCGAAGCGGCCATCGCCGAGGCGACCTTCGCCGGCATGGATCGCGCGCGTGCGGCTGGCGCGGTGGTCAGCCTCGACCTCAATCTGCGTCCGGCGCTGTGGCCGGCGAACGAGGACCCGACACCGCGCCTGTGGCAGGCGCTGGAACGCGCCGACCTGGTCAAGCTGTCGCGCGAGGAGCTGGACTACCTGGCCGCGCCGCTGGGTGCCGATGGCGAGGCAGCGGTACTGCGGCGCCTGCTCGCTGCGCGCGCGCGCTGGGTGATCGTCACCGACGGTGCGGCCACGCTGCACTGGTACACGCGCGACAACCACGGCACGATCACAAGCTTCCGCGTGGCTACCGTCGACACCACGGCGGCTGGCGATGCTTTCGTCGGTGGCGTGCTGGTTGGGCTGCTGGAGCGCGGCGGCGCCGGTGCCGGTTTTGCCGCCTTCTGCAAGGACCCGGAGGCGATCACCGCCACGCTGCGCTTCGGTGCTGCGGTCGGTGCGCTGGCTGTTACCCGCAAGGGCGCGTTCGCCGCGATGCCCTCGCTCGATGAAGTGCAGCAGCTGCTGCAGGCCCAGGACATTACCGCATGAGCACCTCCCCCGACTTCCGTTCGCCCGCGTTCCTGCGCGCGCATATCGCCGACACGATGGCGTTCTACCACCCGCGCTGCATCGACCCGAACGGTGGCTTCTTCCACTACTTCCGTGACGACGGCAGCATCTACGACGCCAACCATCGCCATCTGGTGAGCAGCACGCGTTTCGTCTTCAACTATGCGATGGCCTACCGCGAATTCGGCAACGCCGAATACCGTGAGGCAGTCGAGCACGGCGTGCGCTACCTGCGCGAGGTGCACCGCAACCCGGCCACCGGCGGTTACGCCTGGACCCTGCGCGATGGCAAGGTCGAGGATGACATGAACCACTGCTACGGCGTGGCGTTCGTGCTGCTGGCCTACAGCTGCGCACTGAAGGCCGGTCTCGAACAGGCCCGCGCATGGATGGACGAGACCTGGCAGCTGCTGGAAGCGCGCTTCTGGGAGCCGCAGCACGGCCTCTACAAGGACGAAGCCGATGGGCAGTGGAATTTCACCGGCTACCGTGGCCAGAACGCCAACATGCACATGTGCGAGGCGATGCTGGCCGCCTTCGAGGCCAGCGGCGAACAGCGCTATGTGGAGCGCGCGCTGCAGCTGGCCGACAACATGACCCGCCGCCAGGCCGCCAAGGCCGGTGGCCTGGTGTGGGAGCACTACGATTCCAACTGGGAGATCGACTGGGACTACAACCTGGACGACCCCAAGCACCTGTTCCGCCCGTGGGGCTTCCAGCCGGGCCACCAGACCGAATGGGCCAAGCTGTTGTTGATCCTGGACCGCCATGTGCAAGTCGACTGGCTGGTGCCGACCGCGCAGCACCTGTTCGACGTGGCCGTGGCGCGCAGCTGGGACGAGGCGCGGGGTGGCCTGTACTACGGTTTCGCGCCGGAGTCGCGCCGGCAGCCGGGCATGGATGGCGCCCCGATCGGTGGCGACAGTTTCGTCTGCGACGACGACAAGTATTTCTGGGTGCAGGCGGAGACGCTTGCGACCGCCGCACTGATGGCCAAGCGTACCGGCGATGACCGCTATTGGCAGTGGTACGAGCGTATCTGGGCGTATTCGTGGGAACACTTCGTCGATCACCGGTACGGCGCCTGGTTCCGCATCCTCGATGCCGACAATCGCAAGTACAGCGACGAGAAGAGCCCGGCCGGCAAGGTGGATTACCACACCATGGGTGCGTGCTACGAAGTGTTGAACGTGGTGCGTTGAGGTTGGCGCGCCGGGCATGGCCCGGCGCTGCCGTGAACTGGACTTGCAGGTAGCGCCGGACCATGCCCGGCGGAAAGACAGGAGCATCCCGTGCATCGCCTTCCCCTCGTTGTCCGCCTGCTCCTGCTGCTGATCGCGGCGTCCGCCTTCCCGGTCGCTGCCACGCCGCTGCAGGCACAGTGGGAGTTCCGTATGCTGCCCGGCGACGCGCAGGGCGCCGCTCATCCAGGTCTGCAGCAATGGCGGGCGGCGACGGTGCCGGGCAGCGTGCACACCGACCTGCTGGCTCACGAACTGATCCGTGATCCGTATGTCGGCGCACCAGAGGCCGAACTGCAATGGATCGGCCTGGCCGCCTGGGAGTACCGCGCCCGCTTCGACGTGGATGCGGCGACGCTGGCCAAGCCCAATGCCGAGCTGCGCTTCGACGGTCTGGATACCTACGCCGACGTCAGCCTCAACGGCAAGCCGCTGTTGCGCGCGGACAACGCGCACCGGACCTGGCGCGCGCGCGTGAATGGGCGCCTGCGGGCCAGGGACAATGAACTGCAGATCGTGTTCCGTTCGCCTATCCGCACCCTGCTGCCGGGCGTGCAGGCAATGCCGCACAAAATCGCTGGCAACTACCCGTCGCCGTATGGCGATGAGCCGAAGGAGGCGATGGTCGGCAACTTCGCGCGGAAGCCGGCCTACCACTTTGGCTGGGACTGGGGGCCTCGCTATGTCACCGCCGGCGTCTGGCGCGGGGTTGACCTGCAGGCCTGGGAGGCTCACCGCCTGACCGATCTTGCGGTGCGTACAGATGCATTGAGCGCGGAGCAGGCGAAGCTGGCCGTGCTGCTGCAAGTGGAGCAGGGCGCGGCGGCGGGCTCGGCCGTGGTGAATGTGGATGTGCGCGATCCGCAGGGCCGCAACGTGGCCCAGGTGCAGCGCACGGTGCTGCTGAAGCCCGGCCAGAACAGCATCGAGGTTCCGGTTGAACTGGCCGATCCGCGGCGCTGGTGGCCAGTCGGCCACGGTGCGCAGGACCGCTACATGGTGCAGGCCCGCCTGGACCAAGGTGGCACGCCGGAGCTGGCGCGCGAACAGCGCATCGGCCTGCGCACGGTCGAACTGCGCCGCGAGGAAGACCGCAAGGGCGGGCAGGGCTTTGCCTTCGTCATCAACGGCGTGAAGATCTTCGCCAAGGGCGCTAACGTCATTCCGTTCGATGCCTTCCCCGCGCGCGTCGATGCCGCACGCCTGCGCCAGGTGCTGACGGCCGCGCGCGACGCAAACATGAACATGCTGCGCAACTGGGGCGGCGGCTACTACGAGGACGACGCGTTCTTCGACATCGCCGACGAACTGGGCCTGCTGGTGTGGCAGGACTTCATGTTCGGCGGCGGCATGCAGCCGGGCTACGATCCGGCGTTTCGTGCCAACGTGGTGGCCGAAGCACGCGACAACGTACGTCGTCTGCGCCATCACCCCAGCATCGTGCTGTGGTGTGGCAACAACGAGGAAGAAACCGCCTGGAAGGACTGGGGCCACGGCCGCGACCTGAAGGCGGCCGACCCGGCATTTGCGGCGAAGGTCTGGCAGGGATACGTCGACCTGTTCGGCAACGACCTGCGCCAGGTTGTGGGCGAGGAGGGGCTGGGCGTGCCGTACTGGTCCAGCTCACCGAGCAACGACCTTGACGAGAAGGCCAACGATTCAACGCGTGGCGACAAGCACTACTGGCAGGTCTGGGGCAATCCGGCGTTGCCGGTGCAGGCCTACCTGCGCGAGACGCCGCGCTTCATGTCCGAGTACGGGCTGCAGGCGTGGCCGTCGGTGGCGACAGTGGACCAGATCGCCACCCGCGCCGAACAGCGCATCGACAGCCCGGTGATCCGCGCGCACCAGAAATTCATGGCCGGCGAGGGCAACAGCCGCCTGCTGCACTACATCGAACTGGGTTACGGCACGCCGAAGGACTTCGAGGACTTCGTCTATCTCAGCCAAGTGATGCAGGCCGATGGCATCGCACTGGCGGCGCTGCATCATCGCGCCTCGCGGCCATACACGATGGGTTCGCTGTACTGGCAGCTCAACGATGTCTGGCCCGGCGCCTCGTGGTCCAGCGTGGACTATTTCGGCCGCTGGAAGGCGCTGCACTTCGCCGCGCGGCGTTTCTTCGCGCCAGTGACGGTGGCAGCGCTGCGCGACGAGGGCAGCACGCGGGTGCGCCTGATCAATGATGGCGCCTCACTGGAAGCGCGCTGGCGTCTGCGGGTGATGGACGTGGAGGGGAAGGTGCTGCGTCGTCGCGAGGAAACGGTGACGTTGGTGGCGGCGGGTGTCACCTCGATGGGCGATTTCAGCGATGCAGAGCTGCTGGCCGGTGCCGACCCGACGCGTACGGTGGCGGTGTTCGAGTTGCTGCAGCACGGCGACGTGAGCGCGCGGCAGGTGGTCGGTTTCGTTGAGGCCAAGGACCAGCTGTTGCCGCGGCAGAAACTCAAGGCCACGTTGTCCATCGAAGGGGACCACTATCGTCTGCGGCTGGAAAGCGCGGCGTACGTGCGCGCGGCGTGGATCGACTTCGGCGCGCTGGATGTGCAGGTCGAAGACAACCTGCTGGACCTGCTGCCGGGCGAAACACGTGATATCGCGGTGCGCGGCCCGGTGGATCTGGTTACCCTGCGCGAAGCGCTGAAGGTGAAGACCCTCAACGACCGTTGAGGGGTTTCCCGCTTTGGTAGGTGCCAACCTTGGTTGGCACACCAGCAGCATGCCAACCAAGGTTGGCACCTACCATTTTGCTTACAGCTGGATCTGCTGGAAATTCTCGACCCGTTCGTGGCCGTTGGCGGCCTGGCCGGTACGCGGCATCGGGTAATCATCCAGGCGATCGATCAGGCGGGTCTGCAACCCGGCTTCGCGGGCGGCATCCAGTTCTTCCACCACATCGGACAGGAACAGGATCTCGCCGGCCGGTACGCCGATGGCCTGCACGATGCGGCGGTAGCTGTCGGCCTCGCGCTTGCCGCCGACTTCGGTATCGAACCAGCCCGACACCAGCGGGCTGAGGTCGCCGGCGTCGCTGAACCCGAAGAACAGCTTCTGCGCCGGCACCGAACCGGAGGAGTACACGTACAGCGGCAGGCCGGAAGCGTGCCAGCCCTTCAGCACCGGCGCCACTTCCGGGTAGAAGTGCGCGGTGTAGTCGCCACGGCGGTATCCTTCGTCCCAGATCAGCCCCTGCAGCGCCTTCAGGGCGGTGTGCTTGCGGTCCTGGTCGATCCAGCCCTGCAGCGTCTCGGCTACCAGATTGTCCTTGCAGGCACCGCCGATCTCGGTAGCCACCGCGTCCAGCCAGCGGCGGACTTCAGGCTGCTGGCCATGCTCGGCGACAAACGCGGGCAACGCCTTGCGCGCATAGGGGAACAGCACGTTCTTGACGAACGAGATGCTGCTGGTGGTGCCTTCGATGTCGGTCAGGATGACGCGGGCTTGCATGGATCAGGACGCCTGGGTGGGTACGTAACGAGGGAACTTCTGCGCGATGTCGGTGCCGGTGAAATGGCCGACCCAGCCGTCCGGCTCGGTGAAGAAGCGGATCGCCACGAAGCTGGGTTCCTCGCCCATGTCGAACCAGTGGGTGGTGCCATCGGGCACGGCGATCAGGTCGTCCTTCACGCATTCGATCTCATAGACCTTGTCACCCACGTGCAGGGTGAACAGGCCCGAGCCAGCAACGAAGAAGCGCACTTCGTCTTCCTTGTGGAAGTGCTCGTCGAGGAACTTCTTGCGCAGCTCGGCGCGATTCGGGTTGTCCGGGGCGATCGAGGCTACGTCCACGCTCTTGAAGCCGCGCTCGGCGACCAGGCGGTCGATGTCAGCGCGGTAGGCGGCGAATACTTCCTCCTGGCTGGCGCCCGGTGCGACGGGCGCGGTGGCCTGCCAGCGCTCGAAGGTGACGCCGATCTTCTGCAGCTCGGCAGTGATGACCGCGCCGTCCTGGGTGTCCAGCAGCGGCGAATCGGGGCGGGTGTCGTCGTAGATGCGCAGTCGGCTCATGGCGGCAGCTTGAACGTCTCGGGGGGAAGACAGGGTAGCAGGGTGGGTGTAGGGCGCAGATTCCGGATCGGCATCTGCACCTGCGCGCCGGTTCAGCCGCGCAGCCTGCGCAGCTCCAGTTCGCAGTGGAACAGGAACTCGAACGCTTCCAGGTGGCGGCGTGCCTCGGCCATGTCGCGGCCCCAGGCGTACAGGCCGTGGCCATCGATCAGATAGCCCCACAGGTTCTGCCGGTCGAGCAGGTCATCGACCTGCTTCGACAGCACGTTCATGTCCTGGGTGTTGGCGAACACCGGCACATCGATGGCCATTTCGTGGGTACTGTTGCCGGCGAAGGCCTTCAACAGCTCGTAGCCTTCCAGGCGGATATGACCCTGCGGCGCGTACAGGCGCGAGGCGATGGTCTGCACCGGAGAGTGCGTATGCAGCACGCAGCCGACCTCCGGGAAGCGGCGGTACAACTGGGTGTGCAGCAGGGTCTCGGCGGACGGGCGCAGCGGACGGCCGACGGCCTGGCCGTCGAAGTCCACCACCATGATGTCGTCCTCGATCAGGCGGCCCTTGTCCTTGCCGGACACCGTGATCGCCGCGTGGCGATCGTCCAGGCGGTGGGAGAAGTTGCTGCTGGTGGCCGGGGTCCAGCCGGCATGGGCCAGTTCGCGGACGTTGTCGATCAGCAGCTGGGCCAGTTCGCTCAGGCGCGCGGTGTCGTAGGGGAAGGTGGGGGCGTTCATGCCGACGATTTTACTGGATTCGGCCAACGGCTGAGCCCCTCGTGGCGGGTCGTATAGAGCGGTTCATGGGCGGGGCGGGGCAGGTGGGCCGTGCAGGGGACGCTGCAAGTACGTCCCTGTAAGCTCGATGGCGCCATCCATGGCGCCAGCGCCCCTACACGGCCCACCCGCCCCGCCTCTGACAGGTTCCGGTGTACGGCCGGCCACGGAGTGAAGAAGGAAAAGCGAAAAGCGGGTCGCGGCGCTGCGCTTGCTCGGAGCCGAGCATGGCTCGGCTCTACAGGGAATTCATCGACCGGAGAGAATTCATCTCTCAGACGCAATTCATCCACGCATGGCGTGGATCTACCGGACGTGCCAGGAGACTGTCGGAGGCGGGGAGGGGGGAGGTTGCGGGGGAGTGAGCCGCATGGATGCGGCGACCGAGCTTACAGGGATGTACTTGCAGCGTCCCCCGCAATCTCCCCCCTCCTCGCCAAACCCTCAGTCCAGCTGTTGCTGTTGACGTTGCTCCAGCGGGTGCAGGGCCGCAGGCCCTGCAATGCAAAAAACCCTACTTCACACGCAGCCGGCTGTGCCTGAAGCCGTAGCAGAAATAGATCACGAAACCGACGAAGGTCCAGACGCCCATCAGCATCCAGTTGTGCATCGTCATCGCCGACAGCAGGGCAACGCAACTCAGCACCCCCAGGCTGCAGATCAGCCAGGCCATCGGCATGCGGAACGGGCGCGGCAGGTCCGGCTGGGTGCGGCGCAGGATCAGCACGCCGGCACACACCGCCGCGAACGCGATCAGCGTGCCCATCGAGGTCAGCTCGCCAAGGATGTCCAGTGGGAACAGCGCCGCCAGCAGCGCGATGCCGATGCCGGTGATCACCGTGTTGATGTGCGGGGTGCGGTACTTCGGGTGGATCCTGGTGAACACCGGCGGCAGCAGGCCGTCGCGCCCCATGATCATGAAGATGCGCGGCTGGCCGATGATCATCACCAGTACCACCGAGGACAGGCCGACCAGCGCGCCGACCTCGACCACCCAGCGCAGCCAACCCAGCTGCGGATGCGCGGCCACCGCGGTCACCACCGGTTCGTCGGTGCCCAGCAGCTGGAACGGCACCAGGCCGGTCATCACCGCCGCCATCGCGATGTAGAGCACGGTGCAGACCACCAGCGACAGCATCATGCCGATCGGCATGTCGCGCTGCGGATTCTTCGATTCCTGCGCCGCCACCGACACCGCCTCGAAGCCGATGTAGGCGAAGAACACCATCGCCGCGCCACGCAGCACGCCTTCCATGCCGTACTTGCCGGGGCCTTCATTGGCTGGGATGAACGGCGTCCAGTTGCTGGTGTCCACGTACTTCCAGCCGACCACGATGACCAGCAGGATCAGGCCGGTCTTGAGCACGACCATCGCCATGTTCATTGCCGATGACTTGCTGATGCCGACGTAGCACAGCCAGGTCAGCAGCAGTACCAGCGCAGCGGCCGGCAGGTTGGCGATCGCGCCGGTGGGGCGCAGCTGTGCATCGAGTGGCGCACTGACCAGCGCCGCCGGTAGATGGATGTCGAACTGGCTGAGCAGGCTGAGGAAATAGCCGGTCCAGCTGACCGCCACCGCCGACGCAGAGACGCCGTACTCAAGCACCAGCATCCAGCCGATGAACCAGGCCGACAGTTCGCCGAAGGTGGCGTAGGTATAGGTATAGGCGCTGCCGGAGACCGGCACCATCGAGGCGAACTCGGCGTAGGCCAGCGCGCAGAAGGCGCAGCAGATGGCGGCCAGCACGAACGACAGCATGATCGCGGGGCCGGCGTGGTTGGCGGCGGCCTGGCCGGTGATGACGAAGATGCCGCCGCCGATCACGGCACCGATGCCGAGGGCGGTCAGGCCCCAGGGGCCGAGGTGGCGGCGCAGGCTCAGGCCGTTGGCGTCTTCATGGGCGGCATGCGGGTGCTTGGTGGCCCACAGTTGCTTGAACATGTGTGGTGGTCTTGTCGAAGCGCGCGGTGTCTGGCGCGCGGGGAAAACGGACGGGCCGGCACAGGGCCGGCCCGTAGGCGGATCAGGGTTACTGGGCCAGCTTGCTGTTGCGCATGCCATAGCCGAGATAGATCAGCATGCCCAGCACGGTCCAGCCGACGAACAGGTGCCAGTGCACCACGAACGCCTGCCAGAACAGGAACAGGCAGGCCGCAGCGCCAAGCGGGCAGATGATCCACACCGCCGGCACGCGGAACGGGCGATGGATCTCCGGCTTGGTATAGCGCAGCACCAGCACGCCGATGCAGACCGTGGCGAAAGCCAGCAGGGTACCCATCGACACCAGTTCGCCCAGCACGTTCAGCGGCACCAGGCCGGCCAGTGCGGCGGCGATCACGCCGACCACGATCGTGGCCCAATAGGGTGTGCGGAAACGAGCGTGGACCTTGCCGAAGAACTTCGGCAGCAGGCCGTCGCGGGAAATGGTGTAGGCGATGCGGGTCTGGCCCATCATCATCACCAGTACCACCGAGGACAGGCCGGCGATGGCGCCGATCTCGACCAGGGTCTTCAGCCAGGACAGGGTCGGGTAGGGCTCCAGCGCGGTCGCCACCGGCTTGTCGGTGCCCAGCAGGTGGTACGGCATCATGCCGGTCAGCACCGCGCAGACGATGATATAGACGATCGTGCACACGGCCAGCGAGCCGAGCAGGCCGATCGGCATGTTGCGCTGCGGGTCCTTGGTTTCGCCGGCGGCGGTGGAGACCGCATCGAAACCAATGTAGGCGAAGAACACGATGGTGGCCGCGCGGAAGATGCCGCTCCAGCCGAACTCACCCGGCACGCCGGTGTTTTCCGGAATGAAGGGCTGCCAGTTGGCCGGATCGATGTGGGCCGCGCCGATGCCGATGAACAGGCAGATGACGGTGACCTTGATCGCCACGATGATGGCGTTGACGAATGCCGACTGGGTCACGCCCACGTACAGCAGGCCGGACACCGCCGCCACGATCAGCACCGCCGGCAGGTTGAACAGTTTGCCGGAAGATACGAACTCGCTGCCGGTCCAGGCGATGGGTGCGGCGCTGAGCAGGTCCGGGAAGGGCATGTGCAGCGTGGTGGTGATGAAGCTGATCAGGTAGGCCGACCAGCCCACCGCGACCGACGCCGAGGCGAACAGGTACTCCAGCACCAGGCACCAGCCGATGAACCAGGCCATGCCTTCGCCGAGGGTGGCATAGGAGTAGGAGTAGGCACTGCCGGAGACCGGCATCATCGCCGCGAACTCGGCGTAGCACAGGCCCGCCAGGGCGCAGGCGAAGCCGGCCAGCACGAACGACAGCATCACCGCCGGGCCGGCGTGGTTGGCTGCGGCCTGGCCGGTCAGCACGAAGATACCAGCGCCGATCACCGCACCCACGCCAAGCAGGATGAGGTGTTTAGCCGTGAGGGTCCGTTTCAACGTGGCTTCGCCGTCCAGGCTGCCTTCGATGGGTTCGCCGGCATCGACGTGCCCGGCCGGCTGGACCGGCTTGACCCTCAACAGAGCTTTCAGCATGCAGTACTTCCTAATGATCGGATGGGGTGGGCCGCCGATACGTTGCCGGCAACCTTGAATGGTGAAGGCCGTGCGAACGGCCCGCTGTACCTTAGCCAAAGCTGAAGCCAACGCACAAGCGCAATCGCAACAATGAACGGCGATAATGAGCAGTATTTTTCCGAACCGCCCCCATTCATGCGCCAGACCGCCGAAACCCTTGCCGTGCTTGACGATCGCCTGCGCGGCCTGTTGCGGGACTATGCCCGCCGCGAGCCCGCCTACGACGCACTGGCTGCCGAATTCGGCACATTGCTGGACGATCCAGAAGATCCGTTCCGTCGCGAACGGCTGGCCGGGCATTTCACCGCCAGCTGCTGGCTGGTCAGTGCCGACGGCCAGCGCCTGCTGCTCACCCATCACCGAAAGCTGCAGCGCTGGCTGCAGCTGGGCGGTCACGCCGACGGCGACCGTGATCTGGCGCAGGTGGCGCTGAAGGAAGCCGAGGAGGAGTCCGGGCTGAGCGGCCTGGTACTGGAAGACCCGGCCATCTTCGATCTGGACAAGCATTGGATTCCGGAGCGCAAGGACGTGCCGGGGCACTGGCACTACGACGTGCGTTTCGTGATCCGGGCGCTGGGTGGCGAGGCCTTCGTGCTCAGCGAGGAATCGCTGGACCTGGCCTGGCGGCCGGTAACCGAGGTCGCGGCCGACCCCGAATCGGATGAATCCATGCAGCGCATGGCGCGCCGCTGGCTGGCACGTTGATGCTCTCGGACGGCTGTGCCGCGTTTGTTGCGGCTCATGCGTGTGGCGAGGCGAAGCAGGATGCTGCCCTTGCGATGATCAAGGCTGCATTGCCAGTCATCACATCCATCGACTGGGAGCGCGTGCCATCACGCCTGGAGGTCCCCGGGGTGGGGCGGGAGCGGCTGGCGCAGGAGTTGAGCGACATTGCAGATGCTGTTGGCTTGCCAAGCGAGGCTGCGTTGACGGTTGTCCAGGTGGATGGGGCGGTACCTTCGCTGGGCAGCCGCCTGCAGGACTGGCTGGTTCATGCCGAGGAGCTGGATTTCGTCGATACGCTGTTCCTGTCGATGGAAGACAGGGTTCTGATCCATTGGGACTTTTACAAGAACCTCCACGCCGTAAGGTTCTGAGGTGTTCCATCCACGCATGGCGTGGATCTACTGCGGGATCGCGCGAAACGCCAGTAGATCCACGCCATGCGTGGATGGCGCGATGCCGGAAGCACTCCGCCGGGGTATGCCCGGCGACGCCTTGCTCAATACAGAATGCGCGTCCGCAGCGTGCCCGGAATCGCGGCCAGCTCGTCGCGCACGGCGGCGGCCTGTGCCTCGCTGGCGGTGATGTCGATCACCACGTAGCCCACCTTCGGGTCGGTACGCAGGAACTGGCCGTCGATGTTGACGTTGTGGCGCGAGAAGATCTCGTTGACCTTGGACAGTACGCCCGGCACGTTCTGGTGGATGTGCAGCAGGCGCAGGCTGTCTTCGTGTTCGGGCAGGGTCACTTCCGGGAAGTTGACCGCCGACAGGGTGCTGCCGTTGTCGCTGTAGCGCACCAGCTTGGCTGCCACTTCCACGCCGATGTTGTCCTGCGCTTCCAGCGTGCTGCCGCCCACGTGCGGGGTCAGGATCACGTTGTCGTGGCGGGTCAGCGGCGACTCGAAGATATCGCCGTTGCCCTTCGGTTCGACCGGGAACACGTCCAGCGCGGCACCGCCGACGTGGCCGCTGGCCAGCGCAGCATCCAGCGCATCGATGTCGACCACGGTGCCGCGCGCGGCGTTGATCAGGTGCGCACCCTTGCGCATCTTCGCCAGCTCGGTGCTGCCGATCATCCACTGCGTGGCCGGCGTCTCCGGCACGTGCAGGGTGACGATGTCGGCGCGCGCCAGCAGGTCGTCCAGGCTGGCCGCGGCACGCGCATTGCCCAGCGCCAGCTTGGTTTCCACGTCGTGGAAGATCACCTGCATGCCCAGCGATTCGGCCAGCACGCCGACCTGGGTGCCGATGTGGCCATAACCGATGATGCCCAGCGTCTTGCCACGCACTTCATGGCTGCCGCTGGCCGACTTCGACCAGCCGCCGCGATGGCATTCGGCGTTCTTCTGCGGGATGCCGCGGGTCAGCATGATCGCCTCGGCGATCACCAGCTCGGCCACGCTGCGGGTATTGGAATAGGGCGCATTGAACACCGGGATGCCGGCCAGTTCGGCCGCATCCAGGTCGACCTGGTTGGTGCCGATGCAGAAGCAGCCCACTGCGATCAGGCGCTTCGCCTCGGCCAGCACCTCGGCGCTGAGCTGGGTGCGCGAACGGATGCCGACAATATGTGCCTCGGCGATGCGCGCCTTCAATTCGTCCTCGGGCAGCGCCTTGGTGTGTGCCTCGATCTGGCTGTAGCCGGCGGCGCTGAACACCTCCACGGCGGTCTGGCTGACCCCCTCCAGCAACAGCACGCGGATATCCTGCTTCGGGAACGAGGTCTTCTTCGGCGACATGGGGCAACACGGCCAGTGGGACAGGGGCCAACCACTATGCCAGATCACGGCGCTCATGGTGCAGTGCGCAATTGGTTGCATCCGTAGCTATCTGCCTGTCTGCAGGGCTGGACGCTGGCGCGTGCCGCTGGCACGCTTGCCCGTTCTTCACGCCCCGCGCTGGACCGTCATGACCGATTCCCGCATTGCCTCGCTGCAGCAGGCCTGTCCCGGCCTGAAGCTGAAGACCGACCCGGCCGACCTGGAGCATTACGGGCGCGACTGGACCCGGCGCTGGACGCCGGCGCCGCTGGCGATCGCACTGCCGGCCACGGTCGAGGAGGTACAGGCGGTGATGCGCTGGAGTGCCGCCGAGGGCGTGGCGGTGGTGCCGTCGGGCGGCCGCACCGGCCTCTCGGGCGGCGCGGTGGCGGCCAACGGCGAGCTCGTGCTCAGCCTGGAGAGGATGAACAGGGCGCTGGACTACGACGCGGTCGATCGCACCCTGGTGGTGCAGGCCGGCATGCCGCTGGAGGCCGTGCACAACGCCGCGCTGGACCACGGCCTGATCTACCCGGTGGATTTCGCCGCGCGCGGCTCGTGCACGATCGGCGGCAACGTTGCCACCAATGCCGGCGGCATCCGAGTGATCCGCTACGGCAACACCCGCGAGTGGATCGCCGGGCTGAAGGTGGTCACCGCCAGTGGCGAACTGCTCGAGCTCAACAAGGGCCTGATCAAGAACTCCAGCGGCTATGACTTCCGCCAGCTGTTGATCGGTTCGGAGGGCACGCTGGGCGTGATCGTCGAAGCCACCGTGAAGCTGACCGACCCGCCGCCGGCCAGCAACGTGATGCTGCTGGCCGTACCCAGCTTCGAAGTGCTGATGCAGGTGTTCGCCGCGTTCCGCGCGCGCCTGCAGCTGCAGGCCTTCGAGTTCTTCACCGACCGCGCGCTGGAGCATGTGCTGGCGCACGGTGCGCAGGCGCCGTTCGACGAGGTGCACCCGTACTACGTGGTCACCGAGTTCGCCGCCAACGACGAAGCGCAGGAAGCGGCGGCGATGGCGGCCTTCGAGGACTGCATGGGCAACGGCTGGGTCAGCGACGGGGTGATCAGTGCCAGCGACGCCCAGGCCGCCCAGCTGTGGCGCCTGCGCGAAGGCATCACCGAATCGCTGGCGCGCTACAAACCCTACAAGAACGACGTCTCGGTACGGATCTCGGCGATGCCGGCGTTCCTGGCAGAGACCCAGGCACTGATCGGGCAAGCCTACCCGCACTTCGACGTGGTCTGGTTCGGCCACATCGGCGACGGCAACCTGCACATCAACGTGCTCAAGCCCGACGACACCAGTGACGCCGATTTCGTGGCGCAGTGCGAGCACGTCACCAAGCTGCTGGCGCAGGTGCTGGCGCGTTTCGATGGCAGCATCTCGGCCGAGCATGGTATCGGCCTGGTCAAGAAGGGCTACCTGGACAGCACCCGCGGCCCGGCCGAAATCGCGCTGATGAAGGCGGTCAAACGCGCGTTCGATCCCCAAGCGCGGCTGAATCCCGGCAAGCTGTTCGACGCCTGAGCCGGGCAAATCCTTCACGCACCCGTTACGCTCCACGCATCCTCACAACCGGCTTCGAACCGATGACCCGTAAGCTTCTGCTGCTCGCCCTGCTGTCCCTGCCGCTGGCCGGCTTCGCTTCCAGCTTCGCCGGCACCTCGGCCGGTTCGGCCACCGGCGCTTCCTCCGGCTCCTCGGGCAGCAGCTCGGGTGATGACAAGGTGGTGCTGGCCGCGCGCGACGATGCCGCTGCGTTCGTTGCCAGCGACGGCCAGATCCGTGGCGCCCGCCTGCAGGCCGCGCTGGTCCACCTGCGTGAGCAGAGCGCCACCGCACAGCTGCAGAGCGACCTGGAACTGGCCCGCGCGCTGCTGGCCCGTTGATCCGGCCTTCGGGTAGTGCCGGCCGCTGGCCGGCAACTGCATGACATCTGCACGGAACGCCGCCACGCTTGGCGTGGCTCTACTGCTGACCGCCCACGTCGCGCCTGCAGCTGATCGCCTGCAGCTTGATCCGTCCGGTCTCGATCCGGCACAGCAGCGGCTCGCCAGCCAGACCCTGGCCGACGTGCAGTCACTATTGCCGGACGGCCTGCTGGCTGCGTTGCCGGCGCAGGTGCGGGTGCGCTGGACGGATGACCTGCCGGCCGATGTGCATGGCCGCACCTTCGCTGGCCGTATCGTGCTGCGCCGGAGTCTGCTGGGCGACAGTGCGCCGGGCGCCCGGCGCGCACGCCGCAGCGCGCTGGTACACGAACTGACGCACGTCGCCGACCGTGGCGGTGCGAACTGGTCGCAGAGCATGCGATGGCGTGACCTCGCGGGTTGGCAGCGCAAGCCCTGGCATCTCGGCCGTGGCGACAACGACTTCCGTGACCGCAGCCCCGATGCGTATGAACTGAAGGACCCGGCCGAGTACCTGGCAGTGAACGCCGAGCATTTCGTGCTCGACAGCGAGTTCGCCTGCCGGCGCCCGGCACTGGCGCGGTGGTACCAGGCCCATTTCGGAACCCCGCCATCGCTGCCGCAGTCGCACTGCGCGACCGCGTTGCCATTGCTGCAGGCCGAATCGGAAGAGGGGGCGGCATCGCTGCTGCAGCTCGACCCCGCGCGTGTCTACGCCGTGGATTACCTGTTCGCCGAAGGCAGCGCGCAGCCGATGAGCCGCTGGGGCCACAGCATGCTGCGATTGGTGATCTGCAGGCCCGGGCGCGCACCGGGGCCGGACTGCAGGCTGGATCTCGAACACCACCGCGTGCTGTCCTTCCGCGCGTTCGTGGGCGACGTGCAGATATCCAACTGGCGCGGCTTGACCGGCGGCTACCCGTCGCGGCTGTTCGTGCTGCCGCTGCAGCAGGTGGTGGACGAGTACACCAAGGTCGAACTGCGCGGCCTGCAGTCGCTGCCATTGCGGCTGCAGCGCGATGAGATCGCCAGCCTGCTCGAGCGCACCGCCCAGGTGCACTGGAGCTATGACGGGCGCTATTACTTCGTCAGCAACAACTGTGCGGTGGAGACCGCCAAGCTGCTGCAGGCCGGAGTGCCGCGGCTGGGCGAGGCCGGGCTGGCCCAGCTGAGTCCGCGCGGTCTCAAGCGCCGGCTGGCGCGGCTGGGCATGCTCGACGAGCGGGTACTCACGGACCGCAACGCTGCGCAGGCACAGGGCTATTACTTCGCTTCCGCGCGCGACCACTACCAGCAGTTGTTCACAGTGGCGGCGACCCAGCTGAGCCTGCCCGCCCGCGATGTGCGCGGCTGGTTGAAGCTGCCGGCGGAACAACGGGCACCGTGGCTGCTGAAGGGCGACCTGCGCGCCAGTGCCGGCCTGCTGTTGCTGGAACAGGCCGCACAGCGGCGTGCCGAGCTGCGGGCACGCGATGTGCTCAAGCGGCAGCTGCTGGCTGCTGCGGACAGCGCGGAAACCCGCAGCCTGCGCGGCCTGCTGGCGCAGAGTGGGCAGTGGTTGCGCCCAGGGACGCTGCTGCAGGACGGCGGCTATGGGTTGCCTCTGGGCGACGAGCAGGTACTGCTGTCTGCGGCCGTGACCACTGCCAGTGCGCAGGCGGTACCGGCATGGCAGGCATTGCGTGTGCAGCTTCGCCAGCAGTTGCCGGCGCGGCAGCGTGAGGAAATGGATGCGATCGACGCCAATCTGGCCGCGCTGGGGGCACACCTGCGCACGCAGGCCGCTGGACCGGCTACTGGCGCGGCAGTTCGATGACGAAACGGCTGCCGCCACAGCTGCCGGGCGTGCAGTAGGCATGGCCGCCATGTGCATCGGCGATGGCCTTGACCACCGCCAGGCCGAGCCCGCTGCCACCGCCCTGGCGCGAACGTGAGCCGTCGGCGCGCATGAACGGAGTGAAGATGTCGGCATGCAGTCCCGGATCAATGCCCGGGCCTTCATCCTCGATGGCCACCTGCACATGGCCCGGCGTGTCATGCACGGCGATGCGCACCTTGCCTGGGCTGGCATAGCGACGCGCGTTCTCCAGCAGCGCCAGCAGCGCCTGGCGCAGGCGCGTGGGATCACAGTGCGCGTTGTGTTCCTCGCGGCTGGTTTCCAGTTCCAGCACGAAGCCCGCAGCGCGGAACTGCGGGTCGACCAGCGTCATCACCGAATGCACCTCGGCCACCACGTCGGTGCGTGCGCGACGCACGTCCAGCCGCGCATTGTCGGACAGGCTCAGCACGCGCAGATCTTCAATCAGTCGCGACAGCCCTTCGACCTGGGCGAGCAGGCTGCGGAACTGCGACTCGTCCGGCTGGAACACGCCCTCGGCCAGTCCCTGCAGGCGGCCGCGCAGGATCGTCACCGGAGTACGCAGCTCATGTGCGATGGCCGCATGCCACATCGCGCGCTCGCTCTCCATGTGCTGCAGGCGGCGCGCCATCGCATTGAAGTCCTCAACCAGGGTTGCCACTTCGCCCGGCGAATTCTCCTCGACGTTGGCGCGCGCCCCAAGGTCACCGCTGGCGAGCGCACGCACGCTGTCCACCAGCGAATTCAACGGCGACAGGATGCGGTGGGCGAGGCGGAACGAGGCGGCGATGGCCAGCGCCAGGCCGGTCAGGATCACGCCCACCATCCATGCAAGCTCCGGCCCGGTCGGCAGCCAGCTTTCCGGCTCTTCGGTACTTCCGGGGAAGAACTCGACCAGCACCGCGTACAGCAGCCACGACGACAGGATCATCATCACGATGACGCCGATCACCATCAGCGACATCGAGACGATGATGTGGCGGCTGAGCCCGGAACGGCGCAGTCGGGCCATCAGCGGTCAGCCATCAACCGGTAGCCGACGCCGCGCACACTGGCCGGAACATTGACCATGCCCACTTCGTCCAGCTTGCGGCGCAGCTTGCTGACATGGCTGTCGACAGTGCGCTCCAGCGCTTCGCTTTCCGGCAGGCATTCGTGCATCAGCTCGCTGCGGCTGAAGATGCGGGTCGGTGCCAGCGCCATGCAGTGCAGCAGCTTGAACTCGGTGAGCGTGAGCAGCACTTCGTGACTATAGCCTTCGCCCTCCACGTGCACGGCGTGGGTGGCCGAGTCGATCAGCAGCGGGCCGACGCGCAGCGCAGTGGGCGCGTCCACGCGCGAGGCGCGCAGCGTACGCCGCAGCACCGCGCGCACGCGCGCCGCCACCTCGGCCGGGTTGAACGGCTTGACCACGTAGTCGTCGGCACCCATGCGCAGCGCGGTCAGCTTGTCCAGGTCCTGGTCCAGCGCGGTCAGCATGATCACCGGCGTCTCACCACGCTGGCGCAGCTGGGTCAGCACGCTCCAGCCATCCAGGCGTGGCAGCTGTACATCGAGCAGGACCAGGTCGGGGCGGGCGCTGCGATGCAGGTCCAGTGCGCTATGGCCATCGGCCGCGCGCAGCGTGCGCAGTCCTTCGCGTTCCAGGTAGGCGCTGAGAATATCGGCGATCTCGGCCTCATCCTCGACGATCAGGACCAGGGCGGCGAGGGCGGGGGAGGCATGCATGCAGGGGCGGGGCCGTAAGGTGCTTGCCTCCATCGTATCTCCACAGTTCCTCCATCGAAACCCCATCATTGCCACGCACACTGCGCGCTTCAGAACCTATCCGCCGCCTGCGCGGCATTGTGCACAGCAATGAGAACCTTCAGGACTCCGGTCGCGTTGATCGCGGCCCTCGCCCTGGCCATGACGGCCTGCTCAACCCCCGAAGCCACTCCCGAAGCCGCACCGCGTGTCAGCGTGGTCACCGTCGGCCCGCAGGTGGTACAGCGCGATGACGAACTGCCCGGCCGCGTGGCTGCCGTGCGCACCGCACAGATCCGTGCCCAGGTGGGCGGCATCGTGCAGCGCCGCCTGTTCGACCAAGGCGCAGAAGTGAGCGCCGGCCAGGCCCTGTTCCAGATCGATCCGGCGGCGTTCCGTGCAGATGTTGATTCGGCACTGGCAGCCCTTCAGCGCAGCGAAGCGGCGCTGGGCCGCAGCCGCGTGCAGTCGCAGCGCCTGCATGCGCTGGCCGCCGCACAGGCGGTCAGCCAACAGCATCGCGACGATGCCAGTGCCGAGTACGAACAGGCCCGTGCCGCGGTGAACGAAGCGCGCGCGATCCTGGCCCGTCGCCAGCTTGACCTGCGCTATGCCACGGTCAGCGCGCCGATTGCCGGCCGCATCGACCAGGCGCTGGTGGCCGAAGGCGCACTGGTGGGCGTGGCCGATGCCGAGCCGATGGCAGTGGTGCAGCAGATCGACCAGGTCTATGTCGATGTGCGCCAACCGGCGGCGCAGCTGGAGTCTCTGCAGCGCAGTGCCGCCGGTGGCGGCGAGCTGCCGGTGACGATCATCGGTGCCAGCGGCAAGCCACTGCCCGAACGCGGCCAACTGCTGTTCTCCGGCATCAATGTCGATGCGCGAACCGGTGATGTCATCCTGCGCATCCTGGTCGACAACCCGCAGCGACAGCTGCTGCCCGGCATGTACGTGCGCGCGAGGGTGCCACGTGGCGCGCCGGCCAGTGCATTGACCGTGCCACAGCAGGCGGTGCTGCGCAGCGCCGGTGGCCAGGCCTATGCCTGGGTGATCGGCGCCGACGGCAAGGCGGTGATCCGCACGCTGGAAGTGGACGGCAGTGTCGATCGCCAGTGGCTGGTGCGCACGGGCCTGAAGGCCGGCGAGAAGGTGGTGGTCGAGGGCCAGGAGCGCCTGCAGGAAGGCGTGGTGGTCGATGCGCGCGACTGGCAGATGCCGGTCGCCAGCGCCGGTGCAGTGCAGGCCGGCAGCAAGGGCTGAGCCTTTCCGGGGCCGGTCCCTCCAGGGAAATCCAACATGGCACGTTTCTTCATCGATCGCCCGGTGTTCGCCTGGGTGCTGGCGATCTTCATCATCCTGGCCGGCGTGCTGGCGATCCCGCGGCTGGCGGTGGAGCGCTATCCAGCAGTCGCCCCGCCCAGCGTCAGCATCTATGCCAGCTACCCGGGTGCCAGCCCGCAGACGCTGAATGATGCCGTGGTTGGCCTGATCGAGCGCGAGCTGTCCAGCGTCAAGCACCTGCTGTACTTCGAGTCGTCGGTGGACGCGTCCGGCGAAGCGTCGATCACTGCCACCTTCAAGCCCGGCACCAATCCGGAGCTGGCGCAGGTGGACGTGCAGAACCGCATCAAGGCGATCGAACCGCGGCTGCCGCGCAGCGTGCGCCAGAACGGGCTGTTCGTGGAGGCCGCTGATTCCGGCTTCCTGATGCTGGTCGGCCTGCGTTCGCCCGATGCCAGCGTCAGCGAGGCGGCGCTGGGCGATTTCATGGCGCGCAACATCATCGAAGAGCTGCGCCGTATCGATGGCGTCGGCCGCGTGCAGTTGTTCGGTGCCGAGCAGGCGATGCGCGTGTGGCTGGACCCGACCCGGTTGACCGGCTACGGCCTGACCATGGGCGATGTGGCAACCGCGATCGAGCAGCAGAACCTGGAGATTTCGCCAGGACGCATTGGTGATTCGCCGGGTGTTCCAGGCCAGCGCATCACCGTGCCGCTCAGTGCCGACGGCCAGTTGTCCACGCCGGAACAGTTCGCGGCGATCGTACTGCGTGCCGGCGCCGACGGTTCACGGGTGGTGCTGGGTGATGTCGCCCGCGTCGAGCTGGGCGCGCAGAGCTATGCCTGGGGCACCCGCGAGGACGGCCATCCAGCCACCGCCGCCGGCGTGCAGCTGCGCCCGGGCGCGAACGCGGTGCGTACCGCTGCGGCGGTGCGTGAGCGCATGGCTGAGCTGGCGCCGCTGCTGCCGCGCGGGGTGGAAGCGAGCATCCCGTTCGACACCGCGCCGTTCGTGGAGATATCGATCCAGAAGGTGGTGCAGACCCTGCTGGAGGCGATGCTGCTGGTGTTCGCGGTGATGTACCTGTTCCTGCAGAACTGGCGTTACACGCTGATCCCGGCGCTGGTCGCACCGATCGCGCTGCTGGGTACGTTCGCGGTGATGCTGGCGCTGGGCTTCTCGATCAACGTGCTGACCATGTTCGGCATGGTGCTGGCCATCGGCATCATCGTCGACGACGCGATCGTGGTGGTCGAGGGCGTGGAGCGGATCATGGCCGAGGAGGGCCTGCCGCCGCGCGAGGCCACCATCAAGGCGATGCGTGAACTGACCGGCGCAGTGATCGGCATTACCCTGGTGCTGACCGCGGTGTTCATCCCGATGGCGTTCGCCAGCGGTTCGGTGGGCGCGATCTACCGTCAGTTCACCGTGGCGATGGCGGTGTCGATCCTGTTCTCGGCGCTGCTGGCCCTGAGCCTGACGCCGGCGCTGTGCGCGACCCTGCTGCGCCAGGCCAACCACGGCCATCACGGTCGCGGCGGGCTGTTCGGCGCCTTCAACCAAGGCTTCGAGCGGATGACCGGGCGTTACCAGCGTGGTGTGGCGACGGTGCTGCAGCGGAGCGGGCGGGTGATGGGCGTGTTCGCCGCACTGGTGGCGGCGTTGCTGCTGGGCCTGCACTGGCTGCCGGGCGCATTCCTGCCGGAAGAAGACCAGGGCTATTTCATGACCTCGATCCAGCTGCCGGCCGAGGCGACGGCCGAGCGTACGCTGGCCGTGGTCGAAGCCTACGAACGGCACGTGGCCTCGCGTCCGGGCATCGGCTCCAACCAGTCGATCCTCGGCTACAGCTTTTCCGGTTCCGGCCCGAGTGCGGCGCTGACCTACACCATGCTGAAGGACTGGGGTGAGCGCGCAGGCGCAACCGCGGCCGGTGAGGTGGAGGCCGCGCAGCAGGCGATGGCCACGATTGCCGAGGGCGAGGTGATGAGCGTGATGCCGCCGGCCATCGACAGCCTGGGACGTTCGTCCGGCTTCTCGCTGGCGCTGCAGGCGCGCACCGGGCAGGGCCAGGCCGAACTGCGCGCGGCCCTGCAGCAGCTGCTGAAGCTGGCCGAAACCAGCCCGCTGCTGTCGGAGGTGCATGCCGATGGCCTGCCGGCCGGCACCAGCGTGCGGCTGGACATCGACCGGGCCAAGGCCGAGGCAATGGGCGTGGGCTTCGAGCAGATCAGCAGCACGCTGTCGGCAGCCATGGGCTCGCAGTACGTCAACGACTTCCCCAACAAGGGACGGCTGCAGCAGGTGATCCTGCAGGCCGATGCGCCGCACCGGATGGAGCTGGAAGACGTGCTGAAGCTGTACGTGCGCAACAGCGAGGGCGGCATGGTGGCGTTGTCCGAGCTGGTCACCCCGCACTGGACCGAAGCGCCGTTGCAGCTGCAACGCTATCTTGGTTTCCCCGCGCTGAACCTGTCCGGCGCCCCGGCCTCTGGCGTGTCCACCGGCCAAGCCATGGCGGAGATGGAGCGGTTGGCCGCAAAACTGCCGTCCGGCTTCGCCCTGCAGTGGACCAGCCAGTCGCTGCAGGAGCGTGAGTCGGGGGCGCAGGCGCCGTGGCTGCTGTTGTTGTCGATGCTGGTGGTGTTCCTGGTGCTTGCCGCGCTGTACGAGAGCTGGTCGATTCCGTTGGCGGTGCTGCTGGTGGTGCCACTGGGCCTGCTTGGCGCGGTCGCCGCGGTGCTGTTGCGCGGCATGCCCAACGACGTGTTCTTCAAGGTCGGCATGATCACCGTGATCGGGCTGTCGGCGAAGAACGCGATCCTCATCGTCGAATTCGCGCGCCAGCTGCAGCAGCAGGGGCGCGGTCTGGTTGAAGCAGCGCTGGAGGCGGCGCGGCTGCGCCTGCGCCCGATCGTGATGACCTCGCTGGCGTTCGCGCTGGGCGTTGTGCCGCTGATGCTGGCGCAGGGCGCGTCGAAGGAAACCCAGCAGGCGATTGGAACCGGTGTGTTCGGCGGCATGGTCAGTGCGACCGTGCTGGCGGTGTTCTTCGTGCCGGTCTTCTATGTAGTGGTGCAGGGCGCGCGGCAGTGGATCGCGCAGCGCCTGCGCAGGCGCCGGCCGATGCCGGGAGGAACCGTGGATGGAACGGAACATCGTTGAAGATCTGCATGAGCAGCAGTTGCTGGCGCTGGAACAGCGCCTGTGCGCAGCGCTGCTGGAGAACAATCACGATGCGTTGAACGCGCTGGTATCGCCGGCCCTGTTCCTGATGGACGGCCACGGTGGCCGCATGCTCGATCTGCCGTGGCTGGGTGATTGGTTGGCCGGAGACCTGCAGGTACGAAGCCTGCAGCTGCACGCGGTGGAAACGCTGCTGTGTGGCCGTCTGGCGTTGCTGTCCAGCGACGTGCGGATGTCGGTGTGGCGGCAGGGCTTGGAGCGCGAACTGAAGCTGCGCCTGTTGCGGGTCTGGACCTGCAGTTCCGGCGGCAGTGGCGCGCAGCTGCTGTCGATGGCGGTGCTGGCCGCATGAGTGCGGTCAGGCCGTTTTCAGGCCCCGCTCACCCCGAGGTGGTAGGGTCGAGCATTCCTGTAGTGTCGACAAGGAGTCGAGCCATGCGTGTAGTACCCAGTCTGTTGGCAGCCTCCCTGGGGTTGGTCCTGGCCGCGTGCCAGCCGGCCCAGGCACCCGCGGCGGGCAGCAATGACGCCCCGCCTGCCACGCCGCAGCCGAGCGCCAACACGGAAGGTGGCAGCGAGACCGCCTACCAGTGTGGTGATCTGAGTGTGGTCGCGACCTTCAATGGCGAGGATGCTGCCACGCTGGTGATCGGCGAGCGTGGCTTCGCCATGACCTCCGAGCGCGCGGCATCGGGCGCCAAATACAACGATGGCCTTGGCAACAGCTTCTGGACCAAGGGTAGCGATGATGGCCTGCTGAGCCTGAAGGGCGAGCCGGATCGCGAGTGCCATGCGGTGGAAGCCACCGAAGGCGATGGCAGCGCCGGCAATGCCGCGTTCCGTGCCACCGGCAATGAACCTGGATGGCTAGCAGTCGTCGATGGCGATATGCCGGGCCTGCAGGTGGAAGTTGACTACGGCGAGCGCCGCTTTGACGTGGCCAGGCCCACCCAGGGCGCTGATGGATGGAGCGGCAAGGCGTCCGACGGCACCGACGTCAAGCTCAGCTTCCAGCGCACCACCTGCCAGGACGATATGAGCGGGGAGGCGTTCGAGGCCAAGGTGATGCTGACCGTAGGTACCCGCCAGTACCACGGCTGCGGCAATTTCGGCGCGAAGCAGCCGTAAGTTACCTGTAGAGCCGAGCCCACGCTCGGCTGCAGTACCTGTCCAACCCACCGCAGCCGAGCACGGGCTCGGCTCTACACAACTAATGTCAGCGATGCGCTGCTTGCTGCCTGCGGCGAACTTGCCGCAGGCAGCGATCGGCAGGCGATCGGCGCAGGGTGCTTAGTCGGCACGGCCGGCGAATTCGCCGGTGGCGGTGTTCACCAGCACGCGCTCGCCGTTGACGATGTACTCCGGCACCATGATCTCGATGCCGGTGTTGAGCTTGGCCGGCTTCGGGCGCTTGGTGGCGGTGCCACCCTTCAGTTCCGGCGGCGTCTCGATCACTTCCAGCACCACGGAGGCCGGCAGCTGGATCGCCACCGGCTGCTCGTCGATCACCTGCACGTAGATGCCGGTCAGGCCGTCGGTGATGTAACCGGCGTCATCGCCGATCACGTCCGCATCCAGGGTGTACGGGGTGTAGTCCTCGTCATCCAGGAACACGAAGGCATCGCCGTCCTTGTACGAATAGGTGGACTGGCGGCGCAGCAGTTCGACCTCGACCAGGTTGTCGTCGGCATCGAAGCTGGCGTCGAGCTTGTTGCCGCCCGGCACGCTGTACATGATGAAGCGGAAGCGGACGTTGCCGCCGCGACCCTGAGGCGAGCTGCGCTCGATGTCGCGGATCTGGTACACGCCGTTGTTGTACTCGACGACGTTGCCCTTCTTGATGTCGTTGGCTTTCATGGTGATCTAGGTCGTTGGGGGAGGGCGCCGTCCCGGCGCCCGGGGGAATCACTTCGGAGCGAGGCGGGTAGCGCCGTCCAGGCGGATGGTCTCGCCGTTGAGGTAGGTGTTGCCAAGGATGAAGCCGACCAGGCTGGCGAAGTCTTCCGGCTTGCCCAGCCGCGGCGGGAACGGGATCGAGGCGGCCAGCGACTGCTGCACGGCTTCGGGCATGCCATCGACCATCGGCGTCCAGAACACGCCCGGGGCGATGGTATTGACGCGGATGCCGAAGCGCGACAGTTCGCGCGCCATCGGCAGCGTCATCGAGACCACGCCGCCCTTGCTGGCGGCATAGGCGGCCTGGCCGATCTGGCCTTCATAGGCAGCGATGCTGGCGGTGTTGATGATGACGCCGCGCTCGCCATCGGTGCCGGCCTCGTTGTGCTGCATGCGGTTGGCCGCGGCCTTGGCCACGTTGAAGCTGCCGACCAGGTTGACCATCACCGTGCCCTGGAAGCCGGCCAGCGGCATCGGGCCTTCTTTGCCCAGCACGCGGCCGGCGCCGAGGATGCCGGCGCAGTTCATCGCCACGTTCAGGCCGCCGAGGAAATCGTGGGCCTGGTCGATGGCTGCCGAGACGGCCGCTTCATCGCTGACGTTGACGTTGAAATAGCGGGCCTTGTCGGCACCCAGATCGGCAACGGCGGCGGCGCCCTTGACGTCGTTGAGGTCGAACAGGGCCACCTTGCCGCCCTGGGCGACGAGGTGCTGGGCCACGGCCAGGCCGAGGCCGGAGACGCCGCCAGTGATCACGGCACGTACGGAAGACAGCTGCATTGAACGGTCCTGCAGGTTCGAGAACCGCCGATTCTAACGGAAGCCGTGACCGCCGCTGTTGTGCACTGCGCCGCCGGTGCAGGGCGGCGCAGTGCAGCGGTCAGCCGGCGGCGGCCAGCGCCTGGCCGGTGCGGCTGGCGGTGGCGCGACCGAGCAGGCCGGCCAGCCAGCGGCCGGTCTCGGCCAGTGCCGGCAGGTCCACGCCGCTGTCCAGGCCCAGGCCCTGCAGCAGGTAGACCACATCCTCGCTGGCGACGTTGCCGCTGGCGCCCTTGGCATACGGGCAGCCACCGGCGCCGGAGACCGCGCTGTCGACCACGCGCACGCCTTCTTCCAGGCAGGTGGCGATGTTGGCGATGGCCTGGCCGTAGGTGTCGTGGAAGTGCACGGCCAGTGCCGTCATCGGAATCTCGGCGGCAACCGCCTGCAGCATCGCCCGTGCCTTGCGCGGGGTGCCGACGCCGATGGTGTCGCCCAGTGAGATTTCGTAACAACCCATCTGGTGTAGCGCGCGCGCCACCCGCACCACGTCGGCCAGCGGCACCTCGCCCTGGTAAGGGCAGCCGAGCACGGTGGAGACGTAGCCGCGCACGCGCACGCCATCGGCGGCGGCGCGGCGCAGGATCGGCTCGAACCGGGCCAGCGATTCGTCGATGCCGGCATTGGTGTTGGTGCGGTTGAAGGCCTCGGACGCAGCGGTGAACACCGCCACTTCCTCCACGCCCACCGCGCGGGCGCGGTCGTAGCCCTGTTCGTTCGGCACCAGCACCGGGTAGTGCACGCCCGGCCTGCGCTGGATGCCGGCATAGACCTCGGCGGCGTCGGCCAGTTGCGGGATCCACTTCGGGCTGACGAAGCTGGTCGCCTCGATGCTGCGCAGGCCGGTGGCCGACAGGCGGTTGATCAGTTCGATCTTGTCGGAGGTGGACACCGACTGCTTTTCGTTCTGCAGCCCATCACGCGGGCCGACCTCGACGATGCGGACGTAATCGCTCATGCGGCTGCCCCATCGGACGGACGGTGGCAGACCGCTTCGATGTTGTTGCCGTCCGGGTCGAGCACGAAGGCGGCGTAGTAATCCGGGTGGTACCACGGGCGCAGGCCCGGGGCGCCGTTGTCGCGGCCGCCGGCGGCGAGCGCGGCGGCATGGAAGGCATCCACCTGCGCACGGCTGGCGCAGGCGAAGGCCACGTGCACGCCGTGACTGGTGGTGCCGCCATTGCCGAGCCAGAAGAACGGCTTGCCGTCGCTGCCGAAGCCGATGTGGTCGTGGTCACCGGTTTCTTCGGCGCTCACTTCCATCACGACGCCGATCTGCAGCGGCGCCAGTGCCTGCAGGAAGAAGGTCCTGCTGCGCGCCAGGTCGGCGCTGGTCAAACCAAGATGATCGAGCATGTTCAGGCTTCCGTGACCCAGTGGGGGGCGCGCTTGTCGAGGAAGGCGCCCAGGCCCTCCTGGCCCTCGGCGGAGACCCGCAGGCGCGCGATCAGGGCGGCATTATCCCGATCCAGCGCGTCGCGGTCATGGCTGTCGCGGACCTGCCGCACCAGCTGCTTGGCGGTGGACGAGGCGATCGGGCCGGCCTTGTCGAGCAGGGCCAGCTGGCGTTCCAGGGCTTCGTCCAGGCGTTCGGGCTCGACCAGCTGGTGGACCAGGCCGATGCGCAGCGCGGTGTCGGCATCGAAGTGCTCGCCGGTGGCGAACCAGCGCCGCGCCTGGCGCGGGCCGATGGCCTCGATCACGTAGGGCGAGATCACCGCCGGCAGCAGGCCGAGGCGGCTTTCGGTCAGGCCGAAGCGGGCCGAGGTGCTGGCGATGGCGATGTCGCAGCAGGCGACCAGGCCGACGCCGCCCCCGAAGGCGGCGCCATGGACCCGGGCCAGGGTCGGCTTGGGCAGCTCGTCCAGGGTGCGCATCAGCCGCGCCAGGGCCAGCGAGTCCTCGCGGTTGTCGGCCTCGCTGGCGGCGGCCATGCCGCGCATCCACTGCATGTCGGCACCGGCCGAGAAGGAAGCGCCGTGACCGGCGACCACCACGGCCCGGACCGAATCATCGCCGCCGGCGACTTCCAGTGCGGCAGTCAGCCGGGCGATCAGGCTGGCGTCAAAGGCGTTGTGCAGCTCCGGCCGGTTCAGCCAGAGGGTGAGGACAGCGCCACGGCGCTCGATCTGCAAAGCATCGTTCATGGGATTCCAGGGTCACTCCATACCTGTATGGATCATAGCGGGCCATTGGTCATGGGCCATGACGCGACGCGGGAATGTTAGAATCGAGAACCATTTACATCCAGCAGAGAACACGCTAGATGACGCTGTCCGAACTGCCGCTGCACACCTCGGCCGTGGTCGAGTCCGTGCAGGACCTGCATGCCAACGATGCCATTGCCCGTCGCCTGCGCGAGCTGGGTTTCGTGAATGGCGAGGAAGTACGCTTGGTGGCCAAGGGCCCGGTGGGGGGCGAGCCGCTGCTGGTGCAGGTCGGGTTCACCCGGTTCGCGCTGCGGATCAGTGAAGCCAAGCGCGTCGTGGTCGACGCTGCCAGCCAGGAACGACGTGCATGACCGCCACTGTCTCCGCCTCACCGCTGCGCATCGCGCTGGTCGGGAACCCCAACAGCGGCAAGACCGCGCTGTTCAACCAGCTGACCGGCAGCCGGCAGAAGGTCGCCAACTACACCGGCGTCACCGTAGAGCGCAAGGAAGGTCGCCTGCGCGCGCCGTCCGGCCGCGAATTCGCCGTGCTCGACCTGCCGGGTGCCTACAGCCTGCATCCGGCCAGCCTGGATGAGGCGATCACCCGTGACCTGTGCCGGGGCTTCTACCCGGGCGAAGCTGCGCCGGACGTGCTGCTGTGCGTGATCGACGCCACCAACCTGCGCCTGCACCTGCGCTTCGCGCTGGAGCTGCGTGAGCTGGGCAAGCCGATGGTGGTCGCCCTGAACATGGTCGATGCGGCCCAGCGCCGTGGCATCCAGGTGGACGTGGCCGCGCTGGAGCGCGAGCTGGGCGTACCGGTGGTGGAGACCGTAGCGGTGCGCAAGCAGGGTGCCAAGGCCCTGGTCGAACGCCTTGATGCGATGGTGCCGCATCTGGATGCACCGGTGCCGGGCCCGGAAGGTGGCATCGACTACCACGCCAAGGTGCGCGAGATCCTGTCGGTCGCCGTGCGGATGCCGGCGCGGACCGCGAAGATCGACGACGCGCTGGACCGCTGGCTGCTGCACCCGGTGTTCGGGCTGATCAGCCTTGCAGTGGTGATGTTCCTGATCTTCCAGGCGGTGTACGCCTGGGCGACGCCGTTGATGGATGGCATCGAGGCTGGCTTCGCCTGGCTCGGTGCTCTCGTTGGCAGCGTGTTGCCAGAGGGTCCGCTGGCCAGCCTGCTGACCGATGGCATCATCGCCGGCGTCGGTGGCGTGGTGGTGTTCCTGCCCCAGATCCTGATCCTGTTCTTCTTCATCCTGGTGCTGGAGGAATCCGGCTACCTGCCACGTGCGGCGTTCCTGCTCGACCGCATGATGGCCGCCGCCGGCCTGTCCGGCCGCTCGTTCATCCCGCTGCTGTCCAGCTTCGCCTGCGCGGTGCCGGGCATCATGTCCACGCGCAGCATCCAGGACCCGCGTGACCGCCTGGCCACCATCCTGGTCGCACCGCTGATGACCTGCTCGGCGCGCCTGCCGGTGTACGCCCTGCTGATCGGTGCGTTCATTCCGCAGAAGACGGTGTGGGGGGTGTTCAACCAGCAGGGCCTGGTCCTGTTCGGCCTGTACGCCGCCGGCATCCTCAGTGCGCTGGCGATGTCCTGGATCATGAAGAAGTGGCGCCGCGACAAGAGCGAGCATCCGCTGATGCTGGAGCTGCCGTCGTACCGCCTGCCACATGTGCGTGACCTGGCGGTCGGCCTGTACGAGCGCGGCATGATCTTCCTAAAGCGCGTCGGCGGCATCATCCTGGCGCTGACCATCCTGCTGTGGGTGTTGCTGTCGTTCCCGGCGGCCCCGGCCGATGCCACGATGCCGGCCATCGACTACAGCTACGCCGGCCAGATCGGCCATGCGATGGCGGTGTTCTTCGCGCCGCTGGGCTTCAACTGGCAGATCTGCATCGCGCTGATTCCGGGCCTGGCCGCGCGTGAGGTGGCGGTGTCTTCGCTGGCCACCGTGTATGCGCTGTCGGCCGCCGATGACGATGCCGCCAGCCAGGCGCTGACCCCGCTGATCAGCGATGGCTGGTCGCTGGCGACCGCGCTGTCGCTGCTGGTCTGGTACATCTACGCCCCGATGTGCATCTCGACGCTGGCTACCATCAAGCGCGAGACCAATTCGTGGAAGCAGATGGGCTTTGCCGCGTTCTACCTGTTTGCCGCGGCTTACGTGGCCGCGCTGATCACCTACCAGGTGACCAGGGCGCTGGGAGGCGGCTGATGGATACCGGGCTGCTGATCCAGTACCTGATCATCGCGGTGGCCGTGCTGGTCAGTGCCTGGGTGGTGCTGAAGAAGCAGTTCCCGGGCACCGTGCGCACGCTGCGCGGGGCCTTGGCGCTGGCCCTGCTGAAGCCGGGTCGCGCGGCCTGGCTGCAGGCGCTGGGGCGGAAGATCGCGCCGCCGGCCAGTGGGGGTGGCGGTGCCTGTGGGGGGTGCGACAGCTGCGGGCCGACCAAGAAGTAGCGTCCAGCCATGCTCGACCGCGGCTGTCCGGAGGTCGCGAACTTTCGACCCGCACGCTTTCCAGGGTTCAGACCTCTCTGCGGATGATCGCGCGGAAGTTCCCGCCCTGATTCAATCGCCGCACCGATTCGCGGTTTCCATGGGCTGCTGCGAAACCCGCCACGTCGGCCAGGGCATCGAGCAGCAGGGCCTTCAGCGCGTCGCGGTTGCCGGCCTCCAGCAGGTCATCAAGATCCTGCTGGATGAAGGTCCGGCGCAGGCCCGGCGTTTCTTCGATCCGCCAGTCGACATGGGGCGTGGGAATGCTGGAGCGGTACCGGAAAGCCGTTTCAAGATCGTCAGGCGCGAGGGGATACGCGAGCAGCTCTGGAAAGTAGAGTCCAGCATTCACATAGAAGCCCCGGCTTTCGCTGGCGCGCTGGTGATTAACGACAAGCAGGGCGGCATCCAGCAAGCGGTAGCGCGTGGTCGACGTCCCGGCATAACCGGTCTTCCTGGCGCATTTGCTGAAGACGGTCGAGGATTTCATGGGTTTTGCCCGGGCTGAGGGAAGGGCCACAGACTTGAAGGGGAGCGTTGCCGCGTCCAGTGGCAAACCCGTCACCGCAGGGGCATGCAGCATCGCAGCGATGGCGCTTGCCGGAGCGGGCGTGCTGCCGCTAGCCTGCAGGCATGAACCAGACTCCTCTGCGATTGCTCATTCACGGTGCCTCCGGGCGCATGGGCCAGGCCCTGCTGCGGCTGGCCGCCGAACATCCCGAAACCCTGCGGATCGTGGCTGCAGTGACCGGCCGTGCGCCGGCGCAGCGCGTGGTCGATGGCGTGCCGTTCTTCGGCGCCAGTGAGCTGCCCGGTGCGCCGGTGTTCGATGTGGCGATCGACTTCAGCCTGCCGGAGGGTTTCGACCCGATGCTGGCGCTGTGCGTGGAGCGGGGTGCCGGGCTGGTGTCGGGTACCACCGGTATCTCCAGCACACAGCGCCAGGCGCTGGACGCCGCGGCGGCGAAGATCCCGCTGGTATGGGCCTCGAACTTCAGCCTGGGCGTGGCGGTACTGGACGAACTGGTGGAGCGCGCGGCGCAGGCGCTGGCCGGCTGGGACTGCGACATCGTCGAATCGCACCACACCCAGAAGAAGGACGCGCCATCGGGCACTGCATTGACCCTGGGCGCGGCCGCGCAGCGGGGCGGGGCGGAGCCGCACTACGCCAGCCTGCGCGCCGGCGACATCGTAGGCGAGCATCTGGTGCAGTTCACCGGGCTGGGCGAGCGCATCGAGCTGGTACACCGGGCCACCAATCGCGACATCTTCGCCCGCGGCGCCCTGTTTGCCGCCCGCCAGCTGCAGGGCCGGGCCCCGGGCAGCTACCGCGTGCGGGACCTGCTGCAGTAAGGCGGGCTGATTCCTGGGGCTGGATCCCTTTCCAGCGGAGAGGGCTCTGACCCCATCCGAGGGCGCCTGGGGTCAGAGCCTTTCCCATTCGGGAATGGATCCGACCCCGCCTCCGGCCCGCATACGCCGCCGGATTGAAATGAATGCGCAATCGCCTGTTCACAATGCGCGATAACCGCTGGCGTGAGCGCCCCGGCAGCGCTACAATTCGCACTCGCCGAATCACGAAAGCCGGACCGGTCCCAGACCGTACGTCCGCGCTTTTTTGCAACCGGATTTCCGTGAAGCGCAGGCGTGACTTCGGCAGCCCCCTCGGTAGCCAAAGTGAGATTCCCGTGACCCAAGCCGCAATCCTCGTCCTCGAAGACGGCACCGTATTCGAGGGCGAATCCGTAGGCGCGCCCGGCCTGTCCGTCGGTGAAGTGGTGTTCAACACCGCCATGACCGGCTATCAGGAAGTGTTGACCGACCCGTCCTACGCCCGGCAGATGGTCACGCTGACCTATCCGCATATCGGCAACACCGGCATGACCGACCAGGACGACGAAGCGTCCAAGGTGTGGTCGGCCGGCCTGATCGTGCGCGACGTTCCGCGCCGCCCCAGCAACTGGCGCAGCCAGGTGTCGCTGCAGGACTGGCTGATCCAGCGTGGCGTGGTCGCCATCGCCGGCATCGACACCCGCAAGCTGACCCGCATCCTGCGCGAGAAGGGTGCGCAGAACGGTGCGCTGATGGCCGGCGACATCGACGTGGAAAAGGCACTGGAAGCCGCCCGCAAGTTCCCGGGGCTGAAGGGCATGGATCTGGCCAAGGTCGTCACTACCGAGAAGACCTACACCTGGACCGAGGGCCAGCTGGACCTGGATGCCAACGCCTTCGTCAGCGTGCCGGCCAAGTACAAGGTCGTGGCCTACGACTTCGGCGTGAAGACCAACATCCTGCGCATGCTGGCCGAGCGCGGCTGCGAAGTGACCGTGGTGCCGGCGCAGACCCCGGCCGCCGAGGTGCTGGCACTGAAGCCGGACGGCGTGTTCCTGTCCAACGGCCCGGGTGACCCGGAACCGTGCGACTACGCCATCGAAGCGATCAAGACCTTCATCGATGTGAAGATCCCGACCTTCGGCATCTGCCTGGGCCACCAGCTGCTCGGCCTGGCCTCGGGCGCGCAGACCATGAAGATGGGCCACGGCCACCACGGTGCCAACCATCCGGTGCAGGACCTGGACAGCGGCCGGGTGATGATCACCTCGCAGAACCACGGTTTCGCGATCGATGAAGCAACCCTGCCGCCGACCCTGCGCGTGACCCACCGTTCGCTGTTCGACGGCACCAACCAGGGCGTGGCCCGCACCGACGTGCCGGCGTTCTCGTTCCAGGGCCATCCGGAAGCGTCGCCGGGCCCGCACGACGTCGGCCCGCTGTTCGACCGCTTCGTGGTGCTGATGGAGCAGGCCAAGGCGTGATCAGTACGCCGCCGGCCTGCCGGTGGCGTCGCGATGGACCGTAAACCCCGCATCGCTGCTGCCCCCGGCGCGGCGCTGCGGATCAAGATTCCTGATCGACAGCGTGCGATCACCCCCCTTGTCACGCTGTACTGACTTAGAGAAGAAAATGCCCAAGCGCACTGACCTCAAGACCATCCTCATCATCGGTGCTGGCCCGATCGTCATCGGCCAGGCCTGCGAGTTCGACTACTCCGGTGCCCAGGCCTGCAAGGCCCTGCGTGACGAGGGTTACCGCGTGGTGCTGGTCAACAGCAACCCGGCCACGATCATGACCGACCCGGAGATGGCCGACGCCGTCTACATCGAGCCGATCAACTGGCAGACGGTCGAGAAGATCATCGCCAAGGAAAAGCCCGATGCGCTGCTGCCGACCATGGGTGGCCAGACCGCGCTGAACTGCGCGCTGGACCTTGCCGACCACGGCGTGCTGGAGAAGTACAACGTCGAACTGATCGGCGCCAAGCGCGAAGCGATCCGCATGGCCGAAGACCGCGAGCTGTTCCGCGTGGCCATGGGTGAGATCGGCCTGGAGTGCCCGACCGCCGCCGTCGCCCACACCCTGGACGAAGCGCTGGAAATCCAGACCCGCGTCGGCTATCCGACCATCATCCGCCCCAGCTTCACCCTGGGCGGCAGCGGTGGCGGCATTGCCTACAACCGCGAAGAGCTGGTCGAGATCGTCAGCCGCGGCCTGGAACTGTCGCCGACCACCGAAGTGCTGGTGGAAGAGTCGGTGCTGGGCTGGAAGGAATTCGAGATGGAAGTGGTCCGCGATACCGCGGACAACTGCATCATCGTCTGCTCGATCGAAAACCTGGACCCGATGGGCGTGCACACCGGTGACTCGATCACCGTGGCCCCGGCCCAGACCCTGACCGACAAGGAATACCAGCGCCTGCGCGATGCCTCCATCGCCGTGCTGCGCAAGATCGGCGTCGATACCGGTGGCTCGAACGTGCAGTTCGGCATCAACCCGAAGACCGGCCGCGTGGTCGTCATCGAGATGAACCCGCGCGTGTCGCGTTCCTCGGCGCTGGCTTCCAAGGCCACCGGCTTCCCGATCGCCAAGGTCGCCGCCAAGCTGGCCGTGGGCTACACCCTGGACGAACTGAAGAACGAAATCACCGGCGGCCTGACCCCGGCCTCGTTCGAGCCGTCCATCGACTACGTCGTCACCAAGATCCCGCGCTTCGCCTTCGAGAAGTTCCCGGCCGCCGATGCCCGCCTGACCACCCAGATGAAGTCGGTGGGCGAGGTGATGGCGATGGGCCGCACCTTCCAGGAGTCGGTGCAGAAGGCCCTGCGTGGCCTGGAAACCGGCAAGGTCGGCTTCGACCCGACCGGCCTGGACCTGGGCAACGAAGACGACCTGCAGACCCTGCGTCGCGAGCTGAAGGCGCCGGGCCCGGAGCGCCTGTTCTATGTGGCCGATGCGTTCCGCGCCGGCATGAGCGTGGAAGAGATCTACGCACTGTCGTTCATCGATCACTGGTTCCTGGACCAGATCGAGGAAATCATCGCGGCCGAAGCCGAAGTCGCTGCCGGCGGCATCGATGCGCTGGATGCCGCACGCCTGCGCAAGCTGAAGCGCGCTGGCTTCTCCGACGCGCGCCTGGCGCAGCTGACCGGCACCAACGAAGCCGCCATCCGCGCGCTGCGTCGTGCGCACAAGGTGCGCCCGGTCTACAAGCGCGTGGACTCCTGTGCCGGTGAGTTCTCCACCGGTACCGCCTACCTGTACTCGACCTACGAGGACGAGTGCGAGGCCGCGCCGAGCAACCGCGACAAGATCATGATCCTGGGCGGTGGCCCGAACCGCATCGGCCAGGGCATCGAGTTCGACTACTGCTGCGTGCACGCGGCACTGGCGCTGCGCGAGGATGGCTATGAAACCATCATGGTCAACTGCAACCCGGAAACCGTGTCGACCGACTACGACACCTCCGACCGCCTGTACTTCGAGCCGCTGACCCTGGAAGACGTGCTGGAAATCGTCGAACTGGAACAGCCGAAGGGCGTGATCGTGCAGTACGGCGGCCAGACCCCGCTGAAGCTGGCGCGCGCGCTGGAAGCCAACGGCGTGCCGGTGATTGGCACCAGCCCGGACTCGATCGACCTGGCCGAAGACCGCGAGCGCTTCCAGCAGCTGGTGGACAAGCTGGGCCTGAAGCAGCCGCCGAACCGCATCGCCCGCAATGATCAGGAAGCCCTGCTGCTGGCCCGCGAGATCGGCTACCCGCTGGTGGTGCGCCCGAGCTACGTGCTGGGCGGCCGTGCCATGGAAATCGTCTACGGCGAAGCCGACCTGGCCCGTTACGTGCGCGACGCTGTGAAGGTGTCCAACGATTCGCCGGTGCTGCTGGACCGCTTCCTCGACAATGCTGTCGAGTGCGACGTCGACATCATTGCCGACAAGGATGGCAACGTCCTGATCGGTGGCGTGATGGAGCACATCGAAGAAGCTGGCGTGCACTCGGGCGATTCCTCGTGCTCGCTGCCGCCGTATTCGCTGTCGGCTGAAACCCAGGCCGAACTGCGCCGCCAGGTGGTGGAGCTGGCCAAGGCCCTGAACGTGGTCGGCCTGATGAACACCCAGTTCGCGATCCAGACCAGCGACGAGGGTGCCGACACCATCTACCTGCTGGAAGTGAACCCGCGTGCCTCGCGCACCGTGCCGTTCGTGTCCAAGGCCACCGGCATGGCGCTGGCGAAGATCGCCGCCCGTTGCATGGCTGGCAAGAGCCTGGCCGAGCAGGGCGCGACCAAGGAAATCGTGCCGGACTACTACTCGGTGAAGGAAGCGATCTTCCCGTTCGCCAAGTTCCAGGGCGTCGATCCGATCCTCGGGCCGGAGATGCGCTCCACCGGCGAGGTGATGGGCGTCGGCCGCACCTTCAACGCCGCCTTTGCGCGTGCGCAGGAAGCCGGTGGCATCAAGGCACCGCCGGTCGGCAAGGCCTTCGTCTCGGTCCGCGACCCGGACAAGAAGCGCGTGCTGCCGGTGGCCAAGGCGCTGCTGGCGCGTGGCTACAGCCTGGTCGCCACCCGTGGCACCGCCGCGTGGCTGCAGCAGCACGGCATGGACTGCGAGATCATCAACAAGGTGGTCGAAGGCCGTCCGCACATCGTCGACTCGATCAAGAACGGCGAGATCGTCTACATCGTCAACACGACCGAAGGTCGTTCGGCGATCAACGACTCGTTCTCGATCCGCCGCGAGGCGCTGCAGCATCGCGTCACCTACTCGACCACCATTGCCGGCGCCAAGGCGCTGGTGGATTCACTGGAATTCCGCGGCACCGGCCCCGTCTGGTCGCTGCAGGAGCTGCACAAGGAGTTGAATGCATGAGAGCCCCCATCACCATGAAGGGCGCGCAGAAGCTGCGCGACGAACTGGATCACCTGAAGTCGGTCAAGCGCCCGAAGGTCATCGCCGCCATTGCCGAAGCGCGTGAGCACGGTGACCTGAAGGAGAATGCCGAGTACCACGCCGCGCGCGAGGAACAGGGCTTCATCGAAGGCCGCATCAAGCAGCTGGAGGGCGAGCTGTCGCACGCCGAGATCATCGACGTGAGCAAGCTCAATGCCGGCTCCAAGGTGGTGTTCGGCGCCAGCGTGACGCTGGCCGACGTGGAAACCGACGAAGAGAAGAAGTACCAGATCGTCGGTGACCTGGAAGCGGACATCAAGCTGGGCCTGATCGCGATTTCCTCGCCGGTGGCGCGGGCGATGATCGGCAAGCTGGAAGGCGATTCGATCGTGATCGACGCCCCGGCCGGCCAGCGCGAGTACGAGATCGTCAGCGTCAGCTACGTGGACTGACCGCGTGGCGACGGCGACCCTGCTGTTGCCTGCACGCAGCCGCTTTGCCGCGGCTGCGCTGCCGGACGATGTGGCACGCGCGCTCGGCCGTGCCACGACGGTGCAGGTCGTGCCGGGCGAGCGCGCGCAGCTGACACGCCATTTCTCGGTTGCCGCGCCGCACTGGCCGGTGGCCGCGTTGACCCGCCAGCGCGACGTCGGCGATGCCGCCGGCGCCAGCTGGCTGCGTGCCGATCCGGCCTGCATGGTGCCGGACATGCACGGCGCGCGGATGATGGCCTACGGCGAAACACTGCGGCCGACGCTGGCCGACAGCCTCGCGTTGCTGCCGGTGCTGCAGCCATTGTTCGCCGATGCCGGCTTCGTGCTCGACGCACCCGATCCCTCGCGCTGGTACCTGCGGCTGCCGATCGACAGCGAGCTGCCGGACTTCGACAGCCCCGACGAGGTCCTCGGCGATGACCTGTTCTCGCATCTGCCCGAAGGCGAGGGCGGTCGTCGCTGGCGGGCGCTGATGACCGAGGCGCAGGTGCTGCTGCACAACCATTCCTGGAACCAGCAGCGTGCCGCACAGGGACAACAGCCGATCAATTCGCTGTGGTTCTGGGGCGGTGGCGTGATGCCGGTGTCGGTCAGCACGCCGCACGCGCAGGTGCGCAGCCGGGACGCGCTGCTGCAGGGCCTGGCCCTGGCGGCTGGTGTGGCCGTGGATGGCGAGCAGGCGGTGGATGCGCTGGTCGACCTGCGCCAGCTGCGCTCTTTGCAGCAGCTCGGCAATGATGCGATCCGGCCGCTGCTGGCCGCGCTCAAGCGTGGCGAACTGCAGCGGCTGGTACTGGACTTCGAGGACGGCCTGCAGTTCCAGCTGGACCGTGGCCAGCGCTGGCAGTTCTGGAAGAAGCCGCGCCAGCTGCACGACTGACCGGGGTCGGATCCGTTTTCCATCGGAAAACGGCTCTGACCCCCCAGGGTTTGTCGGGGTTGCCGGCCAGCGGTCGGCACTACCGCAGGTAGCGGCGCCTCAACGGACCTCGCTGACCACCGTCGGCAGCGTCCAGTGCCCACCCGCAACGCCCCGGCACTGCCCGGTGGTGAACTCGCTGCTCTTCACGAATCGCGCGCCATCCCAAGCCCAGTCGTGGCCGGAGAAGCAGTCACCGACGCCGCGCCCACGGAAGCGACCGCTCAACGTAGCGTCGTCGCGATCGAAGTCTTCTGCATCGGACGTGACGAAGCGTGCTTCGTACGGCGGCTTGTCCTGCACTACCCAGTAGCCGCTGCTGAAGTTGTAGGCACCCACGAAGCAGCTGGTGCTTGCCAGCACATGTTGGGTGTCCAGTCGCTGGATCTCGATTTCATCTGTCCCGCCCTCGCTCAGGTGGCCGCACTCATCCGGCTTGGGCAGGCTGGCGATCAGTGCCTTGCGCAGGCCCGGTGCTTTCGCCAGTGCCGCGTCCGAGGCGCGCGGTGCCACCAGCGTGCCGCGCACGATCACTGGCACCGGCAACGCCGCAGGCACGCTTGCTTCGGGCTTGTCGCCACGCCGCACCAGCGCACCGGGGGTGCCCAGCCGGCCCTGTGCCTCGTCCATCTTCAGCAGTACGGCCGCTGCACCGCGGTCGGAGATCGGCCAGGCCTTGCCCTTGCCGTCGATGATCTCGATGCGTGCCTGGCGCGGCAGTGCGGCGACCAGTGCATCGGTCTGTGCCTGCTGCAACAACACTTTGTCCCCGTCGCCGGTGTCGCGCACCGGGCCCAGGTCCTTGCCGTTCAGGCGCAGGCGCAGTGCCCCGGTCGGCGTCGGGCTTTCGCCATCCTCGCCATTGCGCAGCCGCGCGATCACCTTCGCACCCGGGCCGCCGGCGCGCTCAAGCATCAGGCTGAGCAGGTTGCCGGGTTCTTCCGGACTGTAGCCGGCGGCGCGGCAGGTGCGGGTGTTGTCACAGGCCAGCGACCAGTCGTTGTGTTCGAATTCGACCCCGGGCCTGGGCTCAGGCGTCGCGGAGTGGGCGGCCGGGGCCACGGTGAGTGCCATCAGCGCGGTCAGCAGGGTGCGGGTCATGGATGGAAGTCCGTTCCAGGGCAGGCAAGCATGGAAGATGCGGTCGTGAAATCCAAATGCTGCTGGCCGAAGAGCCAGGTTGCCTCGTCAGCAGCGGCAGCCGACCGGGGGAGCGGTGCACGTTATGATGTGCGGGTCTTTCGTAACCGGCGATGCCGATGTCCCTTGCCGCCGATGCTGCGCAGCCGCCCTCTGATACACCGCTGATCCGCCGCCGCGATGCGGTCGTGCCCGGCAGCTGGCCAGAGGGCACGCTGCCATTGCTGGCCAGACTCTATGCCAGCCGTGGTGCGGGAACGCCAGAGCTGGCGCTGCCGAAACTGGGCAGCCTACACGCGCCCGAGCTGCTGACCGGTATCGATGATGCAGTGGGCCTGCTGATCGAAGCCATCGCCAACGACAAGCGCATCCTGGTGGTCGGCGATTTCGATTGCGATGGCGCCACCGCCTGTGCGGTCGGCGTGCGTGGCCTGCGCATGCTCGGCGCGCAACACGTCTTCCACGCGGTGCCGAACCGCATGGTGCATGGCTATGGCCTGTCACCGTCGCTGGTGGAAGAGTTGGCCGCGCTGCAGCCGGACCTGCTGGTCACGGTCGACCACGGTATTGCCTGCCATGCCGGTGTCACCGCGGCCAAGGCGCGCGGCTGGCAGGTGCTGGTCACCGACCACCATCTGCCGGGGCCGCAGCTGCCGCCGGCCGACGTGATCGTCGATCCCAACCTGGATGGCGATGCCTTCCCCAGCAAATCGCTGGCCGGTGTTGGTGTGATCTTCTATGTGCTGATGGCGCTGCGCCGGCATATGCGCGAGGCCGGCGTCTTCGCAGATGGCAAGGGGCCGGACCTGACCACGCTGCTGGATCTGGTGGCGGTGGGCACCGTTGCGGACCTGGTAGCGCTGGACCCGAACAACCGTGCGCTGGTCAGCGCAGGCCTGCGCCGTCTGCGCGCAGGGCAGGGCTGTGTCGGCCTGCGTGCACTGATCGAAGCCAGTGGCCGGGATGCCGCGCGACTGACCGCCACCGACATCGGCTTCGCACTCGGCCCGCGCCTGAACGCGGCGGGCCGGCTGGAAGACATGGCGCTGGGCATCGCGCTGCTGCTCACCGAAGATCCGCGCCAGGCGCGCGAGATCGCGCAGACGCTGGAGCAGATCAACGCAGAACGCCGCGCGGTGCAGCAGTCGATGACCGACGATGCCGAGCAGGCCCTGACCCGCGTGGTGCTGGACATGGCCGGGCAACGGCCGGTGGCCGCCTGCCTGTTTGATGCCGACTGGCATCCCGGTGTGGTCGGCCTGGTCGCTTCGAAGATGAAGGATCGCCTGCATCGCCCGGTAATTGCCTTCGCTCCGGCCGAACCGGGCGCCGACACGCTGCGTGGCTCGGCGCGCTCGATTCCCGGCCTGCACATCCGTGACGCCCTGGCGCTGGTCGATGCGCGCCATCCGGGCCTGATCGACCGCTTCGGCGGTCACGCCATGGCGGCCGGCCTCAGCCTGCGGCTTGACCACGTTGATGACTTCAAGGCCGCCTTCGTCGCCGTGGTGCTGGAAATGCTCGACCCGGCGGCACTGCAGCAGCAGGTGCTCAGCGACGGCGAACTGGCCGCGGACGAGCTCGATCATCGCCACGCCGATGCGCTGCGGTTGGCCGGCCCATGGGGCCAGGGCTTCCCCGAACCCCTGTTCGACGGCCACTTCGAAGTGGCCAACTGGCGCGTGCTGAAGGAGCGCCACCTGAAGCTGGAACTGCGCCTGCCGGGCGTGCCTGGCACGATCAACGCGATCCACTTCGGCGGCTGGCACGGCAATGCGCCCGGCCGACACGTGCACCTCGCCTACCGGCTGGCCTGCGACGACTATCGCGGCGGCAGCGCCATCCAGCTGATCGTGGAGCACTGCCTGCCCGCCTGAGAAAAAGGGGACGGAGGGGATTAAGTCGCAACTGGCAAACAGGGCATAAGCGACTTAATCCCCTCCGTCCCCTTTTTGGGTCTCCCAACCCCGTTACGGCTGCTGGTGCGTTCAAGGGTCCACGATCCCACTGGAGTCCGGTCATGGTCTTCGCCCGTTGCTGCATTGTGTTGTTGCTGGCCCTTGCGGCCTGGCCCGCTGGCGCGCAGTCGCCGCCGATCTCCCGGCCGCAGGCCGCCACGCCGCTGCTGATCGCACCGGCGGCTGAGCAGGCGGTCCAACTGCGACACGCCCGCATCGAGGGCGGGGTCCAGGCGGGCATCGCCCAGACCCGGATCATCCTGGAATTCCACAACCCGAACCGGCGCTTGCTGGAGGGCGAGCTGCAGTTCCCCCTGGCCGATGGCCAGCAGATCAGCGGCTTCGCGCTGGATATCAACGGCGAGATGCGTGACGCGGTGCCGGTGCCGAAGGACCGCGGCCGCCAGGTGTTCGAGGAGATTGCCCGCCGCGGCGTTGACCCGGGCCTGCTGGAACAGACCGCCGGCAACCAGTTCCGCCTGCGCATCTATCCGCTGCCGGCCGGCGGCAGCCGGCGCGTGCAGCTGGTGATTCGCGAGCCGTTGGCCTTCGCCGGCCAAGGCTGGCAGTGGACGCTGCCGCTGCAGTTTGCCGCCGGTGCAGCCTCGGTTGAACTGAAACTGCAGGCACCTGGCACGACCACCGCAGGTACGGCGCCATTCCGCATCAGCGCGGGCCAGCTGCAGTGGCAGGGCAAGGGGGCGCAGCTGCCGAAGCAGCTGCAGTGGGATCTGCCGGCGACCCGCCAGGCACAGGTGCAGGTGGCGCCCTGGCAGGATGGCCACTATCTGCTGGCGCAGCTGCCGGTGGCGGCCAGCAGCACGCCGCGCAAACTGCCGAGCGAAATCGGCCTGCTGTGGGATGGCTCCGGTTCGGCGGGCCAGCGCGATCACACACGTGAGTTCGCCCTGCTGGATCGCTATTTCGCTGCGCTGCGCGACGGCACCGTGGCCTTGACCGTGCTCCGCGATCGCGCCGAGCCGGTGCGTCGCTTCCGCATCCGCGCCGGCAACTGGAGTGAACTGCGCGCTGCCCTGCAGGCCGTGCGCCCGGACGGTGCCAGCGCGCTGGCACAGTGGCAGCCGCAGCCGGGCGTGAAGGAATACCTGCTGGTCAGCGATGGCCTGCTGACCTATGGCCCGGAACAGCTACCGGCGATGGCACCCGATCAGCGCCTGTTTGCGGTCAGCAGTGCGGGTGCGCGCACCGATGCCGTGCGACTGCGTGGTTGGAGTGAGGCGCATGGCGGTCGCTTCATCGCGCTGGGCAAGGATGTCGATGCGGCGGCGCACGCGTTGCTGGCGTCGCCGATGGATGTGCAGGTCGATGCGGGACGCGGCGTGCAGGATGTAGTGATCGATCGCCGCAGTGAAGCCCACGGCTGGCTGTGGCTGCACGCACGACTGGCAGCCGACGGTGTGCCGATGCGGGTGCGCGTGGGCGACGGCGAGTGGGAAGCGCTGCCAGCGACGCAGAAGAGCAAGGACGGTGAACTGCTGGCCGGTTTGTGGGCGCAGGCGCGCCTGCAGCAGCTGGCCGCCGACCGTCGTGGCAACCGCGAGGCGATGCAGCGCCTGTCACAACGGTTTGGCCTGGTGGGGCCGGATACCTCGCTGATCGTGCTGGAGACGTTGGAGGACTACCTGCGCTATGCGATCCGTCCTTCGGGCACGCTGCGCGCGGAGTACGACGCCAGGTTTGCAGTGCAGGTCAGGGATCGCGCCGCTGGGGATCGCCAGCGCCTGGATGAAGTGGCCGCCCGCTGGAAGGAGCGCCAGCAGTGGTGGAGCCGTAGCTGGCCGAAGGATGCGCCGCCGCAGGCCAAGGAAATGGCGCTGGACGTTGCATCCGCAGACTACGCAACCGAATCCGCACCCGTGGCGATGCTGGCAGCCCCTGCACCTGCTGCTCCGCCCGCCCCTGCACCGACGGCAGCAGCGGCCGAGCAGCGTATGCAGGCCGCCAGCGCACGCGCGCGTCGTCCGGCGCCCGCGTCGGAGAATGCACTGGATGCGATTGTGGTCACCGGCGGCACGGTCGATGCCGCTGCGGCCGCCAACGATGGCCAGCTCGGCATCCAGCTGGCGGCTTGGCAGCCGGACTCGGCCATCGCCCGGCGCCTGCGCCAGGGCCCGCCGTCGCAGCTCTATGACCGCTATCTGGCCGAGCGCGATGCCCACGCCGACAGCAGCGCCTTCTTCCTCGATGTGGCCGACCTGCTGCTGGAGCAGGGCCAGCGCGAGCTGGCACTGCGGGTGCTGTCGAACCTGGCCGAAATGGATCTGGATAACCGCCACCTGCTGCGCGTGCTCGGTTACCGACTGATGCAGGCCGATGCTCCCGCACTGGCGGTGCCGGTGTTCGAGCAGGTGCTGGCGATGGGCCAGGAAGAACCGCAGAGCTTCCGCGACCTGGGCCTGGCGCTGGCAGCGGCCGGCAAGCCACAGCAGGCACTGGCGCCGCTGTACCAGGTGGTGGTGCGGCCGTGGGACAGCCGCTTCGATGGCATCGCCCTGATCGCGCTGGATGAGCTGACCAACCTGGTGGCCGGCAGCACGCCCCGGCTGGATACCACCGGCATCGACCCGCGCCTGTTGCAGGCGATGCCGCTGGACCTGCGCGTGGTGCTGTCGTGGGACGCCGACAACAGCGACATGGACCTGTGGGTAACCGACCCGAACGGCGAGCGCGCCTACTACGGCAACCGGCTGACCTACCAGGGCGGGCAGATGTCGCAGGACTTCACCGGCGGCTATGGCCCCGAACAGTTCTCGCTGCGCAACGCCAAGCCGGGCAAGTACAAGGTGGAGGCGAACTACTTTGGCAGCCGCCAGCAACTGGTCACCGGCGCGACGACACTGATGCTGCGTCTGACCACTCATTGGGGCACGGCCAAGCAGAAGGATCAGATGGTGACGATGCGACTGAAGGACCGTGCCGAGACCGTGCTGGTGGGCGAGTTCGAGGTTAAATAGTCAACTGCCCCAAATGGCCGTCCGAGGGTGGGCCAAGGAAGACCCTCGTCGACGCCGCTCTGGGGCAAGGAGGCCCTGTGTGGGGGCGGCTGCAGCCTGGCTGGCTCCCCGCGCCAAGGCGGGTACCGCCTGCCTGAATGCAGCGCCGACGCATCACGCTCGCGCCTCCCCGGCGCAGGCCCAGGCCCTCATTCCGGGCGCCCACGGCCTGCGGTATCATTAGCAGTCATCTTTTGAATGCATAACCGCCGACATGATCGAACTGAATCCTGTCCGCCAGCGCATCACCGATCTGACCGATCGCGTGCTGTCGCTTCGGGGGTATCTTTGACTACGACGCCAAGAAAGAGCGTCTTGAAGAAGTAACGCGGGAGCTGGAAAGCCCCGACGTCTGGAACAACGCCGAGTACGCCCAGAACCTGGGCCGCGAGCGTTCCAGCCTGGAAAAGACCGTGGGCGGGATCGCCTCGGTGCTCGATGGCCTGAACGACGCCACTGAACTGCTGGAGCTGGCCGAGTCCGAGCAGGACGAGGAGACCGCACTGGCGGTGGTCGCCGACCTCGACAAGCACCAGGCGCACGTGGAGAAGCTGGAGTTCCAGCGCATGTTCTCCGGCGAGATGGACAATGCGGCGGCGTTCGTCGACATCCAGGCCGGTGCCGGTGGTACCGAAGCCCAGGACTGGGCCGAGATCCTGCTGCGCATGTACCTGCGCTGGTGCGAATCGCGCGGCTGGAAGACCGAGCTGATGGAAGTCTCCGGTGGCGACGTCGCCGGCATCAAGTCGGCCACGCTGCGCGTGGAAGGCGACTATGCCTATGGCTGGCTGAAGACCGAGACCGGCGTGCACCGCCTGGTGCGCAAGTCGCCGTTCGACTCGGACAACCGCCGCCACACCAGCTTCACCTCGGTGTTCGTGTCGCCGGAAATCGATGACAACATCGACATCACCATCAACCCGGCCGACCTGCGTACCGACGTGTACCGCTCGTCCGGTGCCGGTGGCCAGCACGTGAACAAGACCGAGTCGGCGGTGCGTATCACCCACATCCCGACCAACATCGTTGTGGCGTGCCAGACCGGCCGCAGCCAGCACCAGAACCGCGACAACGCGATGAAGATGCTGGCCGCCAAGCTGTATGAACTGGAGATCCAGAAGCGCAACGCCGAGAAGGACGCGGTGGAAGCCACCAAGTCCGACATCGGCTGGGGCAGCCAGATCCGCAACTACGTGCTGGACCAGAGCCGTATCAAGGACCTGCGTACCGGCATCGAGCGTTCGGATACGCAGAAGGTGCTGGACGGCGACCTGGACGAGTTCGTCGAGGCCAGCCTGAAGGCCGGTTTGGCCGTGGGCTCCAAGCGCGCCGATGCCTGATCGACGCGCCTGCGCGGATATCATCGCCTTCCGCAGCGGAGGGCGATGATGCGCAGCGAAAGTGAACGCAAGGAACTCGGTAGCTTCCTGAAGGCCTGCCGCGCCCGTGTCGACCCCGCCACGCTCGGCCTCCCGGCCGGGCGGCGGCGCACCCCGGGCCTGAAGCGCGAGGAAGTGGCGCTGGCCATCGGGGTCAGTGTCAGCTGGTACACCTGGATCGAGCAGGGCCGTGAAGTGCGCGCCTCGCCCGAAGTGCTCGAGCGCCTGGCCAAGGTGCTGCGCATGAGCGACGACGAACGCGCCTATGCATTCGCGCTGTCCGGCTATGGCGTACCGCTGGAATCGCCGGACGAGAGCGTGACCGACGGCCTGCGCCAGCTGGTCGAAGCGATGCAGCCGATCCCGGCCTATGTGCGCAACACCCGGTTCGATATCCTGGCCTGGAACCCGGCCATCGCCGATCTGTTCGTGGACTACAGCCAGCTGGCGCCGCATGAGCGCAACACGCTGCGGCTGATGTTCCTGTACCCGCCGTACCGCACGCTGATCCTCAACTGGGAAGAAATGACCCGCGGCCTGCTGGCCGGCTTCCGCGCGGCGATGGCGCAGGCGCCGGACAAGGCGCCGTTCCTGGCGCTGGTGGAGGACATCGCCGCGCACAGCGAGGCGTTCCGGCGGTGGTGGCCGGAGCACGACGTGCGGCGGTTCGATGAAGGTGCGAAGAAGCTCAACCATCCCACGCGGGGATTGCTGGACCTGCAGTACGTGGCGCTGGTGCCGGAGAGCCGGCACGACCTTTCCCTGGTGACCTACCTGCCGCGAAAGTAGGGGTGTTCGGCAGGGCTTGCAGCCCTGCACCCGCAGAGGCCGAGCAACAGCAACAGCAACAGCGGGCATTCCGTTGGATGGCGGGGCGGTGTGGGTTGGCAGGACACGCCGTAAACCCGTCCATGGGGGCTCGATGGCGCCATCCATGGCGCC
>NZ_JAXBQL020000015.1:0-74469 GCF_047520565.2 Stenotrophomonas sp. FR012
CATGAACCTCGGTTGCGCGATTTTTACCAGTCGCTACGAGCCCGTGGCAAGGAAGGCAAGGTGGCCATCGTGGCAGTGATGCGGAAGATGCTGGTGATTCTCAACGCCCGCGTGCGCGACGCTCAAGGCGGATCGATCCCCGCCTGAAGCCAGCCTGCGCGTGTCCCAAAAGGCTGCCGGCCAGCGGCCGGCACTACCGTGCCCGTCTCATGGAGGGGCCAGGCCCCTCCGTCAACACAGTTGCTACAGGGACGTACTTGCGGCGTGTCCTGCCTGCGTCACCCGTCCCCCTCAAGCCACCATCAATGCAGGCGCCGCGAACAACGCTGTAACCCTACTTCGCATACTGCCCGCCGCAGTCGGCGTCCTTGCCCGGCCCCAGCTCGATCGTCGCCAGCAAGGCCGCCGGCGGGGCGATGCTGCCCAGCGCCAGGGCCACCGCACCGCGGATGCCCAGCGCCTTGAAGTCCGGGCGGAACGACGGGTCCTTGAACGTGCCGGCAATGTGCAGCGGCGAGCGCAGTACCAGGATGCTCTTGTCCTTCGGGCGCGGCTTCAACAGCAGGTCCAGGGTTTCGTCGCGCAGGCTGACGGTGCCTTCGCCGATGAGGATCGTGTCGGTGGTGTCCACCGCCAGCGCCTGGCTGGTCATCAGGCCGTCGCGCACACCGAAGTCGGCGAAGGCGCAGCGCAGGGGAATCTGCTTGTCGCCGGTCACCAGGAATTTCAGCGATTCGGTGATATCCAGGCCGGCCAGCTCCATCACCAGGTTGCCGACATGGCCACGGCCCATCGCCAGGCCGACCTTGCCGCTGCTGCTGCCGAGCATCGCGGCGATCGAATTGCCGCGGCCACTCAGGTCCACCTCACCGCCGATGCCGCCCTTGGCCTGTTCGGCCAGCTTGGCATCGGGGAACAGCTGGCCCAGCTGAACGCCGCGCACGCTCGCCTTCAGCGCAGTGCTGATCTGCGGCTGGCGTGCGTCCATGCGGATGGTGCTGCGGATATCGCCGCCGGCGACGCCGAAGTTCAGTGGTGCCAGCCGCAGCACCCCGTCATCCAGCAGCAGATGGGCATCCATGTCGTCCAATGGCAATGACGGTGCGTTGATGCGGTGGGCCTTCCAGCGCACATCGGCATCCATCGCACGCAGCTTGCCGAGGTTGTAGGGCGTGTCCGGAAGCACGCGCGCGCGCGCGGCCACCCGTGCGGCCTCGGCCTTCTGCTCCGCATTGGCGGTTTCGCCGCCGCCGGTCTTCGGCGGCGCGCCGACGAAGCCGGCCAGGTCATCGAAGTCCAGGCGCTTGGATTCCAGCGTCGCGGTCAGCCGCGGACGGTCGCGGCCCACCTCGAACTGAAGACTGCCACCGAGGTCGCTGTCGCCCACCTTGCCGGTGAAACCGTCGTAACTCCAGACGTCGTGGTCGCGTTTCAGGCGACCGTTCAGCGCGTAGGGCGGGGACGGCGGAATGGCGATGCCGAGCAATGGGTAGAGATCGGCCAGGTCCTGGCCACTGAGTGCGAACTGCAGGTCGAACACGCGCAGCTGGAACGGATTGGTCAGCGTGCCGCTGGCCACCGCGTGGGTGGCGCCGGCGCGTCCGTCGAGGTGGATGCGGAACGGGTGGTCGCTGTTGGTCAGTTCCAGCGGTGATTCGGTTCCGCCCTGCAGGGTGAACGGGTTTCCCTGCCAGTGGCCCTTGCCCTGCACCAGCAGCGGCGGCGAGGCATCGGCCTGCTTCGGCTGGCCGCTGCGCACGCCCACGCGGATATCAGTACGGCCCGGTGCGTCGAGGAACTGCAGCCGGCCGTCGTCGATGCGCAGGCGCTTGAGCTGCGGGCTGGCGCCGCCAGCGCTGTCACCGAGGAAGTCCCAGTTGCCCGGTTCGCCCTTGCGAGGGGCGGTTTCCAGCAGCACGTCCGGTCGGGTCAGGCGCACTTCCGGCAGCTGCACGCTGCCGCGCAGCAGGGGCCACACGCGCACATCGATCTCGACGCGGTCGGCCGTGGCCATGTTCGGCTGCCTGGCCCAACCGGCATTGGCGAAGGTGATCGCATCGGCACGGATGGTGCTGGTCCGGCCGAGGTCGACATCCAGATGGCCGATGTGAAGTGCGCGGCCGGTACGGGCCTGCACGGCGTGCTCAACCGGGCCCTTGAACCAGTTCCAGTCCCACAGTGCGATCAGTACCAGGATCGCCGCGAGCAGGAAGATCAGCAGCGTCAGCCAGCGCCGGCCTCGCGGGCCGGGGCGGCGCAGGCGCCAGCGGTTCGTGCGCTTTGTGGCAGGGGAGGCGGCGGCATTCACGCTGCCATGGTTGCCCCCTCATCGTGGACGGGGCGCGAAGCGTCCATGTGCGCGGCGTGCACGCGCCACGCACGGGCCGGTGCTACAGCACCTGCATGGTGACCGCGACGAAGTGGCAGACGCTGCCACCGATGACGAACAGGTGCCAGATCGCATGCGAATAGGGAATCGATTCGCGGTGGTAGAAATAGGTGCCCAGCGTGTAGGACAGGCCGCCGGCCAGCAGCCAGCCCAGCGTCCAGCCGTCGATCGAGGCCAGCATCGGCTTGACCGCCACGATCACCAGCCAGCCCATGGCCACGTAGATGGCAGTGGACAGGCGCTTGAAGCGACCGGTGTAGAACAGCTTGAACACCACGCCGGCCAGGGCCAGGGTCCAGATCGCGGCGAACAGGCCCCAGCCCCACGGGCCGCGCAGGCCGATCAGGGTGAATGGGGTATAGGTGCCGGCGATCAGTACGTAGATCGCACAGTGGTCGAACACTTTGAGCCGGCCCTTGGCGACCGGGTGCTGGATGGCGTGGTACAGGGTGGACGCGGTGTACAGCAGCAGCAGCGCGATGCCGAACACGATGGCGCCGGCCAGCTGCCAGCCATCGCTGTAGATTGCGGCCAGGGTGATCAGCACCGCGCCGGCGCCCAGGGCGAGCACGGCACCGAGGCCATGGGTCAGGGCGCTGGCGATTTCTTCGCGGATCGAAGCAACGGAAGTCGTGGACATGGCGTAGGCATCGTTCGCGGGGAGGGGGACCCGCACCCCCCTATCATCGCCGCGATGGGCGGCACGTGCACGCCCGTCACCGTATGGTGGGTGAATCCCTGGGTTGCGCCGTTGGTCCCGTGATCCGTCAATCGCCGCCATGCGTGGATGAACCGCCCGCGACGGCTGGGGCCGGAGTCCTTTTCTGTGGAAAGGGCTCCGACCCCGTGGCATCAGCCTGCCGAAACGGTGTGCGCCGCTTCGCGTGTGGCCGAGAAACGCACATCCGGCGAGCGTTCCTGGGCCAGCTGCAGGTTGACCCGGGTCGGAGCGAGGTAGACCAGGTGGCCGGCCGCATCCAGCGCCAGGTTGAGCGCGTTCTTCTCGCGGAACTCTTCCAGCTTCTTCTCGTTGCTGCAGTGGACCCAGCGCGCAGTGGTCACGCTGACCGGCTCGAAGGTGGCTTCCACACCGTACTCGTCCTTCAGGCGGTAGGCGGCCACGTCGAACTGCAGCACGCCGACGGCACCCAGGATCAGGTCGTTGCTGGTCAGCGGGCGGAAGAACTGGGTCGCGCCTTCCTCGGACAGCTGGGCCAGGCCCTTCTGCAGCTGCTTGAGCTTGAGCGGATCACGCAGGCGTGCGCGGCGGAACAGTTCCGGGGCGAAGTTGGGAATGCCGGTGAAGGTCACCGCTTCGCCTTCGGTGAAGGTATCGCCGATGGAGATGGTGCCGTGGTTGTGGATGCCGATCACATCGCCGGGCCACGCTTCGGCTGCGATCTCGCGGTCGCTGGCCATGAAGGTCAGCGCGTTGGCCAGCTTCATTTCCTTGCCGGTGCGCACGTGGAAGGTCTTCATGCCGGCGCTGAAACGGCCCGAACAGACCCGCATGAATGCCACGCGGTCACGGTGCTGCGGGTCCATGTTGGCCTGGATCTTGAACACGAAGCCGGTCAGCTTGTTCTCTTCCGGTGCGATTTCGCGGCCGGTGGTGGTTCGCGCCTGCGGCGACGGCGCATGCTCGACGAAAAAGTCCAGCAGCGGCTGCACGCCGAAGTTGTTCACGCCCGAGCCGAAGAACACCGGGGTCTGCTTGCCGGCGCGGTAAGCGTCCAGATCGAACGGATGGCTGGCGCCCTGCACCAGTTCCAGTTCGTCGCGCAGGTCGGCCAGCATCTGTGCACCGATCTTCTCGGCCAGGCCGGGCGCATCGATGGACGGGAAGATGGTCGAGTCCTGGCGGGTGAAGTTGCGACCCGGTTCGTACAGGTGCACTTCGCCGGTCAGCAGGTGAACCACGCCCTTCAGGCGCTGGCCCATGCCGATCGGCCAGGTGACCGGCGCGCACTGGATGCCGAGCACGGTCTCCACTTCATCCAACAGCTCGATCGGGTCCTTGCCCTCGCGGTCGAGCTTGTTGATGAAGGTCATGATCGGGGTGTCGCGCAGGCGGCACACCTCCATCAGCTTGATGGTGCGCTCTTCCACGCCCTTGGCTACGTCGATCACCATCAGCGCCGAGTCCACTGCGGTCAGCACGCGGTAGGTGTCCTCGCCGAAGTCGGCGTGGCCAGGGGTGTCGAGCAGGTTGACGATCTTGCCTTCGTACGGGAACTGCATCACCGAGGAGGTGACGGAGATGCCGCGTTCCTTTTCCAGCGCCATCCAGTCGGAGGTGGCGTGGCGGGCGGCCTTGCGGCCCTTGACCGAACCGGCCATCTGGATCGCGCCTCCGAACAGCAGCAGCTTTTCGGTCAGCGTGGTCTTGCCGGCGTCAGGGTGGGAAATGATGGCGAAGGTGCGGCGACGCGACGCTTCGGTGGCGACTTCGGACATGGCAGTGGCGCCCGCCCGGGGCGCTTTTCAAAGAGATAAGCGCCCGATTATACCGGCCGGGGCCGGTCAGCGCCCGATACCGCCGTCGGCCTCGCCGTGGCGGGCGAACTGCAGCTGGCCCTGCCCGGCGAAGATGCGCACCGGCACCGAGCGCAGGCCCATGCCGCGGTTGACCTGCACCACGAAGTGCAGGTGCGGCGCAGTGCTGTAGCCGCTGTTGCCGGACAGGCCGATCGGTTGCCCGGCTCCCACCGCCTGGCCGCGGCGCACGCGCATGCCGCCGGCCTGGAGGTGGCCGTACAGGGCCATGCTGCCGTCGCTGTGCAGCACGCGGACGAAATTGGCACGGGCACCATCGCGCTCGCGGTCCTGGCCGTTGCCACGGAAGCCATCCTGGATCTGCATCACCGTGCCCTCGCGCGCGGCCAGCACCAGGGTGCCCTCCGGCAGTGCGAAGTCGACCGCGTCGCGGTTCTCCTCGTCGTCATGGCTGAATCGCCCCTGCGGCGCCTGGTCCACACGCAGGCGGGCCGCATCGAACGGCAGGCGATAGCCGACATCTTCGGCCTGTGCGGCAGGGTTGCCCGGCACCGACTGCAGGCGCAGATCCAGCATGCGGCCATCGATCGGGGCGGGCAGGTGGCCGACCACCAGGCTGCTGTCGCCCTGGATCAGCGACTCGACCGGGAGGCCTTCGACCGGGTGTCCGGGGGCGGCGCGCAGCTGGATCTGCAGCGGCCCTGCCAACCCGTTGTCGATGCGCGCCTGCCATTGCGTACCGACCGGCTGCAGGCGCAACCGGGCCATGGGGGCGGCGCCCTCGGCACTGCCTGCGCGGGTGGCAGGCGCGGAAGGGGGAGCCAGTCCCCAGCCCTGGCGCCAGTCGCCGGCGTGTGCGGTCGCGCTCGCCAGCAGAGGCAACAGCAGGCAGGACAGGGGCAGGCGCGGCATCGGCGTTTCCAGCGAGAGGACCGCCGGGACTGTACCCGATCCTGAACGGGGCGACCGGGACGGCCCTCGCAGACTGATTCTGGAAATATCTATCGCTTTATCCGCATGAAGGGATTGACAGTGCCGGAAAGGGCTGGCATCGTGGCTCCACCATCGAGACCGGCAGAGGGACAGGCCCTTTGAAGCCGGGGCAGCCCGCAGGCGCGCAAGCGTCTGCGTAGGTGCCAAATCCTGCGGGGACCGTGGCGTCCACCGAAAGATGGTTCGAACCATGCACCCCACGTGCATCTCGAACGCGGGCCCGCGAAGGCTCGATGGCCGATTCCCCAACCGGATCCCGCCATGAGCTTCGCTGCCAGTACCGCCATTCGCCCCGAGCCCTTCGTCCCCGTCAGCGTGCCGGTCGCAGACCGCGTGCACGCCGAGCGCGGTGAGTTCGCCGCGGTGCTGTCGATGCGCCATGCAGGCCCCAGCCCGGTGCGCCTGCGCTATGAGTGGGTGGGCCCGGCCAACGCGCCGGTGGTGGTGCTGGCCGGTGGCATTTCCGCCCATCGCCACGTGGCGTCCAACGCACAGTTCAGCGAGAAGGGCTGGGCCGAAGCGCTTGTGGGTGCCGGCCGCGCGCTCGACCCGCAGCAGCTGCGCGTGCTGGCCTTCGATTTCATCGGTGCCGACGGTGCACTGGATGTGCCGATCGATACTGCCGACCAGGCCGATGCGCTGGCGCTGCTGCTGGACCATCTCGGCATCCGCACGCTGAAGGCCTTCGTCGGCTATTCGTATGGCGCGCTGGTCGGCCAGCAGTTCGCGATCCGTCACCGCGCCCGCGTGCGCCAACTGGTGCTGGCCAGCGGCGCGCACCGCCCGCATCCCTATGCCGCCGCGTGGCGCGCGCTGCAGCGCCGCGCGGTTGCGCTGGGCCAGCTGCAGTGCGGCGAAGACCACGGCCTGGCCCTGGCCCGGCAGTTCGCCATGCTCAGCTACCGCACCCCGGAAGAATTCGGCGAGCGCTTCGACGCTGCCCCGGAGGTCATCAATGGCCGCGTGCGCGTGGCCGCCGAAGACTACCTCGACGCCGCCGGCGCGCAGTACGTCGCGCGCACGCCGGTGACCGCCTACCTGCGCCTGTCCGAATCGATCGACCTGCACCGTGTCGACCCCGCCGCGATCCTGCCGCCGACCGTGGTGGTGGCCGTGGAGGGCGACCGCCTGGTGCCGCTGGCCGACCTGGTCGGCCTGGTCGAAGGGCTGGGCCCGCGCGGCAGCCTGCGCGTGCTGCGTTCGCCCTATGGCCACGACGCCTTCCTCAAAGAAACCGATCGCATCGACGCGATCCTCGCCACCGCCTTCCGCACCTCTGGAGAGTCCGCATGAGCCTGCACGCCAACGAGCCGTCCTGTAGTCGCACCACTGCCGCCGTCCGTGCGGGCATCGATCGGGACACCGCGCATGGCGCGGTCACGCCGCCGATCGTGCTGTCGTCGAACTTCAGCTTCGAAGGCTTCGGCAACAAGCGCCAGTACGACTACACGCGCAGTGGCAACCCGACCCGCGACCTGCTGGGTGAGGCGCTGGCGGAACTGGAAGGCGGCGTCGGTGGTGTGGTCACCGCCACCGGCATGGGCGCGATCAACCTGGTGCTGAACGCACTGCTGCAGCCGGGCGATACCCTGGTGGTGCCGCACGATGCGTACGGTGGCAGCTGGCGCCTGTTCAATGCGCTGGCCCGGAAGGGCCACTTTGAACTGGTCACCGCCGACCTGACCGATCCGCGCGCACTGGCACAGGCGTTGGCCACCCAGCCGAAGCTGGTGCTGGTGGAAACGCCGTCCAACCCGCTGCTGCGCATCACCGACCTGCGCTTCGTCATCGATGCCGCGCACAAGGCCGGCGCACTCGTGGTGGTCGACAACACGTTCCTGTCACCAGCGCTGCAGCAACCGCTGTCGTTCGGTGCGGACCTGGTGCTGCATTCCACCACGAAGTACATCAACGGCCACAGCGATGTGGTGGGCGGGGCAGTGGTCGCGCGTGATCCGGCAGTGCACGAGCAGCTGGTGTGGTGGGGCAACGCGCTGGGCCTGACGGGTTCACCGTTCGATGCCTTCCTGACCCTGCGTGGCCTGCGCACGCTGGATGCGCGCCTGCGCGTGCACCAGGAAAATACCGCCTCGATCGTTGCCCTGCTGGACCAGCATCCGGCCGTCGGCAGGGTGTACTACCCGGGCCTGGCCGAACATCCCGGCCATGCCATCGCGGCGCGCCAGCAGAGCGGTTTCGGCGCGATGCTGTCGTTCGAGCTTGCGCACTGCGCCGGTGAAGATCCGCACGCGGCAGTGCGCGCATTCGTGGATGGCCTGCGCTGCTTCACCCTGGCCGAATCGCTGGGCGGCGTCGAAAGCCTGATCGCGCATCCGGCGACCATGACCCATGCGGCGATGACCGCCGAAGCACGCGCAGCGGCCGGTATCAGCGAAGGGCTGCTGCGTCTGTCGGTCGGCATCGAGGCCGAGCGCGACCTGCTGGCCGATCTCGGTGCCGCGCTGCAGCGCGCCGAAGTCGTGATCGATGCGGCCGCACGCCGCAAACAGGTGGTGGATGCATGAGCGCACTCGCTGCTGAAATTCCGGCGCTGGGCGCGGGACGCCTGGCGCTGCTCGGTACTGGCACAGTCGGCTCGGCCTTCGTGCAGCGCTACCAGACGCTGCGGGCTCGCGGGCTGGAACTGCCGAGCGTGCAATGGCTGGCCAACTCGCGCACTGCGCTGGAGATCGATCGTGACCTGGCGTTGCCGCTGGAACTGGCGCGACGTGCGCCACGCGATGGCCAGAGTTCGCCGGCGTGGGCCAGCACCGAAGGGCTGGAGCGTGGCGATGTGGTGGTCGATGCCACCGCCAGCGAAGACGTGGCCGCACGTCACGTGCAGTGGCTGGCGCGCGGCATGCATGTGGTGACAGCCAACAAGCTGGGCCGTGGTGCGCAGCTGTCACGCGCGCAGGCCATTGCAGACAGCTGTGCCGACAGTGGTGCGCGCTATGGTGACAGCGCCACCGTCGGTGCCGGGCTGCCGCTGCTGAGCAGCCTGCGCGCACTGGTGGCCGGTGGTGATCACATCCATGCCATCGAGGGCGTGCTGTCCGGTTCGCTGGCGTGGCTGTTCCATCGCTATGACGGCAAGTCGCCGTTCTCGGCGGCGGTGCGCGAGGCGCTGGCGGCCGGCTACACCGAGCCGGATCCGCGACTTGACCTGTCCGGCGAGGACGTGCGCCGCAAGCTGCTGATCCTGGCCCGCAGCAGCGGGCTGGCGCTGGATGCTTCGCAGGTGCAGGTGGACTCACTGGTACCTGAAACGCTGGCCGCGTTGCCGCTGGAGGTCGCAGTGGCTGCGCTGGAGCAGCTGGATGCGCCGCTGCAGGCGCGTTGGCAGCGGGCACGCGAAAACGGCCGCGTGTTGCGTTTCGTCGGCCGTGTTGACGGTGGGGGTGCGCAGGTGGGCCTGCGCGAGCTGCCGGCCGATCACCCGTTGGCGCAGGGTGCGGGGACCGACAATCGCGTCGCCATCCACAGTGATCGCTACCGTCGCCAGCCGCTGTTGATCCAGGGCCCGGGTGCGGGCGCGGAAGTCACCGCCGCCGCGTTGCTGGATGACGTGCTGCGCATCGTCGGCTGATCGCACAGTTCTTGTAGAGCCGAGCCCATGCTCGGCTGCTCCTGGCGAGATCCCCTCCTGCTGGATAAGCCGAGCATGGGCTCGGCTCTACACGAGCACGCTAGCTGATCAGCGGGATTTCAACGCCTTCAACAAGGCGCTGTTGAACTGCTTCGGGTCCTGCACCTGCGGCGAATGGCCCAGTTCGGCGAAGTCGACCAGCGTCGCGCCGGGAATCGCTGCGGCCGCCGCCTTGCCGAGCGCTGGATAGTTGCCCAGCGTCGCCTTCACCGAAGCCGGCGCCAGGTCGCGGCCGATCGCGGTGCGGTCCTTCTGGCCGATGAACAGCGTGGTCGGCACCTGCAGGTTCTTCAGTTCGTAGACCACCGGCTGGTTGAACACCATGTCCGAGGCCAGCGCCTGGCTCCATGCGACGGCCTGCTTGCCGGGCCCTTCGTACATGCCTGACTGCATCCGCGCCCAGGGTTCGTAGGCCGGCTTCCATTTGCCGTCGTAGTACACATCCAGCTGGTAGCGGCGGATGCTGTCGTAGCTGATGTTCATTTCACCGGCATACCACGCGTCGACGCCGCGCCAGGGCACGCCCAGCGCCTTCCAGTCTTCCAGTCCGATCGGGTTGACCAGCGACAGGCTGCGCAGGTCCTGCGGGTACATCAGCGCGTAGCGCACGGCCAGCATGCCGCCCATCGAATGCCCGACCAGGTGCACCGGCACGTCGCCCAGTTGCAGCTGCTGCAGCAGGGCATGGGTATTGGCTGCCAGCTGTGCGAACGTGTACTGATAGCGCTCGGGCTTGCTGGATTTGCAGAAGCCGACCTGGTCCGGAGCGATCACCCGATAGCCGGCGGCAACCAGTGGCTTGATCGATTCCTTCCAGGTGGCGGCGCAGAAGTTCTTGCCGTGCAGCAGCACCACCACACCGATGGGCGCCTTCTTCGGCGCGATGTCCAGGTAGGCCATTTCCAGCGGCTGCCGCTGCGATTCCAGTGCGAAGGTCTTGACCGGATAGCCGTAGTCGAAGCCCTCAAGCCGCGGCCCGTAGGTGGGGGCGGCCAGGGCGGTCAGCGGAAGGCAGGCAAGCAGGGCGGCAGCGATCACGCGCATGGGGCAATCCGGGGTGGGGGAGCCCCGAGCCTAACCGGAACGCGGTGACGGTGTCGTCCGACCGGCCAGGGACAACGGGGTAGAGTCGACTGTCAGTCGACTGCTCTTCGATCAGACCGCGAAAATCCCGCGCTGCACGCGATAGTCGACCAGCGGTCGACTCTACCCAGGGTCATCAGCACTCGATGACGTTCACCGCCAGGCCACCGCGGCTGGTTTCCTTGTACTTGTCCTGCATGTCGCGGCCGGTATCGCGCATGGTCTTGATCACCTTGTCCAGCGACACCTTGTGCTTGCCGTCGCCACGCATCGCCATGCGCGAGGCATTGATCGCCTTCACCGCGCCCATCGCGTTGCGTTCGATGCAGGGAATCTGCACCAGGCCACCGATCGGGTCGCAGGTCAGGCCCAGGTTGTGTTCCATGCCGATTTCCGCGGCGTTCTCGATCTGGCTGGGGTTGCCGCCCAGTGCCGCGACCAGGCCACCGGCCGCCATCGAGCAGGCCACGCCAACCTCGCCCTGGCAGCCCACTTCGGCGCCGGAAATCGAGGCGTTTTCCTTGTAGAGGATGCCGATCGCCGCCGAGGTCAGCAGGAAGTCGAACACGCGCTGTTCGTTCGCGCCCGGGCAGAAGCGATCGAAGTAGTGCAGCACCGCCGGCAGCACACCGGCCGCACCGTTGGTCGGCGCAGTCACTACGCGGCCACCGGCAGCGTTCTCCTCGTTCACTGCCAGTGCGTACAGGTTGACCCAGTCCAGCGTGGTCAGCGGGTCGCGCATCGCCGCTTCCGGCTTCGACGACAGTTCGCGGTACAACGCCGGCGCACGACGGCCCACCTTCAGGCCACCCGGCAGCACGCCTTCCTCGCGGATGCCGCGCGCCACGCACGACTGCATCGCACTCCAGATCTCGCGCAGCCGCGCGCGGATCTCGTCTTCGCTGCGCCAGCACTTCTCGTTCTCGAACATCAGCTGGGCAATGCTCAGGCCGCTGCGCGCGGTCTGCGCCAGCAGCTCGTCGCCGCTCTTGAACGGGTAGGGCAGCGGGGTCTCGTCGGGCACGATGCGATCATCGGCCGCGTCGTCCTGGTTGACCACGAAGCCGCCGCCGACCGAATAATAGTCGCGGGTGGCGATCACTTCGTCGTCGGCGTTGTAGGCAGTGAAGCGCATGCCGTTGGTGTGGTAGGGCAGCTTCTGGCGCTTGTTCATGCCGAGGTCGCGCTTCTCGTCGAAGGCGATCTCGTGCTGGCCAATCAGCTGGATGCGCTTGCTGCTGCGGATGCGCTCCAGCGTGGCCGGAATGATGTCCGGATCGATCAGGTTCGGCCGCTGGCCTTCCAGGCCCAGCAGGATCGCCTTGTCGGTGCCGTGGCCGCGGCCGGTCAGTGCCAGCGAGCCATAGACATCGGCGCGGATGCGCGCGACCTCGTGCAGGCGGCCCGGGTCGAGCAGCCAGCGATGGATGAATCGCTCGGCGGCCTTCATCGGCCCGACGGTGTGCGAGGAACTCGGGCCAATGCCGATCTTGAAAACGTCGAACGTGCTGACAGCCATGGTTGCCGTACTGCGGGTACCGGAAGAGATCGCTATTCTAGCGGTTCACGCCGCACTTCCATGGCTGCGGCGCAGCATTTCCGCCACGGGAGCCCGGCCGGTGTTGACCCTTATCCAACGTGACGATTGCCACCTGTGCGACATGGCCCTGGCCGAGCTGGCCAGGGCACGGGCGCCGGAGTTCGAATCGGTGTTCCTGGACGACCAGCCGGCGCTGGAAGCGCGCTATGGCACGCGGGTGCCGGTGCTGCGTGACGAGCGCGGCGACCGCGAGCTGGACTGGCCGTTCGACGCGGCCACGGTTCAGGCGTGGTTGGCCGTCGATCGGTAGTGCCGGCCGCTGGCCGGCAACCCCTCTGTTCCCGGTGATGCCGGCCAGCGGCCGGCACTACCAGATGCGGTTTACTTCGCGTCGAACTTCACGATCGTGCTGATCGCGGTTTCGTCCGGGATGGTCTTGGTGTCGGCCCAGTCACCGCCGCCGACGCCGAAGTCCAGGCGCTTGACCGTGGCCTTGCCGGTCAGCACCGGCTGGGTGCCCGGCTTCCAGGTGAAGGTCAGCGTGACCGGCTTGCTGACACCACGAAGCTCCAGGGTGCCATCGGCGGCGAACTGGTCATTGCCCATGGCGCGGAAGCCCTTGGCGGTGTAGCGCGCGGTGGCGAACTTGCCGACGTTGAAGAAGTCGGCGCCCTGCAGGGTCGAGTCACGATCGCTGTTGCCGCTCTTGGCGCCTGCCAGCGGAATCACCACATCCAGCGAACCGGCAGCCGGGTTGGCCGGGTCGAAGCTGAGCTTGGTCGCGAAGCCAGGGAAGCTGCCGGTGAACACTTCGCCGTCGTACTTGGTGGCGAACACCAGGATCGAACCGGCGCCGGGAGCCTGCGCGTAATCGGCAGCGAGTGCCGGAGCGGTGGCCAGCATGCCGGCCAGGGCGGCGGCCACGGCGGCCGGAGTGGTCAGTTTCAGGTTCATCGGTCAATCCTTCTGAGGGGAGGCGAGCCAGCCACGCGGCAACATGCGGGACAGCGTTGCATCGCGCTGGAACAGGTGGTGGTAGAAGGCAGCGCCGGCATGGGCCAGCACCACCGCGATCAACAGCCAGAAGCCGTATTCGTGGAGGGCATGGGACACCGCGACGACCTGCGGGTCGGGGCCGCTCAGCTTGGGCACGTCCACCAGGCCGAACCAACGGAACGGGCGCAGGCCGCTGGCCGAATCGTACAGCCAGCCCGACAGCGGGATGGCGAACATCAGCACATACAGCAGCACGTGGGTGGCACTGGCGATGCGTTCCTGCCAGCTGGGCACGCCCGGCACCGGCTTCGGTGCCCCGGCATACAGGCGCCAGCCCAGGCGGAACAGCACCAGCGCCAGCACGGTGATGCCGATCGACTTGTGCGCGGTGTAGACCCAGAAGTACTTGGGTGTCTTGGGCAGTTCGCCCATGGTCAGGCCGACCACGCCCAGGGCGAGGATCAGCAGTGCGATCAACCAGTGCAGGATCTGGCTGACACTCCCCCAGGCGGCGGGGGTGTTCTTGGCGGTCATGAGGGGTCCTCTAGCGGGCCGTCTTGGGGTCGGAGTGTGGAACGGGAGCGGGAGTTCCCGGGGCGTCGCTGCGGTCGAGGGTGGCTTCCGCCTCGATCCTCAGCTGTACTGCATCACCGATGACGCCCGGCCAGGCGGTGATGCCGAACGCGCGCCGGCTCAGCGTGGTGCTGCCGGAAAAACCGGCGGTGCGTCGGAACGGGGGAAGCGGATAGCGCTTGATGGTGTTGAGGGTCACATCCAGCGTGATTTCCTGGCTGACCCCGCGCAGGGTCAGCGTGCCGATCACGTGGGCGCGCCTGGCATCGATCGGTTCGACCTTGGTGGAGACGAACCGCGCGGTCGGGAAGCGCTCGCCGTCGAGCAGGCTGCGGGCCAAGGTGGCCTGGTTCCACTTGGCATCACCAAGGTCCAGCCGCGACACCGGAATATCCACTTCCACGGTGGCGTCGCGCCAGTTGTCGGGATCGAACCGCACGCGCCCCTCGCTGCCCGATACCGTGCCCATGGCCTGCGAGTAGCCTGCGTGGTCGATCGAGAACAGCACCCGCGTGTGCACCGGATCGAGGCGATAGGTGTCAGCGGCCGCCCAGGCAGGGGCGGTGGCGAGCAGCATCGGCAACAGGGCCAGGCAGGGACGCATCGTTGGCGGGCTCCGGAAGGGGACGCTGCGATCATACGCACAGCCCCCTGCCAACGTTGCGTGCATGGGTGCAACAGTTCGTGGTGGTGCCGCCGCTGGAAACAGGCTGTTGCAGCCATGACCCCGGCCCTGTGTGACAATCGGCGCAGGACAGGGGGTTCAGGATGACGAGCGGCTGGCGCCTGTGGTGCCGTGGCATCGCAGGTATGGGACTGCTGCTGGTGGCGATGGCCACGGCGGCTGCGACCCTGGACATGGCAGAAACACCACGCCTGCGCCGCTTCGGTGCCGCCGAAGGCTTGCCGTCTCGCATGGTGGTGGCGCTGGCCGAGGATCGCCAGGGCCACGTCTGGGCCGCCACCGATGGTGGACTCGCCCGCTATGACGGCAACAGCCTGCGGGTCTGGGAGCACGACCCGGAACAGCCGGGCTCGTTGCCTGGCAACGAGATCGAGACCCTGCTGATCGACCCGCTGGACCGGGTCTGGGTGGGCATCAATGGCAAGGGCGTGGCACGCCTGGATGCCGACCGCGAGCGCTTCCAGACCTTCGATACGGTCAATTCCACCTGCCAGGGGCAGTTCTGGGCACTGGCCTATGTCGACGACGCCTTGTGGATCGGGACCAACAACCATGGCGTCTGCCGTTTCGGCGAAGACGGCAGCGTGCGCCTCTACACCCATGATCCCGCGCGCCCGGGTGGCCTGCCCAGCAACAGCATCTTCACCAGCCTGGTCGACGCGCGGGGCCGCCTGTGGGTCGGCACCGAAGCCGGTGTGGCGCGTTGGAACGGCAGCGGCTTCGAGCCGGTGGCCGCGCGGGAACTGGGGAGGCTGAGCGTGCTCCGGTTGAGCCGTGATGCAGACGGTTCGATCTGGGTAGGCAGCCAGAACGATGGCCTCTACCGCATCGATGGGCAGGACCGGGTCAGTCGCCCGCGATGGGCCGACAGTGCCCAGCTGCGGTCGGCCCTGGTCCTGGCCGATCGCCAGGGGGGCTACTGGGCGGGTACCTCCGATGGCCTGTTGCGAGGGGATGCGGCGGCGTTGCGCCGGCTGGAGGGGGACCGCGGCAGCGGCTTCCTGACCGCGCACAGCGGTGTGCTTGACCTGCTGCAGGACCACGAGGGCGGACTGTGGGTGGCGTTGCTGACCCAGGGCCTGGCCTATCTGCCACCGGACTGGCGGCGCTTCTCGATCTGGAACCAGCTCGACGGCAAGCCGCTGGACAGCCAGTACCTGTTGAGCGCGGCCAGCGACGGGAAGAACTACTACGTCGGCTCGGCGCGAGGGGTGTACCAGCTTGATGCGCAGGGCACCCTGCGCCTGCTGGCCAGCGACCGGCAGCTCGGCAACGGCGTGGTGTGGTCGGTGCTGCCGCGCCCGGATGGTCGCCTGTGGCTGGGACGCGGCGGCCGCATCAGCGTCTACGATCCGGCCACCGGCGCATTGCGTGATCTGCGGATCGATGGCAGTGCCGACCTGCGCCAGCGCATCGACCTGATGCGGCAGGCCCCTGATGGCACGGTGTGGGTGTCGGTGATGGGCCTGGACCTGCAGCAGCGCGATGCAGAGGGCCGGCTGCTGCACAGTCATCCGCTGGAACATTTCCGCGGGACGGCCGATGCGCCGATCGAGCAGATCCGCTTCGACGCCCACGGCCGGGCCTGGGTGATGGGCGACATGGGCATCTGGCGTGAGCAGGCCGGACGCTTCGAGGCAGTGCCCGGCGTTTCGCGCGGCCCGATCTACGATCTGGCATGGATCGATCCGCAGCAGTTGTGGCTGGCGCGCCAAGGCGCCTTCGAGCGCTACCAGTGGGATGGCATGAGCCTGCGCCTGATCCAGCGCATCGACGGCAGTGCGGGCGTGCCGCCGGTGACCATGGGGGGGCTGGCGCTGGCCGACAATGGCCAGCTGTGGGCCACGACGCCGCGCGGCCTGCTGCGGTGGGACCCGAAGACGCGGCGCCTGCAACAGTTCAACGAACGCGATGGCCTGTCCGATGCCGAGTTCACCGGTCGGCCACCTGCGGTGAACGCCGATGGCCGCGTGTTGGCGGTTACCCAGACCGGCCTGGTCGCCTTTGATGTGAATGCCGACGACACCATGCTGCCGCCTTCATCGCTGGTGATCGCCGAAGTGCGGGTGCGGCGCGACGACGCACGCGGCTGGCAACCGCTGCCGCTCACCGGCACCCTGCTGCTGGGACCGGACGACCGCGATCTGCAGATCGATGCGCGGCTGCTTTCCTATGCCAGCCCGCAGGGCAACCGGTATCGCTTCCGCGTGCAGGGTTACGACCAGGACTGGGTGGAGCAGGGGGGCGATGGCCAGCGCACCCTGTCGCGGCTGCCGACCGGCCGCTATGTCATCGAGGTGCAGGCCGCGACTGCCCGGGGCGCGTGGACACCTTCGCAGCAGTTGCAGGTGAAGGTGCTGCCGCCGTGGTGGCGCAGCGGCATGGCGATATTCGGCTACATCCTGCTGGGGTCGTTGCTGCTGGTGGTTCTGGTCTGGTCGATCCGCGCGCGGCTGCGCCGCCGCCAGCAATGGCAGCTGACGGTGCACAAGCAGCAGTTGGCCGAGCAGGCCTCGCAGGCCAAGAGCCGTTTCCTGGCTACGCTGGGCCACGAAGTCCGCACGCCAATGACTGGCGTGCTGGGCATGAGCGAACTGCTGCTGGCGACTCCGCTGGATCCGGTGCAGCGCGGCTACGCCGGGTCCATCCAGCAGGCCGGCAGCCATCTGCTGCGGCTGGTCAACGATGCCCTGGACCTGGCCCGGATCGAAGCCGGGCGGCTGGAGCTGGACCTGCGCCCGTTCGATCTGGGGGAGCTGCTGGACCAGGTGCAGGGCCTGATGCAGCCGATCGCGCAGCAACGCCAGCTGGTGTTCCAGCGCGGCGAAGACCCGCCCGGGCCGATCAGTGTCAGTGGCGACGAGATGCGCGTGCGCCAGATCCTGCTGAATCTGCTCGGCAACGCGATCAAATTCACCGAGCGCGGCCACGTCGGCCTGGCCGTACGCCTGGAAGAAAAGGGCGGCCTGTGTTTCGAAGTGCATGACAGCGGCCCGGGCATCAATGCCGAGCAGCAGCAGCGCCTGTTCCATCGTTTCGAACAGGCCGACGGCCCGCGTACCGCGTCGCGCTACGGCGGCAGTGGTCTGGGGCTGGCGATCTGCCAGGAACTGGCGGTGGCGATGGGGGGGCGCATCGAAGTGGACAGCCAGCCTGGCAAGGGCGCGCGGTTCCGCGTGCGCCTGCCCCTGCCCTGGACGCGCCAGGCCGCCAGCGAAGCGGGCGACGTGGCGGCCCTGCCGGAACTGCCGCCGCTGCGCATCCTGCTGGTCGAGGACGATGCCACGGTGGCCGAGGTCATCGCCGGCCTGCTGCGCGTGCGCGGGCATGAGGTGGTCCACGTGCTGCATGGCCTGGGCGCGCTGTCGGAGATCGCCACCGATGGTTTCGACGTCGGCCTGCTCGATCTCGATCTGCCCGCGCTGGACGGTACGGCCATCGCCCGCCAGCTGCGCACCATGGGCTATGAACTGCCGCTGGTGGCGGTGACCGCCCGTTCCGATGCCTATGCCGAAACCCAGGTGCTGGCCGCAGGCTTCGATGGCTTCCTGCGCAAGCCGGTGACCGGCGACCTGCTGGTGACGGCCATCGCCCAGGCGCGTGCGAAACGACAGGCGACTGCGTGACGACGCCGACGCCGGGCGTGAACGGCGCGACTTTCGGTTTACCATGCCGACGCCCGCAGCGCGGGAATCATCAGGACCAGCGTGAGGAGGCAATCGGTGGTGTATCTGCGGGCGGCGATGCTGCTGCTGGTCCTCCTGTGCTGCGCGTTGCCCGCTGCGGCACAGCCGGTGCCTCCGAGCCCGCGGCAGGTGACGGTGTTCGATGGCCTGCCGTCCAATACCGTCAACCGCATGGCCGAGGATCGCTACGGTTACCTGTGGATCGCCACCAACGATGGCCTGGCCCGCTATGACGGCCGCACCTACCGCGTGTGGCGTTCCGAGGATGGACTGCGTGACAACCGCATCTGGACGGTGCTGGTCGATGCCCGCAACCAGTTGTGGATAGGCACCGAGAACGCCGGCCTGGTGCGCATGTCGGCCGACCGCCGCCAGTTGCACTTCTACGACCGCAGCAGCCAGCCGTTGATGGGTACCAACACGGTCTGGAGCCTGGCCAGCACGCCTGATGGCTCGATCTGGTTCGGTACCCACGAAGGCGGCCTGTACCGCCTGGACAGCCAGGATCGCCTGCAGCGCTTCCTGCCCGAGCCGAACAATCCGCGCAGCCTGCCTTCGTCGTCGGTGCCCTACCTGGCCACGCTGGCCGATGGCAGCCTGTGGATCGGCACCAAGCATGGCGTGGCGCGCTGGACCGGGACCGACTTCGAGCGTGTCGGTACGGACATCATCCCCAGCCTTCTGATCAACGGACTGACCGCCGAACCGGATGGCAGCCTGTGGATCAGCACGATGGCCGGCGCCACCGTGCGCCGCCCGGATGGCCGCTTCGAAGCCCCCCCGTGGAAGCTGCCGCCGGGCGAGCAGGTGCTGGGCATGATGCTGCGCGACGAGCAGGGCGGGCACTGGCTGGATACACGCACCGGGCTGGGGCGTGCGGTCGATGGCCAGTACCAGACCGTGCCGCTGTACAGCGCGATCGCGCGCGGTCCGGTACGGCCGAACTGGACCGGTGCCTACGAGGACCGCGAAGGTGGCATCTGGTTGGCCAGCACCAATGCCGGGCTGTGGCACCTGCTGCCACGCTGGTGGCAGTTCTCGGTGCTGTCGCGCCTGGAGGACGACCCCAGCTCGCTGCGCAATGCGCTCGTGCTGGGTACCAGCCCCTCCAGCAACGGCGGCGTCTGGACGGTGGGCAGCCATGGCGCGCTGGACCGCTTCGATCCGAAGACCGGCAGGATCGAGCAGCATCGCACCTGGGTCAACGGCATGCACTGGTTGACCTCGGTGCGTGAGGACCGGCGTGGCCAGGTCTGGATTGGATCGACCGATGCGCTGGTGCGCTACGACCCGCAACGGCGCGAACTGCGTCGTTGGGGCCGTGATGCCGGTGCAGATGCGGCGATGGAAGGGGTGGTCGAAGCGATGATGACCTGCGACGGCGACAGCCTCTGGTTGATGCTGCCCGCAGGCGTGCAGCAGCGCGATCTCGACGGCCACGTGCGGCGCCAGCTGGACAATGGCCAGCGCGGCCTGCAGCAGGGCCAGCTCAACCTCGATGTGGAATGCGGTCCGCAGGACCACATCTGGCTGGCCAGCAGCCGTGGCCTGTTGCAGTGGCTGCCGGAAAGCGAGCGCTTCCAGCCGGTGCCGGGTGCGCCGGCAACGGCGATCCATGCGTTGCATGTGGGCCGTGACGGCCAGGTCTGGTTGTCCGAGGATGGTCGCCTGTCCCGTTACCGCTGGAGCCAGGGACGCCTGGAACGGCAGGCGGTGGTCGGTGCCGAACAGGGCTATCCGGCGATCTCCGCCTCCGGCCTGGTGGTGGATGCGCAGGGCGTGGCCTGGGCGACCAGCGCACGCGGCCTGGTACGTGTCAGTGCCGATGGGCAGAGCGTGCGCCTGTACGGCGTGCACGACGGCCTGCCAAGCCAGGAATTCCGCGAGCACACCTTGATCGCAGCGGCCGATGGCCATCTGGTGGCCGGAACGGCAGCGGGCGCGGTGGTGTTCGACCCGGAGCAGGTACGGCCTTCGGTCCGTCGCGCCCCGCTGGTGATCGAGCGGGTGGAAGTGCGCCGCAACGAGCAGGTGCTGGACATGACCCACGATGCGCCGTTGCAGATCGCCGATGGCGACCGCGACCTGCGCATCGTCGCGCGATTGCTGTCCTTCGCCGACTCGGCGTCCAATACGTACCGCTACCGCCTGGCCGGCTACGACCCCGATTGGGTCGAAGTCGGCCCGGCCGGCGAGCGCCTGTTCTCGCGCCTGGCGCCGGGCAGCTACCGGCTGGAAGTACAGGCCCGGTCGGCCGACCATGTGTGGTCGCGGGTGCAGAGCCTGGAATTTCGCGTGCAGCCGCCGTGGTGGCGCAGCCTGTCCGGCCTGCTGGTGCTGGCGTCGGTCGGGTTGCTGCTGACCAGCTGGTTTGCCTGGCTGTACCGACGCCGCCTGCAGCGGCGGCACGCCTACCAGCTGGCGCTGCACAAGCAGGAACTGGCCGAGCAGGCGTCGGCGGCCAAGACCCGCTTCCTGGCCAACCTTGGCCATGAGATCCGCACGCCGATGACCGGCGTGCTGGGCATGAGCGAGCTGCTGCTTGCCTCGCCACTGGACCCGCAGCAGCGTGGCTACACGCAGTCGATCCGGCATGCTGGCGAGCACCTGCTGCACCTGGTCAACGATGCGCTGGACCTGGCGCGGATCGAGTCCGGGCGCCTGGAACTGCAGTCGCAGTCGTTTGCGTTGAATGGCCTGTTGCAGGATCTGGCGGCGCTGATGGGCCCGCTGGCTGCACAGAAGGGCCTGCGCTTCGTCCTCGACAACCAGCTGCCTGCGGGCCTGCAGGCGACCGGTGATGCCATGCGCGTGCGGCAGATCCTGCTCAACCTGCTGTCGAACGCAGTGAAATTCACCAGCCGCGGCACTATCACCCTGCATGCACGTTGCGATGGCGAGCTGCGTGCGCTGCACTTCGAGGTGCGCGATACCGGCCCGGGCATCAGCCAGGAACAACAGCAGCGCCTGTTCCGCCGCTTCGAGCAGGCCGATGGTGCACGAACCGCCGCGCAGTACGGTGGCAGTGGCCTCGGTCTGGCGATCTGCCGCGAGCTGGCGCATGCGATGCAGGGGCGGATCCAGGTGGAGAGCCAGCTGGGTCGGGGCACCTGTTTCGGCGTGACCTTGCCGTTGCCGCTGGTGGTGAACAGCGATGCCGAGGCATCGGCCGAGGGGCATCGCGACGAAGCGGCGAACATGCCGCCGCTGCGGGTGCTGCTGGTCGAGGACGATGCCACCGTGGCCGACGTGGTGCGTGGCCTGTTGAGCGCACGCGGCCACGAGGTGGTGCATGCCGGCCATGCGCTGGCGGCGCTGCGCGAGATCAGTGCCGGCGATTTCGACGTCGGCCTGCTGGATCTGGACCTGCCGGGCCTGAGTGGTTTCGAGCTGGCCCAGCACCTGCGCAACCAGGGCTACATGCTGCCGCTGCTGGCAGTGACGGCGCGGACCGATCCGGACCTGCAGCAGCAGGTGGAAGCAGCCGGCATTGGCGGCTTCCTGCGCAAGCCGGTGACTGGTGAGCTGTTGGTGGAAGCGATCGCCAGGGCCACGGGTAGGTAGGTTCTGCAGGGCCTGTGGACCCACCCCGCCTTCGACAGAATTCTGCGAGCTGTTGAAATGGCGTGGGGTCAGATCCGTTTCCCGTAGGAAAACGGATCTGACCCCAGATCGATTTCGATATCTGACAGATGTGTCGACCAAGGTCGACACCTACCAAGAGCCGCCGGAATCCGTCAGAGGTGGGGCGGTGTCGCAGTGCGGGGTGTCAGCCGCATGGATGCGGCTGACAAGCCTACAGGGACGTACTTGCGGCGTCCCCGCACTGCGACACCGCCCCGCCAACCCACGGAATGCCGCTTTGGCTGTTGCTGTTGCCGGCCAGCGGCCGGCACTACCGCGGGTGCAGGGCCGCAGGCCCTGCCGAACCATCCTCACTCCGCGACGTGCTCGACCTGCCGCGGTTCGGGCTTGGTGTCAGGCAGCTGCCAGAAGATCATCGTCGAGGTCAGGGTGATCGCGCCCACGCACAGGAATGTGGCATGCAGCGCGGCGGTCGCGCTGTTGCTGTCCAGGTGATTGCCGAACGCGGCCAGCAGGCTGCCGGCCGCCGCAGCGCCGAAACCGGCGGCCAGCATCATCACCATCGACAGCAGGCTGTTGCCGGAACTGGCGAATTCGCGGTCAAGGTCGCGCAGCGTCACGGTGTTCATCACGGTGAACTGCAGTGAATTGACCGCGCCGAAGAACGCAAGCTGCACCAGGCGCCAGGCCAGGTGCTGGCCAGGTGTCATCAGGATGAAGCTGGCCATTGCCAGCCCCACCAGCACGGTGTTGGTCATCAGCACGCGGCGGTAGCCGTAACGTTCGACCAGCTTCACTGCCAGTTTCTTCGACACCATGCCAGCCGCCGCTACGGGCACCATCATCAGGCCGGCGTTCATCGGGCCGAGGCCGAGGCCGACCTGCAGCAGCAGCGGGATCAGCATCGGCATGGCACTGCTGCCGATGCGTGAGAACAGGTTGCCGAGGATGCCGATGCGGTAGCTGGGTACGCGGAACAGGGCCAGCGAGAACAAGGGTGCGGTGGAATTGGCGGCATGCAGCCAGTAGCCCACCAGCGCAGCCAGGCCCGCGACCGTCATCAGCATCACCAGCGCGTGTGGGGTGCCGAGTCCGGAGATGCCGTCCAAGGCCAGCGACAGCACCACCATCGCAAAAGCCAGCATGATGTAGCCGCGCAGGTCGAAACGGGTGCGATGGCTGGCGTAATGGTCGGGCATGATCTTCATCGCGGCGATGAAACCGATCACGCCGATCGGCAGGTTGATCAGGAACACCCAGTGCCATGAGGCGATCTCGACCAGCCAGCCGCCCAGCGTCGGGCCGATCAGCGGGCCGACCAGCGCGGGGATGGCGATGAAGCTCATCGCGCGCAGGAAATCCTCGCGCGGCACCGAGCGCATCACCGCCAGCCGACCGACCGGCAGCAGCATCGCACCGCCGATGCCCTGCAGCACGCGCGCGCCGACCAGCTGGTGCAGGTGCTGGGCCAACGCGCAGGCCAGCGAGCCGAGGGTGAACAGGATGATCGCCACCAGGAAGGTGCGCCGGGTGCCATAGCGGTCGGCGATCCAGCCCGAGGCGGGAATGAAGGTGGCGACCGCCAGCGCATAGCTGAACACCACCGACTGCATCTGCAGCGGGCTCTCGCCCAGGCTGGCCGCCATCGCTGGCAGCGCCGTGTTGACGATGGTCGAGTCCAGCATCTGCATGAAGATCGCCAGGGACACCAGCCACAGCAGGGGACGCTGGCGGTTGTAGGTCGATGGCGATGTGGACATGGGGTGTGGCCGGTGCAGCGTGGGGGCCGCCATGATCGCGCACTGCGGGTCACGGCGCGATCAACATCGCGCCGTGATGGCATGCGGAATGCTCAGCGTTGGCTGTGCGCGTGCACCGCGTCGACCAGGACCTGCACATGCGCCGGGTCCATGTCCGGCGACATGCCGTGGCCGAGGTTGAACACATGGCCTTCGCGCGAGCCGCCGTTGCCGGCGGCATAGGTGTCGAGCACGCGCGCTGCGGCCGTGGCGATCGCATCCGGCGAGGCGTACAGCGTGGTCGGGTCGAGGTTGCCCTGCAGCGCGACGCGACCACCGGTGCGGCGCATTGCTTCGTCCAGGTCCAGCGTCCAGTCCAGGCCAAGTGCATCGGCGCCGGTCTGCGACAGTGCTTCCAGGTGCAGGCCGGTGCCCTTGCCGAACAGGATCAGCGGCGTGCGCTCGCTGCCTTCGCCGCGATCCAGGCCCTGTGCAATCCGCTGCAGGTAACGCAGCGAGAACTCGCGGTACATCGCCGGGGACAGCACGCCACCCCAGGTGTCGAACACCTGCAGCGCCTGCGCACCGGCCGCGCGTTGCGCACCGAGGTAGGCGATCACCGCTTCGGTGGTGACCTCCAGCAGGCGGTGCAGCGCCTGCGGATGGTTCAGCGCCATCGCCTTGATGCGTGCGAAATCCTTGCTGCCGCCGCCTTCCACCATGTAGCAGGCCAGCGTCCAGGGGCTGCCGGAGAAGCCGATCAGCGGCACCTGGCCGTCCAGCTCGCGGCGGATCAGGCGTACCGCATCCATCACGTAGCCCAGGTCCTGCTCCATGTCCGGCACCGCCAGCTTGGCGATGGCCGCTTCATCACGCACCGGATGGCGGAACTTCGGGCCTTCGCCTTCGACGAAGTACAGCTCCAGGCCCATCGCATCGGGAATGGTGAGGATGTCCGAGAACAGGATGGCTGCGTCCAGGGGGAACCGGCGCAGCGGCTGCAGGGTGACTTCGCAGGCGATCTCCGGGGTCTTGGCCATGGCCAGGAAGCTACCGGCCTTGGCCCGGGTCGCGCGGTATTCCGGCAGGTAGCGGCCGGCCTGGCGCATCAGCCAGACGGGGGTGCAGTCCACCGGTTCGCGGCGCAGGGCGCGCAGCAGGCGATCGTTGCGGAGAGGGCTGGTCACGATGGGCATTCCTTGGACGGGAGGAGCAGCGGCGTCAGTCGCCGTGCGAAAGGATCTGGAAGCCGCGATGCAGTTCGGCATCGCGGGCCTTCTCGAAGGCGTGGCGGGCGTCGTCGGCCTGCAGGAACAGCTCGCGCCGCAGCTGCGAGCGGCTGCCGACGCGGCCGCTCTCGCGCAGCAGCTCCCAGCCGCCGAACAGGTCCGGCTGCAGGCTCAGGCGCAGGAAACGCGGTGCCTGCGCACCGGCGTCGGGATGTTGCAGGTAGACGTGCATGGCGCCGATTGTAGCGGGGCAGGGGTGACCCCTGCCGCAACGTGGTAGTGCCGGCCGCTGGCCGGCAACTTCATGCGTGGAGGAGCCGGCCAGCGGCCGGCTCTACCTGGCTGACAGCACCTTCAGTACCGCCGCCTCATCGACGTCCGGCACCACTTCGGCGCGGCCCATGCCGCGCCACAGCACCAGGCGCAGGCGGCCGGCCACGTTCTTCTTGTCCAGGCGCATGCGGCCGAGCAGGGCCTGCGGGTCCAGCCCGGCCGGGATCGCCACCGGCAGGCCGAGGCGTTCCAACAGTGCCTGCAGGCGAGCGCGGTCGGCATCGTCGGCCAGGCCGAGGTCGGTGGACAGCTTCGCCGCCAGCACCATGCCCACCGCCACCGCCTCGCCATGGTTCAGCGCATCGCGGCCTGGAGCCGAGTAGCCCTGCTCGGTTTCGATGGCATGGCCGAAGGTATGCCCGAGGTTGAGCAGGGCACGTTCGCCCTTCTCGAACGGATCGCGCTCGACGATGGCGGCCTTGTGCCGGCAGCTGCGCGCGATGGCTTCGGAAAGCACGTGGTCTTCACCGGCGACCAGCGCATCGGCATGCTGCTGCAGCCATTCGAAGAACACCGCGTCGCCCAGCGCACCGTACTTCACCACTTCGGCCAGGCCTGCACGCAGTTCGCGCGGCGGCAGGGTGGCCAGCACGCGGGTATCTGCGATGACCGCACGCGGCGGATGGAAGGCGCCGACCAGGTTCTTGCCGGCCGGGATGTCGACGGCGGTCTTGCCGCCCACCGACGAATCGACCATCGCCAGCAGGGTGGTCGGCAGCTGCACGCAGTCCACGCCGCGCATCCAGCAGGCGGCGGCAAATCCGGCAAGGTCACCGACCACGCCGCCGCCGAGGGCGAAGACACAGGCGTCGCGCGTGGCGCCGAGCGCCGCAAGCGCTTCGATCGCGCGGCCGAATTCGGCCAGCGTCTTGGAGGCCTCACCGGCGGCCAGCACGTGCTCGCCGATGATCAGGTCGGGGCGCGCGGCCAGCAGGGTCTGCTTCACCGGTGCCAGATAGCGCGGGGCGACTTCGCTGTCGCTGAGCAGCAGCACGTGGCGGCCGCGAACGTGCGCGGCCAGTGCAGCGCCATCGGCCTGGGCACCGGCGCCGATGGTGATGGTGTAGGGGCGGTCGCCGCCAACGGCGACCTGCAGCAGGGCGGGGGAAGTCATGCAGTCAGGTCCTGGCGCTGCCATTGCGAGGCCAGCTTGACCACCAGCTGGGCAGTCGCATCGGCAGCGGTGTACGGGTCGGTATCGAGGGTGAGGTCGGCCAGTTCGCGGTATAGCGGGTCGCGGTGTGCGGCCAGGTCGTGCAGCACCTGCTCGCGGTCCGGGCGTTGCAGCAGCGGCCGGCCCTTGTCGCGGGCCAGGCGTTCCAGCTGCGCGGTCACGCTGACCCGCAGGTAGACCACGAAGCCGCGGCGGGCGATCAGTGCACGGTTGTCGGGGTCCAGCACCGCGCCGCCGCCGGTGGAGACCAGCTGGCCGCGGCCTTCCAGCACACGGGCCAGGGCCTCGCGTTCATGGTTGCGGAAACCGGCTTCGCCGGCGTGCTCGAAGATGGTCGGGATGCTGGCACCGGCGGCATCGACGATGGCCTGGTCGACATCGACGAAGTCCAGCGTGAAGCGCTCGGCCAAGCGGCGGCCGATGCAGGTTTTGCCGGCGCCCATCGGGCCGATCAGGATCAGGTTCGGAGCAGGATTCATGCCCTCTGATGCTAACACCTCCGTGCCCTGGCCTTTACGTTCTTCACGTCAGGGTAGGCGTTCCAGCGGGGTCTCCCGCGCCAGCCGGAGTACAGGCCATGACGGTCGCCAAGGTCATCGAAATCACCGCCTCCTCGCCGAAGAGCGTGGAGGACGCCGTGCGCAGCGGGCTGAAGAAGGTCTCCGAGACGGTCAAGGGCATCCAGGGCGCCTGGGTGAACGAGACCAAGGTGGTCACCAATGGCAGCGGCGAGATCACCGAATGGCGGGTCAACCTGCGGGTGACCTTCCTGGTGGAATAGGCGTGCTCAGCGCACGTCCTGCACCTGTCGCTGGCCGTCCAGGACCACCACGTGATCGGCAAGCGCCGGCAGCGCCCGCAGTGCCTGCCGGCTGACCCGCTCGTAGTACTGCACGAAGCGTTCCAGCTGTGGCCGGCTCATGCCGTGCCGGCCTGGCTGAAAGGCCTGCAGGTTCTGCTCCTGCTGCCAGCGCCAGCGCGGTACCACCGAGAAATCCGGCGGCTGCAGGAACCATAGCCGGTCGTAGCGCTGCCACAGCGCCGGGTAGTCGCGGGCCAGCGCCTGGTTGCACCAGCGCCGCCAGCGGCCATCGGCGTCGGCCTCGCGCTCCAGCGCGTTCAACGGGCTGTCCAGCGCGTTGTCATCCTGCGCGGGCGTGCCCAGAAACCAGCCTTCGAACACCAGCAGGTCCAGCGGTTGGTGCAGGTGCGGCCATTGCGCTTCGGGCAGGCGTTCGTCGGCCAGCTTGTCGAAACGCGGCATCGCGAAGGGCTGGCGCGCGGCCACCGCATCCAGCACTGCGTGGGCCAGCGGCAGGTCATGGGTGCCCGGCGGGCCCCGGGTGATCAGCAGTGGATGCACCTGGCGGGCCAGCCGCTGCCGCTGTGCGCGGGTCAGGTAGACGTCGTCGATCGACAGCGTGGCGGCGTTCAGGCCGCGTGCCTGGGCGCGGGCCACGACCTGCGCGGCCAGCGTCGATTTGCCGCTCCCCTGCAGGCCGCTGATCGCCAATACTGGAACCGCTGCGCCACTGCCCAGTGCGTCGTCCAGCACCTGTTCGGCCAATGTTTCGGGGAATCCTTTCACCTGGGGCATATACGCAGCAGCGGCCATGCAGCCACAATAGCCCAATCCGTGTGAGAAGAACGCAATCATGAGCGACCTGTACGCCGAAGCCCTGTCCACGTTTGCCAGCCTGTTCGAAGAGGCCAGGCAGAGCCGCGAGGTCGAGCCGAACGCCATGACCGTGGCCACCGCCGATACGCACGGCCGTCCGTCGGCGCGCACCGTGCTGCTGAAGGCGTTCGATGAGCGTGGCTTCGTGTTCTACACCCACCTGGACAGCCACAAGGGCCGGGAGCTGCAGGCCAATCCGCAGGCTGCACTGCTGTTCCTGTGGCGCAGCCTGCGCGAGGCCGGCATCCAGGTGCGCATCGAGGGTCGCGTCGAGCAGGTGGCCGATGCCGAGGCCGACGCCTATTTCGCCAGCCGCCCGCGGATGAGCCAGATCGGCGCCTGGGCTTCGCAGCAGTCGAAGACGCTGGCCACGCGCGAGGAATTCGACGCGCGCGTGGCCGAGGTCGAAGCCCGCTTCGAGGGCCAGGACGTGCCGCGCCCGGACGGCTGGAGCGGCCTGCGCGTGGTGCCTAACCGCATCGAGTTCTGGTACGGCGCGCAGTTCCGCCTGCACGAGCGCTGGTGCTATGAAGCCGGTGCTGAAGGGCGCTGGAGCAAGCGACTGCTGTATCCGTAAGTCAGGGCGGTGCCGGGGCTGCTGTAGAGCCGAGCCCATGCTCGGCTGTTGTCCCTGCAGAAGCAGCCGAGCATGGGCTCGGCTCTACAGACCCTCCGCGCGCAGCCAGCGCCATAGCGTGGTGCGTGATACGCCCAGCGCCTGTGCCATGCCCTCGCGGTCATTGCGATGTTCCTGCAGCAATGCTTCCAGCTGCGCACGCGGCGGGCGTTTGCCGTTGCTTTCCAGCGGCAGTGCCGTCGCGCCTTCGCTTGCCAGCTCGGGCGCAAGCTGCAGCAGTCGCGAAGCATCAATAGGCCCTTCAGCCGGCTGCCAGTGGATGCGTAGTCGATCCACCAGATTGCGCAGTTCGCGCACGTTTCCCGGCCACTCGGCCGCGTTCAGCAACGCCAGTGCATCCTCATCCAATGGCGCGTCGATGCCACGCAGCTGGCGGAAGAAGTGCTGTGCCAGCAGCGGGATGTCACTGCGCCGCGCACGCAGCGGGGGCAGGGCGATGCGTAGCGCGGCCAGCCGGTAATACAGGTCGCGACGGAAGCTGCCGGTCGCCGCGCGCTGCTCCAGCGACTGCAGGGTGGCGGCCACCACGCGCAGGTCGACTGCGGTCGGTTCGGTAGCGCCGACACGCAGCACCTCGCGTTCTTCCAGCACGCGCAGCAGGCGGGTCTGCAACGGCAGCGGCAGTTCGCCGATCTCATCCAGGAACAACGTACCGCCATCGGCGGCCTCGACCAGGCCCACGCGACCACCGCGCCGTGCACCAGTGAAGGCACCATCGCTGTAGCCAAACAGTTCGGCTTCCAGCAGTGATTCGCTGATGGCGCCGCAATTCAGCGCCACGAAGCGCCCGCGACGGCCGCTGGCGGCGTGCAGTTGACGCGCTACCAGTTCCTTGCCGGTGCCGGTTTCGCCGGTGACCAGCACCGTGCTGTCGTGCGGTGCGTAGAGCGCGATCTGTGCGCGCACCTGGGCCATCGCTTGGCTGTCGCCGAGCAGTTCATGCGTGTCGGCACGCGCTGCCGGGCGCCGGCGCGGGGCGGCTCGGTTGCCGCTGGAGCGGGCCAGCGCCTGGGTCAGCTCCAGCGCATGTTCAAACGCCTGCCGCACCGAGTCGGCCGAATAGAGCAGTACCCCCGGCAGGCCGGCCTGCTCGGCATGGTCGATGGCCATGCCGGTGCCGACGATGACCTCGATGCCGTTGGCGCGCAGGTCGGCGATGCAGTCGCGCGCATCCTCGCGGGTGACGAAGCGGCGGTGCTCGATATCCAGGCCGAAACTCTGCTGGAAGTTGCTGAACGCCGGTACGTCGCTGGCGTGGGTGACCAGGCCGATGCGGCTGGCGATGCGGCGGGCACGGGCCAACGCTTCCATCAGGTCGAAGCCATTGGCCTGGATCGGCACCAGTGGCAGCTCCAGCCGACCGCGCAGCCAGGCCGCGTTGGAGCCGCCGGCGATGACCACGTCGCAATGCTCGCGGCGCAGGCGTTGACCGATCACATCTACCGCTTCCTCGAAACCTAGGTTGATCTGCTCGATGCGCGCGCGTCGATCGAATTCGGGAATGACATCGCCGAGCAGGCCGGTCAGGCGCGAGACGCTGACCGTCCAGATCACCGGGCGACCGGGGTCGGTGTCGGCGTGGCGCAGGGGTGAGCGGGGCAGGTACATGGCGGCTGGAGGTCGACGTGATGTTTCATGATACATCCGTTTCAGTGTTTCATACGTTTCACTATTGCGTGGCGGTCATCCCCGTGAAATCAACGGCTTGCAGCTTGGCATGGTGCTTGCGCCTACCTATCCGTTCTCCAACCTGGATTGCCGCATGACCGCTTCCGCCCCTTTCTCCGCCGGTGCCCGCTTCCGTGAGGCGCTTGCTGCCGAATCGCCGCTGCAGGTGATCGGCGCCATCAACGCCAACCACGCCCTGCTGGCCAAGCGCGCCGGCTTCCGCGCCATCTATCTGTCCGGCGGCGGTGTTGCCGCGGGCTCGCTGGGCCTGCCGGACCTGGGCATCAACACCCTGGAAGACGTGCTGGTGGACGTGCGCCGCATCACCGATGTCTGCGACCTGCCGCTGATGGTGGACATCGATACCGGCTTCGGGCCGAGTGCGTTCAACATCGCGCGCACCGTGAAATCGCTGATCAAGGCCGGCGCGGCCGCCTGCCACATCGAAGACCAGGTTGGCGCCAAGCGCTGCGGTCACCGTCCGGGCAAGGAGATCGTCTCGCAGGGTGAAATGGTCGACCGCGTGAAGGCTGCCGCCGATGCCAAGACCGATCCGGACTTCTTCCTGATCGCGCGTACCGACGCCATCCAGGTGGACGGCGTGGACAAGGCCATCGAGCGCGCCATTGCCTGTGTCGAGGCCGGTGCCGACGGTATCTTCGCCGAGGCGGCCTACGACCTGGACACCTACCGTCGCTTCGTCGACGCGGTGAAGGTGCCGGTGCTGGCCAACATCACCGAATTCGGTGCCACCCCGCTGTTCAGCCGCGATGAACTGGCTTCGGCCGGTGTTGCGATCCAGCTGTTCCCGCTGTCGGCGTTCCGCGCGGCCAACAAGGCGGCCGAGAACGTCTACCAGGCGGTGCGCCGCGATGGCCACCAGCGCAACGTGGTGGAAACCATGCAGACCCGCGAAGAACTCTACGACCGCATCGGCTACCACGCCTTCGAGCAGCAGCTCGATGCGCTGTTCGCCGCCAAGAAATAAGCAGTACCCTGCACCATCAAGTTTCGGAGGGAAACATGAACGATACGACCGCAACCCCGACCTTCAAGCCGAAGAAGTCCGTCGCCCTGTCCGGCACCGCCGCCGGCAACACCGCGCTGTGCAGCGTGGGCCGCAGTGGCAACGACCTGCATTACCGTGGCTACGACATCCTGGACCTGGCCAACACCAGCGAGTTCGAGGAAATCGCCTACCTGCTGGTGCACGGCAAGCTGCCAACCCGCGCCGAGCTGGTTTCGTACAAGGCCAAGCTGAAGTCGCTGCGTGGCATCCCGGCCGCGGTGAAGGCCGCACTGGAAGAACTGCCGCCGTCGGCACACCCGATGGACGTGATGCGCACCGGTGTGTCCGTGCTCGGCTGCGTGGCGCCGGAGAAGGATGACCACAATCATCCGGGCGCGCGCGACATTGCCGACAAGCTGATGGCCTGCCTCGGCTCGATGCTGCTGTACTGGTACCACTGGAGCCACAACGGCCGTGCCATCGACGTGGAAACCGACGATGACTCGATCGGTGGCCACTTCCTGCACCTGCTGCACGGCGAGAAGCCGCAGGACTCGTGGGTGAAGGCGATGCACACCTCGCTGATCCTGTACGCAGAACACGAGTTCAACGCCTCGACCTTCACCTGTCGTGTCATCGCCGGTACCGGCAGCGACATGTACAGCGCGATCTGCGGTGGCATCGGCGCACTGCGTGGCCCGAAGCACGGCGGCGCCAATGAAGTGGCGTTCGAAGTGCAGAAGCGCTACGACAATCCGGATGAGGCCGAGGAAGACATCAAGGCCCGCGTCGAGCGCAAGGAAGTGGTGATCGGCTTCGGCCATCCGGTCTATACCGTCTCCGATCCGCGCAACAAGGTGATCAAGGACGTGGCCCGCGAGCTGTCCGAAGAACAGTCGAGCATGAAGATGTACGACATCGCCGAGCGCCTGGAATCGGTGATGTGGGACATCAAGAAGATGTTCCCGAACCTGGACTGGTTCAGCGCCGTCAGCTACCACATGATGGGCGTGCCGACCGCGATGTTCACCCCGCTGTTCGTGATCGCGCGCACCGCCGGCTGGAGCGCGCACATCATCGAGCAGCGCATCGACGGCAAGATCATCCGCCCGAGCGCCAATTACATCGGTCCGGAAGACCGCGACTTCGTCGCCATCGACAAGCGCGTCTGATCCACCTGCTGTCCCCATCCGGCCGGCCGCGTGCCGGCCGGATGCTTTCGCCGCCGCACCGCCGGCACCCGGCCCGCCCCAAGCATTCCGCCAGCCCATGAATACCGATTACCGCAAGAACCTCCCCGGCAGCGCGCTGGACTATTTCGACGCGCGCGCCGCCGTCGATGCAATCCAGCCCGGCGCCTATGCCACCCTGCCGTACACCTCGCGCGTGCTGGCCGAGAACCTGGTACGCCGCTGCGATCCGGCCACGCTCGCCGATTCGCTGAAGCAGCTGATCGAGCGCCGCCGTGACCTGGATTTCCCGTGGTTCCCGGCGCGCGTTGTGTGCCACGACATCCTCGGCCAGACCGCACTGGTCGACCTGGCTGGCCTGCGTGATGCGATCGCCGACAAGGGCGGCGACCCGGCCAAGGTGAATCCGGTGGTGCCGGTGCAGCTGATCGTCGATCACTCGCTGGCGGTGGAGTGTGGTGGTTTCGATCCGCAGGCGTTCGAGAAGAACCGCGCGATCGAGGATCGCCGCAACGAAGACCGCTTCCACTTCATCGACTGGACCAAGCTGGCGTTCGAGAACGTGGACGTGATTCCGCCGGGCAACGGCATCATGCACCAGATCAACCTGGAGAAGATGTCGCCGGTGATCTACGTGCAGGACGGCGTAGCCTTCCCCGACACCTGCGTGGGCACCGACAGCCACACCCCGCACGTGGATGCGCTGGGCGTGATCGCCATTGGTGTGGGCGGCCTGGAAGCCGAGAACGTGATGCTCGGTCGTGCCTCGTGGATGCGACTGCCGGATATCATCGGCGTCGAGCTGACCGGCAGGCCGCAGCCGGGCATCACCGCCACCGACGTGGTGCTGGCGCTGACCGAATTCCTGCGCAAGGAGCGCGTGGTCGGCGCGTACCTTGAATTCTTCGGCGAGGGAGCGGCGGCACTGACCATCGGTGACCGCGCCACCATCTCCAACATGTGCCCCGAATACGGCGCCACCGCCGCGATGTTCTACATCGACGGGCAGACCATCGATTACCTGCGCCTGACCGGGCGCGAGGAATCGCAGGTGGCGCTGGTGGAAAACTATGCGCGCACCACCGGCCTGTGGGCTGACGACCTGGCCACCGCACAGTATGAGCGCGTGCTGCGCTTCGACCTGTCCAGCGTGGTGCGCAACATGGCCGGCCCGTCCAACCCGCACAAGCGCGTGGCGACCGCCGAGCTGGCCGAGCGCGGCATCGCCGACGAGGCCAAGCTGGCAGCGGGCAAGGCCGAGCAGGCACAGGGGCTGATGCCGGATGGCGCGGTGATCATCGCCGCCATCACCAGCTGCACCAACACCTCCAACCCGCGCAACGTGATCGCTGCCGGCCTGCTGGCACGCAAGGCCAACGAGCGCGGCCTGCTGCGCAAGCCGTGGGTGAAGTCATCGTTGGCGCCCGGCTCGAAGGCGGTGCAGCTGTACCTGGAAGAGGCCGGCCTGCTGCCGGACCTGGAAAAGCTGGGCTTCGGCATCGTCGCCTTCGCCTGCACCACCTGCAACGGCATGAGCGGCGCGCTCGATCCGGCCATCCAGCAGGAGATCATCGACCGTGACCTGTACGCCACGGCTGTGCTGTCGGGCAACCGCAACTTCGATGGCCGCATCCACCCGTATGCGAAGCAGGCCTTCCTGGCGTCGCCGCCGCTGGTGATCGCCTATGCCATCGCCGGCACCGTGCGCTTTGACATCGAGAAGGACGTGCTGGGCGTGGACGCCGACGGCAACGAGGTGCGCCTGAAGGACATCTGGCCGAGCGACGCCGAGATCGACGCCGTGGTCAAGGCCTCGGTCAAGCCGGAGCAGTTCCGCCGCGTCTACAACCCGATGTTCAATGTGCGCGTGGAGCACGGCGCGACGGTCAGCCCGCTGTACGACTGGCGCCCGCAGAGCACCTATATCCGTCGCCCGCCGTACTGGGAGGGCGCACTGGCCGGTGAGCGCACGCTGTCGGGCATGCGCCCGCTGGCGGTGCTGCCGGACAACATCACCACCGACCACCTGTCGCCGTCCAACGCGATCCTGGCCTCCAGTGCCGCCGGTGAGTATCTGGCGAAGATGGGCCTGCCCGAAGAGGACTTCAATTCCTACGCGACCCACCGCGGCGACCACCTGACCGCGCAGCGCGCCACCTTCGCCAACCCGAAGCTGTTCAACGAGATGGTGCGCAACGACGACGGCAGCGTGAAGCAGGGTTCGCTGGCGCGCGTGGAGCCGGAAGGCAAGGTGATGCGCATGTGGGAAGCCATCGAGACCTACATGGAGCGCAAGCAGCCGCTGATCATCATTGCCGGTGCCGACTACGGCCAGGGCAGCTCGCGTGACTGGGCCGCCAAGGGCGTGCGCCTGGCTGGCGTGGAGGCGATCGTGGCCGAGGGCTTCGAGCGGATTCACCGTACCAACCTGATCGGCATGGGCGTGCTGCCGCTGGAGTTCAAGCCGGGCACCACCCGCCTGACCCTGGGCATCGATGGCACCGAGACCTTCGACGTGGTCGGCGAGCGCACCCCGCGCGCCGAGCTGACGCTGGTCATCCACCGCCGCGACGGCCAGGACGTGATCGTGCCGGTCACCTGCCGCCTGGACAGCGACGAGGAAGTGGCGATCTACGAGGCCGGTGGCGTGTTGCAGCGCTTCGCGCAGGACTTCCTGGAAGGCGCCAAGGTGGCGTGATACCGGCCTGAATGCCTGCCCCCGGAGGCCGGGGGCGGGCTTGTCCGACACCTGGGCAGGGCGCACACTGACTTGGCAAAAACTGCCAATGGAGAGTCTCATGGCCACCATGAACATTTCGCTGACTGATCCGCTCAAGCAGTTCGTGGACGAAGAAGTGCGCGAAGGCGGCTACTCCAGCACGTCGGACTATGTGCGCGACCTGATCCGCCAGCGCCAGCGCAGCAAGGCCGAAGAACTGCTCAAGCAGCTGATTGCCGAGGGGCTGTCTTCTGGTCCTTCGGCGCCTCTGGCGCCGGATCACTTCGACAAGCTCCGTGAGCGTGCTCGGAACCGCAAGTGAGACCTTCGCACTGGTCTCCTGCAGCGGTTCTAGATCTCGACCAGGCAGCAGCCTGGTATGCAGATCAGGGCGGAGAAGTGCTGGAAGTCGGCTTCATCGATGCGGTGGAGTCCGTCGTCAAGCTGATCGAGGCTCACCCGGGTGCTGGTTCCACATTGCATGCGGATCTGTTGCCCTCGCTGCCAGCGCCGTTGCGTTTTCATCCGGTTCGTCGCTTCGACGGCTACCTGGTCTACTACGTGGAGCTACTTGCGCACGTTTCCATCGTGCGCATCTGGAATGCTTCGCGGGGTATGGAAGCACTGCTCGAAGACGAGGAGCTCAACCCCGATATTGGTTCGTCGCACCCAGGATACTGATCCATGACTTTCCTCCCGCAACTCCGTATTCCCGCCACCTACATGCGCGGTGGCACCAGCAAGGGCGTGTTCTTCCGCCTGCAGGACCTGCCCGACGCCGCGCAGGTGCCGGGCGCCGCACGCGATGCGCTGCTGATGCGCGTGATCGGCTCGCCCGATCCGTATGGCAAGCAGACCGACGGCATGGGCGGCGCCACCTCCAGCACCAGTAAATGCGTGATCATTTCCACCGCGTCGGTGCCGGACCACGATGTGGACTACCTGTACGGCCAGGTCTCGATCGACACCGCCTTCGTCGACTGGAGCGGCAACTGCGGCAACCTCAGCACTGCGGTGGGTCCGTTCGCGATCGCCAACGGCCTGATCGATCCGTCCCGCGTGCCACGCGACGGCCTGTGCACCGTGCGCATCTGGCAGGCCAACATCGGCAAGACCATCATCGCCCACGTGCCGATGCGCGATGGCGAAGTGCAGGAGACCGGTGATTTCGAGCTGGATGGCGTGACCTTCCCGGCCGCCGAGATCCAGCTGGAGTTCATCGATCCGTCCGATGACGGCGATGCGGGCGCGATGTTCCCGACCGGCAACCTGGTCGACACCCTGGACGTGCCGGGCGTGGGCAGTTTCGAGGTGACCATGATCACCGCCGGCATTCCGACCATCTTCCTCAATGCGGCCGACCTGGGCTACACCGGCACCGAACTGCAGCCTGCGATCAACGAGGACAAGGGGGCGCTGGAGCGCTTCGAGAAGATCCGCGCCTACGGCGCCTTGCGCATGGGGCTGATCAAGAACCTGGAAGATGCGGCGACCCGCCAGCACACGCCGAAGGTGGCCTTCGTGGCACCGGCGCAGGACTACGTGTCGTCCAGTGGCAAGGTCATTCCGGCCTCGGCGATCGACCTGCATGCGCGTGCGTTGTCGATGGGAAAGCTGCACCACGCGATGATGGGTACCGCTGCCGTGGCGATCGGCACCGCGGCAGCGATTCCGGGCACGCTGGTCAATCGCGCTGCTGGAGGCAGCGAACGCGAAGCGGTGACCTTCGGCCATCCCTCCGGCACGTTGCGCGTGGGTGCGCAGGCCGGTCTCGTTGACGGCCAATGGACGGTGACCAAGGCCATCATGAGCCGCAGCGCCCGCGTGCTGATGGAAGGCAAGGTGCGGGTACCGGTCGAGTGATGCGTTGGTGAACGCCAACCAAGGTTGGCGACTACCGGGCCGCAGAGACAGATTGCTTTGGTAGATGCCAACCTTGGTTGGCATGGTGCACGGGCGACCGTGCACCGCAACGAGGAGATCGATGATGTCCGACAGCCACACCCCATCTAACGAGCGTGCAGCGTGGGATGCGCTGCTGGTGGGCATCGTCGACTACGTGCGCGACGCGCGCATCGACTCACCGCTGGCGTTCCAGACCGCGCACCACTGCCTGCTCGACACGCTGGGCTGCGGCCTGGAAGCGCTGTCGTTCCCGGCCTGCAGCAAACTGCTTGGTCCACTGGTGCCGGGCATCAGCGTGGTCAACGGCGCGCGCGTTCCGGGTACGCATTACGTGCTGGACCCGGTGCAGGCCGCCTTCAACATCGGCGCGATGGTGCGCTGGCTGGATTTCAACGATACCTGGCTGGCGGCCGAATGGGGGCACCCTTCGGACAACCTGGGTGGCATCCTTGCCGTCTGCGACTGGCTGGGGCGCAACGCGCAGGCTCTGCGGCGCCCACCTCCGACCGTGCGCGACGTGCTGCTGGCAATGATCAAGGCGCACGAGATCCAGGGCGTGCTGGCGCTGGAGAATTCCTTCAACCGGGTCGGGCTGGACCACGTGGTGCTGGTCAAAGTGGCCACCACCGCTGTGGTTGCGCAGCTGCTCGGCCTGGATCGCGAGCGCATGCTCAATGCGTTGTCGCTGGCCTGGGTCGATGGTCAGTCCCTGCGCACCTACCGGCACGCACCCAACACCGGCTCGCGCAAGAGCTGGGCAGCTGGCGATGCGACCAGCCGTGGCGTGCGCCTGGCGCTGATGGCGGCCAGTGGCGAGATGGGCTACCCCAGCGTGCTCAGCGCGCCGACCTGGGGCTTTGAAGCGGTGTCGATGCATGGCAAGGCACTGACGCTGGGGCGACCGCTGGGCAGCTACGTGATGGAGAACGTGCTGTTCAAGATCAGCTACCCGGCCGAGTTCCATGGCCAGACCGCAGTGGAGGCGGCCATCATGCTGCACCAGCAGTTGCGTGCGATGGGGCGGCGGGTCGAGGACATCGCGCATATCGCGATCCGGACCCAGGAAGCCTGCATCCGCATCATCGACAAGCAGGGCCCGCTGCATAACCCGGCCGACCGCGACCATTGCGTGCAGTACATAGTCGCCATCGCGCTGCTGCACGGGCGGCTGGTGGCCGAGGATTACGAGGACGACGTTGCCGCTGATCCACGCATCGATGCCCTGCGGGCGAAGATGGCCTGCCATGAGGATCCGCAACTCAGCGCCGACTACCTGGACCCGGACAAGCGCAGCATTGCCAACGGCCTGGGCGTGCGCTTCAGCGACGGTACTGAGCTGCCCGAGGTACTGGTGGAATACCCGCTCGGCCATGCCCGACGCCGGGAGGAAGGCATTCCGCTGCTGATGGACAAGTTCCGCCGGCACCTGGCCCACCGCTTCCCGACAGTCCAGCAGCAGCGCATCCTGGCGGCATCGCTGGATCCGGTGGCGCTGGCGGCAATGCCGGTGACCGACTATGTGGACCTGTACCAGCCGGGGTGAGGCCGCTCTGGTAGATGCCAACCTTGGTTGGCATGTGGGGGGGCGCCAGCCAAGGTTGGCGGCTAGCGGGTCCCGGGCGGAACCGGGTTTCCGACCGCCGGGGCGCCAACGCCTTGACGCGGCCTGCCTATAATGGCCACCTCGATCAAGGAGTGACGACATGAGCGGTCCGGCACGGCGGAAGCGGTGGGGATGGGCGGCGGCGGTACTGGCAGGAGGCCTGTTGCTGGGCCTGGCCGGCTGCCGCAACGACAGCGGGCAGCTGCCCAAGGCCAGTGGCGAGGCGATCACCACCAAGGCCGAGCAGGTGAAGGAATTCACCCTGCTGCGGGCCTACCCGGACCAGAAGAATGACGGCCTGTCGCTGGCGCTGGAGTTCTCGCGCCCGCTGGTCGGCACCCAGGATTTCGACACGCTGGTGCGCTTCGAGGAGAAGGTCGGCACCGAGGACAGCAGCTGGACGCTGTCCGATGACGGCCTGACCCTGCGCTACCCGTTTGTCGAGGCCGGCAAGGAGTTCAGCCTGGTGGTCTCGCCGGACCTGCTGGCCGCCGATGGCAGCCGCCTGGGCAAGGAACTGAAGCAGAAGGTGTTCAGCGGCGAGCTGAAGCCGGTGGTTGGCTTCGCCTCGCAGGGCAGCGTGCTGCCTGCCAAGGACAGCCGTGGCCTGCCGGTGGTCTCGGTGAACGTGCCGGAAGTCGACGTCGAATTCCTGCGCGTGCGCGAGAAGGATCTTCCGACCTTCTTCAGCCAGTACCAGCGCGGCGGCCGCCGTGGCAGCTGGGAGCTGAGCAGCGACTACGAGCGCAGCCCGATCAACAAGCTGGCCGAGCCGGTCTACGTCAACCGCTTCATCCTTGGCGGCAAGCAGAACGAGCGGGTGCTGACCTACCTGCCCACCCAGGACATCAAGGAACTGCAGGAGCCGGGCCTGTACTTCGCCCTGCTCAAGCGTACCGGTGACTACGAAGGCGAGTTCGACACCGCGTTCTTCTCGGTCAGCGACATCGGCCTGCATACCCGCGCCTACAAGGACAAGCTGTTCGTGCACACCGCCGGTCTCAAGGACGGCGCGCCACTGAAGGGCATTGACCTGCGCGTGCTCGACGCCAAGGGCGAGGTGGTGCTGAAGGGCAGCACCGACGGCAATGGTAATGCGCTGCTGAACTACACCCTGGATGCCACCCACGTGCTGGTCGCCAGCAGTGGCAAGGACACCAGCTTCCTGCCGTTCAACCAGCCGGCGCTGGACCTGAGCGAATTCGCCGTGGCTGGCCGTGACAACGCCTGGTTCGATGTCTATGCCTGGTCCGGGCGCGACCTGTACCGGCCGGGCGAGACCGTGCGCCTGTCCGCGCTGCTGCGTGACAACGACGGCAAACCGGTCAAGGCCCAGCCCGTGTTCCTGCGCCTGAAGCAGCCCGATGGCAAGACTTTCCGCGAGACCCGGCTGCAGCCGGGTGACCAGGGCTACATCAATTTCGAGCAGGTGATCCCCACCGAGGCGCCGACCGGGCGCTGGCAGGTCGAGTTCCGCACCGACCCGGCCAGCAAGGAAGCGATCCAGGGCATGACCCTGCGCATCGAGGAGTTCCTGCCCGAACGCATGAAGCTGGACCTGGACAGCGCGCAGAAGACGCTGAAGCCGGGTGAGGACCTGCGCCTGCAGGCCAATGGCGCCTACCTGTATGGCGCACCGGCCGATGGCAACCGCTTCACCGCACGCATGGCGGTGGCCGCCGAACAGAAGCCGGTGGAAGGCCTGCCGGGCTATTTCTTCGGTGACCCGACCCTGCAGCTGCCGCGCGAGGCCAAGGACGTGATCGACACCACGCTGCCGGCCAATGGCCAGCTGCGCGAGGATGTGGCGTTGCCGGAAGAGGCCGCCAAGGCCAAGGCGCCGATCGCCGTGGTGCTGTCCGGCAGCCTGTATGAAACCGGCGGCCGCACAGTCACCCGCACCCTGAAGCGGGTGATGTGGCCGGCCAATGCGCTGGTCGGCGTGCGACCGCTGTTCAACCCGGACGATGGCGCCGATTCCAACGGCAACGCGCGCTTCGAGCTGATGCGCGTGGATGCCGCTGGTACGCCGCAGCCGGCCAAGGGCCTGAAGATCACCCTGGTGCGCGAGCTGCGCGACTACCACTGGACCTTCAACGACAACCGCTGGGACTACGACTTCACCCGCCGTTTCGAGAACAAGGAAACCCGCACCGTCGATGCCGGCAACAGCGCGGTCGCCTTTGATTTCCCGGTGGAGTGGGGCGAGTACCGGGTGGACGTGTTCGATCCGTCCACCGGCCTGACCAGCCGCTATCCGTTCCGTGCCGGCTGGAGCTGGGGCGATGACAACCGTGGCCTGGATGCGCGCCCGGACAAGGTCAAGCTGGGCCTGGACAAGACCGGTTACAAGGCCGGTGACACCCTGGAGGTGACGGTGACCCCGCCGCACGCCGGCAAGGGCATCCTGATGGTCGAGACCGACCGCATGCTGTATGTGCAGGACATCGAGGCCAAGCCGGGTTCGACCTTCAAGATCCCGGTCACCGCCGACTGGGAGCGCCACGACGTCTACATCACCGCGCTGGTGTTCCGTGGCGGCAGTGCGCCGAGCAAGATCACCCCGGCCCGCGCGGTGGGCGTGGTGCACGTGCCGATGGACCGCAAGGGCCGCACGGTGGCCGTCGGCCTGGTCGCGCCCAAGCAGATGCGCCCGGAGCAGGACCTGCCGGTAACCGTCAGTGCGCCGCAGCTGGCCGGCAAGACCGCGCACGTCACCGTTTCGGCGGTGGACGTGGGCATCCTCAACATCACCCGTTTCCCGGTGCCCGATGCCGGTGCACACTTCTTTGCCCAGCGTCGCCTCGGTATCGATGCCTACGACATCTACAGCCGGGTGATCGAGAGCTTCGATGGTGGCAGCGGCAAGCTGAAGTTCGGCGGCGACATGGCGCTGCAGGCATTGCCGCAGGCCAAGCGCCCGACCGCGCGCGTGCAGACCGTGGACCTGTTCTCCGGCCCGGTACAGCTCGATGCCAAGGGCAATGCCCGCATCCGGCTGAAAGTGCCGGACTTCAACGGCACCCTGCGCGTGTCGGCGCTGGTCTACAGCGATGACCAGTACGGCAAGCGTGACGTGGAAACCATTGTGCGCGCCCCGATCCTGGCCGAAGCCAGCATGCCGCGCGTGCTGGCCCCGGGCGACCGCAGCACCGTGACCCTGGACGTGCAGAACTTCACCGGCAAGCCGGGGCAGTTCAACGTGAAGGTGGAGAGCGAAGGCCCGTTGAACCTGGGCGAGGGCAGCCGCAGCGTGCAGTTGAATGCCGACGCCAAGACCACGCTGAGCTTCCCATTGTCGGCTCGCGAGGGCCACAGCGTGGCCAAGGTGCGGGTGCGGGTGGACGGCAACGGCTTCAAGGCTGATCGCCGCTACGACCTGCCGGTGCGTGCGGCGTGGCCGCAGGTGCTGCGTTCGCAGGTGCGCACGCTCGATCCGCTGGCCGCGGTCAGCCTCGACAACAGCCTGACCGAGGGCCTGATGTCCGAGTCGGTGAATGCCCGCCTGCTGGTCAGCCCGCTGCCGCCGATCCCGTTCGCCAGTGCACTGCAGGGCGCGCTGAACTATCCATATGGCTGTGCCGAGCAGACCACCAGCAAGGGTTACGCCGCGCTGATCCTGGACCAGGCCACCTCGTCGATGCTCGGCGCCGATGGCCTGGATGCCAAAACCCGTAGAGAGCGCATGGAAGGTGCGTTCGGTCGCCTGGCGTCGATGCAGGTGGCCAATGGCAACTTCTCGATGTGGGGTGACGATGGCTACGTGAACCCATGGCTGACCCCGTACATCACCGAGTTCCTGCTTGATGCCAAGGACGCCGGCTTCGCCGTGCCCGACAACGTGCTGCAGAAGGCGCTCAACCGGCTCAGCGAGGATCTGCTGTCCGGCGGCAATCAGTTCTATGGCCAGGAGGATCGCGAGAAGCTGAAGTTCGCCAACCAGGCGTATTCGGGCTACGTGCTGGCCCGGGTCAATCGTGCACCGCTGGGTACCCTGCGCACGCTGTACGACAACGAACGCAGCAAGGCGGTCGGTGGCCTGTCGCTGGTCCACCTGGGCGTGGCGCTGTCGCTGCAGGGTGATGCCAAGCGTGGCCAGGCCGCGCTGGCGGCGGCCTTCGCCAAGTCCAGCAGCGAACGTCCGTCGTACTTCGGCGACTACGGCAGTGCGATCCGCGATGATGCACTGATGATCGCGCTGACCCACGAGAACAAGCTGGCCAAGCCCGCCTGGGATGCGCGTGCGGTGGATCTTGGCCGTGGCCTGGATGCGCGCCGCAATGCCGGCTGGATGTGGCTGAGCACGCAGGAACAGGTGGCGATTGCCCGCCTCGGCAAGGCCCTGGCCGCCAACCAGAAGGCGCTGGTGGCCGGTGAGCTGGTGATCGGTGGCAGCACCGAAGCCATCGGCGAGCGCAAGCTGTTCGGCCGCAACTTCAGCGCCAGCGAGCTGGCCAGCGGCGTGCGCTTCACCCCGCAGGGGCAGCCGCCGATGTTCGCCAGCATTGATGTGGCCGGCATCCCGCGCAGTGCGCCCGCACCGGACAACAGCGTAGTGGGTATTGAACGTAGCTACTTCGGTACCGATGGCAAGCCGTGGTCGCCGCGCCCGCTGAAGGAAGGCGAAGCGCTGATCGTGCGCGTCACCGTCACCGCCGACACCACGATGCCCGATGCACTGCTGACCGACCTGCTGCCGGCGGGCCTGGAGATCGAGAACTTCAACCTGGGCGATGCCAAGCAGTGGGCCGACGTGGTGGTCGATGGCATCACCATCAGCGACCGTGGTGAGGCCGCCGATACCAAGCACGAGGAGTTCCGCGACGACCGCTACGTGGCCGCGCTGAAGCTCTCGCGTGGCAGCAAGGCCAACGTGTTCTACCTGGTCCGCGCGGTGACGCCGGGAACCTACTCGGTGCCGCCGCCGCTGGTGGAGGACATGTACCGGCCGCAGCTGCGCGGCGTCGGCCGCAGCAACCCGACCACGATCACGGTGGTACAGCCGTGACCGCGCGGACGGGCCGCGACGGCGCGGCCCGTCCTGCTGGCAACCCGCAATGAAGAACACGATGACGAATCGGCTGGCGGCCCTGCGCCGCCGGTGGCGGCCGCTGTGGCCATGGCTGCGCTGGGGCATGGCCGCTACGCTGGCGCTGCTGCTGGTGCTGGATTTCGCCTTCCCGCCGCCGCTGCCGAAGCAGCGTGATACCAGCACCCTGGTGGTGGCTGCCGACGGCACGCCATTGCGCGCGTTTGCCGATGCCGAGGGCGTGTGGCGCTATCCAGCCTTGATCGACAGCGTCTCACCGCTGTACCTGCAGGCGTTGCTGACCTATGAAGACCGCTGGTTCTGGCGCCATCCGGGCATCAACCCGCTGGCGATCCTGCGGGCCAGCGGCCAGCTGCTGCGCGGCGGCCGCATCGTGTCCGGCGGTTCGACCCTGACCATGCAGGTCGCGCGCATTCTTGATCCGCACTCACGCACCCCGTGGGGCAAGCTGAAGCAGATGCTGCGTGCGGTGCAGCTTGAGGTGCACCTGAGCAAGCAGCAGATCCTTGCCCTGTACCTGGAGCGTGCACCCTACGGCGGCACCATCGAAGGCGTGGAAGCGGCCAGCTGGGCCTATCTGGGCAAGCCGGCGGCGCAGCTGTCGCATGCCGAGGCTGCGCTGCTGGCGGTGCTGCCACAGGCGCCCAGCCGGCTGCGCCCGGACCGCCATCCGGAAGCTGCGCAGAAGGCGCGCGACAAGGTGCTGTCACGCATGGCCGAGCTGGGCGCGTGGACACCGGAAGAAGTGGAGGATGCGCGCGTCGAGAACGTGGTGGCGCGTTCGCTACGCCCTCCCTTGCACGCCGCGCTGCTGGCGCAGCGCCTGCACTCGGCGCATCCGGGCCAGGCACGCATCCAGAGCAGCATCGACATCGGCCTGCAGCGCACGCTGGAAGAGCGCGTGGCCAGCTACTTCTCGACGCTGCCCGAGCGTACCTCGGCGGCCCTGCTGGTGGTCGACAACCGGACCCTGCAGGCACGCGCCTATGTCGGTACATTGTCCTTCGGTGACCGCCAGCGGCTGGGTCACGTGGACATGGTGCAGGCCTGGCGTTCGCCAGGCTCCACGCTCAAGCCGTTCCTGTACGCGATGGCGCTGGACGATGGCCTGATCCATTCGGAAAGCCTTCTGGTCGATGCACCGCAGAGTTTCGGCAGCTACCGCCCCGGCAACTTCGACATGGCCTTCAATGGGCCCATCGGTGCCTCCAGCGCATTGCGGCTGTCGCTCAACGTGCCGTCGGTGGATCTGCTGCAGCGGGTCGGCGCGGCGCGCTTCGCTGCCCGCCTGTCGCACGCCGGGATCCAACTGCGCTTCCCGCCGGGCAGTTCGCCCAACCTGTCGCTGATCCTGGGCGGCACCGGCGCGCGCCTGGAAGACCTGGTCGGCGCGTTCGCCGCGTTCAACCGGAGCGGTATCGCCGGCCGCGTGCGTTACACCGACGACGAGCCGATGATCGAGCGGCGCCTGGCCTCGCCGGGCGCCAGCTGGATCGTGCGCGAGATGCTCGAATCAAACCCGCGCCCGGGGTACAGCGCCGGGACGTTCGATGTCGGTGGCCGCCCGCGCGTGGCGTGGAAGACCGGCACCAGTTACGGGTACCGCGATGCATGGGCGATCGGCAGTACCCGCCACTACACGGTGGGCGTGTGGGTGGGCCGGCCGGACGGTACTCCGTTGCCGGGCCAGTACGGCGCGGTCACCGCGCTGCCGCTGATGTTCGAAGTGGTGGACAGCCTGCCGCGCCAGCGTGGTGATTCGGCGGCCGCGCCGATGCCGGCCAGTGTCAGCCAGGAAGACATCTGCTGGCCCACTGGCGAACGTGCCGAGGGACTGCCGGCCGCACTGTGCCAGCGGCGGATGCCAGCCTACCTGCTCGATGGCGCCGCACCGCCGACCTTCCCCGAACGCGAGGCGCGGCGCTGGCAGCCGGGCCGGCAGCGTTACCTGGCCGATGCCCGCAGCGGACTGCGCGTGTCTGCTGATTGCCGCTTGCCGCACGAAGAAGTCGCCCGCGAGATCGCGCGCTGGCCGGCGTTGCTGTCACCGTGGCTGCCCAAGGCCACGCGCGAGGCTTCGCAGTTGCCGGGACTGTCGCCAGACTGCCGCGACGACGGGCGCGAGGCCAGCGTCGCGCTGCATGTGGACGGGCTCAATGACGGCGCCACGCTGGCGCGCGCGCCTAATTCGGAACACGGCGTGCGCCTGCAGCTGCGCGCGCTGGGCAGCGAGCAGGCGGTGGACTGGTTGCTGGACGGCCGCTGGATCGCGCAGACCCACGGCGCGCAGTTGATGCAGCGCGAGTTCGCCGATCCCGGTGCGCATACCCTGACCGCCTTGGCCGCAGACGGCGCGTGGACGCAGGTACGGTTCACTGTCCTCCGGTAGGCGCCGGGCAATGCGCGGCGCGCGGTCCAGCGCCAACGACACCGCCGTGCTCTGGTAGGTGCCAACCTTGGTTGGCACGCGGCAAAGGCGCCCACCAGGGTGGGCATCTACCGGATCACTCCCCGATCCACCCATCCAGCAGATCGGCGAACTCGTCGGCGTGTTCCTCTTCCTGTGCCAGGATCTCTTCGAGGATGCGCTTGGTGGTGGTATCGCGGTCGCCGATGAAGTTGATCATCTCGCGGTAGCTGTCGATGGCGATGCGTTCGGCCACCAGGTTCTCGCGGACCATGTCGCGCAGGTCGCTGCCTTCCTTGTATTCGGCATGCGAGCGCGCGGTCAGCGTATCCGGGTTGAAGTCGGGCTCGCCGCCGAGCTGCACGATGCGCTCGGCCAGCTTGCCGGCATGCGCCTGTTCCTGCTGTGCATGTTCAAGGAATTCAGCTTTCACCGCGTCGGCCAGCATGCCCTTGGCCATGAAGTAGTGCCGGTAGTAGCGCAGCACGCACACGTACTCGGTGGCCAGTGCGTCGTTGAGCAGCTTGATCACCACCTTGCGGTCGGCGCTGTAGCTGTCGGTGATCGCACCATCCTCGATGTTGCGCCGGGCACGCTGGCGCAGGGCCGTGCGCTCGCTGATGCCGGGAATCTGCGCGGTGGGCTTGGGGGCTTTGGCTGGCTTGCTGGACATGGCTGGCCGTTTCCTCTTGCGGTGGGAGATCAGGTGGGCAGGTGCTCCAGCACGTAGTCGGCCGAAGACACTTCGAATTGACCGGGCTGTTCAACCCAGGCGGCGCGGACCACGCCGTCGACCACGAACAGGGCGAAACGGCGCGAGCGGATGCCCATGCCCGAGGCACTGGCGTCGAGCTCCAGGCCGAGCGCACGGGTCAGTTCGGCATTGCCGTCGGACAGCATCAGCAGGCCGTCGGGCACGTGCTGATCGGCGGCCCAGGCCTTCATCACGAACGGGTCGTTGACGGCCATGCAGTAGACATCGATGCCGCGCTGGCGGAAGGCCTCGAATTTCTCGACGTAGCCGGGCAGGTGGCGGGCCGAGCACGTCGGCGTGAACGCGCCGGGCACAGCGAACAGCACCACCTTGCGCGCGTCGAACAGCGAATGCGTATCGAGCGTTTCAATGCCCTCGCGGATGCGCTTGAGGGTGACTTCCGGAATGCGGTCGCCGACATGGATGGTCATGGGGAACTCCTTGCTGGGGCAGCGTAGTGGGCCGGATGGGACAGGGACGTCAAGACATTGGAAAACCGGCGTGCAGGGCCCATCTTCAGGCTTTGCGGAGCGGGCTTCCAGCCATAGCCTGGGGCAGGGCGATGGCAACCGCATTGCGCAGGATCAGTCGGCCTCACCGGGGCCGCACGAGCGACGGCGTAGCATCGCCGGCGCGTAGAATGAACCCGGGGCGGCGCCACCGGCGCGGCCGAAGCAGATCGAGGTAGCTGGATGGAATTCAAGGATTACTACGCCACCCTGGGGGTGGAACCGAGCGCGGGCGAGGCGGAGATCAAGACCGCCTACCGCCGGCTGGCACGCAAGTACCACCCGGACGTCAGCAAGGAGGCCGGGGCCGAAGACAAGTTCAAGGCGGTCAACGAGGCCTACGAGGCGCTGCGCGACCCGGAAAAGCGTGCGGCCTACGACCAGCTGCGCGCGCAGGGCTATCGCCCGGGCGAGGAGTTCAACGTGCCGCCGAACTACGGCGGCGCCGGTGGTTTCAACTTCGAGGAAGTGTTCGGGGGTGGTGGCGCCAACGGCGGCTTCAGCGACTTCTTCGAAAGCCTGTTCGCGCGCCAGCGCGGCGGTGCCGGCCCTGGCCCGGGATTCAGCAGCCAGGGCCATGCGCCCAACCGCGACACCCGCGCCAAGCTGTCGGTACCGCTGGAAGCGGCCTACAGCGGCGACAGCCTGCGCATCACCGTCAACGGCAAGCAGCTGGACGTGCGCGTGCCCAAGGGCATCCGTCCGGGCCAGGTGATCCGCCTGGCGGGGCAGGGCAACCATGGCGGCAACCTGCTGCTGGAAGTGGAGTACGCCGCACACCCGCAGTTCGAGGTCGATGGCCGCAACATCCTCTACACCCTGCCGGTCACGCCGTGGCAGGCCGCGCTGGGCACCAGCATCAGCGTGCCGACCCTGGGCGGCGCGGTGGAACTGAAGATCCCGGCCGACTCCGATGCCGGGCGCAAGCTGCGCCTGCGCGGGCGTGGCCTGCCGGGCAATCCGGATGGCGACCAGATCGTCGAGATCGAGATCGTGGCCCCGGCCGCGACCGACGAGGCGCAGAAGAAGGCCTACCGGAACCTGGCCAAGGCGTTTGGCGAGACGATCTGAGCACGCCTTCCGGTAGTGCCGGCCGCTGGCCGGCAATCACACATCATTGCCGGCCAGCGGCCGGCACTACCGCGCGCGTCTCAGCCCTGCCCGGCGAACACGCGCTCCAGCACTTCGGACAGCTCGTCTTCCGAGAACGGCTTGGTGATGTAGGCCTTGGCGCCTTGGCGCATGCCCCACATGCGGTCGGTATCCTGGTCCTTGGTGGTCACCAGGATCACGGGAATATGCCGGGTTGCCTCGTCGCGGGCGAGGGTGCGGGTGGCCTGGAAGCCGTTGAGATTGGGCATCACCACGTCCATCAGGACCAGGTCGGGCAGCTCGGCCTTGGCGGTTTCGACCCCGGCGGCGCCATCGGTGGCGGTCAGGATCTGGTGCCCGAGCTTCTCGACGATGCGCTGTATCCCCAACAGCTGCGACGGTGAGTCGTCGACGATCAGAATGCGTGCCATGTTGTTCCCCATGTAATGCCCGCAGTGTAGTGCGGGCTCATTACCGGCGGGAGGGGCGCATCTGCCGTCCGTCGCCTGCCTGCTACGTTCAGTCGATCCGCACCACGGTGCGGCCCAGCGAGCCGCCCGCCAGCATCCGCTCGAACACGGCCGGCAGGCCATCAAGGCCAACCTCGGCGGTACAGATGCGGTCCAGGTGCTGCGGTTTCCATTCGTTGCCCAGCCGCGCCCAGACATCCTCGCGCAGCCCGCGTGGCGCATTGGCCGAGGACACGCCCAGCAGCGACACGCCACGCAGGATGAACGGCATCACGGTCATGTCCAGCGCCGGGCTGGCCGCCAGGCCGGCACTGACCACGCTGCCGTAGGGCGCGGTCTGCGCCAGCAGGCTGGCGAGCATGGCGCCGCCGGCATTGTCCAGGCCCCCACCGAAACGCGCCGATTGCAGTGGGCCGGTGTCGGCCAGGGCCTCACGCGGCAGCACCTCGGTGGCGCCGATGGCGTGCAGGAAACCGGTCTGGTCGGGTTTGCCGCTGATCGCATGCACCGTGTAGCCGGCGCGGCTGAAGATCGACAGTGCCAGCGCGCCGACGCCGCCACTGGCGCCGGTGACCGCCAGCGGTCCAAGTTCCGGGCTCTGCCGGTTGTCCTGCATGCGCAGCAGCGCCAACGCCGCGGTGAAGCCGGCGGTGCCCAGCACCATCGCCTCGCGTGGGCTCAGCCCGGTCGGCTGGGCGATCACCGCACGCGATTCCAGCCGCACATACTGGCTGTAGCCGCCGTCGCGGGTCTCGCTGAGGCCGCAGCCGGTGGCCAGCACCGCGTCGCCTTCACGCCATTCCGGATCGGTGCTGGCGACCACGGTGCCGGCTACGTCGATGCCCCCCACCAGCGGGAAGCGGCGCAGGATCTTTCCCTTGCCGGTGCCGGCCAGGGCGTCCTTGTAGTTGACCGAGGACCAGCTGGCGCGGATCAGAACCTGGCCGGGGCTGAGGTCTTCGACCTTGAGCTGGGCCAGGCCGCTGCGGTAACCGGCGTCGTCGTTTTCGATGCGGAAGGCGGTGAACGGGGGGGTGGGGGCCATCGGCATTGCCTGACTTCGAGGAAAACGCCACCTTACCCCGTTGCCCCCCTTTCGATCCTGCCGATCCGCCCCATCTTGTATGATCGGTAATGGTTTCACGGCTGGCGCCGCGGGAAGGGCCCGCGCCGCAGCCCACATCTTGATGGAGCGTGCATGGCCTGGAATACACCCGGCGGCAACAAGGGCGGACAAGGCCCCGAGGACAATCGACGCGGGCCGTTCGGGTCACGCGGCGGTGGCAATGGTGGTGGCTGGGGCGGTTTGCCCGGGCCGCTGAAGGACCTGTTCGACGGCGGCATCGTGCGTTGGGTGGTGGCGGCCGTGGTGCTGCTGGTGCTGTTCTCCAGCTTCCAGTTGATCGGCGAACAGCAGCGTGGCGTGGTCCTGCGCTTCGGCCAGTTCTCGCGCATCCTGCAGCCCGGTCCGAACTTCAAGCTGCCGTGGCCGATCGAATCGGTCACCAAGGTCAACGCCACCGAGATCAAGACGTTCTCGATCCAGGTGCCGGTGCTCACCCGCGACGAGAACATCGTCAACGTCTCGCTGAACGTCCAGTACCGCATCGACGACCCGCAGCAGTACCTGTTCGGCACCGTCGATGCCAACCAGGTGCTGGAGCAGTCGGCGCAGAGCGCGGTGCGCGAGGAAGTCGGCCGTGCCGACCTCAACGCCGTGCTGAACAACCGTGGCCCGCTGGCCGTGGCCGCCGAGGAGCGCCTGCAGGCACTGCTGAAGGCGTTCAAGACCGGCCTGACCGTGACCGGCCTGACCCTGCAGGACGCCCGTCCGCCGGAAGAAGTGAAGCCGGCCTTTGACGAGGTCAACGGTGCCCAGCAGGTCAAGGAACGCCTGATCAACGAGGCCCAGGCCTACGCTGCCAAGGTCGTGCCGGAAGCCCGGGGCCAGGCCTCGCGCGCCCGTACCACCGCCGAAGGCTACAAGCAGGCCGTGGTGTCCAAGGCCGAGGGTGACGCGCAGCGCTTCAGCCTGTTGCAGGCCCAGTACAAGGACGCCCCGGAAGTGACCCGCAAGCGCCTGTGGCTGGAGACCGTGCAGCAGGTGCTTAGCGAGAACCGCAAGGTGATCGGCGGCGATGGCCGCCAGCTGATCTACGTGCCGATGACCGGCGATACCCGTCCCACCACCTCGGCCCCGGCCGCAGTGGCGAACCCGGACGTGGTGATGCCGTCGCTGCCGGGTGCAGCGGTGGAAGCTTCCCGTGATCCGGGCCGGCCGGTGGGCCGCCCGACCGGGCGACCGAGCGGCCGTGAGGAGGGCAGCCGATGAAGAGTCCTATCTGGATCGCCGTGATCGTGGCGGTGGTGCTGGGCCTGCTCGGCTCGGTGTACGTGGTCCGTGAGGACCAGACCGCCATGGTGCTGAACCTGGGCAAGGTGGTGCGTTCGGACATCAAGCCGGGCCTGCATTTCAAGGTGCCGGTGGTGGAAACGGTGAAGGTCTTCGACCGCCGCTTCCAGGTGCTCGACACCGCGCCGGCGCGCTACTTCACCGCCGAGCAGAAGGACGTCAGCGTCGACTTCTTCGCCATCGGCTACATCTCCAACGTAGGTGACTACTTCCGTGCCACCGGCGGCGATCCGCGCATCGCCAATGCCCGCCTGGCACCGATCATCACCGACTCGCTGCGCAACCAGATCAACTCGCGCACCCTGCAGCAGCTGGTGTCCGGCGACCGCAGCGAGCTGATCGCCGAGCAGCTGAAGGGGATCAACGAGGCGGTGGCCGGCCTCGGCATGCAGATGATCGACCTGCGCATCAAGCAGGTGGACCTGCCGACTGACAGCCAGGTGATCAACGACGTGTACGAGCGCATGCGCGCCCAGCGCAAGCAGGAAGCGGCCAAGCTGCGTGCGGAGGGCGAGGAGCAGTCGCTGACCATCCGTGCCCAGGCCGACCGCGACAGCACCGTGCTGATCGCCGAGGCCGAGCGTGATGCACAGCGCCTGCGCGGTGAAGGCGATGCCGAGGCGGCCCGCATCTACGGCAAGGCTGGCTCGGCTGATCCGTCGTTCTATGCGTTCTACCGCAGCCTGGAGGCCTACCGTGGCTCCATGACCGACGGCAATGGCGTGATCGTGCTCGACAAGAACGACCCGTTCCTGCAGTACCTGAAGAACGACCGCTGAGGTCGCAGGGCACTACCCCACGGGGCCCGGCCAGACGCCGGGCCCCGTGCTTTTTCCGGAGTTCCCCATGAAAGATCTGTTCGCCGCCGTCTGCCTGGTCGCGGTGCTGGAAGGCCTGTTCCTGTTCGTGGCGCCGTTCGCCTGGAAGCGTATGGCCGAGCGGCTGCTGGACCTGCCCAGCCCGGCCCTGCGCAGCTTCGGCGGGCTGGTGCTGCTGGCCGGCCTGAGCCTGCTGTGGTGGGTGAGGCATTAGCAGGGGTCAGATCCCTTTCCGCAGGAAAGGGATCTGACCCCATTTCGGTCCCCTGACCGGTGGGTGAAGCCGTCCGTCGGAAAGGTGGCAGCGGACCCCGGAAACCCGGATAATGCACAAAAGCCGGACGGGCCTCCCCGTTCGGCTTTTTCCGTGTCTGGGCCTTCCATCGCCGGCCGCTCCCCGTCTGGAGCCGCCCTCCAGGTGCTGGCCAGCCCCGCCACGGTTTACCCGTCCGCGGCCCCGATGGCCGCAACAAATCGAGGAGCCCGTCATGGGTCAGTCTGTCGTAGTGTTGGGTGCCCAGTGGGGCGATGAAGGCAAGGGCAAGATCGTCGATCTGCTCACTGAGGAAATCGGCGCCGTCGTGCGCTTCCAGGGTGGCCACAATGCCGGCCACACCCTGGTCATCAACGGCAAGAAGACCGTCCTGCACCTGATCCCGTCGGGCATCCTGCGTGACGACGCGCTGTGCCTGATCGGCAACGGCGTGGTGATCTCGCCGGCCGCGCTGCAGAAGGAAATCGCCGAGCTGGAAGCCTCCGGCGTGGAAGTACGTTCGCGCCTGAAGATCTCCCCGGCCGCGCCGCTGATCATGCCGTACCACATCGCCCTGGACCAGGCGCGCGAACGCGCTGCCGGTGGCAAGGCGATCGGCACCACCGGCCGTGGCATCGGCCCGGCCTACGAAGACAAGGTGGCGCGTCGCGGCATCCGCATCGCCGACCTGCATTACCCGAAGCAGCTGGAAGAACTGCTGCGCACCGCGCTGGATTACCACAACTTCGTGCTGACCAAGTATCTGAACACCGATGCGGTCGACTTCCAGAAGACCTTCGACGAGGCGCTGGCCTTCGGCGAATACGTGCAGCCGATGAAGTCCGACGTGGCCGGCATCCTGCACGACCTGCGCAAGCAGGGTAAGCGCGTGCTGTTCGAAGGCGCGCAGGGCGCGCTGCTGGACATCGACCACGGCACCTACCCGTACGTCACCAGCTCCAACACCACCGTCGGTGGCGCGCTGGCCGGTTCCGGCGTTGGCGCCGATTCGATCGACTACGTGCTGGGCATCGCCAAGGCCTACGCCACCCGCGTCGGCGGTGGCCCGTTCCCGACCGAACTGGACGACGAAGTCGGCCAGGGCATTCGTGACCGCGGCGCTGAGTACGGTGCCTCGACCGGCCGCCCGCGTCGCTGCGGCTGGATGGACATCGTCGCACTGAAGCGCGCCGTGGCCATCAACGGCATCAGCGGCCTGTGCATCACCAAGCTGGACGTGCTCGATGGCATGGAAAAGCTGAAGGTCTGCATCGCCTACGAATACAACGGCAAGCGCACCGAATATGCTCCGCTGGATGCGCAGGGCTGGGAAGAGTGCACCCCGGTGTACCTGGAGTTCCCGGGCTGGAGCGAGAACACCCACGGCATCACCCAGTGGGACGAGCTGCCGCCGGCGGCACGCGCCTACCTGCGTTCGCTGGAAGAACTGGCCGGCTGCCCGATCAGCATCGTTTCGACCGGCCCGGACCGCGACCACACCATGGTCCTGCAGGATCCGTTTGCCTGAGTGAGAGACCGGTAGCGCTGGGCCCTGCCTGGTGTTGCTGAAGGAAAAGCCCCGCGCAAGCGGGGCTTTTTCGTTTTCGGTACTGTGGCGGCACAGCCGGCAGGGCAGCGCAGCGATGACGGAGACTTCGGCATGAAGGGCGAGACGGTCGCACGGGTGACTCTGTGGCTGCTGTGGAGCCTGTGGACGCTGGCCTGCATCGTGCTGGTGCTGGGCGCGCTCGCCAATTACCTGGCTTCGCGCACGCAGACCCTGCCGCTGGTGCTGCAGCCGGGCGCGACCGCCGAGATCACGGTGTACCGCTTCATCGACGACCCGCTGCGACTGCGTCTGCGTTATGCGGATGACGGCGCCGATCCGGCGGTCGATCCCGAGCTGCGCCTGCGCGCGGAAACCCCAACCGATCGCACCGAGTTCCGCGCGGAGAGCCGCTCGGCGGTGACCGATCCGGAGATCCATCGCGCACTGGAATCGGTCGAGCGAGACCGGTTCGCCGCCTCGTACTTCGGCTACGGCCGCAGTGACGCACTGCCGCGAGGCCGTTCCTCGCTGCGGCTGACCGTGCTGGAGGTCGATCCGGCGTTGGCCGGCCGTGCGGCCTCGGTGGACCTGCTGCCGCCGATGGACGTGCTGAAGCTGACCGACCTCGACTACCTCTGGCTGTGGCCGTTCTTCTTCTGGAAGATGGCGGCGCTGTTGCTGATGATTCCAGGAGCTGCGTTGGCCGTCTTTACTGTGGCATTGCGACGCTGGCAGCGCCGGGCATCATCGCTGCCGACTTCAGCAGCGGATAGGGATTGATCGACTCTCCCTTCCACCACTGCTTCTCCGGCCCCAGCACATGCACCTCGAAATGCAGGTGTGGGGCCTCGGCGCTGGCGTTGCCCGTGCTGCCGACGTAGCCGATCACCTCGCCGCGCTTGATCACCTGCTTCTCGGCCAGGCCATCGGCGTAGCGCTGCAGGTGCGCGTAGTAGTAGCACCAATGCCCGCTGGGCTCGAACTGGTAGATCGTCAGGCCACCGCGCTCGCTGTCGAACAGTTTCTCCACCGTGCCATCGGCCACCGCCAGCACCGGCGTACCTGCATCGGCCATGATGTCGATGGCATCGTGTACGCGGCCCTCGCTGCGTGCATCGCTGAAGGTGTCGTGCAGCTGCGAGGGCAGGATGCCCTGCACCGGCAGCAGCAAGCCGGACGGTGCATCGGCAGCCTGGGCGGCCGGCGGCGCGGTGGAGGCGGGTGGGGCTGTTGCGCCTGGCGCTGCCGGTTCCGTCACCGGCGCGGCGGCCACCGTCGATGGCGCTTCCGGCAGCGCGTCGGTCACCGGCTCATCCATATCGCGGTGCAGCCACCAACCTGCACCCAATCCCAGCAGAACACCCAGCACGATCAGTTGCGAAAGACGCATCGACTCACTCCTGCATCACGACAGGCACCGAGGTGTCCACTGCGTCGGCCACGCGCAGTGCATCCCAATTGGTCATGCGTACGCAGCCATGCGACTCGGTCTTGCCCACGTGGCCGGGTTCAGGCGTGCCATGCAAGCCGTAATGCGGCTTGGACAGATCGATCCAGACCCGGCCGACCGGATTGTTCGGGCCGGGCGGCAGCGTGGCTTTCTTTTCCCCCTTGCGGGCATCCCAGAACAGCTTGGGGTTGTAGTGGAACGGCGGGTCGCGGTACACGCCCAGGATTTTCCATTCGCCGATCGGCAACGGGTCGTGCTGGCTGCCGGATGAGACAGGCACCTGCGCGATCAGCTTGCCCTGGGCATCCAGCAGTTGCAGGGTCGAGTCGGATTTGTTGACGACCACCTTGGCTGCCTTCGGCAATGCGGCCGGGGCGATGTTGGGGACCTGGATGCGGCTGCCAGCCCTGGTCAGATCCACGCCGGGATTGAGCATCTTCATCAGCTCTGGGGACGCGTGGAAGCGCTCGCCCAGGGCTTCTTCCACACTGCTGTAGCCCAGCGATTTCAGCTTGGCCTGGGCGGCGGGTCCTTTCGGTATCGGCTGGAACGGGCCGGCGACATCCTCAGCAGTCAGCGTGTAGCTGGCCAGCGGCGTGATCGTATCGGCCTGCAGAGCCTTCCAGGTGGCGTCGTCCAGCTCACCCGTTACGGTCAGGCCGTGTGCCGTCTGGAAGCCTGACACCGCCCGCCGCTGGTTGCTGCCTACCTCACCATCAATCTGGCCCGGAGAGAAGTTCGCACGATCCAGCAGCACCTGGGCATGCAGTGCGGAGCGCACTGCGGTGTCCGGGCCAGCCTTCTCGGCAATGGGGGCGGGCAGGTTGGGCGGCGGCGCCTGCGCGAAGGCCGGCGACGCCAGCAGCGAGATGGCGAGCAGGGTGGATCGAGACACAGATGAGCGCATTGGGATCTCCAGCAGGTACGCCGCCACCTTGCCCGCAGGGGGCGCCGGGCCGCCGTGAAAGGGATCTGATGCCCGCATGAGCAGGCATGTCATTGCCGCCGGCTGGCACCGGCAGGTGCCGCTGGGACGGGGACTCACCAAGGTGAACGGTGGCCGACGCCGTCGATGGGCGGTGATCAAGATTGCCTGCCGTGCCGCCGATAAGGCCACATCCCCCCGTTTTGGATACCCCCATGAACTACTTGAGGAACGTCAGGGTTGCCTGGCGTCTTGGGCTGGGCTTTGGCCTGTTGCTGCTGCTGGTTGCCGCCGTAGTGGCCACCGGCGCCACCGCCAGCGTCGTGCAGAAGCGCGCGATGCAGCAGGTGGTCGACGTCAGCGTGGCCAAGGTGCGCCTGTTGTCGCAGATGCTCGACGCCAACAACCAGATGATGGTGGTGCGCCGCGAGATGCTGATCCGCCAAGGCGAAGACCGCGGCAGCGATGAGAAGCGCATTGCCGATCTGGTCAAGCGCTATGAGGCCAGCTGGACCGCCTACCAGGCACTGCCAGGCGATGCGGAGGGCAAGGCCATCGCGGAAACCATCGCGGCCAAGCGTGCCATCGCGCGCCCGCTCAACAAGCAGACCAGCGAACTGATGGAGCAGGGCGACTACCCGGGCGCCGTGGCGCTGACCCTGGGGCCGGTGCAGGAAGCCGCCAACGGCTGGAACAAGGCGCTGTCCGATGGCGTGGACTTCGAGGAGAAGGAAAGCCGTGAGGCTGCCGCCGAGGCGATCCGCCTGGGCGAGCGCAGCCTGCTGCAGCTGCTGGTGCTGGGCGGCGTCGCGCTGCTGGTGGGCATCGGTGCCTCGGTGATGATCGGCCGCAGCCTGACCGGTCCGCTGGCGCGCGCGGTGAACCTGGCCGAGCGCCTGTCCAAGGGCCAGCTGGATCAGGAATTCCGCCTCGGCGGCCGTGACGAACTGACCCAGCTGGGCGAGGCGATGGCCAGCGTGCGCCAGAGTGTGCAGGCGGCGATCGGCGCGCAGCTGCAGATGGCCGAGCAGCACGAGGCCGGCGCAATCCGCTATCGCATGGACGCCAGCGCGTTCCCCGGTGATTTCGGCCGCATGGTGCAGGCCACCAACAGCCTGGTCGAATCGCACGTGCAGGTGGAACTGCTGATGGCCGAGGTGATGCAGCGTTACGCCATGGGTGACCTCAGCCGCGACCTGCCGGACTACCCGGGTGAGAAGGGCACGCTGACCCGCACCCTGGCGGCGGTGAAGCAGAGCCTGATGGCGATCAACGCGCAGATCGATGAACTGGCCCGTGCCGCACGCGCCGGCGATTTCAGCATGCGTGGCGATGCCGCTGCGTTCCAGTACCAGTTCAAGACGATGGTCGAGCACCTCAACGGCATGATGGCCAGTTCGCAGGCCAGCATCGCCGATGTTTCCGACGTGCTGCGCGCGATCTCGCATGGCGACCTGACCGCACGCATGGAGGGCGAGTACGACGGCGTGTTTGCGCGCATGCGCGACGATGCCAACACCACCACCGCGCAGCTGACCGGCATTGTCCGCGGCATCCAGGTGGCTGCCGACAGCATCAACAACGCGGCCCAGGAACTGGCCGCCGGCAACAACGACCTGTCGCGCCGCACCGAGCAGCAGGCCGCGAATCTGGAAGAAGCGGCCGCGTCGATGGAGGAGCTGACCTCCACCGTACGCCAGAACGCCGAACTGGCGCGTCAGGCCGACAGCGAAGCGCATGCCGCCGGTGCCGCCGTGCGCGAGACCGAGCAGGCGATGGCACAGATGGCATCGGTGATGGGCGAAATCGATCAATCCTCGGCGCGCATCTCGGAAATCTCCACGGTGATCGACGGCATCGCGTTCCAGACCAACATCCTGGCGCTGAATGCCGCAGTGGAAGCTGCGCGTGCAGGCGAGCAGGGCCGTGGCTTTGCCGTGGTCGCCAGCGAAGTGCGCACGCTCGCACAGCGTGCCGGTGTCGCCGCCAAGGAGATCAAGGAACTGATCGAGGACGCCGCTTCCAAGGTGAAGAGTGGCCTGGCGGTGACCGTTGAATCGGAAGCCGCGATCGCACGCGTGGCGCAGGCCAGTTCGCGCACCACCCAGCTGATGAGCGACATCGCAGCGGCCAGCAAGGAGCAGGCCGCCGGCATCGAGCAGGTCAACCAGGTGGTGGTGCAGATGGACCAGGTGACCCAGCAGAACGCCGCGCTTGTGGAAGAAGCCACTGCCGCGAGCCGCGCGCTGGAAGAACAGGCGCATGCACTGACCACGTCAGTGGCGGTATTCCAGCTGGAGCAGGGGCCGCGCATGCCGGTCATGCCGGCGCGGGCGGCGTAAGCGACCTGTAACTGGATACTGGATGGCGCCCTGCCTGCGATGTCCCGCATGCAGGGCGTCGACGCACCCCACCGGACCGACGCCGCGGGCTAGCGCCCGCGGGCTGAGCGTTCGATCAGCCAGCCGGCGGCGTACAGCAACAGCAGTGTCGGCGGAACCAGCACTGCATATGCGGTCGACCAGGGTTTGCCACGCAGCAGGCCGCCTGCGCCGATGGCATCGAGTGCGGCAGACTGCAGGGTGATGGGGAGCGCCATCAGGATATAGGTACCCTTCGGGTCCCCCTCCGACTGCGCGCCGTGAACCAGCCATGCGGTCAACAGCAGGTAGACCACGCAAAGCGCAAGACCGGTCCAGCTCAGGAGTCGCCGCATCTTCATCCGCATGCCCCGGTTCAACGGACGTCGAAGCGGGCCTGCAGCGGCAGGCTCACCTTCCGCAGCAGATCCCGGACCACCACCTGCGCAGTCCACGTGCCTTTGGGATCACCGGCCTCAGCGACGAACTTCAGGTGCAGGTTGGTCATGTACAGCAGGTTTGGCGGGCCGGTCAGGGCGGCGGTGAAACAGGGAACATCGCGTTCGTCGATACTGGTACTGCCGTCCGGGCGCAGCATGCGCAGATCGCAGTGCACCTTGGGTACGCGGTTCTCGTCCAGTTGCGGGTTGGAGAGGAATGTCAGCAGGAACAACTCACCGCCCAGGTGGACTTCGTTGGCCTCGTTGAAGCCGGGAGTGGTCTCCGGCGGGGTCTCCCACTTGGCCCGCCAGTCGGCATCGGAAGTGACCAGAAGCGATGCCGCGAAGCCGCCGCTGGATTTCATGGCATCGGTCTCCGTCAACGCCTTGCCATCCCCATTTATCCAACCATCGCTGGCGGAGCTGTTCAGTGGCAGCATCATGGCCATCATGGCCAGCGCGCAGGTCCATCGCATCAACGGCTCTCCCGGGTAGCCGCGTCCCGCGGCAGAGCGGGTAGTATTGCCCAACATTGGCCGGCAAAGCAGCAGGACAGCCTGGGCAGGGGTTCCGTTGCCTGCCGATGCGGGTGATGCTTGCCGGCAAAGGAGGTGGCATGGGAATCGGGAGCGAGGAAACGCCGATCTTTTTCCCTGCATCGGCCGCGCCGCAGCACGTGCTGATGCTGCCCGGTCTGGATGGCTCCAGCAGGCTGTCGCCCCCGTTCCTGTCGGCACTCCAGGCTTACGGTCTGACAACGCAGGCGATCACGCTGCCCGCGCAGGGACCGCAGGATCACGCCACGCTTGCCCAACGGCTGTGGTCGCAGCTGCCCAGTCGTCCCTTCATCCTGCTCGCCGAGTCTTTCTCGGGCCCGTTGGCTGTTGAACTGGCCACGCGCCATCCCACCGGGCTGCGCGGACTGGTGCTTGCAGCGACCTTTGCGCGTCGGCCGGTGCCACTGCCGGCAGCCAGCGCAGCCCTGCTGTCGCCGGCCTGGCCGCTGCCTCCCGTGGCATTGCTGGCGCGCCTGTTGCTGGGGCCGTGGTACACCCGCGGGCACACGTCGATGCTGCGCGAAGCGTTGGCCAGGACTCCGACGAGCACGTTGCGGCAACGCGCCGCAGCGACCCTGCGGGTCGACGTGCGTGCATTGCTGCCAGCAATCCAGGTGCCGACGCTGTGCCTGCACGCGTACCATGACCGCCTGCTGTGGCCGCCCAGCGTGGCCGAGCTGCAGGCCCTGTTGCCCGATGCCCGCCATGTGTCGTTGGAGGGGCCACATCTGCTGCTGCAGGCGCGTGCCGACGCAGCTGCAGCCGAAGTGGCCGCGTGGATGAGGACGTTGCCGCGTTGAACGATGCGCTCAGCTGCGGGCGCGGGTACGTGCCGCTTTTCTGGCCGCCACCTTGCGCACGGTCTTCTTCGCCGCACGGGTCTTGGCCGCCTTCTTCGCTGCAGCACTGCGCGAGGCGGCTGTACCGGCCTTCTTGACCGCTGTCTTCTTTGCGGCCTTCTTGGTGGCGGTCTTACGAGCCGGTGCCTTCTTTGCCGCCGCCTTCTTCGCAGGCGCCTTCTTCGCGGCCGTCGCCTTGGTCGTGGCCTTCTTTGCGGCTGACTTCCTGGCAGGCGCCTTGCTGGCCGCCTTCTTGCTCGCGGCCTTCTTCGTACCCTTGCGTGCGCTGCCGCTACGTTTGCCGCCACCGTCCTGCTTGTTCACGGTGGCCCAGGCGATGCGCTCGGCAGTCCCTTCACTTGCGCCGCGCTCGCGCTCGCTGTCCTCGATGTGCTCGGCCTGGCGCTTCTGTTTCTCCGTATATGCGGATTTGTCACCACGGGGCATGACGGATCTCCTGTCGTAGTAGTCAGGCCAGCAGGCGCAGCTTCGGTTCACGCGCCCATTGGCGGGTGGCGGCCGCCGCCAGGAAGGCCTTGGCGTCTTCCGCTTCGACGATGCCGGCATCGTTGCCGACCCGCGCCGCCTTCAGCAGCGTCTGGCCGCCTGCGTCGCTGGCGATGGCCTTCAGGTGTGCCCAAGCCTGGCTGACGAATTCGACGGCTGCACTCTCTTTCGACAAGGCCTTCGCGGCTTCCGGGCTGAGCACCACAGCCACCGCATCGAACACAGCCGATGGCGTGCCCGCCAGTTGCCCATCCGCCGCCTGCATCGCCCCATCGCTCAGCGTGGCGCCGCCTACTTTGGGCGCGACCAGCTTCACGTCTGCACCCGCCTTCCGGGCCGCTTTGCTCAGGCTGGCCATCACGCGCGCGTCGGAGCCCTCATCAAACAGAATGCCGATGCTGCGCCCTTGCAGGGTGGGCTTGTTGCGCCCGATCACGCGCACCTCGGGAGCGGCAGGCATGTCCTGCACCGGCGTGGCGGTCGGCGCGGGGTCGGGCAGTGCAGGCAACGCGAGCCCATCAGCTACGCGCTGTGCCAGTGATTCGTCGATGTTGCGCAGGTGGCTGACGGTACGCACCCGCACCTTGAGTGTTTCCACCTTGGACAATTCGAACACGAGTGCCGATGCCAGATGCGCCTGTTCCGGCTTCTCAAGGCTACGGAAGAACATCCGGGCCTGGCTGTAGTGGTCGGCGAAGCTCTCCGCGCGGGTGCGGCCCTTGCGGCCATCGTCGGCGCTGGCGTGGCTGCGGAAACCTGCGGGCGTCTCGCGCGGCGAGTCCTCCTGCAGCGAGCTGGGATCGTAGGCCACGCGGCCCTTGGGCACCTGCATCTGCATGTGGCCATCGCGCTGATGATTGGCAAGCGGGCACTTCGGAGCATTCACCGGGATCTGGTGGAAGTTCGGGCCGCCAAGGCGCAGCAGCTGGGTGTCCAGGTAGGAGAACAGGCGGCCCTGCAGCAGCGGATCGTTGCTGAAGTCGATGCCCGGCGGCACGTTGGCCGGGCAGAACGCCACCTGCTCGGTCTCAGCGAAGAAGTTGTCGGGCCAGCGGTCCAGCACCATGCGCCCGATCACCTGCAGCGGTACCAGCGATTCAGGGATGATCTTGGTCGGATCCAGGTGATCGAACGGAAATGCCTCGGCGTCCTCTTCCGTGAACAGCTGTACCGCCAGTTCCCACTCGGGGAAATCACCGCGCTGGATGGCCTCGAACAGGTCGCGGCGATGGAAGTCATTGTCAGCCGATTGCAGTTTCAACGCTTCGTCCCAGACTGTTGACTGGATGCCCAGCCTGGGTCGCCAGTGGAATTTGACGAAGGTCGACTCGCCCGCCTCGTCCAGCAGGCGGAAGCTGTGCACACCGAAGCCTTCGATCATCCGCAGCGAACGCGGGATGGCGCGGTCGCTCATCGCCCACATGATCATGTGCATCGACTCGGGCATCAGCGAAATGAAGTCCCAGAAGGTGTCATGGGCTGAGGCGGCCTGCGGGAACGCACGGTCTGGTTCCATCTTCACCGCATGCACCAGGTCCGGGAATTTCATGGCGTCCTGGATGAAGAACACCGGAATGTTGTTGCCAACCAGATCCCAGTTGCCCTCCTTGGTATAGAACTTGACCGCGAAGCCGCGCACGTCGCGGGGGGTATCCACCGAGCCCGCGCCGCCGGCTACCGTCGAGAAACGGGTGAACACGGGCGTCTTGACGCCTACCTCGGTCAGGATACGCGCGCGGGTATGGGCGGCCAGTGACCGGGTCAACTCGAAGTAGCCATGTGCCGCGCTGCCACGTGCGTGCACGATGCGCTCGGGAATGCGTTCGTGATCGAAGTGGGTGATCTTCTCGCGAAGGATGAAGTCTTCCAGCAGCGTGGGCCCTCGAGTTCCCTGCCGCAGGGAGTTCTGGTTGTCTGCCACCGGGATGCCCTGATCGGTGGTCATCGCCGGGTGGCTGCCGCCGGCGCGCGGGTGCAGTTCATCGCCATTGCCGCGGTGGTGGTTTTCGATTGCGCGCTTGCCGGTCGGCTTGCTGGCGGCCATGGGGGGCTCCGGATCATCAAGGGAACCACGACACTGGAACCAGCCCCGTTAAACCGAGGTCCGGCAGAGGTGAACGTACAGGCAAAAGCAGGCTCGGGTATGCTTGCTCCATGCGAGTCGAGCCCGCCGACATCGAAGCCCTGTTCGACGCCATCCCGGACGTGCTGTTCTTCATCAAGGACCGCCAGGGGCGGTACACCCACGTCAACCAGACCATGCTGCGACGGCTGGGCCTGCGCGCACGCAAGGACGTGATCGGGCGCACAGCGGCCGAGATCTACCCGACCGGCCTCAGCGCGGACTATGTCGACCAGGACGCCCGCGTGCTGTCCGGCGAGGTGATCGAGAACCTGATGGAGCTGCACCTGTTCGCCAACCGCGAACCGGGCTGGTGCCTGACCTGCAAGCGCCCGCTGCTGGTCGACGGGGCCATCGAGGGCCTGATCGGCATTTCCCGCGATCTGGGCCAGAAGGACAGCCTGGGCGCCCAGTACGAGCAGCTGCGGCTGGCGCTGGCCCACCTCAACGCGCACTACGCCGAGAACGTGCGCATGCAGACCCTGCTGGACATCACAGGCTTTTCGCTGTCCAAGCTGGAGCGCAGTTTCCGCAAGGTGTTCCAGATGACCCCGCAGCAGGTGCTGACCCGGCTGCGGATCCAGATGGCCATGCACCTGTTGCATGGCGACGACAGCATTGCCTGCATCGGCCAGGCCTGCGGTTTCAGCGACCAGAGCGCCTTCACCCGCAAGTTCAAGGCTGAAACCGGTTTCTCGCCGCGCGCCTATCGCGCCCGGATCGGCGGCAACGTCGGCGAGCCCGCACTGGCCTGAGCCCCCTGCTGCGCTGTGCCTATCCCCGCGGGCCTGGGACAGGGTAAGGTGTCGCCCCTGTAGCCCGCCGCCAGCCCCGCCGATGCCCAATTCGATTCCGACCGCTTCGCCGTCCCGCCTCGGACATTCGCTCAAGCCCCGCCAGCTGATCATGATGGGCCTGGGCAGTGCCATCGGCGCCGGCCTGTTCCTCGGCTCGGGCGTGGGTGTGCAGGCGGCCGGTCCGGCGGTTCTGGTCTCGTATCTGGTCGCTGGCGCGCTGGTGATCATCGTGATGAACGCACTGGGCGAGATGGCGGCGGCCAAACCGACCAGCGGCGCGTTCTCGGTGTACGCCGCCGATGCCATGGGCGCCACCGCTGGCGCCACGGTCGGCTGGTTGTGGTGGGTGCAGCTGGTGATCGTGATCGCCGCCGAGGCGGTGGGTGCGGCCGGGTTGCTTGCCACGGTCTGGCCGGTGGTGCCGGTGCCGATGGCTGCGTTGGCCTTCATGCTGTTCTTCACTGCGATCAACCTGCTCGGGGTGAAGAACTTCGGCGAGTTCGAATTCTGGTTCGCCATCCTGAAAGTGGCGGCGATCCTGGCCTTCATTGCCATCGGCGTGGCACTGCTGATGGGCTGGCTGCCGCAGGTCACCTCACCTGGCCTGAGCAACTTCACCGAACACGGTGGTTTCGCACCGAAGGGCCTGGCTGGGATCGGTGCGGCGCTGCTGGTTGTCGTTTTTGCCTTCGGTGGCACCGAAATCGTTGCCGTTGCGGCGGCCGAAACCGAAGATCCCGAACGCAGCATCGCCCGTGCCATCCGTACCGTGGCCTGGCGCATCCTGGTGTTCTACATCGGCTCGCTGAGCGTGATCATCGCCGTGGTGCCCTGGACCAGCGAAGCACTGAAGTCGCCCTTTGCCGCCGTGCTGGACATCGCGCGCATTCCGGGCGCCGGCACTGCGATCACCCTGATCGCGGTGATCGCGCTGCTGTCGGCACTCAATGCCAACCTCTACGGCGCCTCGCGCATGATGTATTCGCTGGCGCAGCGCCGCGAAGCGCCGGCCGTGCTGGGCTGGACCGATCCGCGGCAGGTGCCGGTCATCGCCGTGCTGGCCAGCGTGCTGTTCGGCTTTGCGGCCACGGTGATGGAGCTGCTGTTCCCGGACCGGGTGCTGCCGGTGCTGCTGAACATCGTCGGTTCCACCTGCCTGCTGGTGTGGACGCTGTCGCTGGTTTCGCAGCTGGTACTGCGCCGCCGCGCCGATCGCCTGGGTACCCGCCTGCCGTTCCGCATGGCCGGTTTCCCGTGGCTGACCTGCTGCGCGCTGGCGATCCTGGCGTTGATCTTCGGCCTGCTGCTGAGTGAGTCGCACACCCGCCTGCAGTTCCTGTCGATGGTGGCATTGACCGCCACGATTGCCGCCGGCAGCGCCATCGCACGGCGCATGCGCCAGGCGTGACTGCCGCTGTAGAACCCACCCTACGGTCGGCCGCGGTTGCCGTGGTTTCTGTAGAGCCGACCCTGTGGTTGGCTGCTGTTCGCGTAGCCGCCAGCCGAGCGCGGGCTCGGTTCTACAGCCGGCATACATCTGCCGTGCCATCCTGATCGCGTGGGCCGCCAGCGGCCCGTCGACCAGGAGTACCGCATGCTGCGCAGCCGTCCCTTCCTGATGTTCACCGGCCAGGCCGAGGCCGCCCTGGCCCTGTACGCCGAAGCCTTCGCCGATTTCCGCCTGCTGGCCCTGCAACGCCACCCCGAGGGGGCCGGCGCCGGCGTGCCCGGCCAGGTCCGCCAGGCGATCTTCCTGCTCGGTGGCACCCATTACCTGTGCTTCGACAGCCTGGATGTGCACGACTTCACCTTCAGCCCGTCGATCTCGCTGTTCGTCGAGTGCTCCGGTGCCGAGCAGTTCGAGCGTGCGGCACGCGTGCTGGGCGAGGGCGGCCATTGGTTGATGCCGGTGAGTGACTACGACTTCAGCAACCGCTATGGGTGGGTGCAGGACCGCTTCGGCGTATCGTGGCAGTTGAGCCTGGGACAGATGCCGGACCCGTGATCGGGTAATTGTGGGTGTGGACCCTGGTCCACACGCCCTCATGAAAACGGCCCGCTTGCGCGGGCCGTTTTCTTTATCGATGCAGTGAGGAATCAAGCCTCGACTTCATCATCCTTGTAGGCATCGACCGGGATGCAGGCGCACATCACGTTCTTGTCACCGTACACGTTGTCGACGCGTGCCACCGGCGGCCAGTACTTGCTCTGCTTCAGGCTGGCCAGCGGGAAGGCGGCCAGTTCACGCGGATAGGCGTGGGTCCACTCGCTGGCGGTCACCGCGGTGGCGGTGTGCGGGGCGTTCTTCAGCGGGTTGTCCTCGCGGTCCAGGCGACCGTCTTCGATCGCGCTGATTTCCTCTCGGATCTGGATCATCGCGTTGATGAAACGGTCCAGCTCGTGCAGCGACTCGCTCTCGGTTGGCTCGACCATCAGCGTGCCGGCCACCGGGAAGCTCAGGGTCGGGGCGTGGAAGCCGAAGTCGATCAGGCGCTTGGCGACGTCCTCGGCACCGATGCCGCTGGTCTTCTCCAGCGGGCGCACGTCCAGGATGCACTCGTGCGCCACCAGGCCGTTACGGCCGGTGTACAGGGTCTTGAAGTGCGGAGCCAGGCGCTTGGCAATGTAGTTGGCGTTGAGCTGCGCGACCTGGGTAGCCTTGCGCAGGCCTTCGCGGCCCATCATCGCGATGTACATCCAGCTGATCGGCAGGATCGAAGCACTGCCGAAGCTGGCCGCGCTGACCATGCCGACCGGGCCGTTGTCACCCAGCTTGCCCGGCAGGAACGGGGCCAGGTGCTCCTTGACCGCGCACGGGCCCACGCCCGGGCCACCACCGCCGTGCGGGATGCAGAAGGTCTTGTGCAGGTTCAGGTGCGAAACGTCCGAACCCCACTTGCCCGGCTTGGCCACGCCGACCAGGGCGTTCATGTTGGCGCCGTCGGTGTACACCTGGCCGCCGTGCTTGTGGATGATCTCGCAGATCTCGACCACCTCTTCCTCGAACACGCCGTGCGTGGACGGGTAGGTCATCATGATCGCGGCCAGGCGGTCGCTGTACTTCTCGGCGTTGAGGCGGATGTCCTCGACGTCGATGTTGCCGTTGGCATCGGTCTTGGTCACCACGACCTTCATGCCGCACATCTGCGCCGAGGCCGGGTTGGTGCCGTGCGCCGAGTCCGGGATCAGGCAGATGTCGCGGTGGCCTTCGCCGCGCGAGCGGTGGTAGGCGCGGATCGCCAGCAGGCCGGCGTACTCGCCCTGCGCGCCGGAGTTCGGCTGCAGGCTGACCGCGTCGTAGCCGGTGCATTCGACCAGCATCGCTTCCAGCGTGTCGATCAGTTCCTTGTAGCCCAGCGCCTGGTCGGCCGGCACCAGCGGGTGGATCTGCGAGAACTCCGGCCAGGTCACCGGGATCATCTCGGCGGTGGCGTTGAGCTTCATGGTGCACGAGCCCAGCGGGATCATCGTGCGGTCCATCGCCAGGTCCTTGTCGGCCAGCGAACGCAGGTAGCGCAGCAGTTCGTGCTCGCTGTGGTGGGTGTTGAACACCGGATGGGTCAGGAACGCGGACTGGCGCAGCAGGCCGGCCGGCAGCGCGTCGGCGGTGCTGGCGTCCAGCGCCTCGACGTCAGCCTGCGCGCCGAACACGGCGGCCAGCGCGACCACGTCGGCGCGGGTGGCGGTCTCGTCCAGGCTGATGCCGACCGAGTCGCTGTCGATCGCGCGCAGGTTGTAACCGGCGGCGCGTGCCTTGGCGTGGATCTCATCGGCATGCACGCCGGTGACGTGCAGGGTGTCGAAGAAGTCGCCACCGACCTGCACGCCGGCGTTGCGCAGTGCCGCAGCCAGGATCGAGGCCAGGCGGTGGGTGCGCCGGGCGATGCGGGTCAGGCCTTCCGGACCATGGTAGACCGCATACATCGAGGCCATCACCGCCAGCAGCACCTGTGCGGTACAGATGTTCGACGTCGCCTTCTCGCGGCGGATGTGCTGCTCGCGGGTCTGCAGGGTCAGGCGATAGGCCGGGTTGCCCTGGGCATCGATGGAGACACCGATCAGGCGGCCCGGCATCGAGCGCTTGTAGGCGTCACGGCAGGCCATGAACGCGGCGTGCGGGCCGCCGAAGCCGAACGGCACGCCGAAACGCTGGCTGTTGCCGACCACGATGTCCGCGCCCCATTCGCCGGGAGCGGCCAGCAGGGTCAGCGCCAGCAGGTCGGTGGCCACGGCCACCAGGCCGCCGCGTGCATGCACGGCCTCGACCAGCGCCTTGTAGTCGCCGACCTGGCCGAAGGTGTCCGGGTACTGCAGCAGCAGGCCGAAGGCTTCCGCTTCCAGTGCTTCGGCCGGGGTGCCGACGCGCAGCACGATGCCCATCGGTTCTGCGCGGGTACGCAGCAGTTCCAGGGTCTGCGGGTGCACGGCGTCGTGCACGAAGAAGGTGTCCGACTTCGACTTGGCCGAACGCTTGGCCAGGGTCATCGCTTCGGCGGCGGCAGTGGCTTCGTCCAGCAGCGAGGCGTTGGCGATCTCCATGCCGGTGAGGTCGGCGCACAGGGTCTGGAAGTTGATCAGCGCTTCCATGCGGCCCTGCGAGATCTCGGCCTGGTACGGGGTGTAGGCGGTGTACCAGGCCGGGTTTTCCAGGATGTTGCGCAGGATCACGTTCGGGGTGTGGGTACCGTAGTAGCCCTGGCCGATGAAGCTGCGCAGCACGGTGTTCTTGTCGGCGATCGCGCGGATCTTCGCCAGTGCCTGCACTTCGGTCATCGACTCCGGCAGCGCCAGCGGCGCCGGCGACTTGATCTTGGCCGGCACGATGGCATCGGTCAACGCATCCAGCGACGCGTGGCCGACGACGTCGAGCATCTGCGCGATCTCGGCATCGTTGGGGCCGATGTGGCGCTCGACGAACGCATTGTGGTGCTCGAGCTCACGCAGGGAAGGGGTGTTCTGGGACATGGCGAAGGATCCGTCAGGAAAGGGCACACGCACGGGCACAAGCCGCCGGTCGGCGGTCTGCGGGGCGCCCCTCTGTCCTTTTGCCTGAGAGTTTGGAAGCGCGGAAAACCGCGGCTTCGTGCCCCTTCGGCGCCGGATCGAACCGGTCTCTCCAGAGTTCTGTTACGGGTGGTATCGGGCCTGAGCGATTACGGGCGTTGCGCCTTCGGCAGCGGTGTTCCGCTTCTCCCACCGTGTTGCCCGCCGATTATAGCCCGTTGCGGGCCCGCTGGCCGTCTACGGGCCTGGCCGCTGCGCCTGAATGGCCGATGGCCCGGACGTGCGTTTTGTGCATCGCTGCATGGCATCAGGCGCAATCCCCACCTATGATGGCCAGATACCCGAATTCATCTGGCGCCCTCCCTGCAGACAGGGACCGGCGCCCGCCGTGCGTGCCACGCATGGCCCTGCCGGACGCCTTTCCCATGACCGCCGCTGTTGCTCCCTCCACCCGCCGCATGGCCCTGCTGCTTGCCGGCCTGGCCATGTTCGGCCCGTTCTCGATCGACACCATCTTCCCGGCCTTCCCGCAGCTGGCCCGGCGCCTGGCGGTGGACGAGGTGGCGGTGCAGCAGACCATCAGCGTGTACCTGCTGTTCTACGGCCTGATGAGCCTGGCGCACGGCCCGCTGTCCGACGCCTGGGGCCGCAAGCGGGTGATCCTCGGTGGACTGGTGGTGTTCGTCGGCGCCTCGGTGGGCTGCGCACTGTCCACCGACCTGACCACGCTGCTGGCCTTCCGCGCGCTGCAGGGCCTGTCGGCGGGTGTCGGCATGATCGTCGGCCGCGCGGTGATCCGCGACCTGTACCACGGCCATGACGCGCAGCGGCTGATGAGCCAGGTGTCCATGCTGTTCGGCATCGCCCCGGCCATCGCGCCGATCATCGGTGGCTGGATCCTGCTCAGTGGCGCGGGATGGCCGCTGATCTTCTGGTTCCTGGTGGTGTTCGGGCTGGTCCTGCTGGCGGCCACTGCACGCTACCTGCCCGAGACCCATCCGGTCGAAGCGCGCGTGCCGTTGTCACCGCGCGCGTTGATGCGTGATTACGTGCGCATCGGTTTCAATCCACGCTTCCTGCGCCTGGCGCTGGCCGGCAGCATCGGCTTTGGTGGAATCTTCCTGTACATCTCCTCGGCGCCGGTGTTCGTGATGCAGCACCTGCACCTGGGCGAGGGCGGGTTTGCCTGGTTGTTCATCCCGACCATCGGCGGCATGACCACCGGCTCATTCCTGTCCGGGCGCATGGCCGGGCACACCACGCCCACCCGCCAGGTCTCCATTGGTTTCGGCCTGTGCGCATTGTCGGTGCTGTTGAACGTTGGCTACGTGGTGCTGTCGCCACAGTTCGTACTGCCATGGGCGGTACTGCCGATCTTCCTGGGGGGCATGGGCATGGCGCTGATCTTCCCGATCCTGGCGCTGGCGGTACTGGACATGTACCCGCATCAGCGCGGCCTGGCCTCGTCGCTGCAGGCCTTTGTGCAGCTGATGATCAGCACCGTGGTGGCCGGCGTGGTGTCACCACTGCTGAGCGGTAGCCCGCTGCACCTGGCACTGGGCCAGGCGGCGTTCTTCGGCGCCGGTTTCGTGTTCTGGTACTGGGAACACCAGCGCGAGCGTGCGGCGCAGGCAGCCTGCACGGGTCACTGAGCAGCGCGCAGGGGTAGGGCGGGCCACGACGCCCGAAACACTTGCGGCAGGGAACGGCCGGACTAGGCTGGGCACTCCAGCCAGCCGGTGCGTGGATGCACGACAGCCAGCCGATCCGATGTCGTTGCATGAGGTTTCCCCCAAATGGCTGCGCAGCAGACCTACCGCCTGTTCGAGGTGGCGCTGAAGGAGCGCCGCGTTCTTTCCCCTTCCCTGGATCGCATGGTGTTCACCGGCGCCGACGTGGCGCGGATGAAGACCGAAGGCCCGGACCAGCGCATCAAGGTGTTCTTCCCCTTGCCTGGCCAGGACCTGCCGCAGGTGCCCTGCGGCGAGGACTGGTATCCGCGCTACCGGGCGCTGCCGGACGATCAGCGCCCGCCGATGCGCACCTACACCATCCGCCAGCTGCGTGCAGAGCTGGGCGAGGTCGATGTTGATTTCGTGCTGCATGGCGAGACCGGGCCGGCCTCACGCTGGGCCATCCATGCACGCCCCGGCGACCGTGTGGTGTTGCTGGCTCCCGATGCCGACTGCGCCGACAGCAGCGAAGGTTGGGAATGGAGGCCGCCGGCCGGCGTCGGCCAGGTGCTGCTGGTGGCCGATGAAACCGCGTTACCGGCGGTGGCTGGCATTCTTGAGGAACTGGCGGCCATGGTGGATCCTCCGCGTACGCTGGCCTTGCTGGAAGTGGCGCAGGCCGGCGACGCGGTGCCGCTGAAGGCACCGGCTACCGCCGAACTGGTCTGGCTGCCGCGCGGGCGCGCGGCGTACGGGGCGCCGCTGTTGCAGGCGGTGCAGGCGCGGCTGGCAGCCGCCTCGAGCGTGGCCGCTGGCGACGAACTGGAAGAGATCGACGTTGACGCGCAGATCCTCTGGGAACAGGCCGATGCCAGCGTGGCCGGGCCGCTGTATGCCTGGGTGGCAGGCGAGGCGGGGGCGGTGATGGCGATCCGTCGCCATCTGGTCCGCGACTGCGGGCTGGACCGCCGCGCGATCACCTTCATGGGCTACTGGCGGCACGGCAAAGTGCTGGATTGAGGGGCTGTGAAGCGGCGTGGCGGGTGGGGTGCGCTATCCTTGCGCCCCCCCTCGCAGCGGTATTGCACCATGTCCACCAGCTCCAAGACCCGCCGCGACCAGCGCCGTCGCCAGGAAAAGCAGGCCGCCAACAAGGCCGCTGCCCAGGCCTCGCCGGTGGAGCCGCATGCCGAACTGCGCGACGCGCAGCGCACCCTGCTGGCCGGTGTCGTGCGCCGCGACGGCGAATGGGTGCTGGGCATGGACGGCCGTATCGCCGGCCACAGTGACTCCGCCGCACAGGTACTGGCGCTGATCATGCAGGCCGGTGAACTGCACGAGCGCAACGGCACGCCGGTGCGCCTGATGTACTCCGATGCGCTGCGCGATGCCGCGCACGCCGAAGCGAAAGAGAAGGGCCAGACCTTCGAGGAATTCAAGGCGGAACTGGCCGCGGCGATGGCGGCGAAGAAGGACAGCTGACAGGCATTCCGGAAAAGCCGGCCGCTGGGTCTTCATCGCGTAGCTGCCGGCCAGCGGCCGGCGCTACAGAAAGGGGCGGATCCTTGCGGACCCGCCCCTTTTCTCATTTCGCCGCCGGGGCGGCGTTGGCCTGCCAGCCACACATCTGGCCTTCGTTCTGCTGCTTCAGCCACTCGTTGACCGGAGTGAAGTACTCGATCATCGGGCCGGCATCGAGCTTGTCGGTGCCGGTCAGCTCCTTCAGCGTGGCCTGCCACGGCTGGCTGGCACCCTTGCTCAGCATCGCCCAGTATTTCTGGCCGGCTTCCTTGTTGCCGTAGAAGGTGCACTCGTGCAGCGGGCCCTTGTAGCCGGCTGCATCGCACAGGCCCTTGTAGAACTGGAACTGCAGGATGCGGGCCAGGAAGTAGCGGGTGTACGGGGTGTTGCCCGGCACGTGGTACTTCGCGCCCGGATCGAAGAATTCTTCGCCACGGGTGCTGGCCGGGGCCACGCCCTGGTACTTGGCCTTCAGGTCCCACCACGCCTTGTTGTAGTTGTCGGCGGTGATCGAACCATCGAACACGCCCCAGCGCCAGCGGTCGATCATCAGCCCGAACGGCAGGAACGACACGCCCGACAGCGCCATGCGCATCTGGTTGTTGATGACCGCTTCGCGGCTCTCGGTCGGTGCATCGACCAGGCCGATCGAGCTGAGGTACTTGGGCGTCATCGCCAGCACGATGGTGTCGCCGATCGCCTCATGGAAGCCATCGTTGGCACCGCCCTGGAACAGCGGCGGCAGCGGGTTGTAGGCCAGGTCGTAATAGATGTGGCCCAGCTCGTGGTAGATGGTGGTGAAGTTCTCTTCGTTCGGCTTGATGCACATCTTGGTGCGCACATCGCCTTCCATGTTCATGTCCCAGGCGCTGGCGTGGCAGACCACATCGCGGTCGTCGGGCTTGATGAACTGGGTGCGTTCCCAGTACGACTGCGGCAGCGACGGCATGCCCAGCGACACATAGAAGTCCTGTGCGCGTTCAGTCATCTGCTTGGCGGTACGCAGTTCGGCTTCGCGCTGCGCCTTGTACTGGGCCGCTACGTTGGCGTCCTTGCCGGCCTTGGCCAGCGCCGCGCTCAGGTTGGTCTGGTACTGCTTTTCCAGTGCAGCGGTGATGTCCAGGCTGCCGGCACCCGGGTACGGTTCCAGCTGGTCCCACAGGTTCGACCAGTCCTGCTGCCACATGTTGCCCAGCAGGTGCGCGGCGATCAGGCCGTTGCCCACTTCGGCCTTGTCCTTGCCGTAGGTCTTGTCCAGCTTGCCGCGTGCGTAGCAGTGCAGCTGCTCGTACATCGGCTTGACCTGTTCCCAGAGGCGGTCGGTTTCCGGGCCGATCTGTTCGGGCGGCATGTCATAGCCGCTGCGCCACATCTGGCCGGCATCGGTAAAGCCCATGCCCTTGGCGCCCTCGTTCACCAGGCCGACGAACTTCTGGTAGTCGCCGCGCATGCTCTTGGTGGTGCTGTGCCAGCCCTGCCAGGCGTCGAGCTGCTTGTCGTAGTCGCGGCTGCGCGCCAGCACCTGTTCCAGCTCGCCCAGCTGGCGGCAGGAGTTCGGATCATTGGCATCGGTGCAGTACTTGCCGGCACCGTAGCTGCCTTCCATGCGGGTGGCGATCTGGGTCAGCTCGGCCAGCTTGGCCGGGTCGCGCGGCGCCGGCATCGACGACATCAGCTTCAGCAGGTGGATCGCGCGCTTGCTGTCCTCGCTCATCGGCTTGCCGTCGAACTTGGCGGCCTGTTCGATCCAGCTGTTGAGCTGGGTGAGCGAACGCTCGTTGGCTTTGGCCGCAATGCGTTCCGAATCACCGTTGATGTAGGTGGAGGACAGCCACTGCGCCGAGGTCATCTCCGGGTAAGCGGCCTTGAATTCGGCATTGATGCGGGCCACGAACTGGTCGGCGGTTTCACCGGCCGGAGCGCTGCTGCTGGCGGTATCGGTGCCTGGGGCAGCTTCCTTCTTGCAGGCGGCCAGGGCCAGCGTGGCGGCGGCGATTGCCGAGGCCAGCAGGAGATGACGGTGTTTCACGGGCGGTCCTTGGGTGGTGAACGACGGCCGAAGGCTAGTGGGCCGTCGCTGCCACCGCAAGTGGCGGAAGTCGGCCGGGCGGCGCCCGGCACCCGCAGAGGCCAGAGCACAAGCAACAGCAACCGCCGAAGCAACCGCAACAGCGGGGTATCCGTGGGATGGCGCGGCGGTGTGGGCTTGCAGGACACGCCGTAAACCCATCCATGGGGGCTCGATGGCGCCATCCATGGCGCCAACGGTCCTGCAAGCCCACACCGCCCCATGTCTGACAGATCGTGGCGGCTGTTGGTAGGTGTCGACCTTGGTCAACACATCTGTCAGGTATCGACAATCAGAATGGGGTCAGATCCGTTTTCCTCCGGAAAACGGAT
>NZ_JAXBQL020000016.1:0-73460 GCF_047520565.2 Stenotrophomonas sp. FR012
TGTGGGTTGGCAGGACACGCCGTAAACCCGTCCATGGGGGCTCGATGGCGCCATCCATGGCGCCAACGGTCCTGCCAACCCACACCGCCCCACCTCTGACAATTTCCCGCGGCTGTTGGCAGGTGTCGACCTTGGTCGACACATCTGTCAGATATCGAAAGAAATTCCGGGGTCAGATCCGTTTTCCCATGGAAAACGGATCTGACCCCAAGAGTATTTCCAACAGATCGCGGAAAACTGTCGAAGGCGGGGTGGGCCCGGTTGCGGGGGCGTGAGCGCCATGGATGGCGCGACCGAGGCTACATGGGTGAGGGCGCTTTGCTTGCGAAGCACTGCTTCGCAAGCGCCCGAACGCCCAGCCGCCGGCGGCTGGGCCGGACCCCGGAGGGGGATTCACGCCGTCCCCCGCAACCGGACCCACCCCGCCATCCCACGGAATGCAGGCCTTTGACCTTGACGTTGCCCTGGCCTCTGCGGGTGCAGGGCGCAGCCCTGCAAACAGCCCCATTCAGACAGGTAAGTGCAGGTCACAGGATAAGCAGACGCCTTGTTGCCTCCGCCAATCGGGTCCACATTCCTGTGCAGAAGACGGGCCGCTGCCCGTTGCCGAGACAACAGGAGCCCTGCATGTCCGCTGCCCCCACCACCGCCATTTCCCGCGATCCGGCCACCGGCCAGCAGATCGCCAGCCACCCCTTCGCTACCGACGCCGAACTGGAAGCCATCCTCGATCGCGGCCAGGTCGGCTTTGCGGCCTGGAGCGTCAAGAGCCTCGAACAGCGCGCAGACGTACTGCGTGCGATGGCCGCCGTACTGCGGCGTGACCGTGAAAAGCTGGCCGCGCTGGCCACTGCCGAAATGGGCAAGGTGCAGGCCGAATCGCTGGCCGAAATCGAGAAGTGTGCCGTGCTGTGCGACTGGTACGCCGACCACGGCGCGCAGTTCCTACGCGACGAACCGACCCAGGTGCCCGACGACAAGGCTTACGTGTCCTACCTGCCGCTGGGCGTGGTGCTGGGCATCATGCCGTGGAACTTCCCGTACTGGCAGGTGATGCGTGCGGCGGTGCCGATCCTGATGGGCGGCAACGGCTTCCTGCTGAAGCCGGCCGAGAACATCGTCGGTACCGCGCAGCTGCTCGACGCGGCCTGGCGCGATGCCGGGCTGCCGGAAGGCACCTTCATCGCCGCCAACATCAGCCGCGAGGGCACCAGCCGCGCGATCGCCGATGATCGCATCGCCGCAGTGACCCTGACCGGCAGCGTGGCCGCAGGCCGCAGCATCGCCGCCCAGGCCGGGCAGGCGCTGAAGAAGGTGGTGCTGGAGCTGGGGGGCTCGGATCCGTTCATCGTGCTGGCCGACGCCGATCTGGACGCCGCCGTTGATGCAGCGGTGGCCTCGCGCTTCCAGAACACCGGGCAGGTCTGCATCGCCGGAAAGCGCATCATCGTCGAAGACGCGGTCTACGATCGTTTCGTGGCGCAGTTCTGCCAGAAGGTGCAGGCACTGACCATCGGCGATGGCCGCGACCCGGCCAACCGCATCGGCCCGATGGCGCGCCAGGACCTGCTGGAGCAGCTCGATGCGCAGGTACGGGCTTCGGTGGAGGCCGGTGCGCGGCTGCTGGTTGGCGGCCACCCGCTGGATCGCCCTGGAGCCTTCTATGCACCCACCGTGCTGGCCGACGTAGAGCCTGGCATGCAGGCCTTCGATACCGAGACCTTCGGGCCGGTGGCCTCGATCAGTCGCGCCCGCGACGCCGACCATGCGGTGGAACTGGCCAACCAGAGCGAATTCGGCCTGAGCGGCAACCTGTGGACCGGCGACCGCGCACGGGCCATGCAGCTGGCGCGCCGGCTGCAGACCGGCGGCGTGTTCGTCAACGGCTTCTCCGCTTCAGACCCGCGCGTGCCGATCGGCGGCGTGAAAAAGAGTGGCTTCGGTCGTGAGCTCTCGCACTTCGGCATCCGCGAATTCGTCAACGCGCAGACGGTGTGGTTCGACAAGCGTTGACGCGCGGCTCTCATCCTTCCTGCAACGATCCACCACCAGTCCAGCGAAAAGGACGGCATTCCAATGTCCAAGGGTTCAGATCTGCTTGTCGCCGCGCTTGAGAACGAAGGCGTCGAGCGCATTTTCGGTATTCCCGGCGAAGAGAACCTCGACGTGGTCGAGTCGCTTCGTCATTCCAGCATCGAGCTGGTCATCACCCGCCACGAACAGGCAGCGGTGTTCATGGCTGCAACCTATGGCCGCCTGACCGGCAAGCCCGGCGTGTGCCTGGCCACGCTCGGCCCCGGCGCGCTGAATTTCACCACCGGCGCCGCCTATGCGCTGCTGGGTGCGTGGCCGGTGATCATGATCACCGGCCAGAAGGGCATCGTCGCCAGCAAGCAGGCGCGCTTCCAGATTGTCGACATCGTCGGCACGATGAAGCCGCTGACCAAGCAGGCGCGGCAGATCGTCTCGGCGCGCACGATCCCGACCATCGTCCGCGAGGCGTTCCGTGTCGCTCAGGAGGAGCGCCCGGGCCCGGTGCTGCTGGAGCTGCCCGAAGACATCGCGGCCGATGAGGTCGAGGGCGTGGCGCTGATTCCGCCGCATGCGGTGGACCGTCCCATTGCCAGCCCGGAGGCGCTGGATCGGGCGGCTGAGATCATCCGCAATGCCAAGCGGCCGTTGTTGATGATCGCATCGGCGGCGTCGCGACCGCAGTCCAGTGAAGCGCTGTCGGCCTTTGTGTTGCGCGCCGGCATCCCGTTCTTCACCACGCAGATGGGCAAGGGCGCGGTGGCCGGAGGTTCGGGCCTGTACATGGGCACCGCCGCGCTGACCGAGCGTGACTACGTGCACATGGCGATCGACCAGGCTGACGTGATCGTGACCATCGGCCACGAGGTGACCGAAAAGCCGCCGTTCGTGATGCGCCCGGGTGGCCCGACCGTGATCCATATCGGCTACTCGCAGGCGGCGGTGGAACAGGTGTACTTCCCGCAGGTGGAGGTGATCGGCGACATCGGCCGTTCGCTCACCCAACTGGCCGACCGCATCGAAGGCGCGGTGCCGAACGCCGATGCTTTGCTGCCGCTGCGCGCGACCATCCTCGAGCATCTGGCCGACCGCGCCGAAGAGGCCGGGTTCACACCGCAGCGGCTGGTGCACGACGTGCGCCAGGTGATGCCGCCGGACGGCATCGTGGCGCTGGACAACGGCATGTACAAGATCTGGTTCGCCCGCAACTACCGTACCCAGGTCGCCAACACATTGCTGCTGGACAACGCGCTGGCGACCATGGGCGCGGGCCTGCCATCGGCGATCATGGCCTCGATCCTGTATCCACAGCGGCGGGTGCTGGCGGTGTGTGGTGATGGTGGTTTCATGATGAACAGCCAGGAGCTGGAGACAGCGCGCCGGCTGGGGCTCAACCTGGTGGTGCTGATCCTCAATGACGGCGCCTACGGCATGATCCGCTGGAAGCAGGCGGTGGATGGCTTCACCGACTACGGCATGACCTTCAGCAACCCCGACTTCGTGAAGTACGCCGAGGCCTATGGCTGCAAGGGGCATGAGGTGACCGCCATCGAGCAGTTCATCCCGACCCTGCAGGCGGCCTTCAACGAGGGCGGGGTGCACCTGGTGTCGGTACCGATCGATTACTCGGAAAACCAGCGGGTGCTGGTGGACGAGCTGCGCCAGGCGTTCCCCGGGAACAGGTAGATATCCAGGGGCCAGGTAGGGTCCCGGATGGGGTCAGATCCCTTTGCTGCGCAAAGGGATCTGACCCCTCTCCCGGCTTGGGCAGGGCGGTTTTGGTATGCTGGGCAACCGGCTGTGCCGGGCGCAGCATCCCCCCTCACTACACGATTCCCGCAGATCCATGAGCGAAGCTACCGATACCCCCCCCGTCGACGAGAACAAGTTGATCGCCGAGCGCCGTGAGAAACTCAAAGCGCTGCGTGGGCAGGGCATCGCGTACCCGAACGATTTCCGTCGTGAGGACTTCGCCGGCCGCCTGCAGGACGAATTCGCCGATGCCGAACAGTGGACCGCCGAGGCGCTGGAAGGCAACGGCCGCCAGGTGAAGATGGCCGGCCGCCTGATGGCCAAGCGCATCATGGGCAAGGCGAGCTTCGCGCAGATCCAGGACGAGTCCGGCCGCATCCAGCTGTTCCTGCAGGGGGCCGTGCTGGGCGATGCCTACACCGCGTTCAAGGGCTGGGACGTGGGCGACATCATCGCCGTAGAAGGTGGCCTGACCCGCACCAAGACCGGCGAGCTGTCGGTCAAGGCCGAGTCGATCCGCCTGCTGACCAAGTCGCTGCGTCCGTTGCCGGACAAGTGGCATGGCCTGGCCGACGTCGAGCAGCGTTACCGCCAGCGTTACGTCGACCTGATCGTCACCCCGGAGTCGCGCGCGGTCTTCATCAAGCGCTCGAAGATCATCCGCGCCATGCGTGCGTGGCTGGACAACCGCGACTTCCTGGAAGTCGAGACGCCGATGATGCATTACATCCCCGGCGGCGCGGCGGCCAAGCCGTTCACCACCCACCACAACGCGCTGGACCTGGACCTGTACCTGCGCGTGGCGCCGGAGCTGTACCTCAAGCGCCTGACGGTGGGCGGCCTGGAGCGCGTGTACGAGATCAACCGCAACTTCCGCAACGAAGGCGTCAGCACCCGCCACAATCCAGAATTCACCATGATGGAGCTGTACGAGGCCTATGCCACGTACAACGAGATCATGGACCTGACCGAAGGCGTGATCCGTGACGTGGCCAGGACAGTCAACGGCAGCACCGAGGTCGAGTGGGACGGGGCGAAGATCGACCTGGGCCCGGCGTTCCGCCGCTGGCGCATGGACGAAGCCGTGCGCCACCACAACCCGGAAATCTCGGTTGCCGACTGCACCGACCGTGACGCGCTACTGCGCCATTGCGAGCGCTTGAACATCCGCGTCAAGCCGTCCTACGGCTGGGGCAAGCTGCTGCTTGAGATCTTCGAGGCCACCGTCGAGCACACCCTGATCCAGCCGACCTTCATCACCGACCATCCGGTGGAAGTCTCGCCGCTGGCCCGTGCCAACGACAATGATCCGGGCTACACCGACCGCTTCGAGCTGTTCGTCAACGGCAAGGAGCTGGCCAATGGCTTCTCCGAGTTGAACGACCCGGAAGACCAGGCCCAGCGCTTCCAGGCCCAGGTGGCCGCGAAGGAAGGTGGCGACGACGAGGCCATGCACTACGACGCCGACTACATCCGTGCGCTGGAGTACGGCATGGCCCCGACCGGCGGCCTGGGTATCGGCGTCGATCGTCTGGTGATGCTGCTGACCGGCAGCAGCTCGATCCGCGATGTGCTGCTGTTCCCGTACATGCGTCCGGAGCAGTAAGTCACCTTTTTGACTCCCGATTGTGCGCGCCGTCCCGAAACGAGACGGCGCGATTGACGCGTCCCGCACTCGGCGTATCGTAATTGCACTACCTTGACGCCTGCTATGGCTTGATCGGCGTTAGGGGAGGGCACGGTGTGGGGAGTCCGCTTCACATTGTGATGACGATCATGAATCGGGATGCACGACACGGGAGTCAGGCCGATGCAGGGTGCGAGCGTTCGCAGCGGCAGAGTATCCTCGCCTGCTGATGATCCAGCGTGGTCGAAAAGCCAGGCAGAGTACGCGTTGAATATCGTCATCGTTGATGACCAGACTTCCGCCCGGACGATGCTGCGTCACGTCATCGAAGACATCGCGCCGGAACTGAGCGTGTATGACTTCGGCGATCCGCTGACCGCATTGGCCTGGTGTGAAGCCCATCCGGTCGACCTGCTGCTGCTCGATTACCGCATGCCGGAGATGGACGGGCTGGAATTCGCTCGCCGTTTCCGTCGGCTGCCCAAGCACCGCGACATTCCGGTGATCCTGATCACCGTGGTCGGTGACGAGCCGATCCGCCAGGCGGCACTGGAAGCCGGCGTCATCGACTTCCTGGTCAAGCCGATCCGCCCGCGCGAACTGCGTGCGCGCTGCTACAACCTGCTGCAGCTGCGCCAACAGACCGAGAACGTGAAGCAACGGGCGCTGTCGCTGGAGCAGCGCCTGCTGGCCAGCATGCATGAGGTCGAAGAGCGGGAGCGCGAAACGCTGTCGCGGCTGGCGCGGGCGATCGAGTTCCGTGATGCAGGCACCAGTGCCTATCTGGAGCGCATGGCGCGCGTGGCCGGCCTGATCGCCGACCAGCTCGGGCTGCCCGAGGAGGACGTGCGCCTGATCGAAATGGCTGCGCCGCTGCATGACATGGGCAAGATTGCCATTCCCGATGCGGTGCTGCTCAAGCAGGGCAAGCTCAACGAGGAGGAGCTGGCGATCATGCGCCGGCACCCGCGGATTGGCCATGAACTGCTGAGCGGCAGCCAGAATCGTTTCATCCAGGTTGGCGCCTTGATCGCACTGCGTCATCATGAGCGCTACGATGGCAGCGGCTATCCCGATGGGCTGGTCGGCGATGCGATTCCGCTGGAAGCGCGCATCGTGGCTGTCGCCGATGTCTTCGACGCCCTGATTTCGCCCCGTCCGTACAAGGAAGCATGGACCATGGAAGCCACCCTGGCTTATCTCTACGCCCAGCGTGGCCGGCTGTTCGATCCCCGATGTGTGGACGCGCTGCTGCGCGGCCGCGAACAGCTGGACCAGATCTGCGCCGAGCATTCGATGGCGTCCGCGCGCCCGGGGCTGGGCGCGTGAAACGGCTGTTGTCGCAGCTGCGGCTGCGCCTGTCCCAGCGCCAGGACAGCGAACACGGCCAGCAGATCGTCCGTATTGTCCTGATCAGCCTGATCCTGGCCTACGTGCTGTTGCCGGCGCCGCGCCACGATCTGCCGCACACGCAGTACGTGGGCGTGCTGGCGATCGTCTTGACCGGCCTGAGCCTGTCGCTGCTGCTGTTCGGCTGGCTGCTGTGGCGGCCGGCGCGTTCCGATCCCCGCCGCGTGCTGGGCATGCTCGCCGACTATGGCCTGATCGCTGCCGGCATGGTGCAGATGGGGGAGCCGCTGGCCTGGGTCTACATCGTGGTGATGTGGGTGACAGTCGGCAACGGCATGCGCTTCGGCAACCACTACCTGTACGTGGCGGTGGCGATGGCGATGGTGAGCTTCGGTTGCACGGTGCTGCTGACGCCTTACTGGCAACAGAATTTCCGTCTGGCCATCGGCCTCTGGCTCGGCCTGGCGGCGGTGCCGCTGTACTTCTCGACGCTGCTGCGGCAGCTGACCGAAGCGATGGCCGAGGCGCGCCGTGCCAGCGAGGCCAAGAGCCGTTTCCTGGCCAACATGAGCCACGAGTTCCGCACGCCGTTGAACGGCCTCAACGGCATGACCGAAGTACTGGCGACCACGCGCCTGGACGATGAGCAGCGCGAGTGCCTCAACACCATCCAGGCGTCGTCGCGCAGCCTGCTGGCGCTGGTGGAGGAAGTGCTGGACATCTCGGCCATCGAGGCCGGCAAGCTGCGCGTGGTGGCCGAAGACTTCGCCGTGGCCGACGTGATCCAGGCGATCGGGCTGATCCTGTTGCCGCAGGCCAAGGCCAAGCGCCTGGATTACCGGGTGAAGGTCGCCGATGGTGTGCCGCCCCGCGTGCGCGGAGACGTCGGGCACCTGCGGCAGATCCTGCTGAACCTGGCCGGCAACGCGGTCAAGTTCACCGATCATGGCCGGGTCGAAATCCGTGTCAGCGTGGTGCAGGCCGATACCAGTGGCGCGGTGCGGCTGCGCTTCGACATCCTCGACACCGGCATCGGTGTAGCGCCGGCCATGCGTGCGCGGCTGTTCGATGCCTTCGAGCAGGCTGACGTCAGCATGGCGCGTCGCCACGAGGGCACCGGGCTGGGCACGACCATCGCCAAGGGCCTGGTCGAAGCAATGGACGGCGATATCGGTTATCTGGAAAACCCGCCGCGCGGCAGCCATTTCTGGGTCGAGCTGCCGTTCGCGCCGCCGCAACCGCAGGTGCCGGGTGCGGTACCGAGCCTGACAGGCGACGACGACACGGGGCCGGGTGGCAACGTGATCGCATTTGCCGACCCGTTCCTGCGCCATCGCGCCCGCGTGCGCAGCATGCAGATCCTGGTGGCCGACGACCACGAGGCCAACCGCATGGTCCTGCAGCGCCTGCTGCAGAAGGCCGGGCATCGCGTGCTGTGCGTGGACGGCGGTGAGGCAGTGCTGGATGCGCTGGCCGACAGTGAATTCGATGCGGTCATCGTCGACCTGCACATGCCGGGCATGAGTGGGCTGGACATGCTGAAGGAGTTGCGGGTGATGCAGGCCGGCGGCGGTCCGCGCACGCCGGTGCTGGTGCTCAGTGCCGATGTCACGCCCGAGGCGATCCAGCGCTGCACCCAGGCTGGGGCGCATGCGTTCCTGGCCAAGCCCGTGGTGGCGGTGCGCCTGCTCGATACCCTGGCCGAGATCGCCAGCAACGCCCAGCTGAAGACCATGGCCGCACCGGTGGTGCGACCGATGGCGCTGCAGGATGGGGTGCTCGACAGCAGCGTGCTGGACGAGCTGGCCTCGCTGGGGATGGGCGAGGGCTTCGAACGTGAGTTCATCCGCCAGTGCCTGGAGGACGTGGCGAGCTGCATGGGCAAGGCCGAGCAGGCCGGCGAGACCACGCAGTGGGATGTGTTCCGCGAACAATCCCATGCGATCAAGGGTGTGGCCAGCAACCTTGGCCTGATGCGCGCGTCCAACCGTGCCGGCGAGCTGATGCGGATGGCCGACTGGCAGCTGAAGACCGAATGGCGCCAGCGCCTGGGCATCCTGCAGGAGGCGATCAAGGAAGGCCGGCGCGCGCTGGAGGCACGGGCCGAACGCCGGCTGCGCGGCGCTGCCGACGATGGCGAGGCGCGTTGAACCACGGCAGGGTGCATAAAAAAAGCCCGGTGGCCAACCGGGCTTGAACCCATCCTGGGGGAGGGATGAATCAGGCCGCGTCGAGGCTGGCGCGACGGGTCTGGGCCTTGATCAGGCGGTCCATGGTGCGCAGCGAACGGTCGCCGAGGGCCAGGGCGGAATCGACCCAAACCTTGGTGATCTCCAGCAGTTCGTCGTAGCTGACCGGCTGGGCGATGGCGCGTGCGGCGTTCATCGCCAGATAGGACTGCGGTGTGCGCTGCTGCTGGCGGATCAGTTCTTCCACCGCCGCCCGGCCTTCGCCCTTCTTCACCAGCACGTCGACCACGCCCATCGCGTGCATCTCCTCGGCGCTGTAGACCCGGCCGTCGAGGATGATCTTCTCGGCGAGGTGGGGGGACACGCGCCGGCACAGGAAGGAGTACGCACCCATGCCCGGGAACAGGCCGAACAGCACCTCCGGCAGGCCCAGTCCGCTGCCTTCCTCGGCGACGATGGTGTGGCAGGCCAGGGCCATTTCCAGCCCGCCGCCGAGGGCGTCACCCTGGATCAGGGCGATCGAACGGACGTCGCCGCCGAACCCGGTGTGCAGGTGGTGCACGCCCTCCACGCAGCGCTGGGCATAGTTCAGCAGGAGGTCGCGGTTGCCTTCGCGGATCAGGCGTGTGAACAGGTCCAGGTCGCCGCCCAGATTGTAGGCGACGGCGTCGGAGGCCAGCACGAAATGCCGCAATGTTCCGCTGTGGCGTTCGGCAGGGCTGCGGGTGATGGCCGCCATGTAGCTCCACATCTCGTCGAGCATGTCCTTGCGGCAGCAGGGGCGGATCCCGGTGGCGGCATCGGCGTGCATGAACAGCCAGTGGGCAGCGCCGCCGGCGCTGTCTTCGGTGCGGATGGTGGCGAACGGTGAGCCGCTTGAAGGCAGCTTTTCGATGGTACTCATGGAAGGGTCCTCGGCATGCGGCCCGCAGTGTCAGGTGGGTGGCCGGCGGGCCGAACGGTCCACACACGCGGCGATGCTACACCGCCCCAGGGGCGTCGCATGCGAAAGGGCCCGGGACGTTTCCGCCCCGGGCCCTGCATCGTTCAAATTGCCGCAAACCCTTACTGGGCGGGCGTATCGCGGAGTTCGCGGCGGAGGATCTTGCCGACATTGGTCTTCGGCAGCTCCTTTCGGAATTCAACGATTTTGGGGTGCTTGTAGCCGGTCAGGTTGGCCCGGGCATGCTCCTTGACCATTTCGGCGGTCAGGTTCGGGTCCTTCTTCACGATGACCACCTTGACCACTTCCCCGGACTTTTCGTCCGGCACGCCGACCGCGGCCACTTCCAGCACGCCCGGCATCATCGCGATCACGTCCTCGACTTCATTCGGGTACACGTTGAAGCCGGACACCAGGATCATGTCCTTCTTGCGGTCGACGATGTAGAAGAAGCCGTGTTCGTCCATCTTCGCCATGTCGCCGGTATGCAGCCAGCCGTCGGCATCGATCGCCTTGGCGGTTTCCTCCGGGCGCTGCCAGTAGCCCTTCATCACCTGCGGGCCCTTGATGCAGAGCTCGCCGACCTCGCCCAGCGGCAGGATGGCGCTGTTGTCGTCCTTGATGCAGGCATCGGTGGACGGGATCGGCAAGCCGATCGAGCCGTTGTATTCGGTCAGGGTGAGCGGGTTGATGCAGGCCGCCGGCGAGGTCTCGGTCAGGCCATACGCCTCGACCAGGGTCACCCCGGTGACCTTCTTCCAACGCTCGGCCACGGCGCGTTGCACCGCCATGCCGCCGCCCAGGGTGACCTTCAGCGAGGAAAAGTCGACCGTGTCGAAGCCGGGGGTGTTGAGCAGGCCATTGAACAGCGTGTTGACGCCGGTGATGGCGGTGAAGGGCACCGACTTGAGCTCCTTGACGAAGCCCTTCATGTCACGCGGATTGGTGATCAGGTGGTTGCAGCCACCGAACTTCATGAAGACCAGCCCGTTCGCGGTCAGTGCGAAGATGTGGTACAGCGGCAGGGCGGTGATGATCCACTCCTTGCCCATCTCGATGCCCGACGCACTGATCCAGGCCGAGGCCTGCTGCATGTTGGCGATCAGGTTGCGGTTGGTCAGCATCGCGCCCTTGGCCACGCCGGTGGTGCCGCCGGTGTACTGCAGGAACGCAATGTCGTCGTGGTCGATCTCGACCTTGGGCAGGCTGTGGCGGCTGCCGATCTTGAGCGCCTGGCGGAAGCGCACCGCGCCCTTGAGATGGTAGTTGGGCACCATCTTCTTGATGTACTTCAGCACGAAGTTGACGATCACGCCCTTGGCGCCAAGCAGGTCGCCCAGGCCGGTGGTGACCACGTGCTTGACCGGCGTATCGGCGATGACCTGCTCGACGGTGTCGCCGAAGTTGTCGACCACCACCAGTGCGGTCACGCCGGCATCGACCAGCTGGTGCTTGAGCTCGCGCGCGGTGTACAACGGATTGACATTGACCACGGTCAGGCCGGCGCGCAGCACGCCGAAGGTGGCCACCGGGTACTGCAGGCAGTTGGGCATCATCAGGGCGACGCGGTCACCCTTCTTGAGCTTGAGCTCTCCCAGCAGGTAGGCCGCGAACTGATTGACCAGCGCGTCGGTCTCGCCATAGGTGAGGACCTTGCCGAAGCTGGAGTAGGCGGGACGGTCGCGGAATTTCGCGACGGAAGCGTCGAAGACCGAAGCTACCGAATGGAACTCATTGACGTCGATCTCGGCGGGAACGCCTTTCGGATAGCTCTGCAGCCAGGGACGATCCAGACTCATATTCCCCCTCCAGGAATCGTGATGTATTAGGTTCCGGCCCTGAGCGTATCGACAACGGCCGGTCATTGCAGCATACCCCGCCGTAGGGAAAACGCGAAGAGGCCCCGAAGGGCCTCTTTGCTGGGTAGTGCCGGCCGCTGGCCGGCATCTGTGCTCGATCGGGATTCCGGTTGGTGCCGGCCAGCGGCCGGCACTACCGTGGCGCCAACCGGGCCGCTTGCGTCAGCCCTGCTTGCGTACCGGTGCGCCGTTGGCCTTGTAGTACGGCGCAGTGCTGCGGGCCAGCGGGGTGCGGCCACGGATCACATCGGCAAGCTTCTCGGCCATCATGATGGTCGGCGCATTGAGGTTGCCGGTCACCACCTGCGGCATGATCGAGGCATCGACGATGCGCAGGCCTTCCAGGCCGTGCACGCGACCCTGGCCATCGACCACCGCCATCGGGTCGTCGGCATGGCCCATCTTGTTCGAGCACGACGGGTGGTAGGCGGTTTCGGCATGCTCGCGCACGAATGCATCGATCTGCGCGTCGGTCTGCAGTGCACTGCCCGGCGAGATCTCGCGGCCGCTGTACGGGGCCAGCGCCGGCTGCGCGAAGATCTCGCGGGTGATGCGGATCGCCGCGCGGAATTCGCGCCAGTCCTGCTCGTGCGACATGTAGTTGAACAGGATGCTCGGATGTTCGCGCGGGTCCTTCGAGCGCACATGGATGCGGCCACGGCTGGGCGAGCGCATCGAGCCGACGTGCATCTGGAAGCTGTGCGCCTTGATCGGGTTGGAGCCGTTGTAGTTGATCGCCACCGGCAGGAAGTGGTACTGCAGGTTCGGCCAGTCGAACTCGGCGTCGCTGCGGATGAAGCCACCGGCCTCGAACTGGTTGCTGGCGCCGATGCCGGTGCCCAGGAACAGCCACTCCGCGCCGATCGCCGGCTGGTTGTACAGCTTCAGCGCCGGCGCCAGCGACACCGGCTTCTTGCATTCGTACTGCAGGTACATCTCAAGGTGATCCTGCAGGTTGGCGCCGACGCCGGGCAGGTGGTGCACCAGGTCGATGTCCAGGCTGCGCAGCAGGTCGGCCGGGCCGACACCCGAGCGCTGCAGGATCTGCGGCGAGGCGATGGCGCCGCCGCACAGCAGCACTTCGCGGCGGGCGGTGGCGCGCTGCGGCTGGTCGTTGTGCAGCCACTGCACGCCCACCGCGCGCTTGCCCGAGAACAGGATGCGGTCGGTCAGCGCGTGGGTGACGATGGTCAGGTTCCGGCGTGGCTTGGCCAGGTCCAGGTAGCCGCGGGCGGTGCTGGAACGACGACCGTTCGGGGTCACCGTGCGGTCCATCGGGCCGAAGCCTTCCTGCTGGTAGCCGTTGAGGTCGTCGGTGCGCGGGTAGCCGGCCTGCACGCCGGCTTCGACCATCGCAGCGAACAGTTCGTTGTTGCCGGCCTTCGGCGTGGTCACCCGCAGCGGGCCATCACCACCGTGGTAGTCGTTGGGGCCGATGTCGCGGGTTTCGGCCTTGCGGAAGTAGGGCAGGCAGTCCAGATAGGTCCAGTCTTCCAGGCCCGGCATGCTGGCCCAGTTGTCGTAGTCCATCGCGTTGCCGCGGATGTAGCACATGCCGTTGATCAGCGACGAGCCACCCAGGCCCTTGCCGCGGCCGCAGTCCATGCGGCGGTTGTTCATGAAGGGCTCCGGATCGGTCTTGTACGCCCAGTTGTAGCGCTTGCCCTGCAGCGGGAAGGCCAGTGCAGCCGGCATCTGGGTACGGAAGTCGAGCCGGTAGTCCGGGCCACCGGCTTCCAGCAGCAGCACGCTGACATCGGCATCTTCGGTGAGGCGGGTGGCCAGCACGTTGCCGGCTGAACCGGCGCCGATGATGATGTAGTCGTACTCGTTATGGGTGCTCATGGGTGTCTCCTGCAGGCCGGGGCGCGCTGCATGCAGGCGTCCCGGCGGAATGTCGGATCGGCGCGGTGGCCGGACGATGGGGCGTGCTCGGGGCGCGCCGGTCAGAACACGCTGGCGTAGTCGCCCAGCTCGACCTGCACCGACTTGATGCGGGTGTAGTGGCCGAGGGTGGAGATACCGTTCTCGCGGCCGACGCCGGATTCCTTGTAGCCACCGACCGGCATTTCGGCCGGCGATTCACCCCAAGTGTTGATCCAGCAGATGCCGGCTTCCAGGCGATGGATGATGCGGTGGGCGCGGCTGATGTCCTTGCTGACCACGCCGGCAGCGAGGCCGAAGGTAGTGTCGTTGGCACGACGCACCACTTCGTCTTCGTCGTCATAGGCGAGGATGCTCATCACCGGCCCGAAGATCTCTTCCTTGACGATGGTCATGTCATCGCGGCAGTCGGAGAACACGGTCGGCAGCACGTAGGCGCCCTGGGCCAGCGCACCTTCGGTGACACGGCCGCCACCCGTCAGCAGGCGGGCACCTTCGGCCTTGCCGCTCTCGATGTAGCGCAGCACGTTTTCCATGTGCGGGAAGCTGGTCAACGGGCCGAAGTTGGTGTCGGCGGCCATCGGGTCGCCGATGCGGATGCGCTTGACGCGCTCGACGACGGCCACCTCGAATGCGGCCAGCATGCTGCGCGGCACGAACACGCGGGTGCCGTTGGTGCAGACCTGGCCGGAGCTGAAGAAGTTGGCCATCACCGCAATGTCGGCGGCGCGGTCCAGATCGGCGTCATCGCAGATCACCAGCGGTGACTTGCCGCCCAGCTCCATGGTCACTTCCTTCAGCGACGAGGACGCCGCGCTGGCCATGACCTTCTTGCCGGTGGCGACGCCACCGGTGAAGGAGATCTTCTCGATCACCGGGTGCTCGGTCAGCCACTGGCCGATCTCGCGGCCCGGGCCCTGCACGACGTTGAACACGCCGGCCGGCACGCCGGCTTCGGTGTAGATTTCGGCCAGCCGGATCGCGGTCAACGGCGTCACTTCCGACGGCTTGAACACCATCGCGTTGCCGGCAGCCAGCGCCGGCGCCGACTTCCACATGGCGATCTGGATCGGGTAGTTCCATGCGCCGATGCCGGCGACCACGCCCAGCGGCTCGCGACGGGTGTAGAAGAAGCTCGATTCGCGCAACGGCAGCTGGATGCCTTCGATGGCGGTGGCCAGGCCGGCGTAGTACTCGACCACGTCGGCACCGGTGACGATGTCCACGGTGGTGGTCTCGGCCAGCGCCTTGCCGGTGTCCAGGGTTTCCAGGTGGGCCAGTTCGTCGTTGCGCTCGCGCAGGAGCTCGACGGCGCGGCGCAGGATGCGCGAGCGCTCCATGGCGGTCATCGCGGCCCACACCTTCTGGCCTTCGGCTGCGCTCTGCACGGCACATTCGACGTCGGCCTGGCTGGCGACCTGCACCTCGGCGATCACCTCGCCGGTGGCCGGGTTGACGGTCTTGAAGGTCTTGCCGCTGGTGGCATCGACGCGCTGGCCGTGGATGTAGAGCTGTTGGACGGGCAGGGTGGTCATGGGGCGTACTCCTTGGAAGGGGGCGGGTGCTGGAGCGCTTATAGCGCGACAGCCTGCAACTGGAAGTCGATGTAGCCGTAAGCGATGCGCCGGGACTTCTCGGCGTTGAACTGGCCGCCGACCAGGCTGCCGCGCAGCCACAGGCCATCGATCATCGCGGCCAGGCCGCGGGCAGCCAGGCGGGCCTGCGGGTGGGGCAGCAGGCGGTTGAACTGGTGGCACAGGTTGGAGAACAGGCGCTGGTCGTTGGCGCGCTGCAGCCGGGCCAGTTCCGGCTGGTGCATGCTGGCGGCCCAGAAGGTGAGCCAGACGCGCATCGCGGTGCCGTTGATCTGGCTGTCGTCGAAGTTGCCATCGACGATGGCGCGCAGCTGCTCGCGCGGATCGTCGCCGGCGTCTGCGCGGTAGCGGGCGACGGCGTCCTTCAGTTCGCGCAGGATCTGCCGCATTGCAGCATTGAGCAGGCCGTCCTTGTCGCCGAAGTAGTGGGCGACGATGCCGCTGGACAACCCCGCCTTCTTCGCGATGGTGGCGACGGTGGCATCGGCCATGCCGATCTCGTCGATGGTCTGGAAAGTGGCCCGGATCAGCTGTTCGCGCCGTACCGGTTCCACGCCTTTCTTCGGCATTGTCTCTCCACGGTTTGCGACCCGAAGGATCGGGCTGCCCGCCATTATGCTTTTTATTGATTGAACGTTCAATCAATAAACCATAGGATGCGCTCGCGCCCCACGCCATGGGCCCGGTTTACCGGTCCGGCCCCGCCCATGTGCTCCCTCGGACTTGATGAGACGACCCCATGTCTTCCCTGGCTCATCCCAAGCGTTCGCCCCTGCGCTTGAACCGTTTTGTCTTCCTCAGCTCCTCAGTGTCGATCGGCATCCTCGGGCTGCTCACCGTGCTCTATCCCGAGGGCAGCGAGCACTGGCTGCAATGGGCGCAGGCCGAGGTCTCGGCCGCGTTCGGCTGGTGGTACATGCTGCTGATCGTGCTGTGCCTGGGCTTCGTGCTGTGGCTGGCGTTCTCGCCGTACGGCCGCATCCGCCTGGGCCACAACGAAGAGTCACCGGCCTTTGGCTATGTTGCCTGGGTCTCGATGCTGTTCTCGGCCGGCATCGGCATCGCGCTGCTGTACTACGGCGCCTATGAGCCGCTGGACCATTTCCTGCACCCGCCCGGGCAGCCCGGCGGCACCGTGGCCGCCGGCCGCGAGGCGATGGTGCTGACCTTCCTGCACTGGGGCCTGCATGGCTGGGCGCTGTATGCGCTGGTCGGCGTGGCACTGGGCTATTTCGCCTATCGCCGGGACCTGCCGCTGGCGCTGCGCTCTGCGTTGTACCCGGTCTTCGGTGAGCGAATTCATGGCCGCATCGGCGACATGGTCGATGGCTTCGGCATTCTGGCCACGCTGATCTCGATGGTGACCAACCTCGGCATCGGCGCCCTGGTGGTGCAGTCCGGCCTGGTCTACCTGTTCCACATCCCGGATACGCCGCAGGTGCTGGTGGTGATCGTGCTGGTGATGATGGTCGTGGCCACCATCGGCGTGGTCGCTGGCGTGGAAAAGGGCATTGCCTGGCTGTCCAACCTCAACGTGCGCCTGCTGTGTGGCCTGCTGCTGTTCGTGCTGGTCACCGGCCCGACCCTGCACCTGTTCGATGGCCTGATCCAGAACACCGGCGATTACCTCGGCGCGTTCGTGCGCAAGAGCTTCGACATGTACCTCAACGACCCCAAGGGCCGTGAGTGGATGGGTTCGTGGACGCTGTTCTACTGGGCGTGGTGGATCGCCTGGGCGCCGTTCGTCGGCCTTTTCGTGGCGCGCATCTCGCGCGGCCGCACCATCCGCGAAGTGATCTTGGGCGTGTTGCTGATCCCGCTCGGCTTCACCCTGGCCTGGCTGTCGATCTTCGGCAACACCGCCATCGACCTGGTGCTCAACCATGGCCAGGCGATCCTGGGTGACGTGGCCCAGCACGATGCAGCGATGACCTTGTTCAAGCTGCTGGAATACCTGCCTGCGGCGCCGTACGTGGCCGGTGCTGCGGTGGTGATCGGCTTCGTGCTGTTCCTGACCCCGGTCGACTCGGGCACGCTGATGATCGCCAACCTGTGCACCCGTCGCGTTGACGATGGCGTGGAAGATGGCCATGACGCGCCGATCTGGCTGCGCGTGTTCTGGGCCGCCGGCATCACTGTGGCCAGCGTCGGCCTGCTGCTGGCTGGCAATTTCAGCGCGATGCAGACGGCGGTGGTGCTGTGCGGCCTGCCGTTCTCGTTCACCCTGGCGTTCTACATGTGGGGCCTGTTGAAGGCCCTGCGCACCGACCCGGATGCGCCGCGCCGCTGAGCGGGCATCCGGCATCCATCCCGATGCCGCCGATGAGGCAGTAGAGCTAGGCCATGCCTGGCTGCGGTGAAACAGCAAGGGCCGGATCCGTGAGGATCCGGCCCTTGCTGTTTGCTCCCGGGATTCGCCGGGCATGGCCCGGCGTTACCCATTACTTGGCTGCCAGCTGGCGAAGCACGTACTGCAGCAGGCCGCCATGACGGAAGTACTCGACTTCCTTCGGGGTCAGCAGCATTACCGAGACCTCAAAGGTCTTCTTCGTGCCATCGGCCTTGGTCGCGGTGACCGTGGCGCGCTTGCTGGCACCGTCCTGCAGGCCGGTGATGTCGATCACTTCCGAGCCGTCCAGGCCCAGCGTCTGTGCGTTCTCGCCGTTGCGGAACTGCAGCGGCAGCACGCCCATGCCGACCAGGTTGGAGCGGTGGATGCGCTCGAAGCTCTCGGCGATGACCGCCTTCACCCCCAGCAGCAGGGTGCCCTTGGCCGCCCAGTCACGCGACGATCCGGTGCCGTATTCCTTGCCGGCCAGCACCACCAGCGGCACCTTGTCGGCCTTGTACTTCATGGCCGCGTCGTAGATCGCCAGCTTTTCCGGCTGGCCACCACCGGTCGGGTAGTACAGGGTGTTGCCGCCTTCCTCGCCACCGAACATCAGGTTCTTGATGCGGATGTTGGCGAAGGTGCCGCGGACCATCACGTCATCGTTGCCGCGACGGCTGCCGTAGCTGTTGAAGTCGGCCGGCTGCACGCCGCGCTCCTGCAGGAAGCGGCCTGCCGGCGAGTCCTTCTTGATGTTGCCGGCCGGGGAAATGTGGTCGGTGGTGATCGAGTCGCCGAACAGGCCCATCACGCGTGCGCCGTGCACGTCGTCGATGCTGCCGGTCTGCATGGTCATGCCATCGAAGTAGGGCGGGTTCTTGATGTAGGTGGAGGCGTCGCTCCACGCGTACAGGTTGCCGTCCGGCGAGGCGATGGTGTTCCAGCGGGTGTCACCCTTGAACACATCGGCGTAGTTCTGCTTGAACATCTCCGGGCCAATGGTGGCGGCGATGACGTCGCCGATTTCCTTGTTGCTCGGCCAGATGTCGCGCAGGAACACCGGCTGGCCGTCGCTGCCGGTGCCGAGCGGCTGGGTGGTCAGGTCGATGTCGGTGGTGCCGGCGATGGCATAGGCCACCACCAGCGGCGGGCTGGCCAGGTAGTTCATCTTCACTTCGGGGTGCACGCGGCCCTCGAAGTTGCGGTTGCCCGACAGCACCGAGGTGACCACCAGGTCGCCGGCGGCAATGCCGGCGCTGACTTCGGTCGGCAGCGGGCCGGAGTTGCCGATGCAGGTGGTGCAGCCGTAGCCGACCACGTAGAAGCCGATCTTCTCCAGCTCCTTCAGCACGCCGGCCTTTTCCAGGTAATCGGTCACCACGCGCGAGCCTGGGCCGAGCGAGGTCTTGACCCACGGCTGGCGGTTCAGGCCCTTGGCGGCCGCGTTGCGGGCCAGCAGGCCGGCACCGATCATCACCGCCGGGTTGGAGGTGTTGGTGCAGGAGGTGATGGCCGCGATCACCACCGCGCCATCCTTCAGCCGCACCTTGCGGCCTTCGATCTCGATGTCGGCGAAGCCCTTGGTCAGCTGCTCGTTGCCGACCGCGGCGCCGCCGCCTTCGTTGACGAAGGTGGCAACGTCCTCGCTGCGCTTGTCACGGTTGGCGGTCATGCCGACCAGCGCTTCGCGGTAGTTCTTCTGCACGTCTTCCAGCAGCACGCGGTCCTGCGGGCGCTTCGGGCCGGCGAGCGACGGCTTCACCGTGCCCATGTCCAGTTCCAGCGTGCTGCTGTATTGGGCGTGCGGGCTGCCGGGTTCGTGCCACAGGCCCTGCGCCTTGGCGTAGGCCTCGACCAGGTTGATCTGCTCTTCGCTGCGGCCCGACAGGCGCAGGTAGTTCAGCGATTCCGCGTCGATCGGGAAGATGCCGCAGGTGGCGCCGTACTCCGGGGCCATGTTGCCGATGGTGGCGCGGTCGGCCAGCGGCAGGTGCTGCAGGCCGTCACCGTAGAACTCGACGAACTTGCCCACCACGCCCAGCTTGCGCAGCATCTGGGTGACGGTCAGCACCAGGTCGGTGGCGGTGGCGCCCTCGGGCAGCTTGCCGCTCAGCTTGAAGCCGACCACCTGCGGGATCAGCATCGACGACGGCTGGCCGAGCATGGCGGCCTCCGCTTCGATGCCACCCACGCCCCAGCCGAGCACGCCGATGCCGTTGATCATGGTGGTATGGCTGTCGGTACCGAACACGGTGTCGGGGTAGGCAATGTCCTTGCCATCCTTCTGCGCGGTCATCACCACGCGGGCCAGGTTTTCCAGGTTCACCTGGTGGACGATACCGGTGTTGGGTGGCACCACCTTGAAGTTGTCGAAGGCCTTCTGGCCCCAGCGCAGGAAGCCATAGCGTTCCTGGTTGCGCTGGAACTCGATCTTGCCGTTGAGGTCCAGCGCGTCGGGCTTGCCGAACACATCGACCTGCACCGAGTGGTCGATGACCAGTTCGGAGGGAATCTGCGGATTGATCTGCTCCGGCTTGCCGCCGAGCTTGACCACCGCATCGCGCATCGCGGCCAGGTCGACCACGCAGGGCACGCCGGTGAAGTCCTGCAGGACCACGCGCGCCGGCATGAACGCGATCTCGGTGTCCGGCTCGGCCGCCGGGTTCCAGCGGGCCACGGCTTCGATGTGGTCCTTGCCGACAGTGATGCCGCCGTCCTCGTGCCGGAGCAGGTTCTCCAGCAGGATCTTCATCGAGTAGGGCAGGTGGGAGATATCGAAGCGCTGGCCCAGCGTGGGCAGGCTGAAGTAGTCGTAGGTCTTGCCACCGACGTTCAGCTGGCTGCGGGTGGAGAACGAATCGCTCATGCGGGTTAACTCCTTCTTGCGGATGGCTTGCAGTGGCCCGCGCATGGGCAGGCCTGCTTGCGGTGGCCGGCAGTCCGTGCCGCCGGGCAGAAGGCCAGTATCGCCGATGCCGTCGGGGCCGCAGAACTGCGGGCTCAGAACGCAAGGTTATAAATTCGTATGTAGTTTTCGTGTCATGGCGCCGCCGAACCTAGTGCGGGCTGACAGGCTCGAGGCAGTGCCGTATGGCGCCGGGGGACAGGAGGACGACAGCATGGGGGGGCTGCAGGCGCTGGGGGCGGAGCCGTGCTGAGCGATGGTCATCGTGGCGGTCGAGGCGTTCTTGACCGGGCACGGGGGGCGCGCCGCCGACGGGCAGCGCGCCAGTCAGTGGCGATCAGCCACCCAGGAACGGATTGCCGGTCTTGGCGGGAGCCGCGCCCTTGGATTTCACCTTGAGTACGTTGTCCTTGCCGAACTCAAAGACGGTCGATTCCTGCACGTTCTTTCCGAAGTGCTTGATCTTGGCGTAGTCGTAGTACCAGACCTGGATGTCGCCAAGCTGCTCACGACGCGTCGGCGCTCCAAACTTCTCGCGGACCTGGTCCTGGGTCGCCTTGCCCACCTCCAGCTCGTCCAGTTGCTTCTGGGTGATCTCAGTGCCGGTGGTGTGGCCCGCGAACGGATTGGCGTGGGCCGGGCCTGCGGCCAGGGCCAGGGGGGTGGCCAGAGCCAGGGTCAGGATGAATGCGCGCATTGAACGTCCTTTTATGACGAAGGGGGCGTGCGGTGCCGGAGTGTCCCGGCCCGGTACAGCGAGTGCTGCCCGGCCAGTCTAGCGGTCGAATGCGACTGATTCTGGTTCAAGGTCACAGTTCGCCCGATTTGAGGTGTTTACGTCAGGTATGTATAATTCATACATACTTTTTGAGGCCTACCCATGGAAGCCACCGTTGCAGAACGCGGACAGATCACCCTGCCCAAGGCGGTGCGTGATGCCCTCGGCCTGACCAAGGGCACGCTGCTGAAGGTCGAGCTGGACGGCAGCCGCATCATCCTGCGCAAGAGTGTTGACGATGCCATTTCACGGGCGCGCGGCAAGTTCGCGCTGGACGGCTTCGAGTCATCCGACGCGGCCGTGCGCGCGGTGCGTGACGAGGAGTAAGCCGTGATGATCGCCGTCGATTCGCCGGTGCTGGTCGAGCTGCTCAGCAATGGCCCGCAGGCCGATGCCGTGGAAGCCATCCTCCGGCAGAGCCTGGTCGGTGGCCGCGTGGTGGTCTGTGGCGCAACCCTCGCCGAAGTGTGCGCATCGCTGCGCGGTGGTGCCGAGGTGCTCGAAGCGCTGGAAGAGATGGGCGTGCACTTCAACCCGATGGAAGCCAAGTCGGCGCTGCGCGCCGGCGAGATGCACCGCCGTCACCGCCAGCGCGGCGGTAGCCGTCGCAGCCTGGACGAATTCATGGTCGGCGCCCACGCACTGCTGCAGTGCGACGGCCTGATCACCTGGAACGACACGTTTTACCGCGACTACTTCAAGGGCCTGAAGCTGATCGTGCCGCACGCCTGAGCCCACTTTTGATTTTTCAACCTACGCATTACCCGGGAGTTGTCATGTTGGAAGCCTACCGCCACCACGTCGCCGAGCGCGCTGCGCTTGGCATCCCGCCGCTGCCGCTGAGCGCGCAGCAGACGGCCGATGTCATCGAACTGCTGAAGAACCCGCCGCAGGGCGAGGCCGAGTTCCTGCTCGACCTGCTGACCCACCGCGTGCCGGCCGGCGTCGATGACGCGGCCAAGGTCAAGGCCTCGTACCTGGCGGCGATCGCGCTGGGCAGCGAGCAGAACCGGCTGATCAGCCGCGAGCGCGCCACCGAACTGCTGGGTACCATGCTCGGCGGCTACAACGTTGCACCGCTGGTGCAGCTGCTGGACGACGCCAGCGTCGGCACCATCGCCGCCAACGGCCTGAAGAAGACCCTGCTGGTGTTCGATGCGTTCCATGACGTGCAGGAGAAGGCCAAGGCCGGCAACGCCAACGCCCAGGCCGTGCTGCAGAGCTGGGCCGATGCCGAGTGGTTCACCAGCAACCCGGAAGTGCCGCAGAGCCTGACCGTCACCGTGTTCAAGGTGCCGGGCGAAACCAACACCGATGACCTGTCGCCAGCACCGGACGCGACCACCCGCCCGGACATTCCGATGCACGCGCTGGCGATGCTGAAGAACAAGCGCGACGACGCGCCGTTCACCCCGGAAGAAGACGGCAAGCGCGGCCCGATCCAGCAGATCCTGTCGCTGAAGGACAAGGGCCACCTGGTCGCCTACGTCGGCGACGTGGTCGGCACCGGCTCCTCGCGCAAGTCGGCCACCAACAGCGTGCTGTGGTGGACCGGCGATGACATTCCGTACATCCCGAACAAGCGCGCTGGCGGCGTGTGCCTGGGCGGCAAGATCGCCCCGATCTTCTACAACACCATGGAAGATGCCGGTGCGCTGCCGATCGAGCTGGACGTGTCGAAGATGGAGCACGGCGATGTCATCGAGCTGCGTCCGTACGAAGGCAAGGCGCTGAAGAACGGCGAAGTGATCGCCGAGTTCCAGGTCAAGTCCGACGTGCTGTTCGACGAAGTGCGTGCCGGTGGCCGCATCCCGCTGATCATCGGCCGTGGCCTGACCGGCAAGGCGCGCGAAGCGCTGGGCCTGGCCCCGACCGACCTGTTCCGCCTGCCGGTGCAGCCGGCCGATACCGGCAAGGGCTTCTCGCTGGCGCAGAAGATGGTTGGTCGCGCCTGTGGCCTGCCGGAAGGCCAGGGCATGCGCCCGGGCACCTACTGCGAACCGAAGATGACCTCGGTCGGCTCGCAGGACACCACCGGCCCGATGACCCGTGACGAGCTGAAGGACCTGGCCTGCCTGGGCTTCTCGGCCGACCTGGTGATGCAGTCGTTCTGCCACACCGCCGCTTACCCGAAGCCGGTGGACGTGAAGACGCACCACACTCTGCCGGAGTTCATCTCCACCCGTGGCGGCGTTTCCCTGCGCCCGGGCGACGGCGTGATCCACAGCTGGCTCAACCGCATGCTGCTGCCGGACACGGTCGGCACCGGCGGTGACTCGCACACCCGTTTCCCGGTGGGTATTTCGTTCCCGGCCGGCTCGGGCCTGGTCGCCTTCGCCGCTGCCACCGGCGTGATGCCGCTGGACATGCCGGAGTCGGTGCTGGTGCGCTTCAAGGGCAAGATGCAGCCGGGCGTGACCCTGCGTGACCTGGTCAACGCGATCCCGCTGTACGCGATCAAGTCGGGCCTGCTGACCGTGGCCAAGGCGGGCAAGAAGAACATCTTCTCCGGCCGTATCCTGGAAATCGAAGGCCTGCCGGAGCTGAAGGTCGAACAGGCGTTCGAACTGTCCGACGCCTCGGCCGAGCGTTCGGCGGCAGGTTGCTCGGTGCGCCTGAACAAGGAGCCGATCATCGAGTACCTGACCAGCAACATCACCCTGCTGAAGTGGATGATTGCCGAGGGTTACCAGGATCCGCGCTCGCTGCAGCGCCGTATCGAGAAGATGGAAGCGTGGCTGGCCAACCCGCAGCTGCTGGAGCCGGATGCGGACGCCGAGTACGCCGCCGTCATCGAAATCGACCTTGCTGACATCCACGAGCCGATCGTGGCCTGCCCGAACGACCCGGACGACGTGAAGACCCTGTCCGAAGTGGCCGGTGCCAAGATCGACGAGGTGTTCATCGGTTCGTGCATGACCAACATCGGCCACTTCCGCGCCGCTGCCAAGCTGCTGGAAGGCAAGCGTGACCTGCCGACCCGCCTGTGGGTGGCCCCGCCGACCAAGATGGACGCCTCGGAGCTGACCAAGGAAGGCGTGTACGGCACCTTCGGCGCTACCGGCGCACGCATGGAAATGCCGGGCTGCTCGCTGTGCATGGGCAACCAGGCGCAGATCCGCGAAGGCTCCACCGCGATGTCGACCTCGACCCGCAACTTCCCGAACCGTCTGGGCCGCAACACCAACGTGTACCTGGGTTCGGCGGAACTGGCGGCGATCTGCTCGCGCCTGGGCCGCATCCCGACCAAGGAGGAGTACATGGCGGACATCGGCGTGATCAACGCCAATGGTGCGGAGATCTACCGCTACATGAACTTCGACCAGATCGAGGAATACCAGGACGTGGCCAGCACGGTCGCTGTCTGATGCGGTAACGGAAAACCCCCGGCTCGCGCCGGGGGTTTTTTTGTGAGCGGACGACGCATGGTAGTGCCGGCCGCTGGTAGGCAACCCGTTGAAACGAAGAACCGCAGGTGAAAGCCGGGTTTTTCATTGTGCCCGGCCAGGTGGCCTAGCCCATCCGCCTCGCGGTGAGGGCCTGCTCGTGGGCGAGGTCCTGCTGGGCGACCTGCTGTGCCTGCGAAATCTGCTCGGCCTTGGCGAGCGACTGTTCTACGGGCGTATTGACGGCCTCACTGATTGGAACCGACGCCCGCAGGTGTGCTGGATTGTCGAGCGCTCCCTGCACAACGAACATGCGAGAGGCTGAGCCATCGCTCGGTGAATTGCCCAGTACAACATGATCGACGCGTTCCAGGCCGCTGGCCTTGGCCGCCGCAAGCAGGCCGGCCGTCACGCGCTCACTGGTTTCATCGAAGCTGCGCCCGTGCCTGGCATCCACGGCGGATACACCCTCGCGAATCTGCCGGTAGAGCGCATGGTCTGGATGGCCTTCCTTCCTGGGATCCTGGCCTGCCCTGTCCAAGGTTGATTCAATGCTCTCCTGCAAAGGGGTCCTGGGAGAGAAAGCGGGATTGCTGAGAGAGGGCGAGCCCTTGTCGGTTGCATCCTGGATCAGTTTATCGCCAGGCCTGAGCGCATTGCGGGCCCGCTGCTCGGCTTCAGCTTCGTGGCGGGCGTATGCACCGGCTTCCTCGACACCGCGCAGGAAATTGATACCGTCGCGCAGCAGACCGGGCCCGCCGCCGACAAGCACGGTCGCACCCGCACGTAGTTGATGAACATCCCTGCGGTAGTCGGCAATCCGGCGCAGGTCCTCAGGATCCGTAACGCGCGCCTGTGGATTGTCCAGTACAGATTGCACCGGGCCCTTATCGGTCATGCGATCAAGGAAATGAACCACTCGATGGGAGTCGCCCAACTGGACCGCCACCGCGGCGGACATGACATGGCCGCTCTTCATCCCGGGTGTTCCGATAGAGGCGATGCGCTGGCCGTGCTCGGCGTTGCGCAGGATCTCCAGTTCCCTGGGCAGCGCATACATCTCGACCTTGCCGTAATGGGGACCGCTGGCACTGACCAGGTCGCCTGCCAAGACGTGGTTGGTGAAGGGCGCCGCGCTGGCTGGCTGGCCTTCAGGAAGGCGATATGCCAGCCCGGCGGCACCGTAGGGATTGAACGCGTCGCCGGGGAGGTTGTAGTGGTGTGCAGTGATCTGTGCGAGCGCGCCGCCCAGGGAGTGGCCGGTGACGGAAACTTGGCCATATCCATTTGCGTAAGCCAGCTCGATTGCCTGCTTGGTCAGCGCGAGGGCATCATCAATTTGCGCGTTGATTCTGGCGGTGACCATCGCCGCATCGATGCCGCCATCAATCAGAGGCTGGCGATCAAACTCGGTACCGCGATGGGTGACGATTACTTCTTTGGATTCGAGATTATGGTAAATGACGCCTTGGTAGCCGGTGGCGGAGTTTAGGCTGGCCAATACTCGATATTCCGTCCCGGCAATGGTAACAATGGTCTTGGGTTCAGGGAGCGGATCCTTGTAGACATGATCGGAGAGGGCTGCATTTGCTCCAGGATTCATTGGGCTGTTCCTTCAGTCCGTGTGGAGATTTCGATTGGGAAGTAATCCTTTCGCTTATCCTGAGACATCTTCTCGTACCAAGTCGAAGGCTCGGTAGGCGTCCACTCTGGCGATCCCCCTGAAGTCATAGGGCGTAAGGCGCGATGTACGTAGGTAGTAGAGAGTTTCCCGGTTTCAAGCTTTGTAAATGAAGTCCATGCGGTTGCTTGGATAGGGCGACCATCAATGATGAAGGCGAATGAAGCTTCCACGAGCACGGGTGTCCAAGTGCACGGACCACGACCGTAATAGTCGGCAACTTCCATACCGTCGTTGAAAACAGCACTGCTGAATTCAGTTGCACTGAGGCGCTGTGCCTGAACCTCAACCTTGTGCTGGTTCGGCTCGTACTGCACCCCCTCCCAATTGTTGACCGGAGGCAGACAGAGTGGGTCTATCTCATACGTGACGAAGACCGAAGGAACGGGAACATCCACGGGTGCATCGTGGACCCGAATCACAATCGGCAGCGCATCCCTTGGCGCAGGATTCTCGCGATAGACCGGGAACGAGCGTTCCTTGTTGCAGCCTGCGACAACCAGTGTGATCAAGGCGATCAACGCAACACGAGCAAGGCTGGGGACGGATTTCAGCATGAGCGGTCCATGTCGCAGCAGGATTGTCCTTGATCCTTGGAACATGCGGTCTCATCACGAACGACGGCGCCACATCCGGGCAAATGCGACAGGTTGCGCAGCGGGTATTGTCCGTTACCCGGACTTCCCACCCTGTGTACCCGAGCAGCGCGGCCTTGCGGGGTAACGTTCATCGGCGTTCCATTGCTGTGCGATACCTGACTATACGACCCGCTCCAGCCGCGCTCCAAGTCGGTGTCCTGCGGGCCTCCCGTTTGGCGCGCATGGCTTGCGGCAGGATCAAACCTCGATCAGCGCCGTTGAAACATGTCGAAAGTGCTGGCGGCGGATCGGCAATGGAGCCTGACGTCTCTTGCAGGTGTCCAGCAGGGAGCGGAGCCGAGCGTGGGCTCGGCTCTACAGGGGCCTGTCAGCCGCGGGCGAGGGCGAGCAACCGCTCGGCGATCCTCTCCAGTGGCACCTGTTCCTCGGCAGCGCCCAGCTTGAACGCGGCACCGGGCATGCCCCAGACCACGCTGGTCGCTTCGTCCTGCACCAGCGTTGGGGCGCCGGCCTGGCGCATTTCCAGCAGGCCGCGCGCGCCGTCGTCACCCATGCCGGTGAGGATGGCACCGATGGCATTGCCACCGGCGCTCTGCGCGACCGAGCGGAACAGCACGTCCACCGCGGGCTTGTGCCGGTTCACTGCCGGGCCGTCGTCGACGCGGCAGCGCCAGCGCGCACCGTCGCGGATGATGCGCAGGTGCTTGCCGCCGGGCGGGAGGTAGGCGTGGCCGGGCAGCACCGCTTCGCCGTCGCTGGCCTCGCGCACGGCCATTGCCGAGTGTCGGTCCAGGCGTTCGGCAAAGGCGCTGCTGAAGCTGGCCGGCAGGTGCTGGGTCATCACCACGGCGGGTGCATCGGCAGGCATGCCTTCCAGCACCACGCGCAGCGCTTCGGTGCCACCGGCTGACGAGCCGATCGCGATCAGGCGGTCGGTGGTACGGAACTGCGGCGAGGCAGCACGCGTCGCCGGCGCTGCGTCCAGCGTGAGCTTGGGGGCGCTGGCACGCACCAGCGGACGCACGCGCGAGCGCGCCGCCATCTTGACCTTGGCGATGATCTCCTCGGCATAGCCCTGCAGGCCGCGGGCCACGTCCAGCTTGGGCTTGGAGACGAAATCCACGGCGCCCAGCGCCAGTGCCTGCAGGGTGGTGTCGGCGCCTCGCTCGGTCAGCGAAGAAATCATCACCACCGGCAGCGGATGCAGGCGCATCAGGTTTTCCAGGAACGCCAGCCCGTCCATGCGCGGCATTTCCACGTCCAGGGTGATCACGTCCGGGAGCAGGCGCTTGATCTTCTCGCGTGCCAACAGCGGGTCAGCCGCAGTGCCGACCACGTCGATGGCCGGGTCGCTGGACAGGATTTCCGTGAGCATCTGCCGCACGACGGCGGAGTCGTCGACGATCAGGACCCGGCAGGGGGCGTTGCCGGTCAGGGTCATTCGAACAGCTCCACGCCGCCGGTGACCGGCGCCTTGGACAGGCGTGCACGTACCGCCGATTCGGTCGCGGCCACTTCGGCCTCATGGGCATGCGGCAGGCGCTGCACCACCACGCGGCCGGTATCGGCGAAGAACCAGATCTTGCGCGGATGGATGCCGCACAGGTCCTCGGCAATGATCGGAATGTGCTCGGCCTGAAGGTACTGGCGGACAAACTCGGCGTTGCGGGTGCCAACCGGGTTGCTGGTGAAGCCCTTCAGCACGTTGGCGCCACCGAACACCTTGGCCTCGATGCGCTTGCGGTGGGCACCACGCTTGAGCATGTCGTTGATCAGCAGTTCCATCGCGTAGCTGCCGTAGCGCGCGGGCGCGCCGTCACCGGCGTTGCCCTCGGGCAGCAGGAAGTGGTTCATGCCGCCGATCTTCAGCACCGGGTCGCGCAGGCAGGCGGCTACGCACGAGCCCAGCGTGGTGGTCAGCGCGGTGGTGTCATCGACCACCAGGTACTGGGTCGGCAGCAGCTTGGCGGCGACGGTCTGGAAGCGCGCATCCTGGTAGCGCATGACATCGTCGGTACGCAGCGAGGCATTCATGCGCCGGCCTTCGCCGCACGGCGGTACAGGGTGCGGCCGCAGGGCTGGATCAGGTCGGCGGCGTGCAGATAGTTCTCCGAATGGCCGGTGTAGAGCAGACCGTCATCGGCCAGGTGCTGCACCAGGCGGCCGAGGATCGCGCGCTGGGTCGGCTTGTCGAAGTAGATCATCACGTTGCGGCAGAACAGTGCGTCGAACGGGCCACCGACGTCGTAGCGCGGGGCGAGCAGGTTCAACGGGCGGAATTCGATCAGCTCGCGCAGCGCAGGCAGCACGCGGCACTGGCCCTCGTTGGGGCCGCTGCCACGCTGGAAGTAGCGGCGGCGCAGGTCCGGATCGAGGCTGGCGACGCGATCGATGTTGTAGACGCCACGGCCGGCGGTGGCCAGCACCTGGGTGTCGACGTCAGTGGCGATGATGCGTACCGGCGGCTTCAGGGTGCCAAAGGCCTCGCACGCGGTGATCGCCATCGAATAGGGCTCTTCGCCGGTGGACGCCGCGCACGACCACAGCAGCAACGGCGTGCGGCTGGAGCGCTGCTGCAGTTCTTCGCGCAGCTTGTCGAAGTGGTGCGGTTCGCGGAAGAACGAGGTCAGATTGGTGGTCAGGGCGTTGGTGAACGCCTGCCACTCGTCACCATCTTCCTGCTCCAGATGGTCCAGGTACTGCTGGAAGCTGCGCATGCCCAGCGTGCGCAGGCGGCGCGAAAGGCGGCCATAGACCATGTCGCGCTTTGCCGGCGCAAGCGCAATGCCCACGCGCTGGTAGATCAGGTCGCAGACGCGGCGGAAATCACGGTCGGCGAACTCGAATTCGCGTGGGCCGGTAACGATGGGAGTAGGACTTTGCACGGGGGACGTGTCCATCGGCGGGGGCAGCGGCCGAAGCCGCTACGGGTGGGTCTCAGAATTCCTGCCAGTCGCTGTCGCTGGCGACGAAGGTGCCGGCGTTGCTGCTACGACGTGGCGATATCGGTGCAGGTGCTGCCGCGCGGCTTGGCTGCGGAGGTGCCACGGTGGTGACTCTCGCCGGCTCGACCCGCGCGGCAACGGCCTGCATCGCGGCCGAGACCTGGTTGTCGAGCCGGAAGATCGCCACGGCATCTGCAAGCTGTGCGGCCTGGTCTTCCATCGCACGTGCGGCAGCGGTGGCTTCCTCCACCAGCGCGGCGTTCTGCTGGGTGGTTTCGTCCATCTGCACCACGGTCTGGTTGACCTGCTCGATGCCCGCGCTCTGCTCCTGCGAGGCGGCGGAAATCTCGGCCATGATGTCGGTCACGCGCTGCACCGAGGCGACGATCTCGCCCATGGTGCTGCCGGCCTGGTGGACCAGGCTGGAGCCCTCGGCAACCTTGCCGACGGAGTCGTCGATCAGGCCCTTGATCTCTTTGGCGGCAGCCGCCGAGCGCTGGGCGAGGGTGCGCACTTCGCTGGCGACCACGGCGAAGCCGCGGCCCTGTTCACCGGCACGCGCGGCTTCCACGGCGGCATTCAGCGCCAGGATGTTGGTCTGGAACGCAATGCCGTCGATGACGCTGATGATCTCGGCGATCTTCTTCGACGAGGCTTCGATGGCCGACATGGTGGTGACCACTTGGCCGACGACTTCACCGCCCTGCGAGGCGACGCCATGGGCGCCGATGGCGAGCTGGTTGGCCTGGCGGGCGTGCTCGGCGTTCTGGCGCACGGTGGAGGTCAGTTCCTCCATCGAGGCCGCGGTTTCCTCCAGGTTGGCGGCCTGCTGCTCGGTACGGCGCGACAGGTCGCTGTTGCCCGAGGCGATCTCGCCGGCGGCCAGGGTGATGCTGGATGCGCTGGCCTGGATCTGGCCGACGATCTGGGTCAGCTGCGCGACCGTGGTGTTGGCATCATCCCGCATGCGGGCGAACACGCCATTGAACTGGCCTTCCATGCGTGCGGTCAGGTCGCCGGTGGCGATCGACTGCAGCAGCTGCGAGAGCTGGCCGAGGTTGCCGTCAGCCACCTGCATCATGGTGTTGAGGTGCTCGATCATCAGCTTGAAGTCGTGCTGGAACCGCTGTGCGTCGCCGCGCTGGCTGAAGTCACCGGCGGCGGCTGCCGCAGCCAGGTGCTGGATCTGCGAATTGATGGCCAGCAGGCTGGCCTTGGCCGCGTCCATGGATTCGTGCAGGATCGCGCGGCTGCCGGGCAGGCGGCGTGCATCCGGGCTCAGGTTGCCGATGGCGTACTGGTTGAGTACTTCAATGGCATCGACGATCGCATCGAGGTGTTCGAAGATCACCGTGTTGATGCCGTTGGCCAGCTGGCCGTAGACACCCGGGAAATCTTCCGGGATGCGATGGCTGATGTCCGGGCCAGCGTGCATCTGTGCCATCAGCTGTGTCTGCTCGCTGAAGCGTCGCAGCATCGCCGTCATCTCGGCGGTGGCAGCGAGCATCCTGCCGGCTTCATCCTTGCTGGTGGCCTGGGTGCTGACGCTGAGATCACCGCGGGCAACGGCCTGGATGGCATGCACGGCCTTGCCGAGTGGGCCGGTCACTGCCCGCGAGATGACGATGGCCAGCGCGGCAGCGACCAGCGACAGCAGCACGATGCAGCCGATGATGGCAATCATGCTGGTGCGGTGGGTGGCGTTGGCGTCGGCAATCTTGCCGTCCATCTGGCCGGCGATGTGGGTTCCCAGTGCCTTCATTGCAGCGAAGAGGTCGCGACGCCCCGGGCGCGACTGCTCGTCGGAGATCTGCTGGGCCTGTGCGCCATCACCGGCGGCAACGGCGTCGCGCATCGCCTTGTTTGCGGCGAAGTAGCGGTCCAGCTGCGCGCTGGCCGCGCGATACAGTTCACGCTCCTTGTCCAGCGCCGGCAGCGCCGCGTACGCCGCCAACTCGTCATGCACGGCCTTGGCGGTGTCGTCCATGCGCTTGTTGTAGTCGGCGACCTTGTCCGGCTGGTCGAGCATGCTCAGCTGGGCCAGTTCGTAGGTGCGGAACTCGCCCAGCTGCGAGCGTGCCTCGCCCAGGTGCTGGACCGAGGGGATATCGTTGCCAGCCATGTCGCGCAACTGCGCGTTGGCCTCGCTCAGGCGCAGCAGTGCGAAGGCGCCGAGGATCAGGGTCATCAAGGTGGTGAGGGTGAACCCCACGGCCAGCTTGCGGGCGATGGGCAGATCTTGGAACCACTTCATGCAGGGTGCTCCAGGTGGGCAGAGTGCCGGCGTCTGTGCGCCGGTTTGGGGGTGGTTGCAGAGCGAACGGGGGTGCCCGGTGGGGTTCGGTGACGACCGTCAAAGCGAAATAACGGCGCCGTCCGCGCGGACTTTATGGACGCAGATCACATTCGGTTGCGTAGGGATGACGGCGCGAAAGTGCTGGTCTGGCGGGGCTTGCGCTCGGATGACGTGGTTGCGCGCGAAACCATCGCCTCGACGGAGTTCACAGAAGGGATGGGGTCAGATCCCTTTTCCCTGAAAAGGGATCTGACCCCGGCTGGAATGGAGCACACAAACAAAACCGCCGCCCCGAAGGGCGGCGGTCCATTACCCGCATGCGGCGTGGATCAGGCGGCCTGCGGCATCCGCAGCGAGCGCACCAGTCCGCCGATGTCGACGATCAACGCGACGCGGCCGTCGCCAAGGATGGTGGCACCGGACACCCCGCCGATACGGCGGTAGTTGTTCTCGATGTTCTTCACCACCACCTGCTGCTGGCCGACCAGTTCGTCCACTTCCAGCGCGATTTTCTGGCCATCGCCTTCCACCACCACCACCAGCGATTCGCTGCCCGGTGCGCGGTTGCCGTAGCCGTAGTACTCGCTCAACGACAGGATCGGCAGGTACTCGCCGCGCACGCGCAGCACGCGGCCTTCGCCGGCCATGCTGCGGATATCCTCGGGCTGCGGTTGCAACGCCTCAAGCACATAGGCAAGCGGCAGGATCAGGGTTTCGCCGGCCACGGCCACCGTCATGCCATCGAGGATGGCCAGGGTCAGCGGCAGGCGGATCAGCGTGCGGGTGCCGGTACCGAGGCTGCTTTCGATCTGCACCTCGCCGCCCAGTGCCTGGATGTTGCGGCGGACCACGTCCATGCCGACGCCACGCCCGGACAGGTCGGTGACCGCATCGGCCGTGGAGAAGCCAGGTTGGAAGATCAGGTCCCAGACCTGCGAATCGGTCGGGTTGTCCGGCACGGCCAGGCCGCGTTCGTGAGCCTTGGCCAGGATCTTGGCGCGGTCCAGGCCGCGACCGTCGTCGCTGACTTCGATGACGATATGGCCGCCCTGATGCGAAGCTGCCAGCGTGATCGTGCCGGTCTCGTCCTTGCCCGCACCGCGGCGGACGTCGGGCATTTCCAGGCCGTGGTCGATCGAGTTGCGCACCAGGTGCACCAGCGGATCGGCGATCTTTTCGATCAGACCCTTGTCCAGTTCGGTGCCTTCGCCGACGGTGCGCAGGCGCACCTGCTTGCCGAGGCGGCTGGACAGGTCACGGACCAGGCGCGGGAAGCGGCGGAACACCGCATCGACGGGCAGCATGCGCACGCCGATCACCGCTTCCTGCAGGTCGCGGGTGTTGCGTTCAAGCTGGTCCAGGCCAGCGAACAGGCTCTCGGCGTGGACCGGGTCCAGTGCGTGCGAGACCTGCTTGAGCATGGCCTGGGTGATGACCAGTTCGCCGACCAGGTTGATCAGCGCATCGACCTTGTCGACGCTGACGCGGATCGAGGTTTCCGCTTCCTGGCTGGCACCACCGTTGGCAGCAGGCGTGGCAGGTGCAGACGGGGCCGCTGCGACCGGAGCGGGAGCCGCTGCGGCCGGCGCCTCGGTGGCCAGGCTCGGCGGCGCGGCGGGACGGATGTCCAGCTCGCAATCGTCCAGCACCCAGGCGAAGGTGTCTTCGATCTTGCTGCGCGGCACCTTACCAACCAGGCCCAGGTCCCACGCAAGATGCGCTTCGAGCGGATCAAGCTGGGCGAAGCCCGGCAGGCGCTCCATGCGCGCGGCGACCTGCAGCGAACCGAGGTGTTCCAGTTCGCGGATGATGCGCAGCGGGTCGTTGCCGCTCATGAACAGCGACGGCGCTGGAGTGAAACCGATCTGCCAGGCTTCCGGCGTATCGTCCACCTTGGCTGCGGCGGCCGACGGGGCGCTCGCTGCGGCCTGGCCGGAAAGAACCGCTTCCAGGCGCGCCTTCACCGCAGCGACTGCAGCCGGATCGGCAGCCTGGCCGTGTTCGGCTTCGCGCAGCAGGGCGCGCAGCACGTCCACCGAGGACAGCATGGCGTCGACGGCGTGGCCTTCCAGGGCCCGCTTGCCGGCGCGCAGCTCATCGAGCAGCGTTTCCAGCACGTGGGTCAGGCCGGCGATCGCGTCGAAGCCGAAGGTGCCGGCGCCGCCCTTGATCGAGTGGGCGGCGCGGAATACCGAATTGATGATCTCCGCGTCCTGCTGCCCCGATTCCAGGGCCAGCAGGCCAGCCTCCATCGCATCGAGGCCTTCGCGGCTCTCCTCGAAGAAGGTGGCGTGGAAGCGTTGCAGGTCCATGCTCATGGCAGTGGTGATCCGGAAGCGAAGAGGGGGAGCAGCGCCGGGCGATCAGCCCAGCACTTTCTGCACGGTGGCGACCAGCTGTTCGGGATTGAACGGCTTGACCAGCCAGCCGGTGGCACCGGCGGCCTTGCCTTCGGACTTCTTGTCGGCGGCCGATTCGGTGGTCAGCATCAGCAGCGGGGTGAACTTGTAGTCCGGCAGCTGGCGCAGTTCGCGGATCAGCGCGATGCCGTCCATGTTCGGCATGTTGACGTCGGTCACCACCGCATTGAAGCGCTGGCCCTTGGCACGACCGAGCGCGACCGCGCCGTCTTCAGCTTCTTCGACGGCAAAACCGGCCGAGGTGAGGGCGAAGGACACCATCTGGCGCATCGACGCCGAATCGTCCACCACCAAGATACGTGCGCTCATGCAGCGTTCTCCACAGATTTCAGGTTGTCATGGGTTACGTCCAGGCCCAGGGCCTGGGTGACGCCCAGCAGGCGCGCGGCGTCACTGAAGGTTGCAGTGCAACCGTGGAAGCCGGTGCCCAGGCCTGCCTCGCGGCGGGCCTGCACGAACGCACACAGCACCTGCACGGCGGCCGTGTGGATGCGGGCGACCTGGCTGGCATCCAGGGTCAGCTCGCCAGCCTGGTCCACGAGTGGGGCGAGGCGGTTCTTGAGCTCGGTAGTGCTCTCGATGCCGAGATCCCCACCCAGTTCGACAGTGCTCATCGTTGCTCCGGACAAACGGTTCCGTGATCCATAACGGCACCCCGGTGGGGTTCTTTAGAAGAATCGACGCGGTACGTCGATGCGGTCGCTGCTTAAAAGGGGACGGAGGGAATTAAGTAGCAATCGACCTGGCTCTACTGCAGCTCCCTCGGCAACGGCGACCGCGCAGTGGGGATGTAAGGTGTTGATCCATCGGCGCAAAGCGCCGGGTCAGTTGCGACTTAATCCCCTCCGTCCCCTTTTTCTTGGCGGCTCAGCTCAACAGCCGGGTGGCGTCGAGCAGGATCATCGGCCGCTGGCTGACCCGGGCCACGCCGCGGAACAGGTCGTTTGAGATCTGGCAGATGCGCGCGGTATCGGGCGGTTCGATCTGCGAATCGGTGAGGTTGGCGACATCTTCGACCGCTGATACGCGCAGGCCGATGGTCTCGCCGTCCTCCTCCAGGACCACGATGCGGGTCTGTGCGTCGTCTTCGGCGGCCGCGGCGCCAAGGTGCAGGCCCAGATCCATCACCGGTACCACCTGGCCGCGCAGGTTCATGATGCCGAGCATGGCCGCTGCAGTGCCACGCAGTGGCAGCAGCGGCACCGGCAGCACCACTTCCTGCACCTTCAGCAGTTCCAGCGCATAGGCCTGGGTGCCGCAGCGAAGGCGCAGCCAGCGCGAAGTGCGTTCGCCGGCGCGTCGGTTCTGCGGATGCGGGCTGCGAGCCGGTTGGTGGGCCTGCGCCTGCAGCTCCTGCCAGGTGCCGGGACGGTTGCCTGCCGGGGCATCGACGGCGGCGCGCGGCGGCGGAGTGGCGGTGCGCGCGGCCGGGGCTGCAGGTGCAACCGTCGGGGCCACCGGCGCTGCGACCACGGCGGGCGGTGGCGTGGCTACGTCTTCGCCACCGGCGGCCGCTTCGAACGCGGCCTGCAGGCCGGGGCTGTCGGTGTGGGCGAGGCGATGGCTGTCGGCCGGATCGGTCTCGTAGATCACCTCGTCCGGCAGGTCGTCCCAGGTAGGTTCCGGACCGGCGTTTGCAACGACGGCGGGTGCCGGCGCGGTTTCGTGGATGACCTCCTCAGGCAGGTCATCCCAGGTCGGCTCGCGTTCGGAAACCGCTTCTCCCGCCGGACCCTGCCCAGCGCTACCGGAAGCGGCAGCGCTCTCGAAGGCCGCTTCCAGTGCTGCGTCGTCCCGGCTTTGCGCGGCGGCGACGGATTCTGTTTCGTAGATCACCTCGGCGGGCAGGTCATCCCAGGTGGGTTCGCGCGTGGGTGGTGCGGCGCTCTCGAAGGCGGCTTCCAGCGCAGCGCTGTCCCCGCTCGGCGTGGCGGCGATGGTTTCGGTTTCGTAGATCACTTCGGCCGGCAGGTCGTCCCAGGTCGGTTCGCGTTCGGCGACTGCTTCGATCGCCGGGCCTTGCCCGGCGCCTGCGGGCGGCAGCACGGCAGGCGGCGGCGCGACCATCGCTTCGCCCAGCAGTTCGTCCAGGTAATCGTCGAGGATGCCGGTGCTGTTCATGCGGCCTGCTCCAGGGCGCGGGCATCCTCGCCGAGGATCCAGTTCAAGGCGCGCCGGTAGGCGGCCAGGCCACGGCCCGGGTAGTCCTCGCCGGCGCTCGGCAGGGTCAGCCCGGCGGCGTTGCTGATGCGGGTATCGATCGGAATGGCGTCTTCCCACACGCGGCTGCCATGGCGGTCCTGCATGGTGCGCAGCGACTCGTTGCCGGCGCGGGTGCGTCGGTCGAACAGGGTCGGCAGGATCGAGATCGGCAGCGGGCGGCGGCGCGAACGCTCGACCATCTCGCCGGTGCGGACCATGCCATCCAGGCCGTGCAGGGCCAGGGGCTCGGCCTGGGTCGGGATGATCAGGCGATCGGCGGCAGCCAGTGCGTTGATCATCAGCAGGCCGAGGGTGGGTGCGCAGTCCAGCAGGATGTAGTCGTGCTGGCCCTGGTGGCGCGCCAGCGCGTTCTGCAGGGCCAGGCCGAGGCCGGGCTGGTTGGCGCTGCGGCGTTCCAGCGTGGCCAGCGCCGACTGTGCGCAGACGTAGTCCAGGCCATGGATGTTGCTGGCATGGCACAGGCTGGACAGGTCCGCTGGCGGTGTGCCGAACAATTCCAGTACGCCGGCCGGCGGCGGGTCCACCGGCACGCCGAAGGCGCGGCTGAGCGAGGCATGCGGATCGAGGTCGATCAGCAGCACGCGATGGCCGAGCGCGGCCAGGCCGCGGCCGAGGGCGAGGGTGGTGGTGGTCTTGCCGACTCCGCCCTTCTGGTTGGCGACTGCCCAGATGCGCATCGGATTACTCCTTCATTGCCGGGGGAACGGCGGCGCCGACGCGGCTGCCAGCCGGCACCGGCGGCAACTTCACCGGTGCGATGGGGGAGGTGGGGGCGCTGGCCGGAGTTGCGGCGGCCTGTTCGGTGACGGTGCTGTCGGTGGCGCCGGTGGCTGCGTTCAGGCGTTGGCCGAGCGGATCCACCGAGTGCGACGTGTCGGCCAGGATGATGACCATCACCCGGCGGTTGCGGTTGCGGCCCTGCGCGCTGTCGTTCTCTTCGCGCGGGCGGAACTGGCCATAGCCGACCATCGCCAGCCGCGACGGCTGCACGCCCTGGTCGGCGAACAGGTGCACTACGCTGGCTGCGCGCCCGGCCGACAGTTCCCAGTTCGACGGGAAAGTGGCGGTGGCGATCGGCACGTTGTCGGTGTGGCCTTCCACGCGCACGCTGTTGGGCACGTCGCGCAGCACCTCGGCCAGGCTGGCCAGGGTCTGCCGCGCATGCACGTCCAGCGCGGCCGAGCCGGTGGGGAACAGGATGTCGCTGTTGATCTCGACTTCGATCCACAGTTCGGTGCGGCGCACGCTGATCATGCCGCGGTCGATCAGCGGCGCCAGTGCGGCGGTGAGGCGATCGGCAATCGTGTTGAGCTGGCGCTCGGCACGGGCGATCTGCTCCTGGTTGTGCACCGACACCGGCATGCGCATCTGCGAGGCCATCGACGGCAGCAGGGTCGGGTCGTGCGAGGGCGCCGGCGCGGAGGGACCGATCTTGGTGCCGGACTTGATCACCGAGGGGCTGTCCCAGCCGCCGCCCTGCACCTGCTTGTTGCCCACCTGCACCGGGTTGATGGTGCGCGGTGCGCCACCGAAGGCATCGGTCAGCGCGTCGGCCATGATCCGGTACTTGCCCTCGTTCACCGAGGAGATCGCGTACATGACCACGAAGAAGGCGAGCAGCAGCGTCATCAGGTCGGCATAGGGGATCGCCCATGCTTCGTGGTTGGCGTGCTCTTCGTGGTGCTTGCGGCGGGCCATGTCAGTGCAGGAAGCCGGAGAGGTTGGTTTCGATGTTGCGCGGGTTCTCGCCCTGGGCGATCGAGATCAGGCCTTCGATGACCATCTCGCGGTCGCGCGTGTTGTGCGAGATCACACTCTTGAGCTTGGCGGCGATCGGCAGGAACAGCAGGTTGGCCGAAGCGATGCCGTAGATGGTGGCGGTGAACGCGGCGGCGATGCCGTGGCCGAGCTTGCTCGGGTCGGCCAGGTTCTTCATCACCGCGATCAGGCCCAGCACGGCACCGATGATGCCGAGCGTCGGTGCATAGATGCCCATCGCCTCGAACACCTTGGCGCCGGCCTGGTCCTGGTGCTCCTGGCTGCCCAGTTCGATTTCCAGCATGTGCCGCATGGATTCGGGCTCGACGCCGTCCACCAGCAGCTGCAGGCCCTTGCGCAGGAACGGGTCCTGCTGTGCTTCCACCTGCGATTCCAGGCCCAGCAGGCCCTGGCGGCGGGCGATGTTGCTCCACTCGACGATCTGCTGGATCAGCTCGCGGCGGTCGCTGTGCGGTGGACGCACGACCCAGCGCACGATGCTGAACGCGTGCTTGAACACCGCCGGCGAGGTGTGCAGCAGGATCGCGGCGACGGTGCCGACGATGACGATCACAAACGCCGCAGGCGACCACAGCGACGCCAGGCCGGCGCCCTTGAGGATGCTGCCGCCGACCAGCGAGGCCAGGGCGAGAAAGAGTCCAATGAGGCTGAGTCTATCCATGGATCCGGTATCGGCTTGTATGAATGGGACTTGAGACACCGGTACGGGCTACTGGTGCGACTTCACGGTTTTACGGGTTCAGCAAGCGGGTCAGTCGTGCGGGCTGCGCAGGCCGTCCACATCCAGGATCAGCGCCATGCGACCATCGCCGATCAGGGTTGCACCTGCGTAACCGCGCAGGCCGCGCAGGGCTTTCGGCAGTGGCTTGATGACCACTTCCTCGCGCCCACGGACCTGGTCCACGACCAGGCCGAAGCGGGCTTCGCCGGCCTGCAGCACCACGATGGTCAGCAGGGTCGACGCGGCGGGCGTCACATCCAGCCACTGGCGCAGATCGACCAGTGGCAGCGTGTGCGAACGGCGGTCGAGCACGGCGCGGCCATCGAACCAGCCCAGCGAGGTGCGCGGTGCGTGCAGCACTTCCATCACGCGCGCCAGCGGCAGCGCATAGACGTCTTCGCCGGCCTGCACCAGCAGGGTCGGCAGGATCGCCAGGGTGAGCGGCACGCGGATCAGGAAGCGGCTGCCGCGGCCCAGCTCCGACTGGATCTGGATCTGGCCACTCAGTTCGCGGATGCGCGACTGCACCACGTCCATGCCAACGCCGCGGCCGGAGATATCGGTGACCTGCTGCTTGGTCGAGAAGCCGGGCAGGAACACCAGGTGCAGGCACTCCTCGCTGCTCAGGCGGGCGGCGGCCTCCGGATCGATCAGGCCCTTCTCGCGTGCCTTCGCGCGCAGCTTCTCCGGATCGATGCCGGCGCCATCGTCCTGCACTTCGATGCTGACGTAGTCGCCTTCCTGCTGGGCCGACAGGCGTACATGGCCCATCCGCGGCTTGCCCTGTGCTTCGCGCAGGTCGGGCATTTCCACGCCATGGTCGATGGCGTTGCGGACCAGGTGCACCAGCGGGTCGGCCAGCGCTTCGACCAGGTTGCGGTCGAGCTCGGTCTCGGCGCCGATCAGCTCCAGGTCCACTTCCTTCTTCAGCGAGCGGGCAACGTCTCGGGCGACCTTGGGGAAGCGCGAGAAGACCTTGCCTACCGGCTGCATGCGGGTACGCATCACCGCCGACTGCAGGCGCGCGGTGGCGATGTCCAGGGTGGACACGGCGCGGTCCAGTTCCTCGTCGCGCAGGCGCGCACGCAGGGTCTTGAGCCGGTTGCGTGACAGCACCAGTTCGCCGATCAGATTGACGATCGCGTCCAGGCGCTTGGTGTCCACGCGCACGGTGTGTTCGGCTTCGGCCAGCGGCTTGGCGGCCGGCTTGGTCGCCGCTGCAGGTGCCGGTGCGGCCGGTGCGGCCAGTGGGCGTGGTGCCGCGATCGGTGCGGGCGCTGCCGCAGCGATGGGCTTGGCGCCGGGTGCGGCGCCACCGTGCAGCTGGTCGAGCAGGGCTTCGAACTCGTCTTCGCTGATCAGGCCGTCGTCGGCCTTCTTTGCCGGCGCCACCGCAGTCGGTGCGTTGCCGCCGTGCAGCTGGTCGAGCAGGGCCTCGAACTCGTCGTCGGTGATCAGGTCGCTGCCACCCGCAGCGGGAGCTGCTGCGGCGGCGGGTGCAGCCACGGCACCGCCATGCATGTCGAACTGGGCGATCAGCTCCGGCGGCGCATAGCCCGGCTCGGTGCCGGAGGAAACTGCATCCAGCATCGCTTGCAGGTAGTCCAGCGATTGCTGGGCGGCATCGAAGTGATGGGCCTGCAGCACGGCCTGGCCCGCGCGCGCGATGCCCAGCGCTTCTTCGGCGGCGTGGCACAACTCGACCATGGCGGTGACGCCGAGGAAGCCGGCGCCGCCCTTGAGCGTGTGGTAGCCCCGGAACACCGCGTTGAGTTGCTCGGTGTCCTGTGGTGCCTGCTCCAGCGACACCAGCTGTTCGCCCAGGCGATCCAGGATTTCCTGCGCCTCGATGATGAAATCGGCAGTGATGTCGTCGGATACCGCGCTCATGCTTACAGCCCCAGGTCCGACAGCAGGTCGTCGGCGTCGTTCTGCGAGACCGCGTGGCGGTCCAGTCCCTTCAGTGCCGGCCCGGCCAGTTCCGGATCGGTGCGATGCTGTTCCGGCGGCAGGCCGAGCGCGCCGAAGCCCTCATGCACACGGCGGACGATGCCGACCACGCGACGGATGATCTGCCCCGTCAGGTCCTGGTAGCTCTGGGTCAGGGCGATCTCGGTGAGGTTGTGGCGGATGCGCTCGAGCTGTGCATCCTGGCCCGGCTGCAGGCCTTCGGCGCGCAGCTGTTCGGTCAGGCTGCGGCATTCCTCGGCCAGGTCCAGGGTGCGGTGCGTCGCCTGTTCGGTCATCGCCACCACGTGGTCCAGGCGTGCGCAGGCATCGTCCAGTTCGCCGGCCTCGCTGGGCACGGTCGGCAGTTCACCCAGGGCCTGCCCGAGCTCGCGGGCCAGCCGCGAGAGGCCGCTCATCATCGGCTGCGTGCGCAGCGCGACCAGTCCGTCGATGCGTTGCCGCCAGGCGGTTTCGTCACCGGACTCCAGTGCGTCCAGTGCTTCCTGCAGGCGCAGGGCGAGGGCATTCCTGTCGACCGTGGTATCCATCAGGCACTGGCCGCCAGGCGTTCGAAGATCTTGCCGAGCTTCTCTTCCAGCGTCTGCGCGGTGAACGGCTTGATGATGTAGCCGTTCACGCCGTTCTGGGCCGCTTCGATGATCTGCTCGCGCTTGGCTTCGGCGGTGACCATCAGCACCGGCAGGGTCTTCAGCTTGGCGTCGGCACGGATCGCCTTGAGCAGCTCGATGCCGGTCATTACCGGCATGTTCCAGTCGGTGACCACGAAATCGAACGGCTGGCTCTGCAGCAGCGACAGCGCGGCATGCCCGTCCTCGGCTTCGGCGGTGTTGGTGAAGCCCAGATCGCCCAGCAGGTTCTTGACGATGCGACGCATGGTCGAGAAGTCGTCGACGATCAGGATGCGCATGTTCTTGTTCAAAGCAGAGTTCCTTTGTTGTTCATTCCGGGCGGCCGGGGGCAGCTGCCTCGGGGATGTTCATTCTTCGAGGCCGGCGTCGACGGCCTCGAATACCTTCAGCCGGCCGCGCAGGCGCAGCACGGCCTGGCCGTGGATCTGGCAGACCCGCGACTCGCTCACGCCGAGCACCGCGCCGATCTCCTTCAGATTGAGTTCCTGCTCGTAGTAGAGCGAGAGCACCAGCTGTTCGCGCTCGGGCAGATGGCCGATGGCCTTGCCCAGCTCGCGGCCGAACTCGCTGCGCTCCAGCACCTGCTGCGGGGTCGGGCCACCCTGGGCGACCGTGTCCAGCTCGCCCTGGTCCTCAATGCGCGACTCCAGGCTCAGCACCTGGCCACGCGCGGCGTCTTCCATCAGGCGCAGGTACTCGGGCAGTGGCATCTCCATCGCGGCGGCCACTTCGGTGGCGCTGGCGGCTCGGCCGCTGCTCTGTTCCAGGCGGCGGATGGTGGCCGCAGCATCGCGTGCACGGCGGTGCACCGAGCGCGGCACCCAGTCGCCACGGCGGATCTCGTCGATCATCGAGCCACGGATACGGATCGAGGCATAGGTCTCGAACGAGGCGCCCTGGTCGGCGTCGTAGCTGCGCGAAGCCTCGATCAGGCCCATCATGCCCGCCTGGATCAGGTCGTCGACTTCGACGCTGGCCGGCAGGCGCGCGGCCAGATGGTGGGCGATGCGCCGCACCAGGTCCGAGTGCTGGGCGATGACGTCGTTGGCCGCCGAGCGCTGGACTTCCCTGTACTGGGCCGCGCCTTTCATGCCGCCACCCCGCGCTGCTTGAGGATGCGTTCGAGGAAGAACTCGACGCCGCCGCGTGGTTCGGTGGGCGCCTGCCAGCGGGCCGTGCGGCGCGCGATCTCGGTGATCGCCAGTGCGGACGGGCTGGACGGGTAGGCCTTCACCACCGGCTGCTGGCGCTGCACCGACAGGCGCAGCCAGTCATCCTGCGGCACGCAGCCCAGGTAGTTCAGCGAGACATCGGCGAGGAACTTCTCGCAGACGCGGGTCAGCTTCTCGTACAGCACGCGGCCCTCATTGGGGTCGCGTACCATGTTGGCCACCACCTGGATGCGGTCCACGCCCCGTTCACGCGAGAGCACCTTGATCAGCGCGTAGGCGTCGGTGATTGAAGCCGGCTCGTCACAGACCACCACCACGGTGTCCTGCGCGGCCTGGCAGAAGGTCAGCACGCCGTCGGTGATGCCCGCGGCGGTGTCCACCACCATGATGTCCAGCTCGCGCTCCAGCTCGGAGAACACGTTGACCAGGCCGACGTGCTCGGCCGGGGCCAGCTCGGCCATGTGCCGGCGGCCGGACGCGGCCGGGACCACCAGCACGCCGTTCGGGCCTTCGACGATGACATCGTCCAGCGAGCAGCGGCCGGCCACCAGGTCGGCCAGCGTAAAGGTGGGGTTCAAGCCCAGGATCACGTCGATGTTGGCCAGGCCGAGGTCGGCGTCCAGCAGCAGCGTGCGCTTGCCCATGCCGGCCAGCGCCACGGCCAGGTTGGCCGACACGTTGGTCTTGCCCACGCCGCCCTTGCCGCCGGTCACGGCGATGGTGCGCACAGGGCCGAGCGGCTCGCTGCGGGTGGCCGACAGCGGGAAGGTCTTGGTCAGCTTGGCGTACTCACGCGACGGCATGGTTCAACTCCGGGTTGCAGGGCATATCGGCCGCTCGGCGCAAATCTTCAAGGCGAAGTACGAGATTGGCCGCACTGGCCCGGTGCAGGTCGTCCGGAACGTCCTGGCCATCGGTCACCCAGGTGATCGGCAGGGCATGGTCCACGGCCACCGACAGGGCGTTGCCGAAGCGGCCGGTTTCGTCCAGCTTGCTCAGCACCAGGCCCTGCAGGTTGGCGGCACCGAAGCGGCGGACCACCTCGTCCATGTCGCCGAAGCTGGTGTTGGCCGGCAGCACCAGCAGGCTGCGCACCTGGCGGGCGGCGCGCAGCCACTGCAGCTGGGCGGCCAGCGCGCGGTCGCGCGGGCCCAGCCCGGCGGTGTCGATCAGTACCAGCTTGTAGTCCTTCAGGCGTTCCAGCAGCTGGTCCAGGTCGGTGCCGCTGTTGGCCTCGTGGACGGCGATGCCGAGCTGCCGGCCGTAGCCATACAGCTGCTCTCGGGCGCCGATGCGGGTGGTGTCGGTGGTGACCAGAGCCACGTCACGCGGCGCGTGCTTCTCGGCGAACCGCGAGGCCAGCTTGGCGATGGTGGTGGTCTTGCCGGCGCCGGTCGGGCCCACCAGCGCGATCACGCCGCCTTCCTCCAGCGGGTCGACCGGGGCAATCGGCAGCTTGCGCGAGATCAGCCCCAGCATCAGGCCGCGGCCTCGGTGCGCCTCGGTCTCCAGCGGAATCTGCATGGCGACGTCGCGGGCCAGGCCAGCATCGAAGCCGTACTCGTCCATCAGGTCCAGCGCGGTGGCGCGCACCGGGCAGCCGCGCAGGCGCTCGTCGGTGAAGCGGTTCATTTCGCGCTCGATCACCTGGCGCATGCCGGCCACTTCCTGGCGCAGCTGGCGGATCTCGGCGTCGTCCTGGGCGACCACGGTCAGGACCGGGGCTGGGGCGAGCGTCGGCGTCGGTGCGGTTTCGACGGTGGCATCGGCCAGCGCCGGTTCGCTTGCGGCGACCTCCGGCTGCGTTTCGGCCAGGGCTGCGGTCGGCAGCGGCGGCGGCTGCACCGCCGGCGCCACGCTTTCGTGATGTGCCTGGTGCGGCGGATCGATCTGGAAACGGGCGCGGTTGGCCGGCGCGACGACGGCCGGTGCCGGCGCCGGAGCAACGATGGCCTCGGCGAACGGGGCGAAGATCTGGTCCGGCAGTGCCGGTTCATTGACGGCGGCGCGTGCCAGCGTGGCGGCAAAGCCGGTGCTGCCGCGGGTCGGCACGATCTCGTCGGCGCTGTCGAGGGTGCGGCCGGTAGCGCCCACTGCTGCACGGGCGAGGGCGGCCACCGCCGAGGTGGTCGCGGCAATCGGTTCCGGTGCCGGGGTGCTGCTGCGGCGGCGGGTGACGGCGGCGATCACCGCGTCGGCGGCGGTGCGCGGCTTGGGTGCCGGCGGCGGTGCGACGTCACGGCGCGAGGCTTCCAGCGCCCGCTGCACCGCGCTCTCGTCGTAGTTGGCGGCGGCGACGATCTCGATGCCTTCCTCGATCCGGCGGTTGGACAGGATCACGGCGTCAGGACCATGCTCCTTGCGCACCAGGTTCATGGCCGAGCGCATGTCGGCGGCGACGAATCGTTTGATTTTCATGCTGTGGTCACGAGGCGAAGACGGCGGGGTGGCGGTCGGGGAACTCGGGTGGTCGGTGGTCTGCACGGTGCGGGTTCCCCTTGGTGTCTGTCTGTTGCGTTGGTTCGAAAGTGGTGTCTGTTTTCTGGCGCATCGGCGGGCGGCGTCAGCTGATCGTTCCGACCAGCTTCAGGCGCTTGTCCTCCGGCACCTCGCTGTAGGCCAGGACCGACAGCGACGGAACGCTGTGGCGGACCAGGCGGGCCAGCGCGGCGCGCACCGGGCCAGGTACCAGCACGACCGCGGGCTCGTTGCGGGCTTCCTGCTTGCTGACACATTCGGCCAGGCTCTGGTGCAGTCGCTCAGCGAGTCCGGGTTCCAGCGCGGCGCCGTTGCCCTGCGTGGACTCCTGCAAGACACGTTCCAATTGCGGGTTGAGGGTGAACACCGGCAGCTCCGCCGACATTCCGGCGATCTCCTGCACGATGAAGCGGCCCAGTGCGGTGCGCACCGCGGCGGTCAGCACGGCCGGGTCCTGGCTGGCGGGCGCATGTTCGACCAGCGCTTCGGCGATCTTGCGCAGCTGGCGGATCGGAATGCGCTCCACCAGCAGGTTCTGCAGCACGCGCACCACCGCCGACAGCGGCAGCGCCTTGGGCGTCAGATCTTCGACGAGCTTGGGCGCGCTCTTGGCCAGGTTGGCCAGCAGGTGCTGCACTTCTTCGTGGCCGAGCAGTTCCGGCGCGTGTTCGCGGATCAAGTGCGACAGATGGGTGGCGACCACGGTGGCCGGGTCGACCACCGTGTAGCCCAGCGTTTCGGCCTGGGCGCGCTGGTGCGGCTGGATCCAGGTGGCATCCAGGCCGAACGCGGGATCCTTGCCGGCAATGCCCTCCAGTGCGCCGAGCGCGCTGCCTGGATCCAGGGCCAGCTCGCGGTCGGGGTGGATCTCGGCGGTGGCCACCGGTACGCCGTGCACCAGCACGCGGTAGCCGTTGGCGGGCAATTCCAGGTTGTCGCGGATGTGCACCGACGGGATCAGGAAGCCGACATCCTGGGTCAGCTTGCGACGCACGCCCTTGATGCGCGCCATCAGTTCGCCGCCCTGGTTGCTGTCCACCAGCGGAATCAGCCGATAGCCGACCTCCAGGCCCAGCGGATCGACCGGGCGCAGTTCGTCCCAGCTCAGTTCGGCGGTGGGGGCCGCGGCGGCCGGGCGGCCGAGCGCAGTGAGCGCGGCGGCATCGGTGCCACTGCCTGTCGCATCGGCAGCCGGTGCCTTGGTCTTGCGATACAGCTTCCAGGCGATGAAGCCAAGGATCGAGGCCAGCGTCAGGAAAGCGACGTTGGGCATGCCCGGCACCAGGCCCACCAGGCCGATGATGCCGGCGGTGATCGCCAGCGCCCGGTACTGGCCGAACACCTGCCCGGTCATGGCCTGGGCCATGTCCTGCGAGCGCGAGGCGCGGGTGACCAGCATCGCCACCGCGCTGGAGACCAGCAGCGCCGGCAGCTGTGCCACCAGGCCGTCACCGATCGACAGCAGGGTATAGGTGGCGGCGGCTTCGCCGAACGGCATGCCATGCTGCAGCACGCCCACGGCCAGGCCGCCGAGCATGTTGATGAACAGGATCAGGATGCCGGCGATGGCGTCGCCGCGGATGAACTTGCTGGCACCGTCCATCGCACCGTAGAAGTCGGCTTCCTCGCGGACTTCCTCGCGGCGCAGCTTGGCTTCTTCACGCGTCAGCAAACCGGCGTTGAGGTCGGCGTCGATCGCCATCTGCTTGCCGGGCATCGCGTCCAGGATGAAGCGCGCGGTCACTTCCGAGACGCGGCCGGCGCCCTTGGTGATGACCACGAAGTTGATGATGGTCAGGATTGCGAACACCACGATGCCGACCGCGTAGTTGCCGCCGATCACGAATTCACCGAAGGCGGCGATGACCTTGCCCGCGGCATCGTGCCCGTTCTGGCCATTGAGCAGGATCACGCGGGTGGAGGCCACGTTCAGCGCCAGCCGCAGCATGGTCGTGATCAACAGCACGATCGGGAAGATGGTGAAATCCAGCGGGCGCTTCACATAGACCACCGCCAGCAGCACCATCAGCGAGATGGCGATGTTGAAGGTGAACAGCGCATCGAGGACAGGCGCGGCCAGTGGCACCACGACCATGGCCAGCAGGGCCAGCACGATCAGCGGCGCGCCAAGGCCCTGGCGGATCATTTCCAGGGCGCGGCGGGTGTTGAATCCGGTGGCGGGCTGGGCGCTCACGGGCGGTCTCCCTTGCCGAATTCATCCACCTGGATGTGCGGGGCGTCCGGCATCGGGCCAGTGCGCCAGGCGCGCAGCTGGTAGACGTAGGACAGGACCTGGGCGACGGCCGAATACAGTCTCACGGGAATTTCCTTTCCGAGTTGGCCTTCCCGATACAAGGCGCGTGCCAAAGGCGGGGCGGAGACGATCGCGACCTTGTTGCCGTCGGCCACTTCACGGATGCGCAGGGCGGTCTCGTCCACGCCCAGCGCGACCACGGTGGGGGCGTTCATGGCGCCGCCTTCGTACTTCAGGGCCACCGCGTAATGGGTGGGGTTGACCACCACCACGTCGGCGGTGGGTACCGCTTCCATCATCCGGCGGTTGGCCATCTGCTGCTGCAGCTGGCGGATGCGGCCCTTCACCTCGGGGCTGCCTTCGCTTTCCTTCATTTCCCGGCGCAGTTCTTCACGGGTCATCTTCAGCTTGCGCATCCAGTTCCAGCGCTGGTATGGGGCATCGATGGCGGCCAGCACCAGCATGGCGCCGGCGGTGGCCAGCAGCAGGCGCAGGGTGAAGCCGAGGCCGTCGGTGATGGCGGTCTCCAGCGGGTGGTGGATCAGCCCGCGCAGGGTGTCAAAGCCGGTCCAGACCACCAGCCCGGCGGCCACACCGACGAAGGCCACGCGCAGCAGCGACTTGGTGAACTCGGCAATCGCCTCTGGGCCATACAGGCGCTTGAGCCCGCTCATCGGGTTCATGCGGTTGATGTCAGGCAGCAACGCCTTCTGCGCCCAGCGCAGGCCGCCCATCACCAGCGGGGCGACGAAGCTGGCCAGCAGGCAGACCAGCACCAGCGGTGCGATCACCAGCATGAACTGCAACAGCAGGTCGCCGAAGTGGCCGAACAGTTCCTTCGGGTTCTGCCGCAGGCTCTGTTCCGGGCTGAGCGCCTGCTTCATCCAGGCCGTGGCGCCACGGCCGATCGAGCCGCTCATCGCCATCACCGCCAGCACACCGGCGCCGAACACGGCGGCGGTGCCGAGTTCGCGCGAGCGCGGCAGGTTGCCCTGTTCACGGGCGTCGCGCAGGCGTTTTTCGGTCGGTTGTTCGGTCTTTTCGCCGGCGGATTCGTTCTCGGACATCACAGGCACTGCGGCTGGGGTTGCCCAGGTGCGTGCAAGGACTGTTCCACGCTTGACGTGATGCTGCCGACGGCTGGTGTTGTAGGGCCGAGCCCACGCTCGGCTGCGGTTGGGTCCAGGCGAGAAGCGCAGCCGAGCGTCGGCTCGGCTCTACAGGAACGTGTCGCAGGAACTGTTGCGTGATGGGGGGCGCGCGGCCCGGTGTCAGCCGGGCGGGTGTTGCGGCGGTGGGCTCTGCGCCAGTTCCACCCGCGGCCGGGGCAGGTCGTGCAGCTGCATGAAGCGCGCCGCGTCGACCGGGCGGCCGAGCAGGTAGCCCTGCAGGAAATCGCAGCCCAGGCGCTCCAGGTAGGCGCGCTGGGCAGCGGTCTCCACGCCTTCGGCGACGATGTCCATGTCCAGGGCATGGCCCAGCGCCACGATCGCCGAGACGATCACCACGTCCTCCGCACTGTGTTCCAGGTCACGCACGAACGCGTGGTCGATCTTGATCTCCGTGGCGGGCAGCCGCTTCAGGTACAGCAGGCTGGAATAGCCGGTTCCGAAATCGTCGATGGAGATGCCCACGCCCAGCGCCGACAGCGCCTGCAGCAGGCGAAGGCTGGCATCGGTATCGCGCATGACCGTGCTTTCGGTGATCTCCAGCACCAGGTGGCGCGGGGCAATGCCATAGCGTTCGATCACTTCACGCACATCCTGCAGCAGGTGCGGCGAACTGAACTGCACCGGCGACAGGTTCACCGACATCGACCAGCCTTCATGCCCGGCGTCGCGCCAGCGCCGCAGCTGCTGGCAGGCCTGGTCCAGTGCCCAGCGACCGATCTCGTTGATCGCGCCGCTGCGTTCGGCCAGGCGGATGAAGCGGTCCGGTGGGATCAGTCCGTGCTCCGGGTGTTTCCAGCGGATCAGCGCTTCGGCACCGGCCACCTTCTGGGTGGCCACGCGGATCTTCGGCTGATAGTGCAGGAACAGGTGCTCGCTGCCGATCGCACGGCGCAGGTCGGCCAGCAGCCGGAACTGCTGCTCGGCACTGTCGTTCATCCAGTCGGCGAACAGCACGAAGGCGTTGCGTCCGGATTCCTTGGCCTGGTACATCGCCGCGTCGGCGAAGGCCATCAGTTGGCGCTCGCTGGCAGCGTGGTCGGGGCAGATCGCCACGCCGATGCTGGCGGTCACTTGAAGTTCGTTGTCCGGCAGCAACGGGCCGCTGCCCACCGCCTGCAGGATGCGCCGGGCGAGGGTGGGCAGATCCTCGTCGTGCTCGATGCGCACCACCAGCACGAATTCGTCGCCGCCCAGACGGGCCAGCATATCGTTGGGCCGGAGCAGCTGGCGGGTACGCTCGGCCACCGCCACCAGCAGTGCGTCGCCGGCCTGATGGCCGTAGGCATCATTGACCTGCTTGAATCCGTCCAGGTCCATGAACATCACCGCGAAACGGCTGCCGCCCTGTTCGGCTTCGGCCAGCGCCTGCACGATGCGCCGCTGCAGCAGCAGGCGGTTCGGCAGGCGGGTCAGCGGGTCGTGCAGTGCGGCCTGGGTCAATTCCTGCTGGGCATCGGTCAACGAGGTGCTCAGCATCGAGTTGCGAAGCCGCAGCAGCTGCGCCTCCACACGCTGGTCCAGCCACGAGACCACCAGCACCACCGCCAGGATCGCAACCGTCAACACCACCACCAGCATCGCCAGCCACTCGCTCTGCAGGCCATCACCGACCGCGGCGCCGCAGATGCTGCCTTCCGGGAAACGGGCGGCGGCCATGCCGGTGTAGTGCATGCCGACGATGGCCAGGCCGAGCAGGCCGGCGGCTGCCAACCGGTCACCGACGCGGGTGCGCTGCGCGCGCAGGCGGAACGCCACGTACAGCGCGGTCCACGAAGCGGCCACCGCCACCACCAGGGAGAGCAGCAGCCAGCCCGGGTCGTAGTCGATCCCGGGCTGCATGCGCATCGCTGCCATGCCGACGTAGTGCATGCCGGCAATGCCGGTGCCCATCAGCAGGGCACCACCGGCCAATCGAGGATGGGGCAGGGTACGCAGTGAGACCAGCCACAGTGCGAACACCGACGAGGCGATCGCCAGGGCCAGCGAGAGCAGGGTGATGGGCAGGTCGTAGCCCAGTGCAATGGGCAGATCGAAGGCCAGCATGCCGATGAAGTGCATCGACCAGACACCCAGGCCCATGGCGAATCCGCCCCCCAGGCGCCACCACCAGGCGGCTGCCCTGCCCGGGGCGGTGACCGTGCGCCCTGCCATGGCCAGCGCCGTGTACGACGCCATCACGGCGACCAGCAGTGAGATCGCCACCAGCCACGGGTTGTACGTGCCTACCAGCATTCGTCAGTCTCCCGGACCTGCCTGTCGACGGAAACCACGGTGGGGCATGCATGAGGCAGGCCGACGCAGGGCGCCGGCCAGGTGCGGCATCCCCCCGGTTGCCGCGCATTCACTCTAACGCGCAGACCGGGGGGGACTTCAAGCGGCAATACGTGAAATTGCGCCCCTGTAGAGCCGAGCCCATGCTCGGCTGCCGCTCCTGCCGAGGGCAGCCGAGCATGGGCTCGGCTCTACAGAAACAAATGCATGGCAAGCAATAGAACGTGATGACCGGGTCAGCGTGTGACCGCGTCCGCGGCCTGGAAGGCGGCGTCGAACAGGCGCTGTACCGGCGGCCCCATTTCCCCGGCCAGCAGCGCCAGGAGGAACAGGCCCAGCAGCAGCGAAACCGGCAGGCCCAGCTGGATCGGGTTCAGCGCAGGGGCGGCTCGCGCCAGGACACCGAAGGCCAGGTTCACCGCCAGCATCGCCACGGTCAGCGGGATGGCCAGGGTCAGCGCACCGCGCAGCACGGTCAGCAGGAAGGTCGGGGCGATGCTGAAGAAGGCATGGGGATCAGGCAGCGGGGCGCCAATCGGCAGCGCGCGATAGCTGTCCACCAGCAGCGAGATCAGCGCCAGGTGGCCGTTGGCGGTGAAGAACAGCAGCCCGAACAGCAGATAGAACCACTGTCCGATCACGCCGGAGGTACCACCGCGCAGCGGGTCGCTCATCTGCGCGAAGGCCAGGCCGGTGCCCTGCGCGATCAGTTCGCCCGCCATCGCACCGGCTTCGAACACCAGCCGCAGCAGGAAGCCGATGGATACGCCGATGGCCAGCTCGCGCGCGATGGTCAGCACCGTGGCGGCGTCGAAGCCGGTCCAGTCCGGCACCGGGGGCAGCAGCGGGGCCAGGGCGATGGCCAGGGTGCCAGCCAGCACCACGCGCACCCGTGACGGGACGGCGCGGGTCCCGACCATGGGCATGGCCATGGCCACAGCGCCGATGCGCAGCATGGTCCACAGTACGGTGCCGATCATGCCGAAGGCCTGAAGGCCGTCGGCAGCCATCTGGGTGGCGGCGTCCATCGAAGCGCGTGTCCTAGCCGATCAGGTGCGGAATTCGCTGGAACAGCAGCGTGGTGAATTCAACCAGGTGGCCGATCAGCAGGCTGCCCAGTGCGAACAGCACTGCGGTCAGCGCTGCAGCTTTGGCGACGAAGGCGATGGTCGGTTCATTGAGCTGGGTCGCGGCCTGCACGACACCAACCACCACGCCCACCACCAGTACGGTGAGCAGCAGCGGGCCGGCCACCCACAACACGGTGATCAGGCCGCCACGCAGTTCAGTCAAGGCAAGTTCGGGAGACATTCGGATTCCATCTGCTCATGTAGAGTCGAGCCCTGCTCGACTGCGCGTTACGGGGGATATCAGGCCGGATTGAAGCTCGCCGCCAACGTACCCACGGTCAGCACCCAGCCATCGACCAGCACGAACAGCAGGATCTTGAAGGGCGCCGATACCAGCATCGGCGACAGCATCATCATGCCCATCGACATCAGCACGCTGGCAACGACCAGGTCGATGATCACGAACGGGATGAAGATCAGGAATCCGATCTCGAAGGCGGTCTTCAGTTCACTGGTGACGAACGAAGCGACCAGCACCGGGAACGGGATCGCGTCGGGGCTGGCGTAGGTGCCATGCCCGGCGATGCCGGCAAAGGTCATCAGGTCGGTCTCGCGGATCTGTGCCAGCATGAAGCCGCGCAGCGGCTGCGTGGTCAGCGTCCATGCGGTCTGGAAGTCGATGTCGCCGTTGAGGTAGGGCGCCATGCCCGCGCTCCACGCCTTGTCCCAGGTCGGCATCATCACCATCGCGGTGAGGAACAGGGCCAGGCCCAGCAGCACCTGGTTGGACGGCGTCTGGCCGGTGCCCAGCGCCTGGCGCAGCAGGCCCAGCACGATGATGATGCGGGTGAACGAGGTCAGCACCAGCAGCATTGACGGGATCAGGGTGATCGCGGTCATCAGCAGCAGGGTCTGCAGCGGCAGGCTGACCGGCTGGCCGCCGATCTTGCCGACGTTGACGTCCGGCAGAGGGGTGGCCGGCGCGCCGGGCGCGGCCAACGCCAGCGCCGGCAACAGGCACAGGGCAAGCAACAGCAGCCACGGCATCAGGGTGGCAAGTCGGGTACGGGTGACACGCATGTCAGGGATCCTTGCGCAGCCGCTGCTGCAGCAGCTGGGCGAAATTCGGCAGGTTCTTGAAGTCCGGCACGCGCACCGGTGCCGGTGGCGGCAGCGGCTCGGGCAGGGTATGCAGGGTATTGATGCCGCCGGCGGTGACGCCCAGCAGCAGTTGCTGGCCATTGACCTCCACCACCACCACGCGCTCCTTGGCGCCGACACTGAGGCTGGCTACCAGCTTCATGCCTTCGGCCGGGCGGAAGCCGCTGCCAGGCATGCGCTTGAGCAGCCAGCCCAGGCCGATCACCAGGGCCAGCACCGCCAGCAGCGCCAGCACCGCACCGAACAGGCTGGGTGCGGCGGCCGCATGCTGGCCGACCTGCGGGCCGATCGGCGCGGCGGCCTTGCCGACCGCGAGCAGGGTGGAGGCCAGCAGGCTCAACGCAGTCTCCGGATACGCTCGCTGGGGCTGACCACGTCGGTCAGGCGCACGCCGAAGCGGTCGTTGATCACCACCACTTCGCCGTGGGCGATCAGGGTGCCGTTGACGAACACGTCCAGCGATTCGCCAGCACCGCGCTCCAGTTCCACCACCGAGCCCTGGTTGAGCTGCAGCAGGTTGCGGATCGGCAGGCGGGCACGACCGACTTCCAGCGACAGGGTCACCGGCACATCGAGGATCACGTCCAGGTTCAGGTCCGGACCATTCGCCTCATCGGCCTGCAGGCTGCTGAACTGGGCCGGGGTCGGTTCGAGGGCGTCGATATCGTTCATTGCGGGTCTTCCTGGATGACGGGTACGCGCGGGCGGGTGCCCGGCGGATGGGTAGCGGTGATCTTCACGGCGTTCATGCCGTTGGCGATGCCGAACTCGCCGGTGAACACGGGGATGTTCTCCACGCATAGCGGCACCTGCGGGCTGAGCTCGATCGGCAGGATGTCGCCGACCTTCAGCTGGGTCAGGTCGCGCAGGGTCATGCGCTTGCTGGCCAGCACGCTGGACAGGGTGACTTCGGCGACGTTGAGCTGCTCACGCAGGGTCTTGCCCCAGCTCTCGTCGCGGTCGTTGCGGTCGCTCTGGATGCCGGCGTCGAGCAGTTCGCGGATCGGTTCCAGCATCGAGTAGGGCAGGGTGACGTGGATGTCGCCGCCGCCACCGTCGAGCTCGACGTGCAGGCGGCACACCACCACATATTCGCGCGGGGTCACGATGTTGGCGAAATGCGGGTTGATCTCCGAGTTGATGTACTCGAAGTCGACATCCATCACCGGTGCCCACGCTTCGCGCAGATCGGCGAAGGTCTGCTTCAACAGCAGGTGGATCACCCGCATTTCAGTAGCCGTGAACTCGCGGCCCTCGATGCGGGTGGGGTAGCGCCCGTCGCCGCCGAAGAAATTGTCGACGATGGCGAACACCAGGGTCGGCTCGAACACGATCAGGCCGGTGCCGCGCAGTGGCTTGAAGCGGATCAGGTTCAGGTTGGTCGGTACATACAGCGAGTGCATGTAGTCGTTGAACTTGATCAGTTCGATGCCGCGCACCGACAGTTCGGCCGAGCGGCGGATCAGGTTGAACAGGCCGATCCGCCACAGGCGCGCGAAGCGCTCATGGACCATTTCCAGGGTCGGCATGCGACCACGGATGATGCGGTCCTGGCTGGCGAAGTCGTACGAGCGCGCTTCGCCTGACGGGGGTTCCGCATCGGTCTCGACCGCGCCACTGTCCACGCCGTGGAGCAGGGCATCGATCTCGTCCTGGGACAGCAGATCATTCATCGGTGGGCCCTTACTGGGTCACGAAGCTGGTGAACAGCAGATCGTCGGCGCCGTTGCTGCCGGTCTCGGCCTTGAGTACCTTCTGCACCTCGGCCAATGAGGCGGCCTGCAGCTTCTGCTTGCCGGCGACATCGGCGATCTGGTCCGGGCTGACCTGCGAGAACAGCATCAGCAGGCGCGCACGGATGGCCGGGGCGTGGGTCTTGATCGCTTCCAGCGCGGCCGGGTCGCGGGTCATCAGCTGGACCTCCAGCTGCAGGTAACGCGGGCCGTCGACCGGGCCATTGAGGTTGACCACGAAGGCCGGGTCCAGCGCGAAGTACTGTGCCGGGGCTGGGGTCGCGCTCTTCTTCGGCGCCTGCGCGGTCTTCTCTTCATGCTTGGACTGGGTGAAGAACCACACGCCGCCACCGGCGGCAGCGGCGGCCAGTACGGCCACCAGCGCGGTGATCAGGATCGGACTACGCGGCTTGGCGGCCTTGTCCTTCTCTGCGGTCTTCTTGGTTTTGTCAGCGGCTGCGGCCACGGGTGAAGCTCCTGAGGGTTGCTTCACCGGGATATGCAAGGGGCGTGCCGAAGGCCGGGCAGCGGGACGCGACGGAATTCCGTCAGGGTGTGGGTGGGGCCGAGCGGAGCAAGCTCCGCACCCACCAACGCGATACCGGTGGGTGCGGCTCTATTGCCCGGCTGCCCTGGTGGGTGCCGACCGCTCTGCGCTGGTGGGTGCCGACCCTGGTCGGCACGGCTGTCAGGCGTAGGCGTCCAGCAGTCCGCGCTGGCGGATCAACTGCGCCGACGACACGCTGGCATCGCCCGGCGTCGGTTCTCCGTCGCCGATGATGCCGCTGCCACCGGGCTGGCCCGGCGCATTGCCCTCACCACCCGGGGACTGGTGGCCGACATCGGCGTGGGCCAGCTGGAAGCCCTGTTCGCCCAGCAGCTCGCGCAGGCGCGGCAGGCTGCTTTCCAGCGCTTGCCGCACGTCCACGTGCGGGCTGCTGAAGCTGGCATGCACCTTGTCGCCGTTCAACTGCAGGCGCACGTCGACCGGGCCCATGTCGTCCGGGCTCAGGCGGATGTGGGCGTGGCCGATCTTCTGGTCGGCCAGCCAACCCAGGCGTGCGCCGATGGCCTGGTCGAAGCCATCGTCACCCAGCACGGGTTTCGGCGTCGGCTCGCCATTGAAGATCGCATTGCCGGCGGCGAGCGCCGCCTTGAGGTCCTGTACGGCGGCTGCTGCCGGGGCGTGCAGTAGGGGTGTGCTGGCGCGGTCGCCAACGGCGGCCACGTCACTGCCTTCGCCGCGCTCGCTGCGCTTGCCGGGCAGGATCATCTCCGGCAGTGGCAGCGCCGTGGCATCGTCCGCACTGGTCGCCGCCGGTTTGGCGTCAGCCGCCACTGGGGTTGTGGTGGCCGTCGCCGGTGCGTCTGCAGGCAGTGTCGGGTTCGTGGCGGGGGCAGCAGCAGGCAGCGCGCTACCGTCGCTGGCCAGCGCCGGTGCAGCGGTGGTCGGCAGAGCAGCGGCCGGATCGGCAGGCATCGGCATCGCCAGCACCAGGCCGGCCAGGCCGGGCGGTGGCCACGGGGCGTCCTCGGTCGGGGCGGGCTTGTTCTTTTCGGTGCCGGGTCCAGCCGGGGTCACGGCAACGGGCGGCAGCGACGGCGTTTCAGCAGTTGCCGCTTCGGCGTCCGCGGTGCGTTCACCCGGTGCCTGGCCATTGCTGTCGGCGGTCGATGGTTGGCTCGGCGTGGATGGCATCGGTGTCGTGGCGCTCCCGGCTGGCGTGGGTGCAGACGGTGCGCCGCCCTGCAGCAGCTGGCTGAAGTCCTTTCCGCCTTCGCTGCGCGAGGCGCGTGCGGCACTGTTGCTGGTGGCGGGCGTGGCCGTGTTGGCGCTGCTGGCGAGCGGGGCGGGCATCACGAGCGGCCTCCCTGCTCGGCGCCGTCCTGGTCTTCGGCCTGCACCAGGCGTGCACGCCGTGCACCAATGTCGTCCATCTCGCGCTGGTCGCGGCGGTCGGTCACCACCTTTTCCTGCGCCCGGTAGCTGGCGGCCAGCTGCTCCAGCACCGCCTTGTCACGGCTGGCCAGGATCAGGCGCGCGCGCTCGGCCTCCACTTTCTCGCGGTTGCCATTGACCGTGGCCTGCTGCTGCTCGACCGCGCTGTCCAGTCGATCGAGGAAGGCGCGGCGGTTGAGCAACTGTGCCGGGCTGGTCGCCGCCATCTGTGCGTTGGCGTACTCCTCGGCATAGCGGCGCAGTTCGTCCAGTCGCGAAAGATGGGTGTCGAGCACGCGCTGGCGTTCGGCCAGGTCGCGGGCGACTGCGTCCTCATGTTCCTGGGCTCGCTTGAGCAGGGGATCGATGCGCTTGGACTGGTTCATGGCTTAACTCTCTTGTTCCACCAGGCGCTGCAGCGCCGCCTGGCTGTGCGGGAGATCTGCGGCCTTGGCAACGTCCTGGCCGAGGAACTCCATGATTTCCGGCCAGCGTTCCAGGGCTTCGTCGGTGGCCGCGTCGTTGCCGCGCTGGTAAGCACCGATCGCGATCAGGTCCCGGTTGGCCGAGTAGGCCGAGACCAGTCGCTTCAACTTGCGGATGCGCAGGCGCCACGGTTCGTCGGCGATTTCCGTGACCACGCGGCTGACCGACGACTCGACGTCGATGGCCGGGTACAAGCCGCTGTCGGCCACGCGGCGCGAGAGCAGGATGTGGCCGTCGAGGATCGCGCGCGCGGCATCGGCGATCGGATCCTGCGGATCATCGCCTTCGGTCAGCACCGTGTAGAACGCGGTGATCGAGCCACGGCCCTTGGCGCCATTGCCGGCGCGTTCGACCAGTGCCGGCAGCTTGGCGAACACCGACGGCGGATAGCCGCGGGTGGTCGGCGGTTCGCCGACCGACAGGCCGATCTCGCGCTGCGCCTGAGCAAAGCGGGTCAGCGAGTCCATCAGTAGCAGCACGTTCAGGCCCTGGTCGCGGAACCACTCGGCAATGGCGGTGGCGCGGTAGGCACCATGCAGACGCGCCAGCGGCGGCCGGTCGGCAGGGCTGGCGACCACCACGGCGCGGCGCAGGCCTTCCTCGCCCAGCGTGGTCTCGACGAAATCGCGCACTTCGCGGCCGCGTTCACCGATCAGGCCGACCACGATCACGTCGGCGGCGGTGTAGCGGGTCATCATGCCCAGCAGCGTCGACTTGCCGACGCCGGATCCGGCGAACAGGCCGACGCGCTGGCCGCGGCCGATCGGCAGCAGCGCGTTGATCGCGCGCACGCCCACGTCCAGCGGCTGGGTGATCGGTTCACGCGCCAGCGGATTGATCGACACGCCGGCCATGCCAACATGGCCCTCGGCGCGGATCGGGCCCTTGCCATCCAGCGGCACGCCGTCGCTGTCGATGACGCGGCCGAGCAGGCCTTCGCCCACTTCCACGCCGCCCCGGCGCGCCGATGGCACCACCCGGGCATTGGGCAGCAGGCCATGCAGTTCGGCGCTGGGCATCAGGTAGGTGCGCTCGCCGGCAAAGCCGACCACTTCTGCATCGACCCAGCCACCGTCGACCACTTCCACCTTGCAGCTGGCACCCAGCGGCGCTTCGCAGCCGACCGCTTCCAGGGTGAGCCCGACCGCACGGCGCAACACGCCCTCGCGGATCAGGCCGCGACCATGCGCGGTGTCCACGCGCAGGCCATCCAGGCGCCGCGCCAGGCGCAGGTTGCGGGCTACGGCCCAGTCGGCCGGCGGCGGAGTGGTTTGTGGTCCGGCACTCATGCCGTCGCTCCGGTCTGGCGGATCACCGCATCCAGCGCACCGCGCAGGCGGGCTTCCAGGGTGCCGTCGATGCGCACGGCTTCGGCGTGCACGCGCAGGTCGCCACGGCTGAGGCTGGTATCCGGTACCAGGCGCTGCGTCGGCGAAAGATTCAACAGCGGGGCGAGGGCAGCGATGTCATCCGGATGCAGCCGCACTTCCACCTCGCGGGTGCTGCCGCCCACGGCGTCGATCGCTTCGCCGACCAGCTGCGCCAGCAGTGCCGGCTCGGCTTCGTAGGCGCGGCCGACCAGTGCGCCGGCGATGCGCACCGCCAGTTCGCCGAGGGCGCCGACCACTTCGTTCTCCAGCCGCACCAGCGGCCGGCTGAAGTTGTCCAGGATCCCTTCGATCTGTGCGGCGAGGCGACGTACTTCGGCCTGGCCCTGGCCGTAGCCGTCGGCATGGCCCTGTTCGAACCCTTCCTTCTCGGCGCTGTCCTGGATCGCCTGGATCTCTTCAAGGGTCGGCAGCTGCAGCGGCGGCTCCGGATCGTGTTCCGGATCCGGCTCGGTGAGTTCGAAAGCACCCTCCTGCTCCAGTACCGGTTCGGGCTGGGCCAGCAGGTCCGGGGCAAGCCAGCGCACGACGTTGCTCACAGCATGGCCTCCGCGCTGCCACCGATGGTGACGGTGCCTTCATCGGCCATGCGCTTGACGATCGCCAGGATCTCGCGCTGTGCGCCTTCCACGTCGGACAGGCGCACCGGGCCGCGGGCTTCCATGTCCTCCAGCAGGATCTCGGCCGCGCGCTGCGACATGTTGCGGGTGATCTTGTCGCGCACCTTGATGTCGGCGCCGCGCAGGGCCAGGCCCAGGCGCTCGCCGCTCACCTCGCGCAGCACCAGCTGCATCTCGCGATCGTCCAGGTCGACCAGGTCGTCGAACACGAACATCAGGTCCTGGATGCGGTTGCTCAACGGCGCATCGATGCGCGCGATTTCGCCCAGGATTGCCTGGTCCTGGCCGCTGTCCATGAAGTTCAGGATGTTGGCCGCGCACTGCACGCCGCCGATGTTCGACGACTTCAGGTTCTGGTTGCCGGCGAACTGGCGCTCCATGATCTCGTTGAGTTCATTGAGCGCGTTCGGCGGAATACCGTCGAGGGTGGCGATGCGCAGCAGCACATCCACGCGGGTACGGTCCGGCAGCAGCTTCAGCGCGTCGGCGGCCTGGTCGGTTTCCAGGTGCGCCATCACGATGGCGATGATCTGCGGGTGCTCGTTGCGCACCAGGTCGGCCACTGCACGCGGGTCCATCCACTTCAGCGCGTCCAGGCCGGTGGTGTTGCGGCCGAGCAGGATGCGGTCGATCAGGTTGCCGGCCTTCTCGCTGCCCAGCGCCTGCACCAGCATGTTGCGGATGTAGTCATCCGAGCCCACGCCCAGCGAGGTCTTCGAGCCCAGTTCCTGGCCGAACTGGTCCATCACCCGCTCCACCTGCTCGCGGGTGATGTCGGTCATGGTGGCCATGGCGATGCCGATCTTCTGTACTTCCTTGGGTTCCATGTGGCGCAGCACTTCGGCCGCATCCAGCTCACCCAGCGAAAGCAGCAGCACGGCCGCGCGCTGTACTCCGGTCAGTTGTGCCTCAGTCATTGGCCACCCAGCCTTTGACCACCTGGGCCACGCGCTTGGAGTCGGTCTTCACGGCTTCACGCGCCATCCGCAGTCGTTCCTCATATGAATCCACCGGCAGTGCGAGCGCATCCGGTCCGCCCAGGCTTGCCCGGTCGGTGCCCAGCGCTGGCAGCGCAATGCCATCGTCATCGACCAGCTGCACATCCGCCGTATGCGGCTCCAGCGCCTGCTCGTCTGCCTTCCTGCTCTGGCCGGTGATCGCGCGCAGCGCCGGACGCAGCACGCCGAACAGCAGCGCCAGCACCACCACCGCGCCCAGCAGCATGCGGCCGGCATCGTGCACCCACGGCAGCTCCCACCAGGCCGGGCCTTGTTCGGGCGTGGTCTCGCGCACGAACGGGGCATTCATCACCGACACGGTGTCGCCACGCTCGGCGTTGAAGCCGACGGCCTGCTTGACCAGCGCCTCGACGCGGGTCAGTTCGGCGGCCGACAGCGGCTGCGGGCTCATCTTGCCGTTGGCGCCGGCGCGCGGCACGTTGTCCACCAGCACCGCCACCGACACGCGCTTGATGCGGCCGGCCGGCTGGCGGGTGTGCTGCAGGGTGCGGTCCAGCTCGTAGTTGCGGGTGGCGTTCTTGCTGCTTTCGGTCGGGGTCTGCGCGGTGGCCGGCGCGGCCTGCTGGCCCGGCGGACTGTTGCTGGTTGCACCCGGCACGCCCTGCGGACCCGGCGTGCTGGTGGTGTTCTCGCTCATCTGCTCGCTGCGCAGCTTCTGCGGTTCACCGTTGTAGAGCTCACGGGCTTCCTCGGTCACCGAGAAGTCCATGTCCACGCTCACTTCCGGGTTGACGCGGCCGGGGCCGGTCATCGGCTCCAGCAGCTCGCGGATGCGCTGGTTGAACGAGGTTTCCTGGCGCCGCACCTGCTCGAACTGCGCGGCGTTGACCGCCGCCTCGCTGTTCGGGTCGGTGATGCTGAGCATGCGCCCGCTCTGGTCGACCACGGTCACCCGTTCCGGCGCCAGGTCCGGAATGCTGGCCGCGACCATGTGCACGATGGCGTCCACCTGGCTGCGTTCCAGCTGCTGGCCGCCCCGCAGTTCCAGGGTGACCGAGGCGCTGGCCACGTCACGCTGGCGGGTGAAGGCGCTGGGCTTGGGAATGGCCAGATGCACGCGTGAATCACGTACCGGGCGCAGCGTGTTGATGGTGCGCGACAGCTCGGTTTCCAGCGCGTGCTGGTAGCGCGCGCTTTCCACGAACTGGCTGACGCCGAAGCCCGGGTCGCGTTCCATCAGCTCGAAGCCGAGCTTGCCACTGTCGGTCAGGCCGGAGCCGGCCAGCTTCAGGCGGGCGTCGTGCAGGTTCTTTTCCGGCACGGTGATGCCACCGGTGGCCGGATCGAGCGCGAACGGAATCTGCGCGGCGCGCAGCAGGTCGGTCGCCTCAGCGGTCGCCTTCTGGTCCAGGCCGGTGTACAGCGGGACCATGCCCGGCTTCTGTGACCAGAAGAACACGGACAGGCCTGCCGCCACCGCCACCGCGATCATCGCCATCAGGCCCAGCCGACGGGTGATCTGCAGACTCTGCAGGCGGTCGAACCATTGCCCGGCCTTCTCGGCGTTCAGGCTGTCCTTGGAGAGCGTCAGTGCCATGCGTCAATGTTCCTTACAGCGGCATGTTCATCACGTCCTGGTAGGCCTGGACGAGACGGTTGCGGACTTCCACGGTGGCGCGGAAGGCGATCTGGGACTGCTGCGAGGCGACCATCACCTTGGCCAGGTCGGCGCTGGGGTCGCCCATTTCAAAGGCCTTGGCGAGGGCGCCGGACTTCTGCTGCGCATCGTTGACGCCGGCAATCGCACCACGCAGGGTTTCGGTGAAGCTGGCCGGCTGGGCCTGCGGCGCGTCCAGCACCGTGCCCGGCAGGGCGTTGCTGCGCGGCGTTTCGCCCAGCGGGTTGAGCGCCGGCTGCCCCATCTGGGTCTGATAGGAGCGGATCTGCGAAAGGATCGAAGTGACGGAGTGGGACATCTGCAACGGTTCCAGAAACAGGGATGGGGTTGTCTGCTGGAACCAGTGCAAGTGCCGTGCCGAAACCGGTTTTCGATTCAGTGAAGTGAGGGTTGTGGGTGTGCTGGCAGGGCTGCGCCCTGCACCCGCCGAATCAACGTCAACGTCAACGGCGGGCTATCCGTGGGGTGGCGGGCTGGGTCCGGCGACAGGTGGCCGCGATCTGTTGAAACCTGCTACTGATGGTGGGTGCCGACCGTTGGTCGGCACGGGGTCGGATCCCGTTGCAACGCAACGGGCTCTGACCCCATTGAAGGCGCCATTTAACCGGCGTCGGTTTTCTGGCCTACGGCTGCAGGGTCCAGTGGCCGGAATTCTGGCGCTGGCGCGGGGCGATGGGGCCGTCGTGCTGGGTGTAGATGAAGCGGCCCTGGCGGTCGCTCAGGCAGGTCAGCAGCAGGGTGTAGCGTGCGGGGCCGGCCGGGTGGCTTTCGCTCATCTGGATCTCCGCGATATGCGGGGCCAGGCGCTGGTAGCGGTAGCTGCCGCCGATGCGCAGGTCGGTGCCGAGGATATCCAGCACGTACTGGTTGCCGGTGAAGCTGACCTGCACCATGCGTCCGGCGTTCGGATTGTCCGGCGCATACAACGGATCGCTGAGGTTGGTGAAGTGGCGCTGGTCCAGCGTGACAGGTAGCGTGCAGTTGGCCGCGGTGGCCAGGGCCGGGCAGAGCAGGGTGGCGAGCAGGGCAAGGCGATGCATGGTGGAACCTCCTTGGGGGTGTCCTCGCCATGCTCCGCACTGCGGCGGTGTTGTCTCTAGGAAAACGTGCAAAAGCAATGGGCTCAGATCCCGCTCCGCAGCAAGGGGATGTGAGCCCAGGGGCCCAAAACACCAACGCCCGGGCGAGCCCAGGCGTTCGTGCCCCCTTCATGCTGGTGGCGCGGTTCAGCCGGCCAGTTCGGCCTGCTCGCGTTCGATGCCGTACTTGCGCAGCTTTTCCACCAGGGTGGTGCGGCGCAGGCCAAGCAGCTGGGCGGCGTGGGCGACCACGCCCTGGGTGCGTTCCAGTGCTTCGTTGATCAGGCCCAGTTCGATGCTGGCCATGTGGTTGCGCAGGTCCATGCCCTCGTCGGGCAGTGCGGCCGGTGCCGCCGGGCGATTGACGGCGATACCGTGTTCCAGCGCCGGCTGGTTGCCGCTGCCGGGTGTGTGGAAGGAGAAGCTGCGCAGGTCCAGTCGCTCTTCGCTGGCGGCGGGCGGTGCCGGCGCCAGCGCAGCGACGGCGGCCAGTGCCGCATCGCCACGATAACGGGCCGGCAGGTCCTGTACGCGCACCGAGCCACCCGGATGCAGTACGGCCAGTCGTTCGACCAGGTTGGTCAGCTCGCGCACGTTGCCCGGCCATTCGTAGCCGGCCAGCGCCTGCAGGGCTTCCGGGGTGAAGCGCACTTCGCCACGGCCAGTGCGGGCCAGCTGCGCGGCGATGGTTTCCACCAGTGCCGGCAGGTCTTCGCGACGCTCGCGCAGCGCGGGTACTTCAATCGGGAACACGTTGAGGCGGTAGAACAGATCCTCGCGGAACTTGCCCTCAGCGATGCGGGTCTCCAGGTCGCGATGGGTCGCGGCCACCACGCGCACGTTGCAGCGGATGGTCTGGTTGCCACCCACGCGCTCGAAACTGCGCTCCTGCAGCACGCGCAGCAGCTTCACCTGCATCGGCAGGCTCATGTCGCCGATTTCGTCGAGCAGCAGGGTGCCGCCCTCGGCCATTTCGAAACGGCCCTTGCGCGCGGTGAGCGCGCCGGTGAAGGCGCCCTTCTCATGGCCGAACAGTTCGCTTTCCAGCAGGTCGGCCGGAATGGCGCCGCAGTTGATCGCCACAAACGGTCCGTCACGGCGTGGCGAACGCTGGTGGATGGCGCGCGACACCACTTCCTTGCCGGTACCGGATTCACCCAGCACCAGCACGGTAGTATCGAATGCGGCCACCTGCTCGATCATGGTGCGCAGGGCGCTCACTGCCGGGCCGTTGCCGGTGGGTCCCTGGTCCTGCGCGGCGCCGGCCTGATGCTCGGCATCCAGGCGCTTGAGGCTGGCGCGGCGCAGCAGGGCTTCCATCTGCGCGTGGCGCAGCGGCGTTTCCAGCGGCCAGATATTCGCTTCATGCAGCCCGTGCTGCTGGGCAAACATTGCGGCATCACCATCGGCCAGCAGCACCGGAGGCGGCAGGCTGCTGCCGCCCAGCCAGTTGTATAGCGCGGTGCTGGCGGGGCTGTCGTCCAGGCTGCCGACGATCACCGCCATCCAGTCGTTCTGGCGCTGCCGGCCCAGGTCGAAGTCGGCCGCGTCGGAGACCCAGCGCGGATTGAAGTCCATGAATTCCAGCAGGGCAACGGTGCGCTCTGCGCGCACGGCGTCGTTGTCCAGCACCAGGATGCGCGATTCACTCACGACTGTTCCTCCCTGAGGCCTTCCAGGATCGGCATGACTTCCTGGATGTAGGACAGCTTGCTGACAAAGTTGTCGGCACCGGCACGCAGCGCGTGTTCGCGGTGCTCGGCGTCGTCGAAGTGGCTGGCGATCACGATGTACGGTGCATCGTCCTGCGACTTGATCAGGCGGGTGGCCTGCAGGCCGCCCATCTCCGGCATGGCCAGGTCCATCAGCACCACCTGCGGGCGCAGCGTTTCCGAGCGCTCGATCGCTTCCAGGCCGTTGCCGGCACTGCCGACGATCTGCAGCCAGTCGATCTTGCGGAAATGGCGCATCGCCGCGTTGATGAAGCCCTCGTGGTCATCGACCAGCAGGACCGTGAGCTTGTTCATGTCCAACATCCTTTTCAGCCCACCCGGGCCAGCTGCGGTTGCCTGGCGCTGAGCCGGCGCCGTTCGCGGGCCGGGGCGATATCCAGTTGTTCTCGGTATTTTGCGACGGTTCGGCGGGCAATGTTCACCCCCTGGCGTGACAGCAGGCCGGCAATGGCCTCGTCGGCCAGCGGACGGCCGGCGGGTTCGGCGTCGATCAGGCGGCGGACCATGGCTTTCACCGCCTGGCCGGAGACGCTGGCGCCTTCCAGGCGCACGGCGAAGAAGTGCTTCAGTTCGAAGGTGCCGCGCGGGGTCTGCAGGAACTTGCCGGTGGTGATGCGCGAGACGGTGGACTCGTGCATGCCGATTTCCTCGGCCACTTCCTTCAGGGTCAGCGGCGCCATCGCCTCTTCGCCACTCACCAGGAAGGCGGCCTGGCGCTCGACGATCACGCGCGCGGTGCGCAGCAGGGTGTCGTAGCGCATCGACAGGCCGCGGCTGAACCAGCGCGCCTCCTGCAGCATCTCGCGCAGTGCCGGCGCGGCTTCGCTGGTTTCGGCCAGCGCCTGTTCGTACTGGCTGTTGATCGAGACGCGGCGGCTGGTGGCCGGGTTCAGTGCCACCTTCCATTGCCCATCGGCGTGCCAGGCGACGACGTCCGGCACTACCACAGCGTTGCGTTCGGGCAGCAGGCTGTCGCCGGGGCGCGGCTGCAGCGAGAGGATCAGGCGCACCGCCTCGCGCACGTCGTCGATCTCGGCGTCGTGCTGGCGGGCGAGGGCGGGGTAGTCGTGCGCGGCCAGTGCATCGAGCGCGCCATCGAGGATGCGGGCGGCCAGGTGACGCGCGGGGACCACGCCGTGCAGGCTGCGCAGTTGTGCCTGCAGGCCTTCGCGCAGGTCCTGCGCAGCCATGCCAGCCGGTTCACCGTGCAGCAGCTGCTGGCGGATGGCCTCGACGCCTTCGGCGGCGATGTCGAACTGGGCGCTGGCCAGCAGCTGCAGCTGCGCCAGTGGCGCCTGCAGGTAGCCGGCCTCGTCGCAGTGGTCGAGCCAGAACGCGGCCACCGCCAGTTCGCTGTCGTCCATGTCCAGCGCCAGGCGCTGCAGCACGCGCAGCTGAGGGTCGGTCGACTCACCGGCGGCAATGCGCGCCATGCGGTCGTCGTCGCCGTCCTGCCAGCTGGCGCCGGCCACGTCCCACATCGAAGACTCCGGCAGCTCGTCGAACGCGGCGGTTTCCAGCGTGGTGGCGCTGACCTCGGTGGCATCAGCGGCAGGCGCTTCGGCCTCTTCGATCTCCAGCAGCGGGTTGGAGTCCAGCAGGCGCTGGATTTCCTGTTCCAGGTGCAGGCCATCAAGCTGCAACAGCCGTATCGACTGCAGCAGCTGCGGGGTGAGGTGAAGTTGTTGGCCCAGCTGGGTCGAGAGTGCAGCCTTCATCGTGGTTCCCCGGCGCCGCTCCCCGGCGCCTTGTGGAACGCATCTTGCTTTTGATCCGGCGTGGGCGGAATCGGGGGGTTCCTGAGGGGATTCGTGGTTGTCCCGACAGGATGTAGGGGTTATCCCTACATTGGCTCGGGATATTGACGAAACGGGCCGCCAAGTCATTGATTCGTCGTGCCGACGCAGCGGGTTTTGCAGCGGCCGGTGTACGGATTCCTGTCAGGGAAGGTCGGGGTGACGGGAATTCGTCGCCGGTGCAGTGCCGGGCAGGCGTCAGATCCCTTTCCTGCGGAAAGGGATCTGACCCCATTCGCAGGCAATCACTCCAGCTCGTGCTGGTGGCGCGCGGCCAGCAGCAACAGGTCATTGGCGCGGCGGCAGCCCAACGACTCCATCATGCGTGCGCGATGGGTTTCCACCGTCTTCACGCTGATGCCGAGGTCCGCGGCGATTTCCTTGTTGCTTTCGCCCTTGCCGATGCGGCGCAGGATCTCGCGCTGACGCGGCGACAGCGCGGCAATGCCGGTAGGCTTCTCGCGGCCCAGCATGGGTGCCAGCATCTTGGCCGAGATCTGGGGACTCAGGAACACCTGGCCGGCATGCGCGGCGCGCAGCGCCAGTTCCAGCTCCTGCGGTGCTGCATCCTTCACCACGAACCCGACCGCACCGCGATCCAGGGCGTCGCGCACATGGGCGGCATCGTCGTGCATGGTCATCATCACCACCCGGGTGCCCGGGGCGCGCAGGCGGATGTCGCTGAGCGCTTCCAGGCCGGTGCGGCCCGGCAACGAGAGATCCATCAGCACCACATCCGGCGCATGCTGCAGCGCCAGCTGCAGTGCCTGTTCGGCGTTGCTGGCCTCGGCGACGAGCTGCACGTCGGCAAACCCCTGCAGCAGCCGCGCCAGGCCGGCGCGGACGAGGGTGTGATCGTCGACGATGAGAACTCGCACAGGCACGCAACAGATCCGTGTAGGGGAGTCCACCTTAACTTAGCTGAACGGGCGCGCCAAGGCTTGCCCGCCAAGCGTGATGGTGGCAGCTTTCAGCGCGCCCGGCGCGCCTCGGCCACCTGGCGGCGGTGCAGTCGGAACAGGTGCCGTTCCATTGCCATTTCCAGGCCGTCGCCGAGGCGCTGGAAGCGCAGCCACAGGAAGTGGCCGCCGCTGCCGTCGGCTGCCTCGGCGATCACTTCCACCGGCAGGTCGATGTGGTCGGGCAGCCAGTCGCTGGGCTGCAGGCGCACCACGCCGGCCTGTCCGGGGCTGGCACCACTGCGCGGGCCCAGCTGCAGGCGGATGCCACGGCGCGACCAGCGCACCGGGCGCAGGGGCAGTTCCAGGCCCTGCTGGCGCACCAAGCGGCCGAGCAGCACCATCGCCAGGTCCAGCTTGGCTTCAAGGCGTTGCAGCTGCAGGGTGGCCTCGTTGCGCTCGTCGTGCTCGTCAACACGGCTGTCTTCGACCAGTGCCAAGCTGCGCAGCAGGCCTTCGGCACCGCTGGTGCGTCCGGCCGCGCTGCCCGCCTGGAACTCGGCCGGCAGGGCCAGCTCGCAGCTGAGCGTTTCGTCGAACAGCTCGCTTTCGGCAGGATGGTGCAGCGACGTGGTCGGCAGCTGGGTCATGCCAGCGATTCTGCCTGCAGGTAGGCATGGGCGGCGCGAAGAGAGCGCTGACCGTCATTCATCAGTGCGGCTGCTGCATCGCGGCGCTGGCGCAGCAGGCCCAGAAGGCTCTGCTGGCGCTCGAACAGGGCGCTCAGCGGCGCGTGGTCCGCAGCGGTCAGCGGCTGGCTGAGCAGGGCATGCAGGGTGCTGTCGTGCCCGTCGAGCAGGCTGTCGGCCTGGTCCAGGGCGTCATCGCCCAGTGCCTTCTCGAAGGCATCCAGCTGCGCGTGCAGTTCGGGCAGGCTCATGGCGCCACCGCGGCCGGGCGGCGCTGTTCGTGCGGGATCGCGTTCCAGGCGCTGTCGATCTCGCCCAGCAGCTGCAGCGATTCATCCAGCGCGGCGCGGTCGTTGTGCAGGTTGGCTTCGGTCAGGCGCTGCAGCACGTAATCGTACAGGGCCGACAGGTTGCCGGCGATCTCGCCGCCGGCCTCATGGTCCAGCGAGCCGTTGAGGTGGCCGACGATCGCGCAGACTTCGCCGATCGCCTTGCCCTTGCCGGCCTGGTCGCCGCGCTCGAGGCTGGCCAGGGCGCGACGCACGCGCTCCAGCGCGCCGGCCAGCAGCATCGCCACCAGCTTGTGCGGATCGGCATCGGCGACCGCACTGGTCACTCCCACCTGGCGGTACTGCTCGGCATATTGACGGCTGGAACCGTACATTCGTGATTCTCCTTGCGCGGGGTGCCGCCGGGCGATCGTGGGGATCGGTGCCGGCGGCGCGGCGATGATTGCTGTTGCGTCCGTTATCGGTGCATTGCGCGGCAAACTTGAGTGCCACGCACGCATCGTCAGCGGTTCAACTGTGCCAGCTGCTGCTGCAGCGCCGTGTTGCTCTGCTGCAACTTGCCCATCAGGCTGTCCAGCGCGATGAACTGCTTCTTGTAGCGCTCTTCCACGCTCTTCATCCGCGTGTCGAGATCCTTGCGGCGCTTGTCGATGTTGTCCAGCGTGGTGTTCAGTCCCTTGGTCCGCGCGACGAACGCGCCTTCCTTGCCGACCGTGGTGCTGACATAGCCGTCGACCAGCGTGTACAGCTTGCCGGCACCGCCGGTATCTCCGGTGATCGCCTGGCGCATCTTCTCCGGCTGGCTGGCCAGTGCGGCGGCGAACTTGGTGGTGTCCAGGATCAGCGTGCCGTCGGCATTGGGGTAGCCGCGGGTATCCAGACCGATCGCCTTGGCATCGAGCTTGTCACCAGCCAGGTCCTTGAGCACGCTCGACATCACCGAGCGCAGCTGGCTGGTGGCGCCGCGCATCTGCGCATCACCGGTCAGCGTGGAGGCTTCTTTGGTCTTGGCGTCGTACTTGGTTTCGGTGTTGATCGCCGCCAGTGCGGCGTTGTAGGCGGTGACGAACTCCTGCATCACCTTGGTGGCTGCCGCAGTGTCGGTGCTGATGGTCACCGTGCTGGTGCCCGGCATCTTCAGGTTCAGGGTCAGGCCCGGAACCGCATCGGCCACCGTATTGCTGGCGCTTACGACCTTCACGCCATCGATGGTCAGCTCGGCGTCGGCGGCGGCGGTGTTCTGCTTGAGGCTGTTGACCAGTCCCCCCAGCTTGGCGTCGCTGCCTGCGTATTCGAGCTTGATCGCGTTGGCGGCACCGGTCTTCTCCTGGGCGATCGACAGGTACTGGTTGTCGCCGGAGCTGATCAGGGTGGCCTGCACGCCTTCCTTGCGGCCAGCCGCATCGATCTTGTTGCGGATGGTGGTCAGCGTGTCGCCGTCCTCCACCTCCACGTTCATGGTCTTGGCCTTGTCGCCCACGCCAACGGTCAGCGTCAAGGTTCCGGCAGCAAACGTGTCGGTCTTGGGTACCGAGGTATCGGCGATCAGTTTGTGCGCGGTGGCCAGCGAGGTGACATTGACCACGTGCGTGCCATTGGAGGCGGCAGCCTTGGTTGTGCCGACGTCATACAGCGCGACCGACGCCGTCAGGATCTCGTCGGTGCCCTTGTCGCCGCCTTTGCTTGCGGTCACGGTGCGCGTGTCGAACGCCGTGGTGGCCTTCAGTGCGGTCAGCGCCGTCTTCAGCTTGTCGAAGGCCGAGGTGATGGTGCCGATCGACGACAGCTGCATCTTGGCCTTGGACTGCTGCAGGTTCAGCGCATTGTCGGCGGGCTTGCGGTCGGCTGCGACCAGCTGGTTGACGATGTCCGAGATGTTGAGCCCCGAGCCAATGCCACCGTATCCAAAGTCTGCCACGTCGTTTCTCCTGGTATCCGGGCCCGGCCGTCGTGCGGTGGCCCGTCGTCAACGAAAATAGCGGCCTGCGCCGCTGGGTCTTGAGGACTTCGTTGATGCACGTGCCGTGCCAATCGCCTGGCGCGGGTTCTGGCACGCGGGTTGCAGGTGGGCTGGGGCAGGGTGCGGGTGGGTTCACCGCGGGCTGCCGGGAGTCTGCAAAAAGCCCTCCCCCAATGCAGGGGAGGGATCAGACTACTGACAATCGGGGGGAGACGAAGCCGCCCGGTACGTACAGTCAAAGGTACAGCGCTGAAAGAGAGGTCCGCAGGAGCGGGCGATGCCAAGCCGGTTCGGGACTCATCCCGGGCCGGGCATGGCCCGCGCCTTCGTGCATCGTGGCTTCCCGGTTGCCGCTACCGTCGGTTCGACCCGACGGTAGCGGCGCCTTCTTGCCGTGGATCAGCGCAGCAGGCTGAGCACGCCCTGCGGCACCTGGTTGGCCTGGGCCAGCATGGCCGTACCGGCCTGCTGCAGGATCTGGGTGCGGGTCAGCTCTGCGGTTTCCTTGGCGAAGTCGGTGTCCTTGATGCGGCTACGCGAAGCCGACAGGTTTTCCGACGAGGTCTGCAGGTTGGCCACCACCGAGGTGAAGCGGTTCTGGATCGCACCGAGGTCGGCACGGGTGCTGTTGATCGCACCCAGGGCCTTGTCGACCACTTCCATCGCCTGCTGTGCACCCTTCACGGTGGACACGTCGATCTTGTCGGCGAACTTGGCGGTCGGCGCGGCACCTGCGGTGAACCCAGCGATGGTGCTGCTGAAGGCCGTGAAAGCACCGGCATTGTTGACGCTGTCCTTGACCGAGGTCAGCGTGAGCGCGCCGGCCGCGTCGGCTTCGGCATAGACGCCGGTCTCGCCGATCTTGGCATTGATCGCGGTTGCGACGGCCTTGCCGGCTGCCGCGGTGTTGGCGGCCGCATCGCCGACGCTCTTCACGGTCATCGCGTCGAAGTTGACGACGGTGCCCTTGCTGTCGGTGATGGTGAACGCGGCAACAGCGGTATCAACGTTGTCGGCACCGGTGACGGCAGCAGTGGCCGTGGCGAACTGGGCACCGCCCAGGGCGTTGGCCTTGGCGTCGATGGTCTTGTCGATGGCGATGGCCTGGCCGGCGTTGGCACCGACCTGGAACAGCTGGCTGGAGAACGAGCCGTCCAGCAGCTTGGTGCCGTTGAAGTCCGACTGCTTGGCAACGCGGTCGATTTCCGAGACCAGCTGGGTCACTTCGGCCTGCAGCGCCTTGCGGTCGCTGGCCGAGTTGGTGGCGTTGGCGGCCTGCACCGACAGCTCGCGGACGCGCTGCAGGTTGTTGCCGATTTCGGTCAGCGAACCTTCGGCGACCTGGGCCAGCGAGATGCCGTCGTTGGCGTTGCGGATGGCGACGTCGGTACCGCGGATCTGCGTGCCGAAGCGCTCGGAGATCGCCAGGCCGGCGGCGTCGTCCTTGGCGCTGTTGATGCGCGAACCGGAGGACAGGCGCTGGATGGTGGTGGCCAGCGAGCTGCCGCTGGTGCTCAGGTTACGCTGAGCATTCAGGGACATGGTGTTGGTGTTGATGACTTGTGCCATGGTGCTTTTCCTTTGGCGAAGGTGGAACGTGTTTCAGAAGCCGGGCGGCGGTTCAGATGCCACCCGGCGGTCGATCAGGGAGCGGATCAGCGCAGCAGGCTGAGCACGCCCTGCGGCACCTGGTTGGCCTGGGCCAGCATGGCCGTACCGGCCTGCTGCAGGATCTGGGTGCGGGTCAGCTCTGCGGTTTCCTTGGCGAAGTCGGTGTCCTTGATGCGGCTACGCGAAGCCGACAGGTTTTCCGACGAGGTCTGCAGGTTGGCCACCACCGAGGTGAAGCGGTTCTGCACGGCGCCCAGGTCGGCACGAGTGCTGTTGATCGCACTCAGGGCCTTGTCGACCACTTCCATCGCCTGCTGTGCGCCCTTGACCGTGCTGACGTCCAGGTCACTGGCGAACTTGGACGCCGGTGCGGCGGTCGCCAGCGTGGCGGTGAAGGTCGGTGCGGTAGCGCCGGTCCAGGTGCCCACCGATGCGGTGATGGCCTTGAACGAACCATCGGCGTTGACGCTGTCCTTGACCGAGGTCAGGGTGACGCCAGCGGTGCCGTTCACTTCGGCGTAGACACCGGTCTCACCGATCTTGGCGTTGATGGCAGTCACCAGCGCCTCGCGGGAGGCCTTGCCGGTGGCAGCGGCGTCGGCACCCTGCTTGACATCGACGTCGGCGATGGTAACGCCATTGATCTGCAGGCCAGTGACCTTGAGGTCGGCGTTGGTGCCCGGGTCGGCCAGGGCCAGCGAGTTGGTGTCGAACTTGGCGCCGCCCAGGGCGTTGGCCTTGGCATCGATGGTCTTGTCGATGGCGATGGCCTGGCCGGCGTTGGCACCGACCTGGAACAGCTGGCTGGAGAACGAACCGTCCAGCAGCTTGGTGCCGTTGAAGTCGGACTGCTTGGCGACGCGGTCGATTTCCGAGACGAGCTGGGTCACTTCGGCCTGCAGGGCCTTGCGGTCGCTGGCCGAGTTGGTGGCGTTGGCGGCCTGCACCGACAGCTCGCGGACGCGCTGCAGGTTGTTGCCGATCTCGGTCAGCGAGCCTTCGGCGACCTGGGCCAGCGAGATGCCGTCGTTGGCATTGCGGATGGCGACGTCGGTACCGCGGATCTGCGTGCCGAAGCGCTCGGAGATCGCCAGGCCGGCGGCGTCGTCCTTGGCGCTGTTGATGCGCGA
>NZ_JAXBQL020000017.1:0-1890 GCF_047520565.2 Stenotrophomonas sp. FR012
CGGAGTGCGGGGACGCCGCAAGTACGTCCGTGTAGGCTTGGCAGCCGCATCCATGCGGCTGACACCCCGCACTCCGACACTGCCCCACCTCTGACAGATCCCCACGGCTGTGGGTAGATGTCGACCTGGGTCGACACATTTGTCAGATATCGAAACAATTCTGGGGTCAGATCCGTTTTCCTTCAGAAAACGGATCTGACCCCAAGAGCTGTTCCGACAGATCGCGGAAGACTGTCAAAGGCGGGGTGGGTCCGGTTGCGGGGGTGTCCGCGGCATGGATGCCGCGGCCAAGCCCCCATGGACGGGTTAACGGCGTCCCCCGCAACCGGACCCACCCCGGCATCCCTCAGTAGCCCGGCTTTTGACGTTGCTGTTGAGGTTGCCGGCCAGCGGCCGGCACTACCGCAGGTGCAGGGTGCAACCCTGCAAAAGAAACCCCACCCTACGCCAGCGTCGGTTGTGCAATCGTCCCCCGCGCACTACGATCCTGCGGTTCGCGCGCGTGCGCGCCCGTACTCCTGCTGAGCGCCCCGTGCGCCGCATCTGCCAACCCGAGGTATCCATGGTCATCAAACCGCGCGTCCGCGGCTTCATCTGCGTCACCACCCACCCGACCGGCTGCGAGGCCGCGGTCAAGCAGCAGATCGACTACATCCGTGCGCGCCCGCCGATCCAGAACGGTCCCAAGCGTGTGCTGGTGATCGGCGCGTCCACCGGCTACGGCCTGGCTGCACGCATCACCGCTGCCTTCGGCAGTGGTGCTGCCACCCTCGGCATCTTCTTCGAACGCCCGGGCAGCGAGACCAAGCCGGGTACCGCGGGCTGGTACAACTCGGCCGCGTTCCACAAGTACGCCGACGAAGCCGGCCTGTACGCCAAGAGCATCAATGGCGATGCCTTCTCCGATGAAGTGAAGGCGAAGACCATCGAAATGATCAAGGCCGATCTGGGCCAGGTCGACCAGGTTGTCTACAGCCTGGCAGCGCCGCGCCGCAAGCACCCGAAGACCGGCGAGATCATCAGCTCCACGTTGAAGCCGATCGGCGAGCCGATCACCCTGCGCGGGCTGGATACCGACAAGGAAGTGATCACCGAGACCACCCTGCAGCCGGCCACCCCGGAAGAAATCGCCGGCACCGTCGCGGTGATGGGCGGCGAGGACTGGCAGATGTGGATCGATGCGCTGGCCGATGCCGGCGTGCTGGCCAATGGTTGTACCACCACGGCCTTCACCTACGTGGGCGAAGAGATCACCCAGGCGATCTACTGGAATGGCTCGATCGGCGCGGCCAAGAAGGACCTGGACACCAAGGTGCTGGGCCTGCGCGAAAAGCTGGCGAAAATCGGCGGCGACGCACGCGTGTCGGTGCTGAAGGCCGTCGTGACCCAGGCCAGCTCGGCCATTCCGACCATGCCGCTGTACCTGTCGCTGCTGTTCAAGGTGATGAAGGAAAAGGGCACCCACGAAGGCTGCATCGAGCAGCTCGACGTGCTGTACGACATCCTTTACGGCGGCAAGTCCGATGGCGTGGCGGTCGATCGCCTGCGCCACGACCTGGTCGATGGCGACGGCCACACCGTCGCGCTGGTCGATGAGGAAGGCCGCCTGCGTGCGGACTACAAGGAAATGGCCGCAGACGTGCAGGGCAAGGTGGTCGCGCTGTGGCCACAGGTGACCAACGAGAACCTGTACGAAATCAGCGACCTGGCCGGTTACAAGGCCGACTTCCTGCGTCTGTTCGGTTTTGGCGTGGAGGGCGTCGACTACGAGGCCGACGTCAACCCGGACGTGAAGATCGGCAACCTGGTCGACATGACCTGATCAGGCAGAAGGCCGGCGAAAGCCGGCCTTCTCGTTTGGTAGTGGGGGGGGGGGGGGGGGGCCCCCCC
>NZ_JAXBQL020000017.1:1900-52372 GCF_047520565.2 Stenotrophomonas sp. FR012
GAGGCTGCCGGCCAGCGGCCGGCACTACCCTCGGTTACCCGAATTCGAACCCCATCTCCGGCAACGCCGGGCCGACAAAGTCGCCCTGCACGTAATCCACGCCGGCACTGAACAGCAGCGTCATCGAGTTGGCATCGCTGACGAATTCGGCGATGGTGCGGATGCCCGCTTCCTGAGCACGCGCAGTGATCTGGCTGATGCGGTCGATGTTCTCGCGGGTGGCAGCCAGGTCGCTGGTGAAGCCCCGGTCCAGCTTGAGGAACTGCGGCTGGAAGTGGGCCAGCAGCTGGAACGAGTCCAGCCCGGAACCGAACTGCTCCAGGCCGATGCGGCAGCCCAGTGGCGCCACTTCGGCAAGGAATTGCTGTGCACTGCGCAGGTGGGTGAACACCTTCGCTTCCGGTGCATGCAGCCACAGCCGTTCGCCGGGCACGCCCTGTGCCTGCAGTTCGCGGTGCAGGGTGGCGATCATCTGTGGGTCATCGAACGATTCCGGCGTGACCTTCACCAGCACCTGGGTGGCATGACCCGCACGCGCGCGTTCACCCAGCACCGCGATCGCCTGCGAGACTACCCAGCGGTTGATGTCGGCCAGCAGGCCGTGTTCCTCGGCGATGCCCAGGAACGCGGTCGGGCTCAGCAGCTCGCCATTGTTTTCCAGGCGCAGATAGGCTTCGTACAGCTCCAGTGGTTCGCCCTGCAGGTTCAGCACCGGCTGGTAGTGAAGCTGGAAACCGTCGCCGGCCAGCGCCTCGCGGATGCGCGCCACCCAGCGCTGCACACGCTCTTCCTCGACACGGTCGGCGGCAGCGGGGTCGAAGATGCGGCAGGTGTTACCCAGCTCGGCTGCAGCCTGGGTGCATTCGCTGGCGCGCGCCAACACCTGGCCGATGCTGGCGATCTTCTCACCGACCTGTACGCCACCGATGCTGACCGTCACCGTGGCCGAGCGTGCGCCGATGCTGAAGACGTGCGCGGCGTAGGCTTCTCGGATGCGCTCGGCCAGCGCCACGGTCTGTGCGTAGGGTCCGGCCTGCAGCACGGCGAAATTGTGTTCGCCGAAACGGGCCAGTTGCGCGTCCTCGCCAACCACTTCGGCCAGCAGGGCGGCGAGGGCGCCGATCAGGGTATCGGCCGAGGCCAGGCCGATATCCGGCAGCAGGCGCGCGTAGTGGTCCGGCTCGATCAGCAGCAGGCCGAACTGGCCCTCGCTGCGCCCGGCCTGGGCCACCGCGCTTTCCAGCTGCAGCATGAAGGTCGGGCGATTGAGCAGGCCGGTGACCTGGTCGCGCTGGCGCAGGTCCTCGACCTCGCGTGCCAGCTCGGGGTCGAACTCCATGCGGCGGCGGAGCACCACCTGCAGGCAGGACTCGCCTTCGTAGGTGGCCGCCGCAAATTCCATCGTCGCCGGGAACGCACTGCCGTCCTGGTGGCGCGCGTCGAGCTGGTACTGCGGCGGCGGCGCCTCGCCACGGCTGAGGCCCTTCAGCAGCTGCTTGAAGCCCTCCACGTGTTGGGCAGCGACCATGTCCAGCAGCGAAATGCCTTCGATGTCGTCGAATTGCTCGTAGCCGAACATCTCCAGATAGGCGTCGTTGGCGCGGATGTGCATGCCTTCATGCACGTAGGCGATGGGGTCGCGCGAGGAGGCGATCAGCGCGTCGCAGCGGCGCTCGGTCTCGCGCATCTGCGCCTCGATGCGGCGCAGGCCGCGGCGTGCCTGCAGGTCGACCCACTGGTCGCGGACCACGGCGAGCAGGTGCTCGGGGCGCTGGCGCAGGGCGAGGGCACGGATGCCATGGCTGCTGGCCTGCACCAGTTCGTCCTCGTCGATGCGCTCGGCCAGCAGCACCAGCGGGATGTCCTTGCCGCTGGCGGCGATGTGCTGGGCTGCCAGCTGCAACGGAATGCCCTGCGACGGCGAGGCCAGCACCAGGTCGATGGCCTGGCTGGTCAGCACCTGGGCCAGCTCGGCCGCATCCTGCGGGCGCCACGGGCGTACCGCGATGCCGCTGTTGCGCAGGGTGCTGACGATGGCTTCGGCATTCTCGCCGCTGTCATCGACGATCAGCAGGCGGATGGTGATGTCGTTCGCGTTCTGCATGCACTGCTCCCCAATCTGCGAATCTAGATACACGATGCGCGGCGAACCGTCCATGCGCGTACCCCTTGCGCGCATGGAACGGCGAAGTGGTTCACACCACGCCGCCCGCTGCGTGGCCGCTGGCCCAGGCCCATTGGAAGTTGTAGCCGCCCAGCCAGCCGGTCACGTCCAGCACCTCGCCAACGAAGTGCAGGCCGGGGACGCGCTTGGATTCCATCGTTGAGGATGACACTTCGGCGGTGTCCACGCCGCCCAGGGTGACCTCGGCGGTGCGGTAGCCTTCGGTGCCGCTGGCCACCAGCGGGAATGCGCCCAGCAGCTGCGCAGCCTGGCGCAGCACCGGCTCGTCCAGCTGGCGCACGGGGCGGTCGGGCAGCCAGTGCTCGCACAGGCGCTGCGCCAGCCGCTTCGGCAGTACCTCGCCCAGCACCGTGCGCAGCTCGGCGGCGGGGCGGTCGCGCTTCATCTGGCGCAGCCACTCGCCCGCATCCTGGCCCGGCAACAGGTCCAGCTCCAGCGCATCGCCGGGCCGCCAGAACGAAGAGATCTGCAGGATGGCCGGACCGCTCACGCCACGGTGGGTCAGCAGCATGAAGTTCTGGAAGCTCTTGCCGTTGCAGCGCGCCTCGATCGGTAGCGCCACGCCGCTGAGGTCGGCCAACCGTTCCTGGTGCTTGCCGCTGAGGGTCAGCGGCACCAGCCCGGCGCGGGTCGGCAGCACCTGGTGGCCGAACTGGCGGGCCACTTCATAGCCAAAGCCGCTGGCCCCCATGCTGGGAATCGACAGGCCGCCGGTGGCAACCACCAGCGAGGCGCAATGGAACAGCCCGTGCGTGGTGTGCACGCGGAAACCATCGCTGCCGTGCTCGATGCGCTGCACGCTGCAGTCGGTACGGATCTGCACGCCGGCCGCCTGGCATTCGTCCACCAGCATTTTCACGATCTGCTTGGAGGAGACATCGCAGAACAGCTGCCCCAGTTCCTTTTCGTGATACGCGATGCCGTGCTTGTGCACCAACTCGATGAAGTGCCAGGGCGTGTAGCGGGCCAGCGCCGACTTGCAGAAGTGCGGGTTGGCCGACAGGAAGTTGGCCGGGGTGGTGCCGGTGTTGGTGAAGTTGCAGCGGCCACCGCCGGACATCAGGATCTTCTTGCCGACCTTGTTGGCATGGTCGATCACCTGCACCTGGCGGCCGCGCTGGCCAGCCGTGATCGCGGTCATGAGCCCGGCTGCGCCGGCGCCGATGACCACCACGTCACAACGGATCGTGCTCATGCCTTGGCGCGCTTGCGCCAGGTCGGGATCACGTCGAGCTGCATCTGATCGTTGAGCAGCTGCACTTCACCGTCCTGGATCAGCACGCTCCAGCGCATCGCGCGCTGGATCTGCTGGCCCCACAGTTCTACGAAGGCACCGTCGAGGTCGACCACCGAGAGGTTGTCGAAGCGCGCCAGGCCCTTGCCCTGCTTGCCCCACCAGATCTCCGAGGCGTTGCCGCCATAGTTGACCACCTGCACCTGGCGGCTGCGGTTGCTGGCCTTGCGGATGCGCGATTCGTCCGGATGGCCCAGGTCGATCCACTGCAGGATGTCGCCGGTGTAGTCGTGTTCCCACAGATCGGGTTCGTCATCGGTGCTCAGGCCGCGGCCGAACTCCAGGCGGTCGCCGGCGTTCAGTGCGAAGGCGAGCAGGCGCACCATCAGGCGCTCGTCGGTCTCGGACGGATGCTGGGCCAGGGTCAGGTTGTGGGTCGCGTAGTAGCCGCGATCCATGTCGCTGATCTGCAGTTCGGCCTTGCGGATGGTGGCGGTAAGAGCCATGGGGGGTCCGTGGACTAAAGACGACAATGATAGAGGTTTGCTCCGGGGGTGTCCGTGGCTGGGCTGTCTGCATGCCGTCAACGGTGGCACTCTTGAGGTCTTTCCTGTGGCCGGAGTGGACGCCATGAGCCTGCCCAGTCGGTTGCAGCTGCCGCCCGGCCCCTGGGCCACCCTGCTGGATGGCCTGTGTGCACGTTTCCCGCGCATCGCGCCCGCGCAATGGCAGGATCGCTTCGCGCGTGGCCGTGTGCTGGATGCGCAGGGCAGGGCGCTCACTGCGGACATGCCCTGGCAGGTCGGGCGGGAGATCCAGTACTTCCGCGAGGTGGCCGACGAACCGGTGATTCCCTTTGTCGAAACCATCGTCCATCTGGATGCGCACCTGCTGGTGGCCGACAAGCCGCATTTCCTGCCGGTGACACCTGCGGGTGGGCATGTGCGCGAGACGCTGCTGGCGCGGCTGGTCGCCCGCACCGGCAATGCCGATCTGGTACCGCTGCACCGGCTGGATCGGCTGACGGCCGGGCTGGTGCTGTTCTCGACCCAGCGAGCGTCGCGCGATGCTTACCAGCGCCTGTTCCGTGAGCGGCGCATCGAGAAGACTTATGAGGCCCTGGCACCGGCGCTGCCGGGGCTGGCGTTTCCGTTGCAGCGGGACAGCCGGTTGGTGCCGGGCGAGCCGTTCTTCCGCATGTCCGAAGTGCCCGGTGAGCCCAATGCGCGCAGCCGGATCGAGCTGATCGAGGCCGAAGGGCCGATCTGGCGCTACCGGCTGCTGCCGGAGACCGGCCGCAAGCATCAACTGCGCGTGCACATGGCCATGCTGGGGGCGCCGATCATGGGTGACGACCTGTACCCGCAGCTTCGGCAACGTCCGCCGAACGTCGCCGAGGCGCCGCTGCAGCTGCTGGCGCGGGCCCTGGCCTTCGACGACCCATTGAGCGGCGAACGACGGGCGTTCAGCAGCGGCCGCAGCCTGAGCCTTCCGGCTTAGCGCGGCCAGGCGCTCAGCGGGCCGGGCGTCGCGCCAGCCAGCGGTCCAGCTCGGCGGCGAACAGCTGCCGGTCGCGGGGACCCAGGGGCGGCGGTCCGCCGGTCTGGACCCCGGCGCCGCGAAGTTCCTCCATGAAATTGCGCATCGACAGCCGCTCGGCCATGTTGTTCGGGGTGTACAGCTGGCCGCGCGGGTTCAGCGCCACGGCCTTCTTCTCCAGCACCAGCGCGGCCAGCGGGATGTCCTGGGTGACGACCAGGTCTCCGGCGGCGACCCGCTCGACGATGGCGCTGTCGGCCACGTCCAGGCCCTGCGGTACCTGGATCGAGCGCAGCCAGCGCGACGGCGGGGTGCGGATCCACTGGTTGGCGACCAGGGTCAGCTCGATCCCGACCCGTTCGGCGGCCCGGAACAGGATGTCGCGAATGACAGTGGGGCAGGCGTCCGCGTCCACCCAGATGCGGGGAGACGCGTGTTCAGCGGGGATTTCAGCTTCAGTCATTTACCCAGTGTAGGGTAGGAAAAACCTGAATGGGGGCTCGGGGTTAGCCGCGATTGGCTGCCAACCCTTGTCACGCCTAGCGGGTGACGTGTTCCCATGAACGTCGGGACTATCGCTTTTTGCAGAAAACACGCGTATCGTGCGACCCACTGTGTTTGCTAGGGTCACCGTGAATCGTGGCCTGGTGCAGTTGATCTCACGATCCGCTCATCGATCCGCTTTACCAACGCCTGCAACTCAGTCTCGGCCCCGATACCCGGTGGCTGCGATTTTTTTCAACATGTGTTTCAGGAGTTAGTAAAATGTCTGAACGTCAGACCGGCACCGTCAAGTGGTTCAACGACGCCAAGGGCTTCGGCTTCATCACCCCGGAAAGCGGCCCGGACCTGTTCGTGCACTTCCGCGCGATCCAGGGCACCGGCTTCAAGACCCTGCAGGAAGGCCAGAAGGTTACCTTCATCGCCGTCCAGGGTCAGAAGGGTATGCAGGCTGACCAGGTGCAGGCGGTCTAATCCGTCTGCTACCGTTGGGTAGCCAGAACGCCGGAGGCGAGAGCTTCCGGCGTTTTTTTATTGCCCGCTGTTTTTTGTAGAGTCGAGCCACGCTCGACTGTTCTCAAGGACAGTGGAGCAGGGCTCGACTCTACAAAGGGCATGCAGCCGGCGCGGTAGGATGGCGGCCTTCCCAAGGATCGTCCCCATGCGCATCGTTCATCACCTGGAAAACTCCCGTTCCCTGCGCGTGCTGTGGATGCTGGAGGAGTTGGGGCTGGACTACGAACTGCGCCGCTATCCGCGCGATCCGAAGACGCTGCTGGCGCCGCCGGAACTGCGCAACGTGCATCCGCTCGGCAAGTCGCCGGTGCTGCAGGATGGCGAGCTGGTACTGGCCGAGTCCGGGGCGATCCTCGACTATCTCGCTGACCGTTACGACGCGCAGCGCCAGCTGTCGCCGTCACCGATGCCGGCCGACGGCACCGAACGCATCGCGTACCGCTACTGGCTGCACTATGCCGAAGGCTCGGCGATGCCGCCGCTGCTGCTGACCCTGGTGATGGGCCGCATCCGTAATGCGCCCATGCCATTCTTCGCACGCCCGATTGCACGCAGCATTGCCGACAAGGCCGAGCGGGGCTTCGTTGGGCCGCAGCGGCGCCTGCACCTGGACTGGATGGAGCGCCGCCTGGCCGAAAGCCCATGGTTTGCCGGCGAGCGCTTCAGTGCGGCCGACATCCAGATGAGCTTCCCGATCCAGGCTGCTGCCGCGCGCGGTGGCGGTCTCGACGGCAAGCCGGCACTGCGTGGCTTCCTCAAGCGCATCAGCGAGCGGCCTGCTTACCAGCGCGCCGAGGCCCACGGTGGCCATCTGCAGGCGCTCAGCGGCAATTGAGGTCGGCGGCGGTCGCCCCCACCTCCAGAGTCATGGATACCGACAGCCCCCGTTTCGACAACCGCCTGCTGCATGCCCTGCCGGGTGACCCCGAATCCGGCCCGCGTCGCCGTGAAGTGCTGGGCGCGGCCTGGTCGCCGGTGATGCCGACGCCGGTGGTGGCGCCCACGTTGCTGGCGTGGTCGCCTGAGGTTGCCACGATGCTCGGCTTCGATGCTGCCGAGATCGAGAGCGAAGGCTTCGCCGATGTATTCGGCGGCAACGCGCTGTACGCCGGCATGCAGCCATGGGCCGCCAATTACGGTGGCCATCAGTTCGGCCATTGGGCCGGCCAGCTCGGCGATGGGCGTGCGATCTCACTGGGCGAGCTGGTGGCACCCGATGGCCGCCACTGGGAGCTGCAGCTGAAGGGGGCCGGGCCGACGCCTTACTCGCGCGGTGCCGATGGACGGGCAGTGCTGCGCTCGTCGATCCGCGAGTTCCTGTGCAGCGAAGCGATGCACCACCTGGGCGTGCCGACCACGCGCGCGTTGTCGCTGGTCGGCACCGGCGAAGAGGTGGTGCGTGACATGTTCTATGACGGCCACCCGCGTGCCGAGCCTGGCGCCATCGTGTGCCGGGTGTCGCCGTCGTTCCTGCGCTTTGGTTCCTTCGAACTGCCGGCGTCGCGGGGTGAAACCGCCCTGCTGCAGCAGCTGGTCGATGCCTGCATCGCGCGCGACTTCCCCGAGCTTGAAGGGCAGGGCGAGGCCCTGTACGGCGACTGGTTCGCGCAGATCGCGGTGCGCACTGCCGAGATGATCGCGCACTGGATGCGTGTCGGCTTCGTGCACGGCGTGATGAACACCGACAACCTGTCCGTGCTCGGTCTCACACTGGATTACGGCCCCTATGGCTGGGTCGAGGATTTCGATCCGGACTGGACGCCGAACACCACCGACGCCCAGGGGCGCCGCTACCGCTTCGGCACCCAGCCGCAGGTGGCGTACTGGAACCTGAGCCGATTGGCCCAGGCGCTGTCGCCGCTGTTCGCCGATGTCGCACCGCTGCAGGCGGGCCTGGCGGCCTTCCAGTCCACCTTCGTGGCCTGCACGCGTCGCGATGCCGCGGCAAAGCTGGGGCTGGCCGCGGCCGACGATGACGACCTGCAGCTCTACCAGCGCTGGCAGCAGCTGATGCAGGAGGGTGCCATGGACATGACCCTGGCCTGGCGCGCACTGATGCGCATCGACCCGTCGGCAGCGGACGCTACGGTTCTGGACGCGGTGTACTACGACGAGGCGCGGCGACAGGCAGTGCAGGCACCGTTGCAGCACTGGCTGCAGGACTACGCGGAGCGCCTGCGCAGCGATCCGCTGCCGGCCAGCGAACGCGTGGCGAAGATGACGGCGGCCAACCCGCTGTACGTGCTGCGCAACTGGTTGGCGCAGGAAGCGATCGACCGCGCAGAGCAGGGTGACCTCGGCGGTGTGCATGCGCTGCAGGACGTGCTGCGCGACCCATACACCGAACGCCCGGGGCTTGAACACTTCGCCGGCAAGCGCCCGGCGTGGGCCGACAACCGCGCCGGCTGCTCGATGCTGTCCTGCAGTTCCTGAGGGTGGGTTTCGGCAGGGCTGCGCCCTGCACCCGCAGAGGCCAGGTCAACAGCCAGAGCAAAAGCTGGATTCCGTGGTTTGGCGGGGCGGTGTCGGAGTGCGGGGACGCTGCAAGTACGTCCGTGTAGGCTTGGCAGCCGCATCCATGCGGCTGACACCCCGCACTCCGACACCGCCCCACCTCCGACAGATTCCGGCGGCTGTTGGTAGGTGTCGACCTTGGTCGACACGGTAGATCCAGGCCATGCGTGGATGCTCTTCATTCAATTCTCGAAATATTCGATTTCGATGGAGATTCATCCGCGCATGGCGTGGATCCACGACAGATCGCAGGACTCTGTCGAAGGCGGGGTGGGTCCGGTTGCGGGGGCGTGAGCCGCATGGGCCCGAGGCACGCCTCGGGCGGGTTGGGCAGGACGCCCAACCCCGGTCTTGCCGTGTGCGCAGGACAGCGTACACGAGCAAGCGGCGACCGATCTTACATGGGTGAGGGCGCTTTGCTTGCGACGCACTGCTTCGCAAGCGCCCGAACGCACAGCCGCCAGCGGCTGGGCCGGGCCCCGGAGGGGTACTTGCAGCGTCCCCTGCAACCGGACCCACCCCGCCATCCCACAGAATGCACGCTGTTGCTGTTGCCGTGGAGGTTGCCGGCCAGCGGCCGGCACTACCGCAGGTGCCGGGCGCAGCCCGGCCGAACACCCCCAACAGGCAGCCGGCGCCCGGAACGGGTACCCTATGCCGCCATCAGATAGCCAATGTGACATGACCGACGCCATCGTCGCTCCGCAGTGGGCCTCCCGCCTGCGCGACATCGCCGACTTCCCCAAGCCCGGCATCCTGTTCAAGGACATCATGCCGCTGCTCGCCCACGGCGAGGACTTCCGCGGCGCGATCACCGCGATGGCCGACCGTTGGCGCGACCAGAAGCTGGACGCGGTGGTCGGCATCGAATCACGTGGTTTCATCCTCGGCGCCGCGATGGCGCTGGAGCTGGGCGTCGGCTTCGTGCCGGTGCGCAAGCCGGGCAAGCTGCCGGGCCAGGTGCTGCGCGAGGAATACACGCTGGAGTACCGCAGCGACTGCATCGAAGTGCACGCCGACGCGCTGCCGGGCGGTGCCCGTGTCGCGATCATCGATGACGTGCTGGCCACCGGCGGCACGCTGGTCGCTGCGTTGTCGCTGGTGCGCCGCCTGGGTGTTGAAGTGGTCGGCGCCGGTGTGCTGGTCGAGCTCGATGGCCTGGGCGGCCGGGCCCGCTGGGAGGCGGGCTTGCCACTGCACACCGAACTGGTGTTCTGATCGAAGGGTGAATGCCAACCAAGGTTGGCATCTACCAGAGCGAAGAGCCGGGAGCCGGTCGTTGCCAACCGTGGTTGGCAACCCGGCTTCAATCACATCATCCGCACGCGGAAGCGACGGCCCTTGATCTTGCCGGCTTCCAGCCTGGCGACGGCCTTGTTGGCCTGTTCACGCGCGATCGCCACGTAGGAGCGGGTCGGGAAGATCGCGATCTTGCCGATGAACTTGCTCGACAGGCCCGCATCGCCGGTCAGTGCGCCGAGGATGTCGCCCGGGCGCAGCTTGTCGGTCTTGCCGCCGTCAATCCGCAGGGTGCGCATCGCCGCCTGCGGCAACTCGGCCGGGCGCGAGGTCGCCAGTGGCGTCTTCTGCCAGTCCAGTGGCTGACCCAGCTGTGCTTCGATGGCTTCGGCGCGGGTCTTCTCGCGGCCGGCCACCAGGCTGATCGCCAGGCCGCTGGCACCGGCGCGACCGGTACGGCCCACGCGGTGCTGGTAGCTCTCCACGTCGGTCGGCAGTTCGTAGTTGATCACCGCCGCCAGCTCTTCCACGTCCAGTCCGCGCGCGGCGACGTCGCTGGCGACCAGCACGTTGCAGCTGCGGTTGGCCAGCCGCAACAGCACTTCCTCACGGTCGCGCTGCTCCATGTCGCCGTGCAGGGCGAGTGCGGAGAAGCCGAACTGCTGCAGCGAGTTGGCCACTTCGTCCACGTCCTTGCGGGTGTTGCAGAACACCACCGCCGATTCCGGCGCGTACTTCAGCAGCAGGCCGGCCAGCGCCTTCTGGCGATGCGCCGGTTCCACCTCGCAGAACAGGTGGCGGATGGCCGGTGCCTGATCGGCACCTTCCACGGTCACCTCCACCGCGTCGCGCAGCAGGTCACGCGCCATGGCGCGGATGCTGTCGGGGAAGGTGGCGGAGAACAGCAGGCTCTGGCGATCCCTGTGGGTGCGGCCGGCGATCTCGCGGATCGGCTCCTCGAAGCCCATGTCGAGCATGCGGTCGGCCTCGTCCAGCACCAGCGTGCGCACCGCGCCAAGATTCAGCGCGCGCTTTCGTGCCAGCTCCTGCACGCGGCCGGGCGTACCCACCACCACGTGCGGGTCGTGGCCTTCCAGCGAGGCCAGCTGCGGGCCCAGCGGCACGCCGCCTACCAGCAGCAACAGCTTCAGGTTGGGAATGCCGGTGGCCAGCTTGCGGATCTGCTTGCCGACCTGGTCGGCGAGTTCGCGGGTCGGGCACAGGACCAGCGCCTGCACGCGGATCAGGCTGGGGTCGACGGCCTGCAACAGGCCCAGTCCGAAGGCGGCGGTCTTGCCGCTGCCGGTCGGCGCCTGTGCGATCACATCGTGGCCATCGAGGATGGCCGGCAGGCTCTGCGCCTGCACGGGGGTGAGGGTGGTGTAGCCGAGGGCGTCCAGGCCGGGCTGCAGGGCCGGGCTCAGCGGCAGGGTCAAGAAGTCAGTCATGGCGCATTGTACCTGCCTGCGCGGCAGCGCCCGTCCTGGGCCGCCATCCACGCATGGCGTGGATCTACGGGTGGGTGCCGACCGTTGGTCGGCACGCCCTGCTCAGCCCAGCACCGCCAACACACCCTGGTGGATCGCCAGGCCACCGAACAGCAGCCAGGCGAACAGGATCAGCGCCAGCAGCAGTGGCTTCAGGCCGGCCTGGCGCAGCGCCGAGACATGGGTGGTCAGGCCCAGCGCGGCCATCGCCATCGCCAGCAGCACGGTATCCAACTGCACCAGCCCGGCCTGCAGGCTGGCCGGCAGCAGGTGCAGTGAATTGAAACCGGCCACTGCCACGAAACCGAACGCGAACCACGGCACTACGATGCGCGCCTTGCTGCCGTCGGCGCCGGCCTTGCCGCCACGCGCCAGCCACAACGACAACACGACCAGGAACGGCGCCAGCAGCATCACCCGCACCATCTTGGTGATCACCGCAGTATCGGCGGCGGCTTCGCTGACCGCGCGGCCGGCGGCCACCACCTGCGCCACTTCGTGCACCGTCGCACCAGTGAACAGGCCGTACTGCCGCGCGTCCATCGCCAGCCAGCCGTGCGACTGCACCAGCGCATACAGCGCCGGGTACAGGAACATCGCCAGCGTGCCGAACACCACGACAGTAGAAACCGCGACAGTGACCTGCGCAGCGCGGCCACGCACCACCGGTTCGGCGGCCATCACCGCTGCCGCACCGCAGATCGCGCTGCCGGCGCCGATCAGCATTGCCGCCTCGCGTTCCATCTTGAACACACGTACGCCCAGCCAGCAGGCCAGGCCGAAGGTGCTGGCGACCACCAGCACGTCCATCAGCACGCCGCTGACGCCGACATGGCCGATGTCCTGGAAGGTCAGGCGCAGGCCGTACAGCACGATGCCGGCGCGCAGCAGCCAGTGCTTGGAGAAGCCGACACCGGCCGCGCTGCTCGGCGCCAGCCGCGGGTAGAGGGTGTTGCCGACCACGATGCCGGCCACGATGGCGACGGTCAGTGCACTCAGGCCATGCGCCTGCAACCAGGGAAGCTCGGCCAGGTACAGCGATGCCGCCGCGATCAGGCCCACCAGCAGAAGGCCGGGCAGGCGCGGCTGCCAGCGTTGGCGCAGGGCGGGCAGGGACCAGGAGGAGAGAGCGGGGGCGTTCATGGCAGGGGTAGGGCTGTAGTGACGGGGCAAGCGTGCGCCTTCGTCAATGACCTGTAAAACGAATAATATGGGTGAAACCTACCTATCAAGCGGGTAAATGCCATGCGCTTGACCTTGCGCCAGCTGCAAGTCTTCGTCGCAATCGCCGACCACGGCAGCACCACCGCCGCCGGCCAGGCCATCGCGCTCTCGCAGTCGGCCAGCAGCGCCGCCCTGCAGGAACTGGAGGCGCACTTCGGTACGCCGCTGTTCGACCGCATCGGCCGTCGCCTGGCGCTGAACGGGCACGGCCGCGCACTGCTGGAGCCGGCGCGCACCCTGCTGGTCAATGCCGCTGATCTGGAGCGGCAGCTGGCCGCCGGCGGAGACCCGTCGCAAGGGGCACCGCTGCGGTTGGTACTGGCCGCCAGTACCACCATCGGCAACTACCTGCTGCCGCAGCGCATCGCTGAACTGCTGCGGCAGGCGCCGCAGGCCGAAGTCGACCTGCGCATCGACAACAGTGCTGGCGTAGTCGCCGCCGTGCAGCGCCTGGACGTCGACGCCGGCCTGATCGAAGGCCCGTGCCATGAACGCGGTTTGCAGGTCACGGCCTGGCAGCAGGATCCGCTGGTGATCGTCGGCGCCGCCGACGTCCCCCCGCGCTGGTCGCTGGACGAACTGCGCCGTGCCCGCTGGCTGCTGCGCGAACCGGGGTCCGGCACCCGCGAAGCAGTGGAACAGGCGCTGTTGCCGCACCTGCGCGGCTTCGCCCAGACCCTGCAGCTGGGCAATACCGAAGCGATCAAGCAGGCCGCCATCGCCGGTCTCGGCCTGGCCTGCCTTTCCCGCCACGCGCTGGAAGAGCCGCTGGCCCTGGGCCGGCTGCGCGTGCTGGAGACCCCGCTGCCGCCCCTGCAGCGCACCCTGTGGTTGGTACGGCATCCCGGCAAGCAGTGGCTGCCGGGGTTGCAGGCGTTGCTGGGGGACGTGGAGTAGCAGGGATCGGTCTTGCACTGCGCGAATTCCACGAAGGGGTCAGAGCCCTTTGCGCAGCAACGGGATCCGACCCCGACAGATCGACAGGCCTTGCAGCGCTCATCCACGCGTGGCCTGGATCTGCCGTGTCGACCAAGGTCGACACCCACCCGCGCAGAATGCCGTTCCGACAGATCGCGGGAAACTGTCAGAGGCGGGGCGGTGTGGGTCTGCAGGACCGTTGGTGCCGTGGATGGCGCCATCGAGCCCCCAAGGAGGGGTTTACGGCGTGTCCTGCAGACCCGCACCGCCCCGGCATCCCACAGGAAACCAGCTTTTGACGTTGCCGTTGAAGTTGCCGGCCAGCGGCCGGCACTACCGCCGGTGCCGGGTGCAACCCGGCCGACGCCCCCAACCCGTACAATATCCGGATGCCTCTGATTACTCTGCAGAACGTCGACTTCAGCGTCGGCGGCCCGTTGTTGCTGGAAAAGGCCGAACTGTCGATCGAGCCGGGCGAACGCATCGCCTTGATCGGCCGCAACGGCGCCGGCAAATCCACCCTGCTCAAGCTGCTGTCCGGCGATCACAAGCCCGATGACGGGGAAGTCCGCGTGCAGCAGGGCGTGCGCGTCACCCGCCTGGAGCAGGAAGTGCCACATGGCGCCGCCGGCTCGGTGTTCGACGTCGTCGCCGATGGCCTCGGTGAACTGGGCCAGTGGCTGGCCGAATTCCATCACCTGAGCCACGCCGAAGTATTTGATGGCGAAGCACTGGGCAACGTGCAGGCCAAGATCGACGCCGCCAACGGCTGGGGCCTGGATCAGCGCGTCAGCGAAACCCTGACCAAGCTCGACCTGGACGGCGAAGCCGAGTTCGGCCGCCTGTCCGGCGGCATGAAGCGCCGCGTGCTGCTCGCCCGTGCGCTGGTGTCCAGCCCCGACGTGCTGCTGCTGGACGAACCGACCAACCACCTCGATATCGAAGCCATCGACTGGCTCGAAGCGTTCCTGAAGGGTTGGAGCGGCAGCGTGGTGTTCGTTACCCATGACCGCCGCTTCCTGCGTGCACTGGCCACCCGCATCGTCGAGATCGACCGTGGCCAGGTCACCAGCTGGCCGGGCGACTGGGCCAACTACGAGCGTCGCCGAGAGGAGCGCCTCAACGCGCAGGCGCAGGAAAACGCGCGCTTCGACAAGCTGCTGGCGCAGGAAGAAGTCTGGATCCGCCAAGGCATCAAGGCGCGCCGCACCCGCGATGAGGGCCGCGTGCGCCGCCTGAAGGCGATGCGCGTGGAGCGTTCGCAGCGCCGTGATCTCAGCGGCAACGTCAAGATGGAAGCCGCACAGGGCATCAGCTCTGGCAAGAAGGTCATCGACGTCAAGGATATTTCGTTCGCCTTCGGTGAGCGCACCATGGTCCGCGACTTCACCACCACCATCATGCGCGGCGACCGCATCGGCCTGATCGGCCCCAACGGCAGCGGCAAGACGACGCTGCTGAAGCTGCTGCTGGGCGAGCTGCAGCCGGCCAAGGGCGAAGTCAACGCCGGCACCAACCTGCAGATCGCCTATTTCGACCAGTACCGCGCGGTGCTGCGCGAAGACTGGAGCGCGATCGAGAACGTGGCCGAAGGCCGCGATTTCCTCGAGTTCAACGGCAAGCGCAAGCACGTGCATGCCTACCTGCAGGACTTCATGTTCACCCCGGAACGCGCGCGTGCGCCGATCACCCGCCTGTCCGGTGGCGAGCGCAACCGCCTGCTGCTGGCCAAGCTGTTCGCGCAGCCGTCCAATCTGCTGGTGATGGACGAACCGACCAACGACCTGGACGTGGAAACTTTGGAGCTGCTGGAAGAGCTGCTGGGCGAGTACACCGGCACCCTGCTGCTGGTCAGCCATGACCGTGACTTCATCGACAACGTGGTGACCTCCACGCTGGTGATGGAAGGCGACGGCGTGATCGGCGAGTACGTCGGTGGCTACAGCGACTGGCAGCGTTATGCGGCCAGCATCGCGGCGCCTGCCTCGGTCCCCGCAGCCAAGCCGCCGGCCGCCGCCCCGGCCGCTGCCCCCCCGGCTGCCCCCAAGCGCAAGCTGGCCTACAAGGAAGCACGCGAGCTGGAGCAGCTGCCGAAGACCATCGAGAAGCTGGAAGGCGACGTCGAAGGGTTGACCTCGGCGATGAACGACCCGGCGTTCTATACCCGCAGCAGTGCGGAAGTGACCGCGCACACCCAGCAGCTGGCCAAGGTGCAGGCCGAGCTGGATGCCGCGTACGCGCGCTGGGAAGAGCTGGAAGGCTGAGTATCGGTCGGCGCCAAGTGCGCCGATTGATCGGATGAAGAATCAGTAGATCCACGCCATGCGTGGATATGCGGATCTGTGCGGACCAACGGTCCGCACCCACCAATCAACGGTCCGTGCGGACCAGGGTCCGCACCCACCGGGGGCCGGCCGTCATTTGACCCCGTGCAGATCCCGCAACTGGCTCGGCCGGCTACCGAAATACGCGGCCAGATCGGCGATGTCCTGATCGCTCAGGTCCTTCGCCTGCGGCGTCATCAGCGCATGCTGGCGGTCGCCGGCGCGGTAGGCCTGCAGCGCATGCGCCAGATAGTCGCCGTACTGCCCACCCAGCTTCGGATAGGTCGGATCGATCGGCGCATTGCCATCGGCCCCGTGGCAGTCGATGCAGCTCTGGTTGGTGGCCTTGCCCTTCACCTTGGCGCGGGCTTCACCGGCGGCCTCGCGGCCTGCCGGCAGGCCGGCGGAGGACGAAGAGCCGTGTTCGCCGCTGGCATGGCCCGGGTCGGCGGCGGATTTCTCGCTGTTTTCCACCTGCGACTGCGAACAGGCCGCCAGCAGCAGGGCAACGGACAGGGCGATGGCGTGACGCATCGGATGCGCGGCTTTCGACATGGGCGGGCCTTACTTGACGGTGGACAGGTAAACAGAGAGATCGGCGATCTCCTGTTCGCTGAAACTCATCGACTGCGCCTGCATCGTCGGATGCCGGCGCTTGCCCTGGCGGTACTCGGTCAGGGCCTGGGCCAGGTACTGCTGGGTCTGGCCGCCGATCTTCGGCACCCGGTAGCTGGGGTAGGCGTTCTTGTAGCCGGTGATGCCGTGGCACCCCTGGCAGGTGTAGGCCAGGACACGGCCATTGTCGAAGTTGCCGGTGGGCGTGGCAGGCGCCGGCGCGGCGGCAGGCGCCGGGGTGGGTGTGGCAGGAGCGGGAGCGGGCTGTGCGGCGGCCCCAAGGGGCAGGAGGACGGCCAGAGCGAGACAAGCGGCGAGCGGCTGCGGGCGCATGGTGTCGTTTCCGGGGATTCGGGTCTGGTCGTTCCGGCGTGGGGTACGGAACGACCCGAGTATAGCCTCAGGTTTCATCTAGCTGAAATGGGGGCGGGCCGACCAGCGGCGTGAAGACACCATGACCTTTGGGATATGGTGTTGCCGTGAAGTGGTGCATTACTTTGCTACCACACCTGTCCACGCATCCTCCAGGGACCTGACGATGTCGCACCCAACCTTCCTGTCCGGCCGTCGCAGCGGAATCTGCGCTGCCGCACTGCTGATCTCCACCTCCCTGCTGCTGGGCGGTTGCGCCGCAGGGCCCAATTCCGAAGCCAAGGCTGCCGAGACCAAGGAGGAGAAGAAGGTCGACGCAGTCCCGGTCGAAGTGGCGGTGGCCAGCCATCGTGCGGTCGCAGCCAGCTACACCGGCACCGCGGCGCTGGAGCCACGTGCAGAGTCGCAGGTGGTCGCCAAAACCTCCGGCGTGGCCTTGGCGGTGCTGGTCGAGGAAGGGCAGCGGGTCACCGCCGGCCAGCCGCTGGTGCGGCTGGACCCGGACCGCGCGCGCCTGGCCGTGGCGCAGAGCGAAGCGCAGATGCGAAAGCTGGAAAACAACTACCAGCGCGCACAGAAGCTGGTCGGCCAGCAGATGGTCAGCGCTGCCGATGTCGACCAGCTGCGCTACGACCTGGAGAACGTCCGTGCGCAGTACCGCCTGGCCACGCTGGAGCTGTCCTACACCACGGTCGTGGCACCGATCTCGGGTGTGATCGCCTCACGCTCGATCAAGACCGGCAACTTCGTGCAGATCAATACACCGATCTTCCGCATCGTCGACAACTCGCGGCTGGAGGCCACGCTCAACGTTCCCGAACGTGAGCTGGCCACCCTGCGTGCCGGCCAGCCGGTGACGCTGGCGGCCGACGCACTGCCGGGCCAGAGCTTCACCGGCACCGTTGACCGCATCGCGCCGGTGGTGGACTCGGGCAGCGGCACGTTTCGCGTGGTCAGTGCCTTCGATGGCGCCGCCCACGCGCTGCAGCCCGGCATGTTCGGCCGCATCCGCATCGATTACGACCAGCGTGCCGATGCGCTGGTGGTGCCGCGCCTGGCGTTGCTCGATGACGGTGAACCTGCGGTGTTCCGCGTGCGCGAAGGCAAGGTCGCACGCATTCCGGTCAAGCTGGGTTACGCCGAGGGCCCGTGGGTGGAGATCCGTGATGGCCTGGCGGCCGGTGATCAGGTGGTCACCGCCGGCAAGGTCGCCCTGCGCGACGGCACCACGGTGCAGGTGATCGCCGATCCGAAGGCGAAGGCGGTCGCGGCGGCCGCCAAGCCCGCAGACAAGGCCGGGAGCAAGCAATGACTGCCCCGGGCCACGACCACGGTGCCTCGCCGGCGAGCGACGGCGCCGCCGCCGGCATGCGCGGCGGCCTGGTGGAATTCGCCACGCGTCGCCGTGTGACCATCGCCATGTGCACGGTCACGCTGCTGCTGTTCGGCCTGATCGCGCTCGGCAACCTCAAGGTCAACCTGCTGCCCGACCTGAGCTACCCGACGCTGACCGTGCGCACCGAATACACCGGTGCGGCGCCGACCGAAATCGAAACCCTGATCACCCAGCCGGTTGAAGAAGCGGTGGGCGTGGTCAAGAACCTGCGCAAGCTGAAGTCGGTCTCGCGCACCGGCCAGAGCGATGTGGTGCTGGAGTTCGCCTGGGGCACCAACATGGACCAGGCCAGCCTGGAGGTGCGCGACAAGATGGAAGCGCTGAACCTGCCACTGGAGGCCAAGGCCCCGGTGCTGCTGCGCTTCAATCCGTCCACCGAGCCGATCATGCGCCTGGTGCTGTCCAACAAGGTCGCGCCGACCAGCGATGCCGATGCGGTCCGCGAGCTGACCGGCCTGCGCCGCTATGCCGATGAAGACCTGAAGAAGAAGCTGGAGCCGGTCACCGGCGTGGCAGCAGTGAAGGTGGGCGGTGGCCTGGAAGACGAGATCCAGGTCGACATCGACCAGCAGAAGCTGGCGCAGCTGAACCTGCCGATCGACACCGTCATCAAGCGCCTCAAGGACGAGAACATCAACATCTCCGGCGGCCGCCTGGAGGAGGGCTCCCAGCGCTTCCTGGTGCGTACCGTCAACCAGTTCGCTGACCTCGAGGAAATCCGCAACCTGCTGGTGACCACCCAGGCCGCCAATGGCAGCGCAGCCGACTCGGCGTTGCAGCAGATGTTCAACATCGCCGCGTCGACTGGTTCGGCTGCAGCCATCGCCGCCGCGTCGGCGGCACAGAGCGCATCGTCCGGTGGTGGCTCCAGCGTGGTTGCCAATGGCGTGCCGGTACGCCTGAAGGACGTGGCCACGGTGCGGCAGGGCTACAAGGAGCGTGAAGCGATCATCCGCCTGGGCGGCAAGGAATCGGTCGAGCTGGCCATCTACAAGGAAGGCGACGCCAACACCGTGTCCACCGCCGAAGCGCTGCGCAAGCGCCTGGAGCAGATCAAGGGCACGTTCCCGTCCGATGTCGAGTTGACCACCATCGAGGACCAGTCGCGCTTCATCGAGCACGCCATCGCCGACGTCAAGAAGGACGCGGTGATTGGTGGCCTGCTGGCAATCCTGATCATCTTCCTGTTCCTGCGCGATGGCTGGAGCACGTTCGTGATCAGCCTGTCGTTGCCTGTATCGATCATCGCCACGTTCTTCTTCATGGGCCAGCTCGGCCTGAGCCTGAACGTGATGTCGCTGGGCGGCCTGGCCTTGGCCACCGGCCTGGTGGTGGATGACTCGATCGTGGTGCTGGAGAGCATCGCCAAGGCCCGCGAGCGTGGCCTGGGCATCCTGCAGGCGGCCATTGCCGGTACCCGCGAAGTGAGCATGGCGGTGGTTGCCTCAACCCTGACCACCATCGCCGTGTTCCTGCCGCTGGTGTTCGTCGACGGGATTGCCGGACAGCTGTTCCGCGACCAGGCGCTGACCGTGGCGATCGCCATCGCGATCTCGCTGCTGGTGTCGATGACCCTGATCCCGATGCTGAGCTCGCTGAAGGGGCGGCCACCGCTGGCGTTCCCGGAAGAGGCGCCGAACGAAGCGTGGCAGCCGCAGAAGCGCTGGCAGAAGCCGGTCGCGCTGGGCCGCCGTGGCGTGGTTGCCAGCGTGCGCTGGAGCTTCTATGCGCTGGCGTGGCTTGTCGTGCGCGTGTGGCGTGGCGTGGTGGCAGTGGTCGGCCCGGTGATGCGCAAGGCCAGCGACCTGGCGATGAAGCCCTATGCAGGCGCCGAGCGAGGCTACCTGCGCCTGCTGCCGAGTGCGCTGGCGCATCCCGGCAAGGTGCTGGGCGTGGCAGCCATCATCTTCGTGGCGACCATGGCGCTGGTACCGATGCTTGGCGCGGACCTGATTCCGCAGCTGGCGCAGGACCGGTTCGAAATGACGGTGAAGCTGCCGGCCGGCACGCCGCTGAAGCAGACCGATGCGCTGGTGCGCGAGCTGCAGCTGGCGCACGGCAAGGGGGAGGGCGTGGCCTCGCTGTATGGCGTCAGTGGCAGCGGCACCCGGCTGGATGCCAGTCCGACCGAAAGCGGCGAGAACATCGGCAAGCTGACTGTGGTGATGGAAGGCGGTGGCAACGCGCGCACTGAAGCGGCAATCACCGAACGCCTGCGCGGCACCATGAGCCAGCACCCGGGCGCCCAGGTCGACTTCGCGAGGCCGGCGTTGTTCAGCTTCTCCACGCCGTTGGAAATCGAACTGCGCGGGCAGGACATGGCGACCCTGGAAGTGGCCGGCCAGCGCTTGGCGGCGATGCTGCGCGGCAATGCGCACTACGCCGACGTGAAGTCGACGGTGGAAGAGGGCTTCCCGGAAATCCAGATCCGCTTCGACCAGGAGCGCGCGGGTGCGCTGGGCCTGACCACCCGCCAGATCGCCGACGTGGTGGTGAAGAAGGTGCGCGGCGACGTCGCCACCCGCTACAGCTTCCGTGATCGCAAGATCGACGTGCTGGTGCGTGCCCAGGAAGGTGACCGCGCCAGCGTCGAGAGCATCCGCCGGCTGATCGTCAATCCGGGCAGCACCCGCCCGGTCACCCTGGACGCGGTGGCCGACGTGGTCGCCACCACCGGCCCCAGCGAGATCCATCGTGCCGACCAGACCCGGGTGGCGGTGGTATCGGCCAACCTGCGCGACATCGACCTCGGCGCAGCCATGCGCGAAGTGCAGCAGATGGTGGCCGAGCAGCCGCTGGGTGCGGGCGTTGGCCTGCACATCGGTGGCCAGGGCGAGGAGCTGGCGCAGGCGGCGAAGTCGCTGATCTTCGCCTTTGGTTTGGCGATCTTCCTGGTCTACCTGGTGATGGCCTCGCAGTTCGAGTCGCTGCTGCACCCGTTCGTGATCCTGTTCACCATCCCGCTGGCGCTGGTCGGCGCGATCCTGGCGCTGATGCTGACCGGCAAGCCCATCTCGGTGGTGGTGTTCATCGGCTTGATCCTGCTGGTCGGCCTGGTCACCAAGAACGCGATCATCCTGATCGACAAGGTCAACCAGCTGCGCGAAGCCGGCGTGGCCAAGCATGAGGCGCTGGTGGAAGGTGCGCGCTCGCGCCTGCGCCCGATCATCATGACCACGCTATGCACGCTGTTCGGCTTCCTGCCGCTGGCGGTGGCCATGGGCGAGGGCGCCGAAGTGCGTGCACCGATGGCGATCACCGTGATCGGTGGCCTGCTGGTGTCGACGCTGCTGACGCTGCTGGTGATCCCGGTGGTGTACGACCTGATGGATCGTCGCGGCGACGCCTATTACCGTGAGCGCGGCCGCAAGCATGCCGGTGAAGGCCTGCATGGCGACGAGGGCGGCACGGCAGGTGTGGAGGAGCCGGCATGAGCGTTGCCGAGTTCTCCATCCGCCGCCCGGTCACCACCATCATGTGCTTCGTGTCGCTGGTGGTGATCGGCCTGATCGCTTCGTTCCGGCTGCCGTTGGAGGCGCTGCCGGACATCTCCGCGCCGTTCCTGTTCGTGCAGATCCCATACACCGGTTCGACGCCCGAGGAAGTGGAGCGGACCATCATCCGCCCGGTCGAGGAGTCGCTGGCGACGATGACCGGCATCAAGCGCATGCGCTCATCGGCCACCTCCGAGGCGGCGCTGATCTACATCGAGTTCAGCGACTGGGACCGCGACATCGCCATTGCCGCGTCCGACGCGCGCGAGCGTATCGATGCGATCCGCAGCGACCTGCCCGACGACCTGCAGCGCTACAACGTGTTCAAGTGGTCCAGCAGTGACCAGCCGGTACTGAAGGTGCGGCTGGCCAGCACCACCGACCTGACCACTGCCTATGACATGCTCGACCGTGAGTTCAAGCGGCGCATCGAGCGTATTCCCGGTGTGGCCCGCGTCGACATCACCGGTGCACCGCCGAACGAGGTGGAGATCGCCATCGATCCGAACCGGCTCAACGCGCATGGGTTGAGCATCAACGAGCTGAGCGAGCGCCTGCGCACGCTGAACTTCTCGATCTCGGCCGGTCAGATCGACGACAACGGCCAGCGCGTGCGCGTGCAGCCGGTGGGCGAGATCACCGACCTGCAGGAGATGCGCGACCTGGTGATCAACGCCAAGGGCCTGCGCCTGGGCGATATCGCCGACGTGCGCCTGAAGCCGGCGCGGATGAACTACGGGCGCCGCCTGGACGGCAACCCGGCGGTGGGCCTGGACATCTTCAAGGAGCGCAGTGCCAACCTGGTGGACGTCTCGCGTGCGGCGCTGGCCGAAGTCGAGGCGATCCGCGCGCAGCCGTCGATGCGCGACGTGCAGATCAAGGTGATCGACAACCAGGGAAAGGCGGTGACCTCGTCGCTGCTGGAGCTGGCCGAAGCCGGTGCGGTCGGCCTGATCCTGTCGGTGACGGTGCTGTTCTTCTTCCTGCGCCATTGGCCGTCGACGCTGATGGTGACCCTGGCCATTCCGATCTGCTTCACCATCACCCTGGGCTTCATGTACTTCGTCGGGGTGACGCTGAACATCCTGACCATGATGGGCCTGCTGCTGGCCGTGGGCATGCTGGTCGACAACGCCGTGGTGGTGGTGGAGAGCATCTACCAGGAGCGCGAGCGCATGCCGGGGCAGCCACGGCTGGCCTCGATCATCGGCACCCGCAACGTGGCCATCGCGCTCAGCGCCGGTACGCTGTGCCACTGCATCGTGTTCGTGCCGAACCTGTTCGGCGAGACCAACAACATCAGCATCTTCATGGCGCAGATCGCGATCACCATCTCGGTCTCGCTGCTGGCCTCGTGGCTGGTCGCGGTCAGCCTGATTCCGATGCTGTCCGCACGCATGGCCACACCCAAGCTGGTGCACTCGCAGACCGGCCTGATCGCGCGCCTGCAACGGCGCTATGCACAGCTGCTGGACTGGTCACTGCATCACCGCGGTTGGAGCCTGCTCGGCATCCTGCTGGTGGTGCTGGTCAGCCTGGTGCCGATGAAGCTGACCAAGGTCGACATGTTCGGTGGCGAGGGCGGCAAGGACATCTTCATCGGCTACATGTGGAAGGGCGCCTACACCTACCGGCAGATGTCCGAGGAAGTGGCGCGCGTGGAGAGCTGGATCGACCAGAACCGCGAGCGCCTGCACGTGAAGCAGGTGTACTCCTGGTACAGCGAGCAGGAAGGCAGCTCCACGGTGGTCACCCTGGACGAGAAGTACGCCAAGGACATCAAGGCGCTGCAGGAAGAGTTGCGCAAGGGCCTGCCGAAGTCCGCCCGCACCGACTATTTCGTCGGCAACCAGGGCGGCGATGGCGGGGGTGGCGGCAACCAGGGCGTGCAGGTGCAGCTGGTGGGCGATTCCAGCTCGATGCTGCAGGAGATCGGCCAGGAAGTGGTGCCGTTGCTGGCGCAGCGTGCCGAACTGCGGGACGTGCGCATCGACAACGGCGAGAAGGGCGGCGAGCTGAAGGTACGCGTCGACCGTGAGCGTGCCGCAGCGTTCGGTTTCAACGCCGAACAGGTGGCCAGCTTCGTCGGCCTGGCGCTGCGCGGCGCACCGATGCGCGAGTTCCGTCGCGGTGACAATGAAGTGCCGGTGTGGGTGCGCTTTGCCGGCGCCGAGCAGAGCAGCCCGGAAGACCTGGCCGGTTTCAGCGTGCGTACCGGCGATGGCCGCAGCGTGCCGCTGCTGAGCCTGGTCACCGTGGACGTTGGTTCGTCGGCCACCCAGATCGGCCGTACCAATCGTCAGACGACATTGACCATCAAGGCCAACCTGGCCGGGAAGGTCACCGCACCGGACGGGCGCAAGGCGATAGAGGCCGTGCTCAAGCCGATGAACTTCCCGGCCGGCTACGGCTTCACCTTCGATGGCGGCGACTACGGCAACGATGATGAAGCCATGCAGCAGATGGTGTTCAACCTGCTGATCGCGCTGGTGATGATCTACGTGGTGATGGCGGCGGTGTTCGAGTCGCTGCTGTTCCCGGCGGCAATCATGAGTGGCGTGCTGTTCTCGATCTTCGGCGTGTTCTGGCTGTTCTGGATCACCGGCACCTCGTTCGGGATCATGTCCTTCATTGGCATCCTGGTGCTGATGGGCGTGGTGGTGAACAACGGCATCGTGATGATCGAGCACATCAACAACCTGCGGCGCAGCGGCATGGGCCGTACCCAGGCGCTGGTGGAAGGCTCACGCGAACGCCTGCGCCCGATCATGATGACCATGGGCACGGCGATCCTGGCGATGGTGCCGATCTCGCTGACCGACACGCAGATGTTCGGCAATGGCCCGGAGTATTCGCCGATGGCGCGCGCGATTGCCGGCGGCCTGGCGTTCTCGACCGTGGTCAGCCTGCTGTTCCTGCCGACGATCTACGCGGTGCTCGATGACCTGCGCAATGCCGTGACGCGGCTGATCCGTCGCGCGCGTGGAGTGGAGATGGTAGAGCCGGGCGCTGCCCGGCTGTAATGCACGTCAACGTGTTGTGGTGTGGGGGAGGCCGGTCGTAGTGGGGCGGCCTCCCCCTTTTTTCGGCTTGGGTCAGGCCTTGCGCAGGAACCAGGTCCGGCGCGTGTACTCGTGACCGAAATCCACCTGCCCGAACCGTGCGATCTCACGCTGGCCACGCCGGTAATAGCGCCACGGTGCTTTGGACAGCGGAGGAGTTTGCCCGTAGAAAACATCCATGTGGCCCACCGGCATCGACTTCGGCGTTACGTGCATGACCACGCTGCGACGCGTTCCGGCAGAGGGATGTGGCGCGCCGCCGTGGAACAGCTGCGGGTGCCAGACGATCACATCGCCAGGCTGCACGTGCACCGACTGCGGCTTCAGGCCAGCGTCTTCGCATTGACGCGCCACCGCATCCTGATAGGCGGTCCAGCCTTCCGGCGACATGGCGCTGATCGGGCCGTCGCCGAAGACAGTGCGTCGCAGCGCCTGCACGTCAATCGGCGGCAACAGGTGGCTGCCCGGAACCACGCGAAGGGGGCCATTGCTTTCATCAACCGCATCCAGTGCGGTCCACACTCCCATGTAGCGCTCGCCCGGAGAGGTGCAGAACACTGGCGTATCGCGATGCAAAGCCTGTTCCGATCCGCGCTCGTAGTAGAGGCTGGTGTAGAGCGTGGTCGGTTCGCCGAGGAAACGATCGCAGACGTCGATGGCCGGGTTGTCAGTGAGCAGGCGGGTCATCGCATCCACCGCCAGGTGCAGGTTGACGACCCGATACATGCGCTTGTGTTCGTCCAGGTTGCGCGACACCGCCTTTGGATTGCGCTGCTTGAAGCGCGCGATGCGCGCGTTGATGTCCTGGACCAGCGCGGGTGCGATGGCCTGGCGCACCACCACGAAACCATCGCGCATCAGCGCATCGTATGCATCCATTGGAGTGTTCCTTCCTAAAACGCTGAGTATAGGCACGAGCGCTGGGACGTCATCCCGCCACCTTGCCCCACACCTTGAAGGTGGTCAGCCACAGGCCAAGCATGCTGCCGATGTTGGTCAGCATGAAGGTCAGCACCACGCGGGTAACGCGATTGCGGTACCAGCCCTTCAGGCTCTGCGCATCGTCGCGCAGCTTCAGGAAGTCCTCGTAGGCTGGCTTGCGCACACGCGCTTCCACCAGTGCCGAGAAGGCGCCGGTCGGGATGCTCAGGCGGAACGGCTTGAACGGGGCTACCGCGATCGCGGTGAGGATGCTCAGCGGGTGACCACCGGCCAGCAGGCAACCCAGGCCGGCCAGGCCGCCGGTATACATTGCCCAGGTTGCCAGCAGCTCGGTGCCTACGCCCAGGCCGCCGCGGTAGAAGCCTACGCCGATGCCGGTCGCCACGATCGCCAGGATGCCCAGCGTGAACCACGGGATGTTGCGCTTCTTCGGCACCGCCTCCAGCTCGGCGCGCAGCGGCGCCGGTGCCTCGGTGTCGGTTTCCAGGTGGCGTGCCAGACCCGCCAGGTGGCCGGCTCCGACCACTGCCAGCACTTCGCGCTGGTGCGGGTCGTGTTCTTCGCGCAGGCGGGTGGCCATGTAGCGGTCGCGCTCGCCGATGATGGTTTCGTACAGCGCCGGGCTCTCGCTGGCGAACTCACCGAAGCTCGATTCCAGCATGTCGCCCTGCTTGAGCTTCTCGATCTCGTTCTCGCCCACTTCCTCGGACGAGAACAGGCCGGCGCCGAGGCCGGCAACCAGCTTCAGCTTGCCGAAGAAGCCCAGCCGTTGCGACGCGCGGCGGAAGGTCAGGCCGACCTCGCGGTCGATCAGGTGCACCGGCAGGTTGCGTTCGCGGGCGAGTTCCACCGCACGTTTCAGCTCGGCGCCGGGCTCGATGTCGAGTTGCTCGGCCAGGCGGCGCTGATAGGCGGACAGAGCGAGGTTGGCGGCGAACAGGGCGACGCGGCCCTTGCGGATCACCTCGACCAGGTCGAGCTTGGCGAGCGTGTCAGGGTCGCTCAGCGCCTGCAGGCGCTGCGGGTCCAGCTCGACGGCAACGGCATCGAAGCGGCCGCTGTCGATGGCTTTTTCAACGGCCTCGACGCTGGCGCGGGAGACGTGGGCGGTGCCCAGCAGGGTGTAGCGCACGCCGTCGCGTTCGACGACGCGCACCGGCTGGCCGGCGAACAGGTCGTCGCCGGTCTCGGGAAGGGTTTCGGTCATGGGTTCATTCATTGGAGGGTGCGGTGTCGGCGCCATCGCCGAGCGCGCGCTGCATCTGTACGGTGTCCAGCCAGCGGCCATGCTTGCGGCCGAGGCCACGGAACACGCCCACCAGCTCGAAGCCGAAGCGTTCGTGCAGCTTGATCGAGGCGGTGTTGGTCGGTTCGCCGATCACCGCCACCATCTGCCGGTAGCCACGTGCCACGCAGGCGTCGATCAAGGCCTGCAGCAGGCCGGTGCCGACACCCTTGCCCTGGAACGCGGCATCGACGTAGACCGAGTTCTCCACGGTCCACTGGTAGGCAATGCGGGTGCGATAGGTGTTGGCATAGGCATAGCCAGCCACCTGGCCGTCGATCTCGGCGACCAGGTAGGGGAAGCCACGATCAATGATGTCGCGCATGCGGCGCAGCATCTCGGTCGCGTCCGGGATGTCGTACTCGTAGGTGTTGACGAAATCGGTCACTTCCACCGCGTAGATGGCGGTGATCGCGTCGATGTCGGCCGGGCCGGCATCACGGATGAGGACGGCCATGCGCGGGCTCCGGCTCAGTCGATGTAGCGCTTGAGCAGGTCGCCGTATGCATCGATGCGGCGATCACGCAGGAACGGCCAGATGCGGCGCACATGCTCGCTGCGCTGCAGGTCGACGTCGCACAGCAGCACGGTGGCCTCGGTGCCGGCCTCGGCCAGGAACTCGCCCTGCGGGCCGAGCACGTGGCTGTTGCCCCAGAACTGGATGCCCGACGCGCCCAGCGGCGACGCCTCGTGGCCGACGCGGTTGCAGCTCAGCACCGGCAGGCCGTTGGCCACGGCGTGGCCACGGTGGCTCAGCACCCAGGCGTCGCGCTGGCGGGTCTTCTCGTCCTGCACGTCGTCCGGGTCCCAGCCGATCGCGGTCGGGTACAGCAGCAGCTCGGCGCCGGCCAGCGCCATCAGGCGCGCCGCTTCCGGGTACCACTGGTCCCAGCACACCAGCACGCCAAGGCGACCCACCGACGTATCGATCGGCTTGAAGCCGATGTCGCCCGGGGTGAAGTAGAACTTCTCGTAGAAGCCCGGGTCGTCCGGGATGTGCATCTTGCGGTACTTGCCGAGCAGGCTGCCGTCCTTCTCGAACACCACGGCGGTGTTGTGGTACAGGCCGGCAGCGCGGCGCTCGAACAGCGAGCCGACCAGCACCACGCCATGCTTCTTCGCCAGTGCGCCCAGGCGCTCGGTGCTCGGGCCCGGAATGGATTCGGCCAGGTCGAATTCGTCCACCGATTCGTGCTGGCAGAAATACGGGCCGTTGTGCAGTTCCTGCAGCAGCACCAGCTTGGCACCCTGCGCAGCCGCCTCGGCCACGCGTGCTTCGATCACCGCCAGGTTGGCGGCGGCATCACCGTGGTTGCGCTCCTGGATCAGGGCGACGGTAAGGGGGCTGCGCGAGTTCATGCGGGCGTTCCTGCGGGGGAAAACCTGCATGTTAGCGCGGATGGGCGGCGACGGCGTGTTGCGCGCTGAATGGGTGATGGTAGTGCCGGCCGCTGGCCGGCATCCCCATCAATCCGTCAGGCATTGCCTGGTTGCCGGCCAGCGGCCGGCACTCCCTTTTCTCAGACCTTCAACAACCCGGCCGGCAGCTGCATGGTGATGCAGTGCAGGCTGCCGTTCTGCCAGATCAGCGAGCGGCAAGGCACCTGCACGATCTCGCGACCCGGATGCGCCTGGGCCAGCACATCACGGGCCAGGTCGTCGGCCGGGTCGCCATAGGCCGGCATCAGCACCGCGCCGTTGACGATCAGGTAGTTGGCGTACGACGCAGCAAGACGGCGGCCTTCGTCGATCACCGGCCGCGCCCACGGCAGCGGGAACAGGCGATACGGCTGGCCGTCCTTGGTGCGCAGCGCGGCCAGCTCGTTGCCCATCGCCTGCAGCTCGGCGTAGTGCGAATCGCTTTCGTCGTCGCAGGCCTGATAGACGATGCTGTCAGCGGAGGCGAAGCGGGCGAGGGTATCGATGTGGGCGTCGGTGTCGTCGCCTTCCAGGTAGCCGTGGTCCAGCCACAGCACGCGGTCCTGCTGCAGCCAGTCGGCCAGGTCGGCGCTCAGGCTGGCGCGGTCGCGGTCCGGGTGGCGTTCGTGCAGGCACTTCCAGGTGGTCAGCAGGGTGCCTTCGCCGTCGGTTTCGATGCCACCGCCTTCCAACGCGAACGGAATGCTGCGCACCGGGGCGTCGTTGAACACGCCAGCCTGGTCGAGCACACCCACCAGCTGGTCATCCAGGGTGGCGTCGAACTTGCCGCCCCAGCCAGTGAAGCGGAAGTCCAGCAGCTGGAAACCGCCGTCGGCGCGGCGCAGGGTGATCGGGCCGGAGTCGCGCAGCCAGGTATCGTCGTAGGCGGCCGTGGTGAAGCGGACCTTGTCCATGTCGATGCGGTTGGAGCGCAGCCGCATTTCGGCATAGGTCTCCACATCGTCGTCGGCCACGCAGATCAGCACCGGCTGGAAGCGGGTGATGGCCGCGACCAGGGCGATGTAGGTCTCTTCCACCTGGCCCAGGCGGTCGGCCCAGTCGGTGTCAGCGGTAGGCCAGGCAATCAGGACGCCGCTCTGGGCTTCCCACTCGGCAGGAAAACGAAGGGTCTGGTTCATGGTCTCGCTACACAGGCCCGCCCAGGGCGGGTAAAGGGATCAACGGATCGGTGGTTTCGGGCCGATTTCGTTCGGGTCCGCCTGGTTGGCCACCACGTCGATCACCTTCTGCTTCTCGAAGTAGACGGTGAACTGCGGGTACACCCAGCGGTTGATGGTCGGCCATTGCCGCTTCTGCCCGCCACGCGGCTGCAGTTGTTCGCTGGGCGCGCCGAACTGCGCCTGCACCTGCTGCATGCTCTGGCCGCGCACGGGCAGCGCACCGGCCGGCTTCTCGCGGGCACGGTCGACAAGCAGGGTATCGGCCAGTGCCGGTGTGGCGGCGGCCAGGGTGGCCATCACGGCCAGGGCGGACAGGTAACGCTTCATCTCGATCTACTCCCCAGTGGTCAAGAAAGGCGATTACAGCAAAAACGGCAGGAAAAAGCCGCATAAACAAAAAACCGCCCGAAGGCGGTTTCTTGCATCGGGTCGGCCCCGCGTAGGGCCAGCCGCAGCCGGACGGCTGTGAGGCTTAGCGCTGACGCGCCTTGAAACGCGGGTTCGACTTGCAGATGACGAAGATCTTGCCACGACGACGCACGACCTTGCAGTCACGGTGACGGGCCTTCGCCGACTTCAGGGAGGACAGGACTTTCATGGCATACCTCGGCGTAAACAGTAGTTGTTCGGGTGGAGCGTGGCCGCGATATGCGAAAGACAATCGGCAGTTGACGCTCGTTCAAGCCCGCCATTCTACCGGGCTTTTCCTCATGGTTTCAAGTGGTTGCACAAAAGATCCCGCTGGGGGCGTCTGGCAGGGGCTAGAATGGCCTCTTCACACGCTCTGGGACCCCCATGAATCCACTCGCTCCCGTCCTGACCATCGACGGCCCATCCGGGGCCGGCAAGGGTACCATCAGCCGCATCATCGCGCGCAGGATGGGCTGGCATTACCTGGATTCGGGCGCGCTGTACCGGGCGGTGGGCGTGGCCGCAAGCTGGGCCGACATCGACACCTCCGACGCCTCCGCGCTGGTGCGCTGCACCTTTGACACCCACGTTCAGTTTGTCGAGCAGGGCGATGCGATGCGGGTCATGGTCAACGGCACCGATGCCACCGACGAGCTGCGCCTGGAGACCACCGGGGCGCTGGCCTCGGCCATTGCCGCCATCCCGGAGGTCCGGGCCGCCCTGAAGGAGCGCCAGCGCGCATTCAGGGAACTGCCAGGCCTGGTCGCCGACGGCCGCGACATGGGCACGGTGATCTTTCCGGACGCCCCCTACAAGGTCTTCCTGACCGCCAGTGCCGAGGAGCGCGCCGAGCGCCGGCATAAGCAGTTGAAAGACAAGGGGGTTTCTGTTAACTTTGATGACCTCCTGCGCGAGATCATGGCCCGCGACGCCCGTGATGCTCAGCGTACCGTGGCGCCCCTGAAGCCGGCAGACGATGCTGTCCTCATCGACACCACAGGCATCGGCATCGATGATGTCGTTGCCCGAGTGATGGATCTGCTTCCGGTTCCGGCTGCCTGATCCGTTCGCGCGGGAGCACTGCCAGCAGCATCGGCGGTGGTCGCGCATAGCAGTGCTGTACCCGCTCCGTCGCGCAATGATGCGTGGCGGTTTTCCTACTACACACGACCTGCGTTTCCGGGGTCGACCAACAGGCGGGCGGTCGCCATTCCCCTGAAGGGGACGCCACCGACCCATGTGTCCAACAGAGTAAATCTAATGACCGAATCATTTGCCGAACTGTTTGAAGCCAGCCAGGCCAACCTGGCCAAGCTGAAGCCGGGCGCCATCGTCAGCGGTACCGTTGTTGAAGTCCGCGGCGACGTCGTGGTGATCAACGCTGGCCTGAAGTCCGAAGGCATCGTGCCGATCGAACAGTTCCGTAACGACGCTGGCGAAATCGACGTCGCCGAAGGCGATATCGTCAAGGTCGCCCTCGACTCGATCGAGAACGGCTTCGGCGAAACCGTCCTGTCGCGCGAGAAGGCCAAGCGCGCGATGGTGTGGGACGAGCTGGAAGAAGCGTTGGAAAAGAACGAAACCATCACCGGCCGCATCAGCGGCAAGGTCAAGGGTGGTTTCACCGTGGACATCAAGGATGTCCGCGCCTTCCTGCCGGGTTCCCTGGTCGATGTGCGCCCGGTGCGCGATCCGGCCTACCTGGAAGGCAAGGAACTCGAGTTCAAGCTCATCAAGCTGGACCGCAAGCGTAACAACGTCGTGGTCTCGCGCCGCGCTGTCGTCGAAAGCGAGCACTCGGAAGAGCGCGAGCAGCTGATGGACAAGCTGCAGGAAGGCGCGATCTTGAAGGGTGTCGTCAAGAACCTGACCGATTACGGCGCGTTCGTGGACCTGGGCGGTATCGACGGCCTGCTGCACATCACCGACATGGCGTGGAAGCGCGTGCGTCACCCGTCGGAAGTCGTGAACGTCGGCGACGAGCTGGACGTCCGCGTGCTGAAGTTCGACCGCGAGCGCAACCGCGTTTCGCTGGGCCTGAAGCAGCTGGGCGAGGATCCGTGGGACAACATCGGCCGTCGTTACCCGGCCAACAGCCGCGTCTTCGGCAAGGTCTCCAACGTCACCGATTACGGTGCGTTCGTTGAGATCGAGCCGGGCGTCGAAGGCCTGGTGCACGTCTCCGAGATGGATTGGACCAACAAGAACGTCAACCCGTCCAAGGTTGTCCAGGTGGGTGATGAAGTCGAAGTGATGGTGCTGGACGTCGATGAAGAGCGTCGCCGCATCTCGCTGGGCATGAAGCAGGTTGCCGCCAATCCGTGGGAAACCTTCGCTGCCACCCACAAGAAGGGTGACAAGGTGTCGGGCCAGATCAAGTCGATCACCGACTTCGGCATCTTCATCGGCCTGGACGGCGGCATCGACGGCCTGGTCCACCTGTCCGACATCAGCTGGAACACCACCGGCGAAGACGTCGTTCGCAACTTCAAGAAGGGCGATACCCTGGACGCCGTCGTCCTGGCCGTCGATCCGGAGCGCGAGCGCATCTCCCTGGGCGTGAAGCAGCTGGAGCAGGATCCGTTCGGCCAGTACATGGCTGCCAATCCGAAGGGTTCCAAGGTCGAAGGCGTGGTGAAGGAAGTCGACGCCAAGGGCGCGATCATCGAGCTGGCTGACGGCATCGAAGGTTACGTCTCGGCCCGCGACATCGCCAACGAGCGCGTTGACGACGCCACCCAGCACCTGAAGGTCGGCGACAAGGTCGAAGCCAAGTTCGTGGGCATGGACCGCAAGGGCCGTACCCTGCAGCTGTCGATCAAGGCCAAGGACGACGCTGAAATGCGCGAAGTGCTGGAGGAATACCAGTCCTCTTCGGCTTCCAGCGGCACCACCCAGCTGGGCGCGCTGCTGCGTGCACAGCTGAACGGCAACAAGTCCGAGTAATCGGCCTTAGGCTGTTCGTTGTTTCCTGGACGGCCCGGGCATTGCCCGGGCCGTTTCAGGCTGAGATGCCCCTGATGTGAGCCGGTAATGACCAAATCCGAACTGATCGAAATCCTTGCGCGCCGCCAGGCGCACCTGAAGGCCGATGATGTCGATCTGGCGGTGAAGTCGTTGCTGGAAATGATGGGCGGATCGCTGTCCGCCGGGGATCGCATCGAAATCCGTGGATTTGGCAGCTTCTCGCTGCACTATCGTCCGCCGCGCCTGGGTCGCAACCCGAAGACCGGCGAATCGGTTGCCCTGCCGGGCAAGCATGTCCCCCATTTCAAGCCGGGCAAGGAACTGCGCGAGCGGGTCAGCAGTGTGCTGCCGCTGGACGCCGATCCGGCCTGAGCCTGCCGTCGCGCCACCGCGTGCGAATCCAGCCGCGAGTCGGATAAGCTACGGACTCCTGCCACTGGAGCTGTCGCATGAAGGTTTTTCGTCTGCTGGTCCTGCTGGCGGTACTCATTCTTGGGTTGATCATCGGTGCCATGAACATGGACGAGATGACTATCAACCTTGTTTTCACCCAACTGAAGACCTCGGTCGGCGTGGCAATCATTGCCGCATTGCTGATCGGCGTCATCGTCGGTGCTGGCCTGGTGCTGGTGAGCGTGGTCATTCCGCTCTACGGCCAGCTGCGTCGCGCCAACAAGTCCGCTGCCGCTTCGCCGGCACCGGTTGCTTCCCCCCAATCTTTTGATGGACGTTGATCGAAGATGGATTTCGTCACCGAGTGGTTCTGGTTCTTCCTGTTCGTACCGCTGGCCGCACTGGCCGGGTGGGTGATCGGGCGGCGTGGTGGCCAACGCCACGGTGACAGCCAGGTCAGCCGCCTGTCGAGCACCTATTTCCGTGGCCTGAACTACCTGCTCAACGAGCAGCCGGACAAGGCCATCGAGCTGTTCCTGCACATCGCCGAGCTGGACAAGGAAACCTTCGAGACCCAGGTCGCGCTGGGTCATCTGTTCCGCCGTCGTGGCGAAGTCGACCGCGCCATCCGCCTGCACCAGGGCCTGGTCAATCGCCATGACCTGAGTGACGCACAGCGCGTGCAGGCCCTGCTGGCCCTGGGCGAGGACTACATGAAGTCCGGCCTGCTGGATCGTGCCGAGACCGTGTTCACCGAGCTGGCCCAGCTGGATCAGCGCGCACCGCAGGCGCTCAAGCACCTGATCGGCATCTACCAGGCCGAGCGCGATTGGGAAAAGGCCATCGACAACGCCACCCGGTTCGAGGATGTCACCGGCGAGCCGATGGGCAAGCTGATCGGGCAGTTCGAGTGCGAACTGGCCGAGCGATTCCGTGGCGCCGGCAAGCTGGAAGAGGCGAGGGCAGCGATCGCCCGCGCCTACCAGGCCGATGCGATGTCGGTGCGCGCCGGCATCATCGAGGGCCGGTTGGAAACCGACGCGGGCAATCCTGAGGCCGCCGTGCGCGCCTTCGAGCGCGCCGCGCGCAACGACCCCGAATACCTGCCGGAACTGCTGCCGGCGCTGATGCAGAACTATCGCAAGGTGGGCGATCTGGCAGGTGCGCGCGCGTTCCTGTCGGAGATGACAGAGCATTACCGAGGCATTGCCCCGGTGCTTGCGCTGACCCGGTTGATGGAAGAGCAGGAAGGCGTGGCCCCGGCGCGTGCCTACCTCGGCCGCCAGCTGAAGGATCGCCCGTCGGTGCGTGGCGAGTCCGCGCTGATCGACCTCACCCTGGCCGAGGGCGCCGATTCCACAGCCACCCTGCATGACCTCAAGCACATCACTGACCAGTTGCTGGTGCGCAACCCGGCCTATCGCTGCACCCGCTGCGGCTTCGGGGCGCGTACCCACCACTGGCAGTGTCCGAGCTGCAAGGAGTGGGGGACGGTCAAGCCGCTGCTGAACTACGCGGTGCTCTGATCCATGCCCTGGCTTGTGATGGGCGCGCTGCTGGCGCTCGCCCTGCTGAGTGCGGTGCTGACCTGGGCGGCACGCGGCTATGCGCTGCGCCAGCAGTTGATGGACCAGCCCGGCGAACGCCGCAGCCATAGCGTCGCTACACCGCGCGGTGGCGGCATCGCCATCGTCATCAGCCTGCTGGTGACTGCAGCCGTGGCCATCTGGGCCTGGCCCGAGAGCACGCCGACAGTACTGGTGGCCAGCCTTGGGCTGGTGCTGGTGGCCGGTATCGGCTGGTGGGACGACCACAAGCCCCTGCCAGCGATGCGTCGCCTGCTGGTGCATTTCATCGCCGCGACGCTGCTGGCCGGCCTGGTGAAGGTGAATGGCGGCAGCTGGCTGTTGGCGGCGCTGGTGCTGCTGTTCACCGCCTCACTGATCAACATCTGGAATTTCATGGACGGCATCAACGGCATTGCCGCCAGCCAGGCCGTCGTGGCGATGCTGGGGCTGGCGCCGGTGCTGCCGTGGCCGTACTCGCTGGCTGCCGTGGCCCTGGGCCTGGCCTGCCTTGGATTCCTGCCGTTCAACTTTCCTCGGGCCCGGATCTTCATGGGCGATGTCGGTAGTGGAGCGCTGGGGTATGCGGTCGCAGCGGTGCTGGCACTCGCCAGCGTGCGTACCGATATCAACTGGATCCTGCTGCTGGTCCCGGTTTCGCCGTTCCTCGTGGACGCGGGCTTCACACTGCTGGCGCGCATCATTTCAGGACAACGCTGGATGGAACCCCACACCCAGCACGTCTACCAGCGCGCGGTGCAGGCAGGAGCCAGTCACCCCCAGGTGACAGGGATGTACTTTGCTTTGGGCCTGTTCAGTATTACAGTGTTCAATGTCTGCTCCAATTTGCAGCCGAGGTGGGAGGCTGCCGTGGCGATCGCGTGGTTCACCGCGCTGAGCGTCCTCTGGCTCCTCCTGCGCAATGGAATGCGCTACCGACAAGGAAATACCTGACTTATGGCTTCACCCTGGCGGGACAGAATCCTCGGCCTGATGCCGCGTTCGGCCATCGTCTGCCACGACCTTTTCATGGTCTGGGCATGCTGGCAGTTGCTCCATGCAGGGCGTTACTCGATCCTGCCCAACGCTCCGGCGCTGCCCCTGTGGAACGTCGATACCACCCTGGTCCTGCTGCTGCAGGGCCTGGTGTTCTGGCGCGTGGGCCTGTATCGCGGGCTGTGGCGGTTCGCCAGCGTCAGCGACCTGCTGAACATCTTCAAGGCCAGCTTCATCGGCATGGTCGCCATCGTCCTGGTGCTGATGTGGAAGCGCTTCGACGGCGTGCCGATGTCGGTGCTGGTGATCTACCCGTTCGCGCTGTCGGCCCTGCTGGGCGCACCGCGCCTGCTGTACCGGGCCTGGAAGGACTATCAGGCCCTGCAGTCCGATTCCAGCGCCCGCCGCGTGCTGATCCTTGGCGCCGGCCAGGCGGCGGAAACACTGGTGCGCGACCTGCGTCGTTCCGGCAACTTCGAGCCGGTCGGCCTGCTCGACGATGCACCGCACCTGCGGGGTGCCAAGCTGCAGGGCCTGCCGATCCTCGGCACCCTGGATGACGCCCCGACAGTGGTCCGCGAGACCGCTGCCAAGCTGCTGGTCATTGCCATGCCGTCACTGGACGCCGCAGGCATGCAGCGCGTTGTCGCGATCTGCGAAAGCACCGGCGTTCCGTTCCGTACCGTGCCCAAGCTCAGCGACATCCTGCAGGGCCAGTCGCTGCCGGGCCAGCTGAAGGAAGTGGCGATCGAGGATCTGCTGGGCCGCAAGCCGATCATGCCGGACTGGAACCTGATCCGCGGCTGGTTGGGTGGGCGCACTGTGATGGTCACCGGCGCCGGTGGTTCGATCGGCTCGGAGCTTTGTCGCCAGTGCGCGCGGCACGGTGCAGGTCGCATCATCCTGCTGGAGATCAGCGAGCTGCTGCTGCTGACCATCGAGGGCGAGCTGCGGCGCAGCTTCCCCGATGTCGAGATCGAGGCGGTGCTGGGCGACTGCGGTGACCCGGCGGTGATTCGCCATGCGTTGTCGCTGCACCCGGTCGATACCGCTTTCCATGCGGCCGCCTACAAGCACGTGCCGGTGCTGGAGCGCCAGCTGCGCGAAGCGGTGCGCAACAACATCCTGGCGACCGAAAACGTCGCCCGCGCGTGCCTGGAAGCCCGCGTGGAGCATTTCGTGTTCATTTCCACGGACAAGGCGGTCGACCCGGTCAATGCGCTGGGTGCGAGCAAGCGCTACGCCGAGATGATCTGCCAGAGCCTGGACCAGAAGTCCACGCACACCCGTTTCGTCACGGTGCGTTTCGGCAACGTGCTGGCGTCGGCCGGCAGCGTGGTGCCGCTGTTCCGCGAGCAGATCCTGCGCGGTGGTCCGGTCACGGTCACCGACCCGGAAGTCAGCCGTTACTTCATGACCATCCCCGAGGCCTGCCAGCTGATCCTGCAGGCGGCCGCGTCGGCGTCGCATGGTGCGATCTACACTCTGGACATGGGCGAGCCGGTGCCGATCCGCGTGCTGGCCGAACAGATGATCCGTTTGACCGGCAAGCAGCCGTACAAGGACATCCAGATCATCTATACCGGCCTGCGCCCGGGCGAGAAGCTGCACGAGACGCTGTTCTATTCGGACGAAGACTACCGTTCGACCGCGCACCCGAAGATTCTCGAGGCCGGCGTGCGTACGTTCTCGCGCGACCTGGTGCTGGGCAACGTTCCGCGCCTGCGTGAGGCGATTGCCAGCTACGACACTGCCAGCATCCAGGAAATCCTGTTTGCGACGATGCCGGAATTCTCGCCAATCGAACAGGATGCTTACATTTCATCCGCTAAAGTCGTGCCCTTTCCGGCACGTGAGGCGAACAGGCACCAATGAGCAAGCGAATTCGCAAGGCAGTTTTCCCGGTGGCAGGACTGGGAACGCGTTTTTTGCCAGCAACCAAGACTGTGCCGAAGGAGATGCTGCCGATCATTGATCGGCCGCTGATCCAGTACGCCGTTGATGAAGCCATCGAAGCCGGCTGCGACACGCTGGTGTTCATCACCAACCGCTACAAGCACGCGGTTGCCGATTATTTCGACAAGGCCTACGAGCTGGAGCAGAAGCTCGAGCGCGCCGGCAAGCAGGAGCAGCTGGAGCTGATCCGGCATGTGCTGCCCAACGGCGTGCGCGCGATCTTCGTGACCCAGGCCGAGGCGCTGGGCCTGGGGCACGCAGTGCTGTGTGCCAAGGCTGTGATCGGTGACGAGCCGTTCGCGGTGCTGCTGCCCGACGATCTGATCTGGAATCGCGGTGCCGGTGCGCTGAAGCAGATGGCCGACCTCAATGAGGCCAGCGGTGCCAGCGTGATCGCGGTCGAAGACGTGCCGCACGAAAAGACCGCCAGCTACGGCATCGTCGCCACTGAGGCGTTCGATGGCCGCAAGGGCCGCATTTCGCAGATCGTCGAGAAGCCGAAGCCGGAGGACGCGCCGAGTGACCTGGCGGTGGTCGGCCGCTACGTGCTGAGCCCGAAGATCTTCGAACTGCTGGAACAGACCCAGACCGGTGCCGGCGGCGAGATCCAGCTGACCGATGCGATTGCCGAGCTGCTGAAGACCGAAGAAGTCGATGCCTATCGTTTCGAGGGTACCCGCTTCGACTGCGGTACGCACCTGGGTCTGGTGGAGGCGACGATCCGCTTCGCGCTGGACAACCCGAAGCTGGCCGGCCCGGCGCGGGAGAAGCTTGCGGCGATGCTGGCGGAATAAGGGTTCTATCAAGCGCTCCGTCAGCGCCTTCCTGCCAAAGTGGGGGAGGCGCGGGCAGTCCGCTGCAGGACACGCCGTAAACCCATCCCTGGGGGCTCGATGGCGCCATCCATGGCGCCAACGGTCCTGCAGCGGACTGCCCGCGCCTCTCGACAGTTTCCTGCGGGCGCGGACGGGAAGGGCGGAATCAAAGGCAGAAGCAAAGCAAAAAAGGCAGCCAATGGCTGCCTTTTTTGCTTGTTGGGGTCAGATCCCCGTGCGCAGCAAAGGGCTCTGACCCCGGCTCTTGCCTTGCCTTTGCTCACCCTTCCGCCGAGCGCAATGCCGGGTGGCGCGGGTGGGTGAGGCTGACCGGGACTGTCAGCGGCATGGATGCCGCTGCCACGCCCCCAGGGACGGGTTTACGGCGTGTCCCGGGCAGCCTCACCCACCCGGGCCCCACAGCCAACCAACAATCAGCCGGCAACGCTTTGAACCTTACAGCGCCTCGAAAATACCCGCCGCACCCATGCCGGTGCCGATGCACATCGTCACCATGCCGTACTTCTGCTGGCGACGACGCAGGCCGTGCAGCAGGGTCGCGGTACGGATCGCGCCGGTCGCGCCCAGCGGATGGCCCAGGGCGATCGCGCCGCCCAGCGGGTTGACCTTGCTCGGGTCCAGGCCGCAATCGCGGATCACTGCCAGCGACTGCGCGGCGAAGGCTTCGTTCAGTTCAATCCAGTCCAGCTGGTCCTGGGTCAGGCCGGCCTGCTTCAGGGCCTTCGGGATCGCGGCGATCGGGCCGATGCCCATCACTTCCGGGCGCACGCCGGCCACCGAGAAGCTGACGAAACGGGCCAGCGGGGTCAGGCCGTAGTCCTTGATCGCCTGCTCCGAGGCCAGCAGCACGGCACCGGCGCCATCGCTCATCTGCGACGAGTTGCCGGCGGTGACGGTGCCGCCGAACTGGCCGTTGCGGAACACCGGGCGCAGCTTGGCCAGGCCTTCAGCGGAGGAGTCCGGGCGCGGGCCCTCGTCGGTGTCGGCGATCTTGTTGCGGGTGATGATGCGCTGGCCGTCGGCCAGGTCCGGCAGGTGCGAGACGATCTCGTACGGGCTGATTTCGTCCTTGAACTCGCCGTTCTGGATCGCGGCCATGGCCTTCTGGTGCGAGGCCAGGGCGAACGCGTCCTGGTCTTCGCGCGAGACCTTCCACTCTTCGGCCACCTTCTCGGCGGTGATGCCCATGCCGTAGGCGATGGCGACGTGGTCGTTGTCGAACACGCTCGGTGCCATGGCGATCTTGTTGCCCATCATCGGCACCATCGACATCGACTCGGTACCGCCGGCCAGCATCAGGTCGGCGTTGCCCAGGCGGATCGCATCGGCGGCCTGCGCCACGGCCTGCAGGCCGGAGGAGCAGAAGCGGTTCACGGTCTGCGCGGCGATGGTGTTCGGCAGGCCGGCCAGCAGCACGCCGATGCGCGCCACGTTCATGCCCTGCTCGGCTTCCGGCATGGCGCAGCCGATGATGGCGTCATCGATGCGGTTGACGTCCACGCCCGGGGCCTGGGCGACGACGCTGCGCAGCACGTGCGCAAGCATGTCGTCGGGGCGGGTGTTGCGGAACATGCCCTTGGGCGCCTTGCCCACCGGGGTACGGGTGGCGGCGACGATGTAGGCGTCCTGGATTTGCTTGGTCATTGCAATGATCTCTTGAATAGGGGTTGGAAGAGGTTGCCGGCCAGCGGCCGGCACTACCGATGCCTTCCGTCAGTTCCGCAGCGGCTTGCCGGTCTTCAGCATGTGCGCGATGCGGGCCTGGGTCTTTTCCTGCTGGGCCAGTTCGACGAAGTGCTTGCGCTCCAGGGTCAGCAGCCACTCTTCGTCGACCAGGGTGCCGCGGTCGACCTTGCCGCCGCACAGCACGGTGGCGATGCGCTCGGCGATCTCGTAGTCGTACGGGCTGATGAAGCGGCCTTCCAGCATGTTGACCAGCATCATCTTGAAGGTGGCGATACCCACGTCACCGGCCACCTGGATGCGGCGTGCCGGCAGCGGCGGACGGTAGCCCGCTTCGGCCAGGGCGCGAGCTTCGGCCTTGGCGATGTGCAGCGCTTCGTAGCTGTTGAACACCACCTTGTCGGTGCTGCGCAGCAGGCCCAGTTCCTTGGCGTTGACCGCCGAGTTGGACACCTTGGCCATCGCTACGGTCTCGAAGGTCTTCTTCAGTTCGGCGAATACATCACCGCCCGGGCCCGCAGCCTGCGAGGCGCGCACCGCCAGTTCCTTCAGGCCGCCACCGGCCGGCAGCAGGCCGACACCGGCTTCGACCAGGCCGATGTAGCTTTCCAGGAAGGCCACGGTCTTGGCGCTGTGCATCTGGAACTCGCAGCCACCACCCAAGGCCAGGCCGCGCACGGCGGCCACCACCGGCACCAGCGAGTACTTGATGCGCTGGCTGGTGCGCTGGAAGTTGGCGACCATCTCTTCGAACTGGTCGACCTTGCCGGCCTGCAGCAGGCCCAGTGCACCGGCCAGGTCGGCACCGGCAGAGAAGGGCTCCTTCTGCTGCCAGATCACCAGGCCCTGGAAGTCCTTCTCGGCGCGGCTGACGCATTCCTGCAGGCCATCCAGCACCTGGTCGGACACGGTGTTCATCTTGGTCTTGAAGCTGACCACGGCAATGCCATCACCGTCGTGCCACATGCGCAGGCCGTCGTTCTCGAACACGGTCTCGCCCGGCGCGAACTTCTCGCCCAACAGCGGGTCCGGGAAGCGCTGGCGCTGGTACACCGGCAGCGACGAACGCGGCAGCTTGGCGTTGCGCGACGGGCTGTAGCTGCCCTCGGCGGCGTGCACGCCATCGCGGCCATCGAACACCCAGTCCGGCAGCGGTGCGTTGCTCATGCTCTTGCCGGCCACGATGTCATCGGCGATCCACTGCGCGACCTGCTTCCAGCCGGCGGCCTGCCAGGTTTCGAACGGGCCCAGCGACCAGCCGTAGCCCCAGCGGATGGCCAGGTCGACGTCGCGCGCGGTCTCGGCGATGTCGGCCAGGTGGTAGGCGCTGTAGTGGAACAGGTCACGGAAAGTCGCCCACAGGAACTGCGCCTGCGGGTGCTGGCTCTCGCGCAGCTTGGCGAACTTCTCGGCCGGGTTCCTGATCTTCAGGATCTCGACCACTTCCGGGGCGGCGGTGCGGTCGGCCGGGCGGTAGTCCTGCTTCTCCAGGTCCAGCACGACGATGTCCTTGCCGACCTTGCGGAAGATGCCGGCGCCGGTCTTCTGGCCCAGTGCGCCCTTGGAAATCAGCGCGTCCAGCCACTTCGGCGACTTGAAGAACTCATGCCACGGGTCGTTCGGCAGGGTGTCGCCCATGGTCTTGATGACGTGGGCCATGGTGTCCAGGCCGACCACGTCGGAGGTGCGGTAGGTGGCCGACTTCGGGCGGCCGACCAGCGGGCCGGTCAGGCCGTCCACTTCGTCGAAGCCCAGGCCGAACTGCTGGGTGTGGTGGATGGTGGACAGAATCGAGAACACGCCGATGCGGTTGCCGATGAAGTTCGGGGTGTCCTTGGCGTACACCACGCCCTTGCCCAGGGTGGTGACCAGGAAAGCTTCCAGGCCTTCCAGCACGGCGTCGTCGGTGGTGGTGGCCGGGATCAGCTCGGCCAGGTGCATGTAGCGCGGCGGGTTGAAGAAGTGCACGCCGCAGAAGCGGTGACGCAGCTGCTCGGGCAGCACGTCGGCCAGCTTGTTGATGCCCAGGCCCGAGGTGTTGGAGGCCAGCACCGCGTGGTCGGCCACGAACGGGGCGATCTTCTTGTACAGGTCCTGCTTCCAGTCCATGCGCTCGGCGATGGCCTCGATGATCAGGTCGCAGTCCTTCAGCTGCTCCAGGCCGGACTCGTAGTTGGCCGGGGTGATGGCTTCGGCCAGCGACTTGCTGGCCAGCGGCGCCGGGCTCAGCTTGCCCAGGTTGGCGATCGCCTTCAGCACGATGCCGTCGGCCGGACCTTCCTTCGCAGGCAGGTCGAACAGCACGGTGTCGACGCCAGCGTTGGTGAGGTGGGCGGCGATCTGGGCACCCATGACGCCGGCACCCAGCACGGCGGCGCGGCGGACTAGCAGGGAATTGGACATGGTGTAGGGCCTTTGTTGGTCAGCAGTTACTGGGTGGAATCAAACGGAAGCGGGCAGGGCGCTGGCGCGTGCGGCGGCGCGGAACCCGGCTTCGGCGAAATGGATCAGTTCGTGGGCGGCATGGGCACGATGCGCCGCTTCGGTGACACCGGCGGGACGCTTGATCAGCCCGAAATCGGCCATGGCATAGGTGAGCGAGCCGGCCAGGAAGTCCAGGCGCCAGTACAGCTCCTCCTTGCTCAGGTCCGGCACGCATTCGCCGATGGCCTTGCCGAACGCACGCAGCACGTGGCCGTAGTGGTCGGACAGGAACTTGCGCAGGTTGTCGTTCTTCTCGGCGTAGGCGCGGGCGATCACGCGCACGAAGGCGCCGCCGTTCTGGCGGTCCTGGGCCAGCGCCAGCGCTGGCTCGACGAAGGCGGCCAGCACCGGGCGCAGTTCGCCCGGGTGCTCGGCGCGGGCACGTTCGAGCTGTGACAGGCGGGCGCCGGTCATCTCGTCCATGCGGCGGCGGAACACCTCGTTGACCAGGTTTTCCTTGGAGCCGAAGTGGTAGTTGACCGCAGCGATGTTGACATCGGCCTGGCTGGTCACCTGGCGCAGCGAGGTGCCGGCGAAGCCGTGCTGGGCGAACAGCTCCTCGGCCGCGCCGAGGATCCGGTCCTTGGTCGAGAAGTGGGCGGGTTTGGCCATCGGCGGGCGGACCTTAATCAAACGATTGTTTGATACTAGGACCAGACGGTGGCGTATGGCATTTTGCAGTGCAGCAAAGTTGCCCGGGCCGTTCAGATTTCACTCAGGTGGGTGAATGCGATGGGGTGGGGTCGGATCCCCGAATGGGGCTCCGACCCCAACGGTGGGCCCCGGAATGGGTCAGAGCCCCTGCGGGAATCCGACCCTTGGCCGCGACGGGGTTGCCGGCCGGCGGCCGGCACTACCATGCCGCGGCTTTATCTTTTACAATTCGCCTACGTTTATCAGGCTAAGCCCGCGTCCCGACGCGGGTTTTTTTCATGTTACCCTTCGGGCCATCAGCGGCCCGATTCCATTGGAGACATCCCATGGCGCTGGAGCGCACCCTTTCGATCATCAAGCCGGACGCCGTTGCCAAGAACGTCATCGGCGAAATCTACGCCCGCTTCGAGAAGGCCGGCCTGAAGGTCGTGGCCGCCAAGTACAAGCAGCTGTCCCGTCGTGAAGCCGAAGGCTTCTACGCCGTGCACCGCGAGCGTCCGTTCTTCAACGCGCTGGTCGAGTTCATGATCTCCGGCCCGGTGATGATCCAGGCCCTGGAAGGCGAGAACGCCGTCCTGGCCCACCGCGACCTGCTGGGCGCCACCAACCCGAAGGAAGCCGCGCCGGGCACCATCCGCGCCGACTTCGCCGAATCCATCGATGCCAACGCCGCCCACGGCTCGGACTCGGTCGAGAATGCCGCGATTGAGATCGCCTACTTCTTCGCCGCCACCGAAGTCGTCTCGCGCTGAGAGTAATGCCGTGAACGAGGTCGTACAGTCCCCCGCCATCCAGCCGCTGCCGAAGTCGGCACCCACGGCTGGCAAGCAGAACCTGCTCGACCTCGATCGCGCGGGCCTGGAGAAGTTTTTCGTCGAGGTCCTCGGCGAAAAGAAGTTCCGTGCCCATCAGGTGATGAAGTGGATCCACCATCGCTACGTCACCGATTTCGATGAAATGACCGACCTCGGCAAGGTCCTGCGCGCCAAGCTGCAGGCCCATGCCGAGGTGCTGGTTCCCAACATCGTGTTCGACAAGCCCTCCGCCGACGGCACCCACAAGTGGCTGCTGGCGATGGGCGTGGATGGCAAGAACGCCATCGAGACCGTGTACATCCCGGACAAGACCCGCGGCACGCTGTGCGTGTCCTCGCAGGTCGGTTGCGGCCTGAACTGCACGTTCTGCTCCACCGCCACCCAGGGCTTCAACCGCAACCTGACCACCGCCGAGATCATCGGCCAGGTGTGGGTTGCCGCACGCCACCTGGGCAACGTGCCGCACCAGATGCGCCGCCTCACCAACGTGGTGATGATGGGCATGGGTGAGCCGCTGATGAATTTCGACAACGTCGTGCGCGCCATGAGTGTGATGCGCGACGACCTGGGCTACGGCCTGGCCAACAAGCGCGTGACCCTGTCGACCTCTGGCCTGGTGCCGCAGATCGACCGCCTGTCTGCCGAAAGCGACGTGTCGCTGGCGGTGTCGCTGCATGCGCCGAACGACGCGCTGCGCGAGACGCTGGTGCCGCTCAACAAGAAGTACCCGATCGCCGAGCTGATGGCCTCGTGTGCACGCTACCTGCGCGCCAACAAGCGCCGCGAGTCGGTCACCTTTGAATACACCCTGATGAAGGGCATCAACGACAAGCCCGAGCATGCCCGCGAGCTGGCCCGCCTGATGCGCCAGTTCGACAACGCGGTGCAGGCCAAGGATTCGGGCAAGGTCAACCTGATCCCGTTCAACCCGTTCCCGGGCACCCGCTACGAGCGTTCGGAAGAAGCGCACATCCGCGCCTTCCAGAAGATCCTGCTCGACAGCAACGTGCTGACCATGGTCCGCCGCACCCGTGGCGACGACATCGATGCCGCCTGTGGCCAGCTCAAGGGCCAGGTAATGGACCGCACCCGCCGCCAGGCGGAGTTCAACAAGACGCTGCAGGCGGGGAAGGGGAGCGATGCCGCGGCCTGACCGCCTCTGGCTGGTTCTGTTCGCAGGCATGCTGGCCGTTGCGGTCGGCGGCTGCAAATCCCATCCCAAGGCCAAGCTCGGGCCTAGCCAGGCGCCGGTCTATTCGGTGGCTGACCCGGAAAGCGTGCGGCGCGAAGTGCGCTGGCGCGACCTGTTGACCCTGGCGACCCGCGACATGCAGGTCGGCAATCTCGACGCCGCCGAGCGCAAGGTGCGCGAAGCGCTGAAGCTGGCGCCGGAGGCGCCCGATGCGCTGGTGCTGCAGGCTGGCATCGATGACCGTCGTGGCCGCACCCGCCAGGCGGGCGAGAATTTCCGCAAGGCCGCCGAGCTGGCGCCGCAGCGCGGAGACGTGCTCAACAACTACGGTGCCTGGTTGTGCCAGCAGGGCCAGCCGGCCGAATCGCTGGTCTGGTTCGACCGGGCGCTGCAGGCGCCGGGCTATGCCACCCCGGGCGAAGCGCAGGCCAATGCCGGCAGTTGCGCACTGGACGCTGGGCAGCTCGAACGTGCCGAGCGCGACCTGCGCGCGGCACTCGTCGCGGCGCCGGCCAACCCGGTTGCGCTGGAGTCGATGGCCCAGCTGAGCTTCCGCCAAGGCCGCTATATGGAGGCCCGGGCGTTCGCCGAACGTAGGATTGCGGCTGCACCCGCAACGCGTTCCGTGTTACAACTTGCGTCTCAAATCGAAGCGAGGCTGGGCGATCGGGCGGCATCTGATCGCTATCTGCAGCGGATTCGACAGGAATTTCCGCAGGATGCGGGCTCCTAACTCCAGGGTTGATGCATTGTGATTGATGACCAGACTGTGAGCGCTCTCGAGACTGCGGCCGGCTGCGGCACCCGCCTGCGCCAGGCCCGTGAAGCGGCCGGACTGACCCTCGAAGATGTCGGCTCGCGCCTGCGCATGCCGGTCCAGGTGGTCAAGTCCCTGGAAGAGGAACAATGGCAGAAGCTGGGGGCGCCGGTGTTCGTGCGCGGCCAGCTGCGCAGCTATGCGCGCCTGCTCGACGTGGACGTGGGCGAGCTGCTGGAACAGGCCCAGGTCGGCCCGGTGGTTCCGCCCACCCTGGTCAGCCATACCCATACCCCGCGTGCGCGCCGCATTGCCGAGAACCTCGGCCGGCGCGCGCTGTATGTGGGCATCACCGCCGTGCTGGCGGTGCCGGTGTGGTTCGCCACCCGTGGCCACTTCGACGGCAGCGCGACCCCGTCGCCGAGCACCGCCTCGCTGGACGTGATCCCGGCCGCCGTGCCGGTCACGCCGTCCGCAGCCGGTAGCGAGACGGCCGCCCCGGCCGAAGCGGCCATGGCCCCGGCCAGCAAGCCGGCGGCCACCCCTTACGTCGCCTCGCTGGCCCCGGTGCCGCGCCCGGCGCCGGCCCCGGCTGCCGGCAATGCGCTGGAAATGCAGTTCAGCGGCGACAGCTGGGTCGACATCGGCGGCCCGGACGGCAGCACCGTCGAGAAGGCACTGATCAAGTCCGGCGAGACCCGCAGCTTCACGCCGGGCCAGGTGACCCGGGTGACCCTGGGCAACGCCTCGGCGGTCCAGGTTCAGCAGAACGGCGCTATCGTCGATCTGACCCCCTACCAGCGAGCCAACGTGGCACGCTTTCAGGTATCCTCTGAAGGCTCCGTAGTCCCGGTTTCGCACTGAGGCGCGGTTTCACCACCTTCGATTAAACCCAATGGTCCCTCCCGACGGGCGGGGCGAGAGTACGCATGGCGATCGACGATCTGCTCGACGAGCACGAACAAAGTGAACGCGTCCGCAGCTGGCTGCGGAAGAATGGCGCCAGCATCCTCGGTGGCGTAGTCATCGCCATCGGTGCCATTGCTGGCTGGCAGTGGTACCAGAAGGAGCAGGGCAGCAAGCTGGCCTCGGCCAATGTCGAGTACCAGAAGGCCCTGCAGGGCCTGCAGCAGAACAAGCTCGACGACGCCGCCAAGGCGGTCAAGGCGCTCGAAGCCGGTCCGTCCAGCATCTACGGCGACCTCGCGGCGCTGCAGCTGGCCAAGGCCCAGGTCGACGCCGGCAAGAACGAAGAGGCACTGGCCACCCTGCGCAACGTGAAGGTCGAAGGCGACCTGCAGCGCGTGGTCGACCAGCGTGTGGCCCGCCTGCTGGTGGCCACCGGCAAGAGCGACGAGGCCATCAAGCTGCTGGGCAGCGCCACCGACAGCAGCAGCCTGGAAATCCATGGCGATGCGCTGATGGCGCAGGGCAAGCGTGACGACGCCCGCGTACAGTACGAGAAGGCGCTGAAGACGCTGGACGTGGCAGCGCCGCAGCGGCGCCTGCTGGAAACCAAGGTTATGGACGCCGGCGGCACCGTTGCCGCCCCTGCGGAGTCGGTTTGATGAGTCAGAAGGTCATGATCACCCGCGTCGCCACCGTGCTCCTGATGGGCATGGCCCTGACCGGCTGCGGCACCATGAAGGGCTGGTTCGCTGGCAAGGACGCGGCGGCGAAGAAGGCACAGGAACCGGCTGAGCTGGTCAAGTTCGAGCCGACCGTGAAGGTCAGCAAGATCTGGTCGGTCAACCTCGGCAAGGGCGAGCGTCGCATCGGTGTGCGCCAGGGCCCGGCGGTGGCCAACGGCCACGTGTTCGCTGCGGCGATCACCGGTGGCGTGCACGCCATCGACCTGCAGACCGGCAAGAAGGTCTGGACCTGGGAGCCGAAGAAGGAAAAGAAGAAGGCCAAGCTGCGCCTGTCCGGCGGCCCGGGTGTCGGTGAGAACCTGGTCGTGATCGGCACGCTGGATGGCCAGGTCATCGCGCTGGACATCAACGACGGCAGCGAGAAGTGGCGCGCCCGTGTTCCGGGTGAAGTCATCGCCGCGCCGGCCGTTGCCCAGGGCATGGTCTACGTGCGCAGCAACGACGGTCGTGTGACCGCCTTCGATGTCGGCAACGGCACCCAGAAGTGGTTCAACCCCAGCGAGCTGCCGGCGCTGACCGTGCGCGGCAACGCGCCGGTGGTGACCGGCCCGGGCGTGTTGTTCATCGGCAAGGACGAGGGCGCGGTTGCGGCCCTGGCCCAGCAGGATGGCCGCACGCTGTGGGAACAGAACCTCGGCAACGGCGAAGGCCGCACCGAGCTGGAGCGCATGGCGGACGTCGACGGCGCACCGGTGCTCGATGGCAACACCCTGTACGTGAGCAGCTTCAAGAACCAGACCATGGCCATCGAAGGCCCGACCGGTCGCCCGCTGTGGGCGCGCGACCATGGCGGCGCAGGTGGCGTGGCGGTGTCGTCGGGCAATGTGTTCGTGACCGACAACAAGGGCGGCGTGTTCGGCCTGGACAAGGCCAGCGGCGCAGCCATGTGGTCGCAGACGGCACTGGCCCGTCGCTCCCTGACCGGCCCGGCACTGCACGGCGACTACGTCGTGGTCGGTGACTACAAGGGATACGTGCACTGGTTGCAGGCCTCCGATGGTGCGATGGCGGCACGGGCAAAAAGTGGCGGCGACGCCCTGCTGGCCCAGCCGGTCGTCGTCGACGGGGTGCTGCTGGTGCAGAACGTGGATGGCAAGCTGACCGCCTTCCGGTTGGCAAACTAAAAAATTGGAGTAATCGCGATGCTGCCTCTGGTCGCCCTGGTTGGACGGCCGAATGTCGGCAAGTCGACTATTTTCAATGCGCTTACGCGCACCCGTGACGCGCTGGTCCATGACCAGCCCGGCGTCACCCGCGACCGCAACTACGGTGTCTGCCGCCTCGACGAGGACAACCATTTCCTCGTCGTGGATACCGGTGGTATCGCCGGGGAAGACGAAGGCCTGGCCGGCGCCACCACGCGCCAGGCCCGTGCGGCCGCGGCCGAAGCCGACCTGATCCTGTTCGTCGTCGATGCCCGCGAGGGCACCTCGGCGCTGGACGACGAGATCCTGGCCTGGCTGCGCAAGCTGTCGCGCCCGACGCTGCTGCTGATCAACAAGATCGACGGCACCGACGAGGACAGCGTGCGTTCCGAGTTCGCCCGTTATGGCTTCGGCGAGATGCTGACCGTCTCGGCCGCGCATCGACAGGGCCTGGACGACCTGCTGGACGAAGTGATCCAGCGCCTGCCGGAAGAAGGCAGCGGCGAAGAGCTGGACAACGACCCGAACCGCATCCGCATCGCCTTTGTCGGCCGCCCGAACGTGGGCAAGTCGACCCTGGTCAATCGCATCCTCGGCGAGGAGCGCATGATCGCCTCCGACGTGCCGGGTACCACCCGCGACTCGATCGCGGTGGACCTGGAGCGCGACGGCCGTGAGTACCGCCTGATCGACACCGCCGGCCTGCGCCGTCGTTCGCGCGTGGATGAGGTCGTCGAGAAGTTCTCGGTGGTCAAGACCATGCAGTCGATCGAGCAGTGCCAGGTGGCCGTGCTGATGCTCGACGCCACCGAAGGCGTGACCGACCAGGACGCCACCGTGCTCGGTGCCGTGCTCGACGCCGGCCGCGCGCTGGTGATCGCCATCAACAAATGGGATGGCCTGACCGAGTACCAGCGCGAGCAGGCCGAAACCATGCTGTCGCTGAAGCTGGGCTTCGTGCCGTGGGCCGAGTCCGTGCGCATCTCGGCCAAGCATGGCTCGGGCCTGCGTGAGCTGTTCCGTGCGGTGCATCGTGCGCACGAATCGGCGAACAAGACCTTCACCACCAGCGAAGTGAACAAGGCGCTGGAAGTGGCCTACGAGACCAATCCGCCGCCGACCATCCGCGGCCATGTCTCCAAGCTGCGTTACGTGCACCCGGCCGGTTCCAACCCGCCGACCTTCATCGTGCACGGCACGCGCCTGAAGGAGCTGCAGGAGTCGTACAAGCGCTACCTGGAGAACTTCTTCCGCAAGCGCTTCAAGCTGATCGGCACGCCGGTGAGCTTCATCTTCCGCGAGGGTACCAACCCGTACGAGGGCAAGAAGAACGTCCTCACCGAGCGGCAGGTCAAGGCCAAGCGGCGCTTGATGAAGCACGTCAAGGGCAAGTGATTCACGAAAAAGGCGGCCGCAGGGCCGCCTTTTTTGTTCGCGCCCCTACCGGTAGTGCCGGCCGCTGGCCGGCAACCTCGGGTCGTCCGATGCGTTCATGGCCATGCCGGCCAGCGGCCGGCAC
>NZ_JAXBQL020000017.1:52382-57072 GCF_047520565.2 Stenotrophomonas sp. FR012
CCCCCCCCCCCCCCCCCCCCCCCCCCACTACCCCATGTTTGCAGGTATCGGTCAAGGCGGCTTGCCGCCGCGTGCGCGATAATGCGGCCATGAGCATCCAAGAGCTTTCCCCCGCGCAGGCACGCGAGCGCCTGGCCCACGGCGCGGTGCTGATCGATGTGCGCGAGGCGCACGAGCGGGCCGGCGGCATGGCCGAGGGCGCGCGCGGCGTGGCCAAGGGCGAGCTGCAGGCCGACCCGACCGCGCATCTGCCGCGGCGCGACCAGGAGATCCTGCTGATCTGCCAGAGCGGCAAGCGCTCGGCCGATGCCGCGCAGTTCCTGCTGGAGGCCGGGTACGCCCAGGTCGCTTCCGTGACGGGCGGCACCGTGGCCTGGCGCGAGCAGTCGCTGCCACTGGTGCAGCCGCTGGCCAGTGCCGCCGACCGCGATTTCTTTGATCGTTATTCGCGCCACCTGCTGCTGCCACAGGTGGGCGAGGCCGGCCAGCGCCGGCTGCAGGATTCGCGCGTGCTGGTGCTGGGTGCGGGCGGCCTTGGTGCGCCGGCCGGCTTCTATCTGGCCGCCGCCGGGGTAGGGCACCTGCGCTTCGCCGACCACGACCGCGTGGAGCGCAGCAACCTGCATCGGCAGATCGTGCATACCGAAGCCAGCGTCGGCCAGCTCAAGGTCGATTCCGCGCGCGAGCGGCTGCTGGCGTTGAATCCGTCGATCGAGGTCGAGGCGGTGCCGGAGCGGGTGACCTCTGAGAACGTGGATGCGCTGCTCGAGGGCGTGGACGTGGTGCTGGATGGCTCGGACAACTTCCCGCTGCGCTACCTGCTCAACGACGCCTGCATCAAGCACGCCAAGCCCCTGGTCTATGCCGCCATCGAGCGCTTTGACGGCCAGGTAAGCGTGTTTGACGCTGGCCGCCAGCGTGGCGTGGCGCCGTGCTACCGCTGCCTGTTCCCCGAGCCGCCGCCGCCGGAGTTCGCGCCGAACTGTTCCGAGGCCGGTGTGCTGGGCGTGCTGCCCGGCTTGGCGGGCGTGCTGCAGGCCACCGAGGTGCTGAAGCTGCTGCTGGGCATCGGCGAGCCGCTGGTGGGGCGCCTGCTGCGCTTCGATGCGCTGGGCATGCGCTTCCGCGAGACCGGCATCCGGCCGGACCCGCAGTGCCCGGTGTGCGCGCCGGGTGTGCCGTTCCCGGGATATATCGATTACGCCGCGTTCTGCCGGGGTGGGTGAGGCTGGCCGGGGATTCATCCACGCATGGCGTGGATCTACCGGGGCGCGGCGGCTGTGCGTCATCCACGCATGGCGTGGATCTACTGTAGAGCCGAGCCCATGCTCGGCTGCTTCTGGCCTCGGCACGAAGAGCAGCCGAGCCCATGCTCGGCTGCTTCTGGCCTCGGCACGAAGAGCAGCCGAGCATGGGCTCGGCTCTACAGGTCATGGCGCCCACCCAAGCATGTGCATGGTTTCGGGATGATGCTGGGGGCCACTCCCGGCATCGTTCCACCTCCAAGACAATCCGGCGCAACATGCGTGCTATTGCCGTCATCGGCATTGCTCTATTGTTGAACCCGATTCTGGATCTCGGGGAACACACTGCATGGCGGTAGAAGCAGCGACCAGCGAGCTGGTCAAGGTCGTCGCCCTGTTGGGCGCGGCGGTGGTGATGGTGCCTTTGTTCCGCCGGGCCGGCCTGGGCTCGGTGCTGGGCTACTTCGCCGCTGGCCTGGCGATCGGACCGTTCGGGCTGGGCTGGTTCTCCGACCCGCAGGCGATCCTGCATACCGCCGAGCTCGGCGTGGTGATGTTCCTGTTCGTGATCGGTCTGGAAATGCGGCCCTCGCACCTGTGGAGCCTGCGCAAGGAGATCTTCGGGCTGGGCACGCTGCAGATCGTCACCTGTGCGCTGGTGCTGACCAGCATCGCCAAGCTGTTCGGGCTGCCGTGGCAGGTGGCCTTCATCGGCGCCACCGGTTTCGTACTCACGTCCACCGCAGTAGTGATGCAGCTGTTGGCCGAGCGCGGCGACATCGCACTGCCGTCGGGGCAGAAGATCGTCTCCATCCTGCTGTTCGAAGACCTGCTGATCGTACCGTTGCTGGCGCTGGTGGCGTGGATGGCGCCGGGCGCGGGCAGTGCCGATGGCGAGGGCTCGCGCTGGCTGTCGGTGGCGATCGGCGTGGGTGCCATCGTCGGCCTGGTGCTGGTCGGCCGCTTCCTGCTCAACCCGCTGTTCCGCGTGCTGGCCGAATCGAAGGCGCGCGAGGTGATGACCGCCGCCGCGCTGCTGGTGGTGCTGGGCGCGGCGCTGCTGATGCAGCTGTCCGGCCTGTCGATGGCGATGGGCGCGTTCCTGGCCGGTGTGCTGCTGAGCGAATCGACCTTCCGCCACCAGATCGAGGCGGACATCGAGCCGTTCCGCGGCATCCTGCTCGGCCTGTTCTTCCTCAGCGTCGGCATGGCGCTGGACCTGGGCGTGGTGGCCGGCAACTGGCAGCTGATCCTCGGCCTGGTGCTGGCGTTGATGGCGGCCAAGGCGCTTTGCATCTACGTGGTCGCGCGCGTCATGGGCAGCGACCACGCGCAGGCGCTGGACCGCGGCGTGCTGATGGCGCAGGGCGGCGAGTTCGCCTTCGTGCTGTTCTCCGCCGCCGCCTCGGCCGGCGTGATCAACCTGGAGATCAATGCCAACTTCACCGCCGTGGTAGTGCTGTCGATGGCGCTGACCCCGCTGGTGGTGCTGGTCTACAAGCGCATCGCGCCGAAGCCGACGGTGAACATGGATGGCGTGGACGAGGCCGACGGCCTGTCCGGCAGCGTGCTGCTGATCGGCTTCGGTCGCTTCGGCCAGGTCGCCAGCCAGTCGCTGCTGGCGCGCGACGTGGACGTGACCATCATCGACAACGATGTGGAGATGATCCAGAGCGCGGCGCGGTTCGGTTTCAAGATCTACTACGGCGACGGTACGCGACTGGACGTGCTGCATGCCTCGGGCGCGGCCACCGCGCGTGCGATTGCGGTGTGCGTGGACAAGGCCGACGCCGCCGATCGCATCGTCGAACTGGTGTCGCACGAGTTCCCGCAGGCCAAGCTGATGGTGCGCTCGTTCGACCGCGAGCATTCGCTGCGGTTGATCCATGCCGGTGTTGATTTCCAGATCCGCGAGACGTTCGAGTCGGCGGTGCTGTTCGGCCAGGCCGCACTGGTGGAACTGGGTGCGGACGAGGACGATGCGATCGAAATTGCCGAGCAGATCCGTCGCCGCGACGCCGAGCGCTTCGAGCTGGAGATTGCCGGTGGTGGTCTGAATGCCGGCGCCAAGATGGTGTTCGGCAACTCCGGCCAGGGCGTGCCGACGCCGACGCCGTTCACCGCGCCGAAGCGGGCAAGCAAGACGTTGAACCCGCAGGACGTGCCGGAGGAGGAAGAATAAAGCCCGGTAGTGCCGGCCGCTGGCCGGCAAATGTGCAAACGTTCCGACGACATGAGGGTGCCGGCCAGCGGCCGGCACTACCGTGTGGGGAATTGCCGAAGCCGGTGGTTGGTAGTGCCGGCCGCTGGCCGGCAGATACGCAAGCGTTCCGGCGTCATGGGGTTGCCGGCCAGCGGCAGGCACTACCGGTGCGCGGAGTCGGCGCACGGCGGTGGGCGAGGGGGCCTGAATCAGGGACAATAGCGTCCCCGCCGCCCCACGCCCGCTCCCGATGACCGATTCCGCCGCCCCGCATCCTGCCCGCATCCTTGATGGCCGCCGCATCGCCGAGGACCTGCTCGACAGCCTGAAGGTGCGCGTCGACGCCCGCGTGGCCGCCGGTGGCAGCCGCCCGGGCCTGGCCGTGGTGCTGGTCGGTGGCGACCCGGCCTCGACCGTGTATGTGCGCAACAAGCGCCGTGCCGCCGAGAAGGTCGGCATCGAAGCGCATGACTACGATCTGCCGGCCGGGACCACCGAAGCCGAGCTGCTCGAGCTGATCGACCAGCTCAACGCCGATCCGAAGATCAACGGCATCCTGATCCAGCTGCCGCTGCCGGGCATCCCCGACGCCCGCCGGCTGATCCAGCGCATCGACCCGCGCAAGGACGTGGACGGTTTCCACCCGGAAAACGTCGGCCACCTGGCCCTGCGCGAGTTCGGCCTGCGCCCGTGCACCCCGCGCGGCATCACCACGCTGCTGGGCCATACCGACCAGCCGGTGCGTGGCCGCAACGCCACCATCGTGGGCGTGAGCAACCATGTCGGCCGCCCGATGGGCCTGGAGCTGCTGATCGCCGGCTGCACCGTGACCAGCTGCCACAAGTTCACCCCCAAGGACGTACTGGAACAGGCCGTGCGCAACGCCGACATCCTGGTGGTGGCGGTGGGCCGCCCCGGCATCGTGCCGGGCGAGTGGGTGAAGCCGGGCGCGGTGGTGATCGACGTCGGCATCAACCGGTTGGACGACGGCCGCCTGGTGGGCGACGTCGGGTTTGAGGCGGCGGCCCAGCGGGCCAGCTGGATCACCCCGGTGCCGGGTGGCGTGGGCCCGATGACCGTGGCCACGTTGATGCAGAACACCCTGGAAGCGGCAGAAGCGCTGAGCTGACCTCACCTGGGGCTGTTCTCAGGTGCCTGAGGGATAGTGCGGACCAACGGTCCGCACCCACCAAAGGCGCTTCAGGGCTGGCTCGGGTGATCCTCTCAAGGTGGGTGCCGACCC
>NZ_JAXBQL020000018.1:0-51230 GCF_047520565.2 Stenotrophomonas sp. FR012
CGGTTGCCGGCCAGCGGCCGGCACTACCGTCTATTTGCCCAGGCGCGCCGCCAGGGCCTGCAGGGCGTTCTGTGCGTCCGGGGCGAACCAGGCCTCGACGAAACGGTCCAGCTGGATCAGGTCCGGGTGCAGCGCTTCGTGCAGGTCGGCGCGAGCGATGGCGCGGGTCAGCAGCATCGGCTGCCGAGGCTGCTTGAGCAGGTTCTGCAGCCAGGCCACGGCGCGGGCCACCACCAGGTCGCCTTCGGCCAGTTCATCGACCAGGCCGATCTGCAGCGCCTGTTCGGCCGGTACCAGCGAACCGGTGGTCAGCAGCACGCCGGCGCGGTGCACGCCCACCGCACGGCGCAGCAGGCGCTGGATGCCCTCCGGCGCGATCAGGCCCACCTGCACCTCGTTCAGGCCGATGGCATACGGCCGCGACGGATCGGCGCTGCGCGCCATTACCCGGTAGTCGCAGCACAGGGCCAGCACGCAGCCGCCGGCCGGCGCGTGGCCGGTGATCGCCGCGACCACCGGGATGCGGCTCTCGGCCAGTGTGCGCACGGCGCCAAAGAAAGCGTTCCAGGTGTCCAGCAGCTTGTGCTTGTCATCGCCATGCGAGAGCAGGTGCGGCACGTCCATTCCACCGGTGAAGATGCGCTCGCTGCCCGACAGCACGATGCCGTGCGCGTCTTCGGCCATGGCCAGTTCGATGGCATGGATCAACTGCCGGCACAGATCGGTGTCCAGTGCATTGACCGGCGGCCGCGCCAGGCGCAGTTCGCGGATGGGGCCGTGGTTGATCACCTCGATGAGCGTCGTCATGCTGCGGTCTCGTTGCGAAGAAGGAACCTGGGCGATGATAACCAAACCATTCGTTGGCGTACTGTGGGTGCTGTGTGCGGCCGCAGCATCGGCTTCGGCTGCGGAATCACGCTGCGTCACGGTGGAGCAGGGCTGGGCGCGGTTGCCACCGAATCCGGCGATGCCGATGACTGCCGGCTATGGCGTGATCCACAACGGCTGCAGCAGGGCGGTGGTGATCACCGGTGCGACCAGCAGTAGTTTCGGCGACGTGTCGCTGCACGAGACCACGATCGTCGATGGCGTCAGCCGGATGCGCGCGATCGAGCGCCTGCCGCTGGCAGCCGGCGCGCGTGCCGAACTCAAGCCCGGTGGCCTGCACCTGATGCTGATGCAGGGCCGGGGGGCGCTGAAGGAGGGGCAGGCGCTGCCGCTGCAGTTGCAGCTGGAAGGTGGTGGTGAAGCGAGCGCGACGTTGACCGTGCGCAAGGCCGCGCCGTAGCGGGATGGTAGTGCCGGCCGCTGGCCGGCAAAAACAGGAAATGCCGGCCAGCGGCCGGCACTAGCGCAGGTCTTACGACCAGTCGTACGAGAACAGCACCGTGCGGCTCACCGGCTCATACAGCATCACGATCGCGTCGGCGCCGGTGGCGCACCAGTTGTAGCCGGCGACTTCGGCGACGGCGAAGAACTTGTGGCCATCGCGGCGGATGATCGCCAGTTCGGCATCATCTGGAGCATGCCGGTCGTTGGCGGCGTCGGTGAATTCCAGGGTGAAGGCGGCAGGAATATCGGCCGTTTCGATCCAGTTGCCACAGGAAATCTGTCCCCCCAGCGTATCCAGATAAGCACGCTCGCTGGCCTCACCCTTGCCGTAGCGCGAGTAGCAGGCGAGGCGGCCATGCATGGCGTGGTAGTCGCGGGCCTTGGCGTAGCTGTCGCGCATCTGCGCAATGTGTTCCTGCGCGTCCTTGTCCTGTACTGCATCGCCGATGAAATAGCCCTCGTTGCCGAGGAAGCGCATCTGGTTGCCGGCGGTCAGCTCGAAGGCGATCCAGTTGGTGGCGGTGAAATCGTTGTGGTGTTCTTCGGTGGTTTCGCCGATGCAGCCGTCGTACGGCTCGATCGGGCACAGCATCGTCGCCACCTGGCCGGCCAGTTCCGGGCGCAGCACACCGAGGTCGATCTTCAGCAGCGGCAGCAGGTGCTGGCCGAGCCAGGCCTGGTCGGCGGGGAAGACGTCGGTGGGGAAGGGGACCATGCCGGGCAGCAGGTCGCTCAGTTCAGTCTGGTGGATCATGTCAGTCCTTTGAATTGGATCGGTAGTGCCGGCCGCTGGCCGGCATGCGCGAAGCGTCTGGAGGTTGCCGGCCAGCGGCCGGCACTACTTCCAGGTGGAAGCGTTGCGGATCGCCTCAGGCAGCGGCGCGCTCTTGCCGGTCTGCGTATCCATCCACACCACCACCACGTTGCCATCCGAGTACAGCTTCGATGCGTCCTGCTGGTCGACGATGCGGTGGCCGATGGTCACGCTGCTGTTGCCCAGGCGCTCGACGAACAATTCGACCACGATGTCGTTGGGCCACACGATCGGCAGCCGGTAGTTGACGTTGGTCGCGGCGACCACCGGTGCGATGCGGTCGGTCATCGACACGCCGTCCACGCCCAGCATCCAGCGCACGCGCGCTTCTTCCAGGTAGGAAATGTACTTGGCGTTGTTGACGTGGCCCATGCTGTCCATGTCGCGCCAGCGCACGCTGATCGGGATGCGGGCCAGGATCTTGTGTTCGCTGCTCATCAGGCGTCCTTCTTCTTCGTCGTGCTCTTGCTGGCCTTGCCGGTGCTCTTGGCGGCCACGGCCTTCTTCGCCACCTTGGCCGGCTTCTCGGGCTTCACCTTGCGCGGCGGGCGGGCGTCGGGCTTGTTGGCCACGGCGGCCGGCTGCTCGGGGCGCGCGCTGGTGGAGGGCAGCATGCGGGCCAGGAACTGGCCGGTGTACGACTGCGGGCAGGCCGCCACGTCTTCCGGCGTGCCGGTGACCAGGATGGTGCCGCCGCGGTGGCCGCCCTCCGGACCCAGATCGACGATCCAGTCGGCGGTCTTGATCACGTCCAGGTTGTGCTCGATCACCACCACCGTGTTGCCTTCGTCGCGCAGCTTGTGCAGCACGCCCAGCAGCGCTTCGATGTCGTGGAAGTGCAGGCCGGTGGTCGGCTCGTCGAGGATGTACAGGGTGCGGCCGGTATCGCGGCGCGACAGTTCCTTGGACAGCTTCACGCGCTGCGCTTCGCCACCGGACAGCGTGGTCGCGCTCTGGCCCAGCTTGATGTAGCTCAGGCCGACGTCGACCAGCGTTTCCAGCTTGCGTGCAATCGACGGCACTGGCTCGAACAGCTTCAGCGCATCCTCGACGGTCATTTCCAGCACGTCGTTGATGTTGAAACCCTTGTACAGGATCTCCAGCGTCTCGCGGTTGTAGCGCTTGCCGTGGCAGACATCGCACGGCACATACACGTCCGGCAGGAAGTGCATCTCGACCTTGATCAGGCCATCGCCCTGGCAGGCCTCGCAGCGGCCACCACGCACGTTGAAGCTGAAGCGGCCCGGCGAGTAGCCGCGTGCACGCGCTTCGGGCACCTGTGCGAACAGTTCGCGCAGGGGAGTGAACAGGCCGGTGTAGGTGGCCGGGTTCGAACGTGGGGTGCGGCCGATCGGCGACTGGTCGATGTCCACCACCTTGTCGAACAGGTCCAGACCATCGATCTCCCTGTACGGGGCGATCGGGTGCGAGGAACCGTTGATCTCGTTGGCGGCCAGCGAGAACAGGGTGTCGTTGATCAGGGTCGACTTGCCGGAGCCGGACACGCCGGTCACGCAGGTCAGCAGGCCCGACGGAATCGCCAGGTCCACGCCCTTGAGGTTGTTGCCGCTGGCCCCGCGCAGGTGCAGGGTCATCTTCGGGTTCGGCTTGTGCCGGCGCGCCGGAATCTCGATCGCGCGCTTGCCCGACAGGTACTGGCCGGTCAGCGAGCGCGGTGCCTCCAGGATGTCCTGCAGGGTGCCCTGGCCGACGATCTCGCCGCCATGCACGCCTGCGCCCGGGCCGATGTCCAGCACGTAGTCGGCCAGGCGGATCGCGTCCTCGTCATGCTCGACCACGATCACCGTGTTGCCGAGGTCGCGCAGGCGGGTGAGGGTGCCCAGCAGGCGTTCGTTGTCGCGCTGGTGCAGGCCGATCGACGGTTCGTCGAGCACGTACATCACGCCGACCAGGCCGGCACCGATCTGGCTGGCCAGGCGGATGCGCTGCGCCTCGCCACCGGACAGGGTGTCGGCCTTGCGCTCCAGGGTCAGGTAATCCAGGCCCACGTCGACCAGGAAGCCGAGGCGTTCGCCGATTTCCTTGACGATCTTCGCCGCGATCTCGCCACGCCAGCCCGGCAGGCTCAGCTCGCTGAAGAACTTCAGCGCCTCGTCGATCGGAAGCACCACCAGCTCCGGCAGCGGGCGGTCGGCCACGAACACATTGCGTGCAGCCTTGTTCAGGCGCGCGCCATGGCATTCCGGGCAGGGTTGTTCGCTGATGTACTTGGACAGCTCCTCGCGCACCGCCGGCGATTCGGTTTCCTTGTAGCGGCGCTCGAGGTTGGGAATGATGCCCTCGAAGCGATGCTTGCGCTGGGTGCGGCCACCGGCTTCGGTGAAGTAGGTGAAGGTGATCGCTTCATCGCCGCTGCCGTACAGCACGGCCTGCTGCACCTTGTCCGGCAGCGAGTTCCAGGCCGCGTCGACGTCGAACCGGTAGTGCTTGGCCAGCGAAGCGATCAGCTGGAAGTAGTAGGCATTGCGGCGGTCCCAGCCGCGCACCGCACCGGCGGCCAGCGACAGCTCGGGGTGCACCACCACGCGCGAGGGATCGAAGAACTCGGCCATGCCCAGGCCATCGCAGCCGGGGCAGGCGCCCATCGGTGCGTTGAACGAGAACAGGCGCGGCTCCAGTTCCGGCAGCGAGTAATCGCAGACCGGGCAGGAGTATTTGGAGGAGAACAGGGTCGGCGCGGTTTCCGTGTTGTCCAGGCTCTGCACCGAGGCCATGCCGTCGCCCAGCTTCAGCGCGGTCTCGAAGCTCTCGGCCAGGCGCTGCTTGATGTCCTCGCGCGGGCGGAAGCGGTCGATCACCGCCTCGATGGTGTGCTTCTGGCGCAGCGCCAGCGGCGGCACCGCGTCGATCTCATGCAGCTCGCCGTCCACGCGCACGCGCACGAAGCCCTGCGCGCGCAGCTGGTCGAACACCTGGGCGTGCTCGCCCTTGCGGTCGCGGATGACCGGCGCCAGCAGCATGTAGCGCTGTTCCGGGTCCAGGGTCAGCACCTGGTCGACCATCTGGCTGACCGTCTGCGCTTCCAGCGGGTAGCCGTGGTCTGGGCAGCGCGGGGTGCCTACGCGGGCGTACAGCAGGCGCAGGTAGTCGTAGATCTCGGTGATCGTGCCGACCGTCGAACGCGGGTTGTGCGAGGTCGACTTCTGCTCGATCGAGATCGCCGGGGACAGGCCCTCGATGTGGTCCAGGTCCGGTTTTTCCATCACGCTCAGGAACTGGCGCGCATAGGCCGACAACGACTCGACATAGCGGCGCTGGCCTTCTGCATAGATGGTGTCGAACGCCAGCGAGGACTTGCCCGAGCCGGACAGGCCGGTGATCACGATCAGCTTGTCGCGGGGCAGGTCGAGGTCGAGGTTCTTCAGGTTGTGCGTCCGCGCGCCGCGGATGCGGATGAAATCCATCGCCATGGGGGATCCGGTTGTGGGGGCGTTGGCTGGGTGCCGGGCCAGCAGGGAACGGCAATCGGTCAGCCTACCGAGGTGACCAGATGGGGGCAATGGGCGACAATGCCAGCCCGGTGTCTCACCTTGTGAGACAGGCCGACAGGCAGGGGTCAGATCCCTTTTCACGGGGTGAAAAGGGATCTGACCCCGTTCCGACGCCGCCCCCTGCGGCGTTCAGGGGTTGACTTGACCCGCGCCCGATGATCTGCGTACAATCCCGCTCCTGTCCGCCCTCGATGGCGGCAGCTCAGACCACAATAACTACAGAGGAAGGCCTGGTCATGTACGCAGTACTGGTCACCGGCGGTAAGCAATACCGCGTGGCGCAGGGCGAAAAGCTCCGCATTGAAAAGCTCGAAGTCGAAGTCGGCAGCGAGATCAAGTTTGACAACATCTTGATGCTGGGTGACAGCGACGGCGTGAAGCTGGGCGATGCGCTGAAGGGCGCTGCCGTCACCGCCAAGGTCCTGTCCCAGGGTCGTGCTGACAAGGTCCGGATCATCAAGTTCCGTCGCCGCAAGCACCACATGAAGCGTCAGGGTCACCGTCAGTACTACACCGAAATCGAGATCACCGGCATCGCCGGCTAAGCATCAGGAGAAGCAGTCATGGCACATAAAAAGGGCGTAGGCTCCTCGCGCAACGGTCGCGACTCCAACCCGAAGTACCTGGGCGTCAAGATCTTCGGCGGCCAGGCCATCGAAGCCGGCAACATCATCGTGCGTCAGCGCGGCACCCAGTTCCACCCGGGTTCGGGCGTTGGCCTGGGCCGTGACCACACCCTGTTCGCCCTCGTGGACGGCAAGGTGGAGTTCTCGGTCAAGGGCGCCAAGAAGCGTCGCACCGTCAGCATCGTCTCGGCCGACGCCTGATCCAGGCATCGCCGGCACCCGTGCCCCGGCATGGGAGTGCTGCATGAAGAGCCCCGCTTCGGCGGGGCTTTTCGTTAGAGTTGAAGCAAGACCGGCCAGGCCGGGCTGCCGGCCATCGGCAGGCATAACATTCAAGGCGGCGGCCGGCAGGCCACGCCCATCGCAGGCATCGAAACAATGAAACTGGTAGACGAAGCAGAAATCGAAGTGTTCGCCGGCAACGGCGGCAACGGCTGCATTGGCTTCCGTCGCGAGAAGTTCATTCCGCTCGGCGGCCCGGACGGCGGCGACGGCGGTGCGGGCGGCAGCGTGTACATCCGCGCCGACGAAAACCTGAACACCCTGGTCGACTTCCGCCATGACCGCATCTTCAAGGCGCAGCGCGGCGAGAACGGCATGGGCCGCCAGGCCTATGGCAAGGGTGGCGAAGACCTGACCATCACCGTGCCGGTCGGCACCGTGGTGATCAACGTGGCGACCGATGAAGTCATCGGCGACCTGACCCAGCACGGCGATCGCCTGCTGGTGGCCAAGGGCGGTCGTGGCGGCCTGGGCAACATGCACTTCAAGAGCTCGACCAACCGCTCGCCGCGCCAGGCGTTGCCGGGCGAGCCGGGCGAGGAGCGCACGCTGAAGCTGGAGCTGAAGCTGCTGGCCGATGTCGGTCTGCTGGGCTTCCCCAACGCCGGCAAGAGCACCCTGATCCGCGCCGTTTCGGCGGCGACGCCGAAGGTGGCTGATTACCCGTTCACCACGCTGTACCCGAACCTGGGCGTGGTGAAGGTGGAGAACCACCGCAGCTTCGTGATCGCCGACATTCCCGGCCTGATCGAAGGCGCGGCCGATGGCGCCGGCCTGGGCGCGCAGTTCCTGCGCCACCTGCAGCGCACCCGCCTGCTGCTGCACCTGGTGGACATCTCGCCGATGGAAGGTGGCGTGGACGGCATCTCGCCGGTGGAGCAGGTGCGTGCGATCGAGCGCGAGCTGGGGAAGCACGATCCGGAACTGCTGAAAAAGCCGCGCTGGCTGGTGCTGAACAAGGCTGACCTGATGTTCGAAGACGAGGCGCAGGCCGCGGCCGAGCAGATCGTTGCCGAGCTGGGCTGGAAGGAGCCGTGGTTCCTGGTCTCCGCACTGGGTCGCGAAGGCACCTTCCCGATCATGAGCCGGATCATGGCCTTCTTCGATCGCCAGAAAGAAGAAGAGCAGGAAGCCCGCGACGCGCAATGATGGCGTTGTGGTTCCATGCGGAAAACCCGGCTTCGGCCGGGTTTTTTGTTGCCGGGGTCAGATCCCTTTTCCGCTGGAAAAGGGATCTGACCCCGGACGTGTCAAAAGTCCCGGATCGCGGGCAACAAAAAACCCGGCCGGGGCCGGGCTTTTGTCTGCAGCCCAACCCCGAAGGGCAGGGCGGCAACGCCGGATCAGGCGGCCTTGAGGGCCTTGATGCGGTCGTTCAGGCGGCTCTTGTGGCGAGCAGCCTTGTTCTTGTGGATCAGGCCACGCGCGCTGAAGCGATCCAGGATCGGCTGGGCAACGGCGAAGGCGGCTTCGGCGCCGGCGGCATCGTTGGCGTCCAGCGCCTTGATCACTTTCTTGACAGCGGTGCGCAGCATCGAGCGCTGAGCCACGTTGCGCGCGTTGCGCACGACGGTCTGCTTGGCGCGCTTCTTGGCGGACTTGATATTGGCCACGGTGGTGGTTTCCTGAAAAAATCGGTGTTATGGGAACAGCAAGCTAGCTAGTATGATGGCGTAAGAAATGCACGTCAAGTCGATTGTCAAGAGGGACGCTGAGTGAGTTCACCCAAGTTGTTGCGGGGCCTGCTGTCGTTCAGCAGCATGACCATGGTCTCGCGCGTTCTCGGACTTGTCCGGGACTTCGTGGTGACCACCACGTTCGGCACCAACGCCATCACTGATGCTTTCTGGGTCGCCTTCAGGGTACCCAATTTCCTGCGGCGTTTGTTCGCCGAGGGCTCGTTTGCCACCGCTTTCGTGCCCGTGTTCACGGAAGTGAAGGAAACCCGCAGCCACGCCGAGCTGCGCGAACTGATGGCCCGCACCGCCGGCACCCTGGGCGGGGTGCTGATGCTGGTCACCGCACTGGCGCTGATCTTCGCGCCGCAGCTGGCCTCGGTCTTCTCCAGTGGCGTTGATACCGACCCGATCAAGCAGGGCCTGCTGGTCGACCTGTTCCGCCTGACCTTCCCGTTCCTGCTGTTCGTCTCGCTGACCGCACTGGCCGGTGGTGCGCTGAACAGCTTCCAGCGCTTTGCCATGCCGGCGCTGACCCCGGTCATTCTCAACCTGTGCATGATCGCCGGCGCGCTGTGGCTGGCACCGCGGCTGGGCGGTACGCCGGAAAAGCAGATCCTGGCGCTGGGCTGGGCGGTGCTGGCCGCCGGCATCCTGCAGTTGCTGTTCCAGCTGCCCTCGCTGAAGGGCATCAACCTGCTGACCCTGCCGCGCTGGGGCTGGCGCCACCCGGGCGTGCGCAAGGTCATGACGCTGATGGTGCCGACCCTGTTCGGTTCCTCGGTGGCGCAGATCAACCTGCTGCTGGATACGGTGATCGCGGCCAAGCTGACCGACGGCTCGCAGTCCTGGCTGTCGCTGGCCGACCGCTTCCTGGAGCTGCCGCTGGGCGTGTTCGGCGTGGCCCTGGGCACGGTGATCCTGCCGGCGCTGGCCCGCCACCATGTCAGCACCGACCGCGAGGGCTTCTCGCGCTCGCTGGACTGGGGCCTGCGCATGACCCTGCTGATCTCGGTGCCGGCCATGCTGGGCCTGCTGCTGCTGGCCGAGCCGCTGATCGCGACCATCTTCCAGCACGGCCAGTTCAGCGCCTTCGACACCCGCATGACCGCGCTGTCGGTGTATGGCCTGAGCTTCGGCCTGCCGGCATTCGCCCTGCTGAAGGTGGTGCTGCCGGCCTTCTACGCCCGCCAGGACACCAGGACCCCGGTGCGCGCCGGCGTGGCGGCGCTGGTGGCCAACATGGTGTTCAACTTCGCCCTGCTGGCCGTGCTGTACCAGGTGATGGTGCCCGACGCGCTGAAGGCGCAGGGCGTGATGGCGGCCATCGGCAAGCAGCCGGGCCTGCACCTGGCACTGGGCATCGCCAGCGCGCTGTCCAGTTACCTGAACCTGGGCCTGCTCTGGTACTGGCTGGGCAAGACCGATGTCTACCAGCGCCGGCCGGGCTGGGGCGGCTATCTGCTGCGCCTGGTGCTGGCCTGTGCGGCCATGGTTGGCGTGCTGTTGGCCCTGCTGCACTGGCTGCCGGGTTTCTCCGCGATGCGTGTCTGGGAGCGGATCGGTGCCCTTGCGTTGCTGGTCGGCGGCGGCGGCGCGACCTATGCCGTGGCCATGCTGGCGATGGGCTTCCGCCCGCGCGACCTGCGCGGGCATTGATCGCGGCCCGTGGCGGCTATACTTCAGGGTTACACCATTGAAGCGGCGGCCCCGGTCGGGCCGGAACGAGAGTTGATGAGCAGGCTGTTCAGAAGCGTCGAGGGCGGGGAGCTGTTCCCCAACGGAAGCGTGGTCTGTATCGGTGCATTCGACGGCCTTCACCTGGGCCATCGTGCGCTGGTCCGCCACGCGGTCGCCCGCGCGCGCGCCTTGGGCGTGGCCGCAGTGGCCGTGGCATTCGAGCCGCTGCCGCGTGAATTCTTCGCCCAGGGCACGCCGCCGCCGCGGCTGACCCTGGCGCGCAGCAAGGTCGAGATCCTGCGCGAGCTCGGTGTCGATGCGGTCGGCCTGCTGCGCTTCGACGCGGCGATGGCGGCGATGCCGGCCGAGACCTTCGTGCGCCGGTTGCTGGTGCACCGGCTGGGCGCCCGCGAAGTCTGGATCGGGCCGGAGTTCTGCTTCGGCAACCGCCGCCGCGGTGATCTGGCGCTGCTGCAGGAGATGGGCGCCGAACTGGGCTTCAGCGCCGGCGAGATTGAAGCGGTGGACCTGCATGGCGAGCGCATCTCCAGCACCCGCATCCGCCAGCTGCTGCAGGGGGGCGATTTCGCCCGCGCCAACGACCTGCTTGGTCGCCCGTATGCGATCAGCGGGCGCGTGGTGCGCGGTCGCCAGCTCGGCCGTACGCTGGGCTTCCCCACCGCCAACCTGCGCTTCCCGAAGACCCCGGCGCTGTCGGGCATCTACGCAACCTGGGTGCACGGCGTGTTCGACCAGCCGTGGCCGTCGGTGTCCAGCTTCGGCACTCGGCCGACGGTGGAGGGCGTGGAGCCGCTGCTGGAAGCCCACCTGTTCGATTTCCAGGGCGACCTGTACGGGCGCCACATCGACGTGGAGTTTGTCGCCAAGCTGCGCGACGAAGAGAAATTCAATGATCTGGCGGCACTGACCGACCAGATGCACCGCGACGCCGAACAGGCGCGCGCCCTCCTTTCCGAACATAGATTGCGAGCCACTGCGTGAGCCAGGACTACAAGACCACCCTGAACCTGCCAGCCACCGAATTCCCGATGCGCGGCGACCTGCCCAAGCGCGAGCCGGGCATTCTGGCGCAGTGGGAAGCGCAGGGGCTCTACCAGCAGCTGCGTGACAACGCCGCCGGCCGCCCGCTGTTCGTGCTGCACGACGGCCCGCCCTACGCCAACGGCCGCATCCACCTGGGCCATGCGGTCAACAAGATCCTGAAGGACATCATCGTCAAGTCGCGCTACCTGGCCGGCTTCGATGCGCCCTACGTGCCGGGCTGGGACTGCCATGGCCTGCCGATCGAGATCGCGGTCGAGAAGAAGTGGGGCAAGGTCGGCACCAAGCTCGATGCGGTTGAATTCCGGCAGAAGTGCCGCGAGTTCGCCGAAGAGCAGATCAACATCCAGCGCGTGGACTTCAAGCGCCTGGGCGTGACCGGCGATTGGGACAACCCGTACAAGACCCTGAGTTTCGACTTCGAAGCCAATGAGATCCGTGCGCTGGCCAAGGTCGTCGCCAACGGTCACCTGGTGCGTGGCGCCAAGCCGGTGTACTGGTGCTTCGACTGTGGCTCGGCACTGGCCGAGGCGGAGATCGAGTACCAGGAAAAGGAATCGCCGGCGATCGACGTGGCCTACGCCGCGCGCGATGCCCAGGCCATCGGCAAGGCGTTCGGCGTGAGCGTGCAGGCCGACGTCGAAGTGGCCGTGCCGATCTGGACCACCACCCCGTGGACGCTGCCGGCCTCGCTGGCGGTGTCGCTGGGCGCGGAAATCAACTATGTGCTGGCCGAAGGCCCGGCCCACAACGGCAAGCGCCGTTGGCTGGTGCTGGCCGCCGCGCTGGCCGAGCGCTCGCTGCAGCGCTACGGCGTCGAGAGCGTCGTGCTGCACGGTGAAACCACCGGTGCGGCGCTGGAGAACCAGCTGCTGGCGCATCCGTTCTATCCGGAGCGCGACATCCCGCTGCTCAATGGCGACCACGTCTCCGACGAGGACGGTACCGGTGCGGTGCACACCGCCCCTGGCCACGGCCAGGAAGACTTCGTGGTCAGCCAGAAGTACGGCCTGCTGGACAAGTACAACGCCGGGCAGGTGACCCCGATCGACGGCCGTGGCGTGTACCTGGAATCGACCCCGCCGGCCGGTGAGGTGGTGCTGGCCGGCCAGCACCTGTGGAAGGCGCAGGAGGCCATCGTCGGCGTGCTGCGCGACAATGGTTCGCTGCTGGCCTTCCACCCGATCCGCCACAGCTATCCGCACTGCTGGCGCCACAAGACACCAGTGGTGTTCCGCGCCACTCCGCAGTGGTTCATCTCGATGGACAAGGCCAACCTGCGCAGCGATGCGCTGGCTGCGATCGACACTGTCGGCTGGTTCCCGACCTGGGGCAAGGCGCGCATCCAGAGCATGGTCGACGGTCGCCCGGACTGGACCATCTCGCGCCAGCGCACCTGGGGCGTACCGATCGCACTGTTCACCCATCGCCAGACCGGCGAGATCCACCCGCGCTCGGTGGAGCTGATGCAGCAGGTCGCCGACCGCGTCGAAGCCGAGGGCATCGATGTGTGGTACTCGCTGGACGCCGCCGAACTGCTCGGCGCCGAAGCGGCCGACTACGAGAAAGTCACCGACATCCTCGACGTCTGGTTCGATTCGGGCGTGACCCATGAAGGCGTGCTCGCCGCGCGTGGCTTCGGCAAGCCGGCTGACCTGTACCTGGAAGGCTCCGACCAGCACCGCGGCTGGTTCCAGTCCTCGCTGCTGACCGGCGTGGCGATCGACAAGCGCGCGCCGTACAAGCAGTGCCTCACCCACGGCTTCACCGTGGATGAGCACGGCCGCAAGATGTCCAAGTCGCTGGGCAACGGCATCGAGCCGCAGGACATCATGAACAAGCTGGGCGCGGACATCCTGCGCCTGTGGATCGCCTCGGCCGACTACAGCAACGAGATGTCGCTGTCGCAGGAAATCCTGAAGCGCAATGCTGACGCCTACCGCCGCCTGCGCAACACCGCACGCTTCCTGCTCGGCAACCTGGACGGTTTCGACCCGGCCCGGCACCTGCAACCGCTCGGGCAGATGGTCGCGCTGGACCGCTGGATCGTGCATCGCGCCTGGGAGCTGCAGGAGAAGATCAAGGCGGCCTACGACGGCTACAACATGGCCGAGATCGTGCAGCTGCTGCTGAACTTCTGCAGCGTGGACCTGGGCTCGCTGTACCTGGACGTGACCAAGGACCGCCTGTACACCATGCCGACCGATTCGCACGGTCGCCGTTCGGCACAGAGCGCGATGTACCACATCGCCGAAGCGTTCACCCGCTGGGTGGCGCCGATCCTGACCTTCACCGCCGACGAGCTGTGGGGCTACCTGCCGGGCAAACGTGCCGGCCATGTGCTGTTCACCACCTGGTACGACGGCCTGGCGCCGCTGCCGGCCGGTGCCCAGCTCAACGCCGCCGATTTCGACCAGCTGCTGGCTGTGCGCGAGCAGGTGGCCAAGGTGCTCGAGCCGATGCGTGCAAACGGCGCGATCGGTGCCGCGCTGGAAGCGGAAATCACCATCGCCGCCAGCGAAGAGCAGGCCGCGAAGTGGCAGCCGCTGGCCGATGAACTGCGCTTCCTGTTCATCAGCGGCGACGTGCAGGTGCGGCCGGCGACCACCGACGAGGTGTTCGTCAGCGCCCAGCCGACCACCAAGACCAAGTGCGTGCGCTGCTGGCACCATCGCGCCGATGTCGGCAGCAACGCCGACCATCCGGAACTGTGCGGCCGCTGCGTGAGCAACATCACCGGTGCCGGTGAAGTGCGGAGCTGGTTCTGATGGCCGCGTCCCGTCCGCATCCGAACGCCCTGGTCTGGCTGCTGCTGTCGGCCGCCATCATCGGCCTGGACCAGTGGTCCAAGGCCTGGGTGCTGTCGAGCCTGCCGGAGTTCCAGCCGGTGGTGGTCATCGACGGCTTCTGGAACTGGTACCGCACCTACAACACCGGTGCGGCGTTCAGTTTCCTGAGTGACGCCGGTGGTTGGCAGAAGTACTTCTTCACCGCGCTGGCGATCGCCATCAGCGGCCTGATGGCCTGGTGGCTGCGCGGCACCGCCCGTGGCAACTGGAAGGCCGCGGTGCCGTATGCGCTGATCATCGGCGGTGCCATCGGCAACGTGATCGACCGCCAGGTGCACGGCCATGTGGTCGATTTCATCCAGTGGTATGTGGGCAGCTATACCTGGCCCTCGTTCAACATCGCCGATTCGGCCATCGTGGTGGGTGCCATCGGCATCGCCCTGTTTGGCCTGTTCGACGGCAAGTCCGCCAAAAAGGCGGATAATGCCAATCCGAAACCGTAAGCCGGCCGCTGCCGGGAGATTGAACTGATGGATGTGCTGCTCGCCAACCCGCGTGGTTTCTGTGCCGGTGTCGATCGTGCGATCGAGATCGTCAAGCGCGCGATCGAAACGCTGGGCGCGCCCATCTACGTCCGCCATGAAGTGGTGCACAACCGCTTCGTGGTCGACGACCTGAAGCAGCGCGGCGCGATCTTCGTCGAAGAGCTCGACGAGGTTCCGGACAACAACACGGTGATCTTCAGCGCGCATGGCGTCTCCCAGGCCGTGCGCCAGGAAGCCGAGCGCCGTGGCCTGAAGGTGTTCGACGCGACCTGCCCGCTGGTGACCAAGGTCCACTTCGAAGTCGCCCGCCACTGCCGTGCCGGCCGTGACGTGGTGCTGATCGGCCATGCCGGTCACCCGGAAGTGGAAGGCACCATGGGCCAGTGGAACCGCGAAGCCGGCACCGGCCAGATCTACCTGGTCGAGGATGTCGAGCAGGTTGCCACGCTGCACATCAACCAGCCGGACAACTTCGCCTACACCACCCAGACGACGCTGTCGGTGGACGATACGCGCGGCATCATCGATGCGCTGCGCGAGCGTTTCCCGGCGATGCAGGGCCCGAAGAACGACGACATCTGCTACGCCACGCAGAACCGCCAGGACGCCGTGCGCGACCTGGCCAAGCGCTGCGACCTGGTGCTGGTGGTCGGTTCGCCGAACAGCTCCAACTCGAACCGTCTGAGCGAACTGGCCCGCCGTGAAGGTGTGGAGTCGTACCTGATCGACGGTGCGCACGAGATCGACCCGGCGTGGGTGGTGGGCAAGCAGCACATCGGCGTGACCGCTGGCGCCTCGGCGCCGCAGGTACTGGTCGATGGCGTGCTGGCGCGCCTGGCCGAGCTGGGTGCAACCGGCGTGGGCGAGCTGGAAGGCGAACCGGAATCGATGGTGTTCGCGTTGCCGAAGGAACTGCGTCTGCGCCTGGTCGACTGACCGGGAAGCGCCTCATCCACGCATGGCGTGGATCTACTGAAACTGCTCTGGTGGGTGCGAACCTTGGTTCGCACGCTTTTTGTCATGCGCGGATGGCCGGGCCGCCCATGACCTTTGGCCATGGGGCAGGGCACTTTACAGGCCTAGCATCGGGAGATTCTCCGCTGTTGGAACCTGCCCGATGAAGACCCGTGCCTTGGCGATGTCGTTGCTGTTCGCGCTGGCAACCACGCCCGCGCTCGCTCAGATTTCGCCGCCGGCCAACGCCACGGCGCCCGGCCTGCTGCGCATCGATGTGGATGCGCGCGATCTCGCTCGCCGCATCTTCAAGGTGACCGCCACCGTACCGGTCAAACCCGGTCCGATGACCCTGCTGTACCCGCAGTGGATTCCCGGCAACCATTCGCCCACCGGCCCGATCGACAAGCTGGCCGGCCTGCGCGTGACCGCCAACGGCAAGCCGTTGGCCTGGCAGCGCGACCAGTACAACGTCTATGCGTTCAAGGTAGACGTGCCCGAGGGCGTCAGCGAGATCGTCGCCCACTTCGACTTCCTGTCCTCGCAGGGCGGCAGCCAGGGCCGGGTGGTGATGACCCCGGAGATGCTCAACCTGCAGTGGAATGCCAACTCGCTGTATCCGGCCGGCGTCGATACACGCGACCTGCAGGCGCAGGCCAGCGTGATCCTACCCAAGGGCTGGTCGTTTGCCACTGCGCTGGAAACCGCGCGCCGCGACGGCGATACCGTGGTGTTCAAGCCGATCACCTATGACCACCTGGTCGATTCGCCGTTGTTTGCCGGCGAGCACTACCAGCGCATCGATCTCGATCCGGGCGCGAAGGTGCCGGTGCACCTCAATGTGTTTGCCGACGAGGCCAAGTCGCTGAAGCCGAGCGAGGCACAGATCACCCTGCACCGCGCACTGGTGCGGCAGGCCGACAAGCTCTACGGTGCGCGCCACTACAACCACTATGAATTCCTGCTGGCGTTGACCGACCGTCTTGGTGGCATCGGCCTGGAGCATCACCGTTCCAGCGAGAACAGTGCCGACCCGGGTTACTTCACCGAGTGGGACGACAACGCCTGGATGCGCGATCTGCTACCGCACGAGTACACCCATTCCTGGAACGGCAAGTACCGGCGTGGCGCTGACCTGGCAACCGCCAACTTCAACACGCCGATGGGCGACAGCCTGCTGTGGGTCTACGAAGGCCAGACCCAGTTCTGGGGACAGGTGCTGGCGGCACGCTCGGGGCTGTGGTCGACGGCGCAGGCGCGCGACATGCTGGCCAATGTGGCCGCGACCTATGATCGCGGCCGCCCGGGCCTGGCCTGGCGCCCGTTGCAGGACACCACCAACGACCCGACCATCGCCCAGCGCCGGACGTTGCCGTACCGCAACTACCAGATGAGCGAAGACTATTACTCCGGTGGCCAGATGCTGTGGCTGGAAGTGGAGGGCAAGCTGCGCGAACTGAGCGGCAACCGCCGCAGCCTGGATGACTTCGCGCGCGCCTTCTTCGGGGTTGGCAACGGTGACTGGGACGTCAACCCCTACACCTTCGACGACGTGGTGGCGACCTTGAACGGCATCGTGCCGTACGACTGGGCGACGTTCCTGCGCGGGCGCCTGGACGGCCACGGTTCGTTGACCGGGGGGCTGGAACTGGCGGGCTGGAAGCTGGTCTACCGCGATACTCCGAACGACGCCTACAAGGCGCAGGAAAAGCGTGCCAAGGCCGCACTGCTGGCCTATTCGCTGGGCGCGACCGTGCTCGACAGCGGCGTGGTCGGCGACGTGATCTGGGACAGCCCGGCGTTCAACGCCGGTCTTGCACCCGGCATGAAGGTGATTGCGGTTGGCGGGCGCGAGTACAGCAGCCAGCGCTTGAAGGATGCGGTGGCGACGGCGGCCAAGGACAAGGCGCCGATCGTCCTGCTGGTGAAGCAGTTCGACCGCATCGAGACGATGAACATCGACTACCACGGTGGCCTGCAGTATCCGGTGCTGGAGCGTATCGCCGGCAAGCCTGACCGCCTGGCGGACCTGTGGAAGGCGCGATGAAACCGCGCGCCCGCGATGGCGTGATCCTGTTGATGGCGATCCTCGCCATCGTCGGCGCGTTCTTTCACGGTGACGGGCGCTGGCTGCATTGGCTGGCGAAGCCGGCGACCACGCTGCTGATCGCCGCCATCGCCTGGCGGGTGCGTGATCCTGCGCAGCCGTCCTACCGGCGCGCGGTGCTGGCCGGCATGCTGCTGTCGTGCCTGGGTGACATCGCGCTGATGCTGCCGATGGACGCGTTCGTACCGGGGCTGGTGGCGTTCCTGCTGGCGCACCTCTGCTACATCGTCGCCTTCCGTGAGGGCCTGCGTGCCGGGCGTGGCCTGCTCGCCGCCAGCATCCTGCTCGGTGCGTTCGCTGTACTCAATGTGCTTGGGCTGTGGCCGCACCTGCCTGCACCGATGCGTATGCCGGTGCTGGCGTACGTGGTGGTGCTGGCCTCGATGGCGGTGTTGGCCTTGGCACGGCAATGGCGCAGCCCGCAGCCTGCCGTGGAAGCCCGAAGTGCGCCCTGGGCTGCCGTCGGTGCGCTGCTGTTCGTGGCCAGCGATTCGCTGCTGGCCTGGGACCGCTTCGCCGGCGGCCTGCCACTGGCCAGCCTGCTGGTGCTGTCCACCTATTACGGCGCGCAGTACGCCATCGCCCGTTCGGTGAAATAGAAAAAGGGGACGGAGGGGATTAAGTCGCAGACCGCACCAAGGCACATGCGACTTAATCCCCTCCGTCCCCTTTTTGCGTTGACTATCGTCGGTTCGCGTGGCCGGAACGCCCCTGTGCGTCGAACGAGAGTCGTGCGGACTGGCGATCGCCGGCGACCTCGTCCGGCAGCCACACCAGCCTGCCGCCCTTGCGCACGATCACATAGACGTGGCCGACGTCACCCGGCGTGGCCATCAGCGCGTTGCGCTGCGCCTGCAGCGCCTGGGCGACGCGTGGCACCGCCTCGAAATCGATGTTGGCCAGCGCCGTGCTGCTGCGGCGCAGGGTGATGGTGGGCGCGAAGCGCTGCGGATCGACCGGGTCACCCTTGCGCCACTGGCCGTGCTCGAAGTGGTAGCTGTCCACGTGCGTAGGTTGCTGCGGATCGACCAGATCCAGATTGATGCGGCCATCATCGTAGAAGTGGATGCTGTGGAACACCATCAACCGGTGCCCGGCCAGGGCTGGCATCTGTTCCAGTGCCTGGCGGGCGGCCAGCAGGTAGTCCGCATCGAACAAGCGGTTGCTGCGTTCGGGCACCGGCATCGACCGCGGTTCGGGAATCGGTGCGGCCGAAGCAGGCCTCTCGCGCGGTGGGGGAGTGGTGATCGGCGTGGTTGCGCGGTCATCCTGCACCACATGGCCCATCGTTTCGCCGAGGGTCTGCAGTGCCCCGCCTGCCACGGCGACGCCGGCCAGCACCAGCAGTACCACGGAGAACACCAGCAGGGTCGAGGGTGGCTGCTTCATATACCCTCCAGGCGAACGCTGCCGCGATCTTCCGGGTCGTACAGCAGCGTAACCTGCTCGCGTGGAAGGTTGGCAAGCTCGATCAACGGGATGAAGCGGCGCACGCTCACCTGCTGTATGCCACCTTCGCGATCGGTGTACTCCAGCTGGAACTCCACCTGCGGCTGCTCGTTGAGGTAGGTGCCGGTCTGGCGCAGCTTCAGCACCTTCGCATCCACGCCGATGCCGCGGTACTTCAGTGCGTCTCCGCGTGCATCGGCCTGCAGCAGGCGCCCCAGGACGCGCAGGCCCAGGGCGTAGCCGCACAACACCAGCGGGCACACCAGCAGTGGGTGGCCGAAGGACATGAACGTCCAGCCCAGGCCCTCGCTCTGCAGCCGATAGGCGAGCACGTAGGCGTTGGCAACCACGACGATGCCGATGACCGCGCCGGCGCCGCGGCGCCAGAGGCTGGCGACATCAAGTTCGGGCTGGGCGCCCTCCAGCACCACATTTGGGAACGCACCCGGCGTCCGGCTCAGGCGAACCTCGATGCGCTGGCCGGCCACGAAACGCTGCAGCTGTGGTTTGCTGTCCACCACCAGCATCTGTTCGTTGATCGGCGTGCCGGACAGGTTCTGGAAGCCAAGCTTCAGTCTCCACTGCGCGAAGCCGCGCACGTGCACGCCGGTCTGCTCGGCCTGTTCGATCAACGCATCACGCGGCTCACCGTCGGCCAGGATGGTGCGCACCCGATGCAGCGCGCGCGGCGGGCCCAGCAGCAGGTAGTGCAGGAAGGCGAGCAGCAACGCGAGCCACAGGGCCAGCGACAGGGCGAGCAGCAGCAGGGCCAGCCATGGCGCGCTGCGGTCGGCCAGTGGCACCGGCCACGACGTGCCGAAGTAGAGGATGCAGGGGAAGGGCAACGCGAAGAACAGCAGGAACGCGCCCCAGAACCAGAGATAGGCCTTCATGGGGTGGTGGGGGACCGATGGAACAGGGCGCGTAGGGTACTACGCTCAGCGGATCTGCAGGGTCAGCAGGAAGTAGCGGCCAAGTGGATCGTCCAGCCCCGGCATCTGGCCGCCATTGCCGACCAGGTAGTTCACCGGTTGCGTGTCGAGCACGTTGTGCACGTCCAGCGCGGCGACCACGCGCGGCCCCAGCCGCCTTGCCAGGTGCAGGTTCCAGCGCAGCTGCCGCGGATTCATGCAATGGTTCTGCTCGCGCTGTTCCTCCGGGCATTCCGCACCGGGCAGCCAGGCACGCGTGCGCCCTACCTGGTTGCCGCGCAGGGCGATGTCCCAGTTGCTGTTCTGCCACTGCACATTGAGCACGGCGGCCATCGCTGGCGTGACATGGCCACGCAGGTCCACCGTCGCTTCGTGACCACGCTCGCGGCGCAGTTCCTGCTGCTTCAGCGCATCGAGCGAGAACAGCCACTGGCCGGTGCTGCCGGTGTCGATGTGGTACTCCCCGCGCAGAACAAGGTTGCGCGACGTGGTGCGGCCGATGTTGTCGAAGGACAGGCGCAGGTTGTGCAGGTTGCCGTCCTCGTCCAACTCCCACGTGCTTGAATTCCACACTGCGTCGGCCGGTTGCAGGGCCAGAATCTCGTTGCGCAGTTCGACGATGTTGTGGGTCAGCGACAGTGAAAACGCATCGGTCGGTGTCCAGGTCGCACCCAGGGAATGGCTGCGCGACCGCTCCGCTTTCAGCGCATCGTTCTCCACCACGTCCACGGTTACGCTGCAGCGTCCGTTGCCGTTGCTCTGCGCGCAGTTGGGCAGTGCGCTGGAGGCGGGTAGTTCGATCGCGCCGAAATAGCCCGGCGGCCGCCGTTGCTCGAACAGGCTGGGGGCCCGGTAGCCGCGCCCGGTGGCAAGCAGGAATGACCACTGCGGTGTCGGGCTCCAGCGTACGCCCACGCGGGGCGAGAAAGCCTGGTAATCGCCATCGCGGTCCCAGCGTGCTGCCAGGTCCATGCGCAGCGTGCGCGCCAATGGCAGGCCGAGTTCGGCGTAGGCACCGCCACTGCGGCGTGACAGGTGGCGTTGTTCCTGTGGCAGGCCCAGCGCCAGGTCGCCCTGGCTCAGCAGCGCGTCGGGATGCGACGTCCAGCGTTCCTGGCGCAGGTCGATGCCGGTGGCCACTTGTGCAGCACCGCCGGCCAATGGCATCAACTCGCGCTGCATGCCCCACCAGCCCTGCCACTGCTCGGTGCGCCCGCGGTTGCGGATCGACGGGAACAACTGCGCGGCGGTCTCTGCCGGCAACGAGGTGAAGCCGGGCAGGAAATCCAGCGTCTCGGCAGCGCGCAGCAGTGGTTGGGCGCGCACGGTGCCGGACGTCGTCAGGGTGACATCGCTGCGCTGTGCGCTGATGCCGGCATCCCAGCTGCGGCGGCCCTGGTCGCGGCCCATGCCGAAGGTGACGTCGGCATCGGTGGCACGTACATGCGGACGCACGTTGCCGGCTTCGCGCAGCACGCTGTTGAAGGTGAACCCATAAAGCCCGATGGCTACGGCGGTCGGGCCGAGGTCGAAGCGTTGCCGGTTGTGGCTGGCCCGCGCCTCGGCGTAGGCGTAGCGACCTTTGCCGCGCTCATGCCGATAGCGCAGGTAGGCCGAGGCGGTGTCCGAGGCCGGTTGCAGCGAACGCGGGCGTGCGCTGTCAAACCAGCAGGCACCATCGCGCCGTTTCAATGGCCCTTCGCAGCGCTTTGCCGGCCAGTAGCGTCCATCGCGGAACGCGCCGATCAGGTACTGCGAGGTTTCCGCATGCCATTCGCGGCGATCGCCGGCCACGTGGTCGATGCGATGCAGGTCGACGCCAGCGAACCAGCGGTCCCCTCCGTCGCGCACGCCACCGGTGGCCGCCTGCAGGCGATACTGGCCGGCGTCGCCACGCCCGCTCAGGCCGGTCTGCAGCATGGCTTCAGGGCCATCGGCCTGGTCACGCAGGATGATGTTGACCACGCCGGACATCGCGTCGGCACCATAGATGGCCGACGCACCGCCACGCACCAGTTCGATGCGCTCGACGAAGCTGAGCGGGATGCCCCCCAGGTCGGTGAGCCCGCCCTGTTCCAGCGACACCATCGGATAGCGTGGCAGGCGCCGGCCATTGACCAGGAACAAGGTCGCACGCGGACCCATGCCGTCCAGGCTGGTGGTGGTGGCCGCACCCACCGGCAGGTACTGCGAATCGCCACTGCGCGAGGTGCTCATCGCCGGGTGGCCGTTCATGCCCGGCAAGTGCCGCAGCAGGTCGAACAGGCTGCCGTAACCGCTGCGCAGGATGTCATCGCGGTCGATGATGGTCACCGGCAGCGTGGTCTGCACGGAGGTGCGCGGCAGCCGGCTGCCGGTGACATGGATCGGCGCCAGCTCCACCTGCGGTGGCGTCTCGGGCACCCCGCCCGGCGACGGTACCGCGGGCATCGCACGCGTCGCGACCGGCGGGGGCGATGGCGGTGCTGGCCGGGTGCGCCGGACGACGAATCCACCGGCAGGCGTGCGCAGGATGGTCACCGGCATGCCGGCGACCAGTTCCTTCAGGGCCGCGGCCGCATCGCGTTGGCCATGGGTGCCGGCCGTGCGCAGGCCATCCAGTTCACGCGCATCGAACAGCAGGGCGATGCCACTCTGGCGCGCCCATTGCTGCAGGGCCGGTGCGAGTGGGCCTGAACCCACATGGACCTCCAGGGTGCCGGCCTGTTCGGCTGCATCGGCAGAGGGCAGCGCGGCGATGCTCAGCGCGAAGCAGAACAGGGTGCAGAGCAGCCCCTCCCGCAGCGCGCCCGGTACTGCCTTCACTGCAGGCCTCCTCAGTACGTGCGGCGCAGTTCCAGCGCGCCATCCGGTCGCGTCTGGCCAGCCACCGACCAGCCCAGTTCCAGCGCCGACAGCAGTTCCTGCGCATCGCCGGCACGGAAGGTGCCACTCACGGCCAGGCTGGCGATCTCGGGATCGGCGATCACCAGCGGCGTGCGGCCGTAGCGGTTCATGCGCTCGACCACGATCGACAGCGGCGTGGCATCGAACACCAGCTGTCCCTTCAGCCAGCCTTCGGCAGCGGCATTGGACGACAGCGCCGGGCCGGGCTGGAAGCGGCCCGAGGGCAGCACCTGCAGCTGCTGGCCGGGTGCCAGGGTGTGCTGGGTTCCCCCATTGCTGACTTCCACCGCACCTTCCAGCAGTGCGACTTCGACCAGGCCGTCGTTCAGGCGCTCCACCTGGAAGGTGGTGCCGATGTCGCGGATGGTGCTGTCGCCGGCGCGCAGCTGCAGCGCCTTGCTCGACGGTGCGACCTGCAGCTGCAGGCGGCCACGTTCCAGCACCAGGTTGCGATGGCGCCAACCGAATCGGGCGTGCAGCGTGGTGCCCGCATCCAGCGTGGCCACGCTGCCATCGGCCAGCGTCTGCTGCCGGGGCAGGTGGGAATCGTTGGCATAGCGCAGCGGCGTGGGGTTGCCGTCGATGGCGACCATCCAGCCGATCCCGATGGCCAGGCAGACGCCTGCGGCGGCGGCCACTGCCGGCAGCCAGCGACGCTGTGCCGGCCGTGCCGCACGTGCTGCGGCGGTGCGCAGCCACGGGTCAGCGGCCAGTTCTTCGCCCCGCTGGAACAGGGTCTCGGCCTGGATCCAGGCGCTGACATGGGCCGGGTCCTCGGCCAGCCAGTCCTCGAACCTCTCTCGCTCGCCCGGCGTGCAGTCCGGAGCCTCCAGCCGCGCCACCCAGGCGCTGGCGCGTTCAAACAGCAGGGTGTCTTCCCTGGGGCTGGCGTGACTCATCCGTTGTCCCTGTCGTTGTGCAGCGGATCCGATCCGAGTTCCTGGCGCAGGCCCTGCAGGGCGCGGGCGATATGTTTTTCCACGGTCTTGGCGGTGATTCCACAGTGCCGCGCGATCTGCGTATAGCTCATGCCGGTGATCCGGTTGAGCAGGTACACCTCGCGCGCGCGCTCGGGCAGCTTGAACAGGGCCTGCCGCAGCAGGGACAGCATCTGCCCGGACTCGGCCTGGCGCAATGGATCGGGCGACGTGCTGGAGGGCTCGTCGCCGCCATCGTGTTCGGCAAGGGACAGGTGTGGCCGCGACTGCGACGAGCGGCCACGGTCTGCCAGGCGGTTGCGGGCGATACGATACAGCAGCAACCGCAGCTCGTCGGCACTGTGCGCGCGATAGCGGATCAGCCGCTCCATGCAGTCCTGCGCGATGTCCTCGGCATCCTCCGGCCCAACGCCGCGCGTGCGCAGGAAAGCGCACAACGGCGCGCGTTCTTCCCGTACGAACGCAATGAACGCGTCCGTCGGCACGGACAGGTCCGGCGCGCGATGGATCAGAGGAGAGGGGGTGGACAGGGCTGGCCTCGGGCGTCGGTGGCGGGTGCGTCTTCGAGTTTTACGCGACGATGACCGGATGGGGAAGAGTGTGCATGACCCCTGATTTTATTGTGAATGCATTCATGTTTCGGGGACTGGTGCGCTGGGGGAGTTTGCGCCGCCCGGACGTTGAACTCCTGACCCGTGTGTTGCGGGTGGAGAGAGAACGCATGAAACATTCGAAGTTGAGCCTGGCCCTGGCCGGGCTGATGGGCGTCACCGCCATGGCGGCGGTTGATGACGTCATGGCAATGAATTATCACGTGCGGGACGATCGCGTCTTCCTCAGCGGCGGCGTCACCGTTGCTGACGTGGTGGCGCTGCCCGCGCTGCTGGCCAAGGCACAGGCTGAAGGCCGTCCGATCCGCGAAGTCGTGCTGCGCACATCCAATGGTGGCGCGCTGATCGCCGGCGAGTGGCTGCAGGCGGTGATCCGCACCCAGGGCCTGGACACCATCGTGTCCGGCCACTGCATCTCGTCCTGCTCGATCATGCAGTCCGGTGGCGTCAACCGTTACCTCGGCGGCGATCTGCCACTGGTCGACTCGGTGCAGATCCACGCCGCCAGCAGTGGCGGCAGGATCACCTATGCGCCGTCAGCGCGCATGACCCAGATCTACACAGGCAACTACGGCGGCGGGATGGATGCGGGCCTGTTGCACAAGGCGATGTATGAAGTGGTTCAACCCAATGGCCTGCTGGTATTCCGCGACCCGGCGCGCACCACGGGTACGTCGGTCACCTTCGATCCGGATGGCAGCGGCAGCAAGCTGGAGTCGTTCCCGGGCCAGGACATCCGCGGCAACAACATCATCAACACGGCAGGCTATCGCGATCCGGGCGACACCCTCCGTGTCACCAGCAACGTCAGCGGCGACATCAACCCGGGCTACCTGCGCACCGCGCGCCAGCTGCAGGCCTTCGTCGACGACGATTTCGCGCGCTGGAACACCGACTGGGCCAGCACCTACATCAACGATGCGGTGAGCCTGTACAACGTCTCCACGCGGGGGGCGAACGGTATCGGCGCGCAGTCGTTGCAGCAGCTGCTCGCCGATCCCGACGTCCAGAATGAACTGCGCGGTCAGCTGCGGCTGGCCGATCTGGATGCCTCAACCCTGGCCAGTTCGGCGGGCGTGATCCGTGTCAGCAATGGCGCTACCTGGCGCACCGCCGAAACCACTGGCGCCGATTTCATTCTGGTGGACAACGGCACCATCGCACTGGAGGGTGGTGCGCTGCGCACCCCCGAGCTGCGCGTGATGCCGGGCAGCATCGTGGTCGGCCATGGTGATATCGCATCGGTCGGCACCGACAGCGATGCGCTGCTGGATGGCACCGGCCCGTCCTACCGCGAAGACGGCTTCAACCGACTGCGCGTGTTCGGCACGTTGATGCCGCGTGGTGGTGATCTGGTGACCCACGGCTACGTCAACATCATGCCCGGCGGGCAGGTGCTGTTCGATGTTACCGAAACCGGTGGTACCGGCAGTGGCCGCCTGCGCGTCGGAAGCTTCTACGATGGCGGCTCCGAGGAGGGCGCGCTGGTGATCGCGCAGGGCGCACATCTGGCGCTGAACGTGGCCCAGGGCTTCTATGCCGGCACCTACCGTCGCGACCTGGTGGAAGGACCGATCTACCAGGGGGGCTTCCAGGATGCCGTGCGGCTGGGCGATGCCGGCTACAGCGCCAGCATCACGGCCGGTGAAGTGTTTCGCCCGCGCCACAATTCGCTGCTCAGCTTCAACGTCAACCAGACCGCCGACGGCCTGTGGCTGACCGCCAACCCGGGCTTCGATCAGCTGGGCCTGTTCGCCAACGGCACCTCCGGCGACGGCCTGGGGCGTGCGCTGGCCGCTGCAGCGGACCGCCAGGACAGCGGCCTGAAGTCGTTGCTCGGCGCGCTGCAGTTCACCGACCGCGATGTGATCGCACAGCAGGCTGGCGCCCTGCGCGGTGATGCGCATGCCAGCCTGCGTCTGGCCGACAATGCACTGATCGGCAGCATCGGCAACGTGGTGCAGCAGCACCAGGCAGCGATGCGCAGTGGCGGCGATGCAGACGGGTTGGCTTCGCAGGCGGCGCAGTCGGTGTCGGCGCAGCCGGGCATGCGCCATGGCAGCCTGTTCAATCAGTTGGCCATGCATCTGGTCGAGCCGGCGGGCGACGGTACTGGCGACAGTAACGTGGCGGGTCGCAGCCGTGGCCTGTGGGCGCGCGGTTTCGCCAGCCATGGCCGCATCGACGCCGACGGTGGTGTGGCCGGCCTGAGCCACACTGTCGGCGGCATCGTGATCGGTGCCGATACCCGCGTGGCCGATGACCGCGTGACCCTCGGCGTGAGCGTGGCCGCCGCCGACATGTCGACCAAGGCCAGCGACGGCTCCGGCTTCAGTGGCGACGTACGCGCGCTGGATGTGGGCGGCTACCTGGATGCGACCTATTCGCGGGGCTACCTGTCGGCGGCCGTGCGCTACACCGACCTGCGGCATGACACCCGCCGCAGTGTCGGCGGCATTGATGGGCTGCAGCAGCCTCTGCGCGCGAAGTACAGCAACGATGCCATCTCGGCACGGGTGGAGCATGCGTTCTCCTTCACCACTGGAAAGGGTCTGGTGATCCAGCCGCTGCTGCCGGTGGTGGACTACGCACGGACCTCGGCCACCCGTTTCAATGAAGGGCAGGGCGCCGGTGCGCTGGTGGGCCGCAGCGGCAGCCTGGAGAGCATTCGTGTGGGTGCCGGCCTGCAGCTGTTCAAGACCTTCGAAGGCAACAACGGTGAGCGCATTACCCCGCGTGCCCGCGTGGTCTGGCAGAAGGAGCTGGGCGATTCGCAGGCGCGCTACAGCACCGGCTTTGCTGCGGCCCCGGACCTGGTGTTTGGTGCCAGCAGCCAGGCCGTGGGCGAGCAGGTGCTGGCCTGGAACGTCGGCGTGACCAGTCGCGCCAGCGAGCGCCTGTCGATCATGGCCGACTACGTGGGTGAGCGCCGCGACGGGCAGATCCAGAACGGCGTGATGCTGGGCCTGGGCTACCAGTTCTAAGGGGTACTCGGTCCCGGCGATATCCGTATCGCCGGGACCATCCCATCAGGGCAGGTGCTGCGGTATGGTCGGCAGGGAATTCCAGCCAGGCCTGTCCATGCAGATCGCCGTTTTCAGTGCCCGCCCCTACGATCGTCGCTTCCTCGACGAGGCCAACCAGCGCGATGCGGCCGGGCAGGGCTTTGCATTCGTGTACTTCGATGCCGCGCTGGACATGCATACCGCCGCACTGGCGCAGGACTGCGCCGCGGCATGCGTGTTCGTCAACGACCGCCTCGACGCGCCGGTTCTGCACGCGTTGCATGCGCTGGGCGTACGCGCCATCCTGCTGCGCTGCGCCGGCTTCAACAATGTGGACCTGGCCACCGCGAAAGCGCTGGAGCTGTTCGTCGCACGGGTGCCGGCCTATTCCCCCGAAGCCGTGGCCGAGCACGCGCTGGCGCTGGTGATGACGCTCAACCGGCAGACCCATCGCGCCTACAATCGCGTGCGCGAGGGCAACTTCATGCTCGATGGCCTGCTCGGCCGCACCCTGCATGGGCGCACGGTCGGCATCGTCGGCACCGGCAAGATCGGCCTGGCCACCGCGCGCATCTTCCACGGCATGGGCTGCACCGTGCTGGGGCATGACCCGTATCCATCGCCGGCCTTCGCCGGCGTGGGCGACATGGTTGGGCTGGATGAACTGCTGGCGCGCGCCGACATCGTGTCGCTGCATTGCCCGCTGACGCCCAATACCCAGCACCTGATCAACGACGCCTCACTGGCGCGGATGAAGACCGGCGCGATGCTGGTCAACACCTCGCGCGGCGCGCTGGTCGATACCCATGCGGTGATCCGCGCGCTGAAGTCGCGGCGGCTGGGTCATCTGGCCATCGACGTCTACGAGCAGGAAAGCGCGCTGTTCTTCCAGGACCTGTCCGGCGAGATCATCGACGACGAGGCCTTCCAGCGCCTGATGACCTTCCCCAACGTGCTGGTGACCGGCCACCAGGGCTTCTTCACCGTAGAGGCGCTGCAGGAGATCTCGGCAATCACGCTGGGGAACCTGCGGGATTTCGCCGAGGGGCGGGTGTGTGCGAACCGGGTGGAGACATCGCTGAGATGATTGGAAGTCATGAGGGGTGTGCGTTTTCATACCTATCATTGAGGGGCGCAGATGAAACGCTTAGTCACCTTGAAAGTTGGGCTGCTGTTTCCATTGCTGATGGCGGGCGGCTGTGCAGCGGAGGAGTCCCGAGGCGAGAAGGGGTGGGAAGGGCTAGAACGATGCGTGACAACAATCGAGACTTACGTTCAAGAGACGAGGGGATGGAAACGGGAGATGTATCGGATTGCGGAGGAGTCTTCCGGCACCGCAGATATTGGCTTCTCGGTCCAGCACGTCCATGACAGGGTTCTGCTGCCAGAAGGTGGACTGAAGTCATTTCATGTTGATCTCGACCAGCGATGTTCCAAGGTCATCCGTGAAAGCCACTATCAGTAGCTGGTAGCGGCTTGTTGGCCCATGAAGAGGGTAGATGCGCGGCCATTGACCGCATGTTGCTTGTAGTCCTACAATGCCCAGCTAGGCCGGAATAGCTCAGTTGGTAGAGCGGCGCATTCGTAATGCGTAGGTCGCAGGTTCGACTCCTGTTTCCGGCACCAGTTGCAATGAAAAGCCCCGGCCTTGGTTGGGGCTTTTTGTTTGCGCCCGCGGGTGATCCTTGGATGGCCACCTCACTGAAGGCTGCAAGCCTTCATCAACGCCTCGTCATCCCTGCATCCCGCGCCAGCCACCATGCCAGCTGCCGGAGATAACCACCCGCGGCTCCAGCCGATGCACCGATCATCAGGCGTGCAAGCACTCTGATCCCGCGCGCGGCCCGCTCCCGCACCCAAGGCAGTACCGCCACCACCTGCGCACCCAGCAACAGCATCAGCACGTCCAGCCCCAGCGCATCCACCACCGGCAACAACGGCAGCCGATCCGGATTGCAGGCCAGCACGATCACCAGTGCAGCACCCAGCACGGCCATCAGGCGGCGCCCGGCGGGCAGGGTGGTCCAGTGCAGCAGTCGGCTGATCAGGCGCATGGGATTCCCTGTGTCACGTGTGCGAGTCCTCATCAGGCCCGATCGGTCGCACCGGCTGCCGCAGCACGGTTTTCAACCGCGCTGCGTCGGTCCTGCGCGGGTCGCTCAGGTAGATCTCATGATGGGGGCCGGCAAAGGTGTATCCCAGTGCGGGCATCACTTCGTCATGCAGCTGCGCCAGGACGGGTCCCTCGTCGTCGTAGGCGCCCACGTGCAAGGTCTGCAGGCTGGGGCCCTCGGCAAGGAGTTCATGGCGAAGGCTGGGCGGCGCCTCTCCCAGCTTCGCGCGCGCCTTGCTGATCGCGGCCTGCCACTGTGCAGGGCCGATGCCCTCGGGCGTGCGGATCATTACGGTCCAGGCCCACTCATCCTTGCGCCGCGCGAGGAAGCTGGCCGGGTCCTCGGCACTCCACAGCGCCTCCAGCGGTGGCACCACGTAGTCGCGCCCTTCGGCCTTCAGCGCGAACTTCAGTGCATAGCTCACCGAATACAGCCACTGCACGGCCTGCAGGTAGGCGGGGGCCGTGTTCGGGTCGCCGCGACCATCGACCATCACGTAGGGAATGGGCGGTACATCCACGCGTACGAACCTGCCGGCGGGCGGTTGATAGAGCGCCCGGTCGCGCTTCTTGAAGTCGATCTTGTCCACGGGCCTTCCTCCTGCGCCGAGCATCCCACGCCAGGCACCCGCCAGCACGCCTGAACAGGTTCAGGTGACTTTGCCGAACGAGGGCGGACTGCCGGCCAGCACCTGATGCCAGGATGCCGCCCGCGGGCGTCCTGCCCGCCGCGCGTGCGCGGTGCGACAACGTGTCGCAGCCAGAATCGGGCCTTTCCTGCGCTCGATCAATGTCAATGCCTTTCTTAAATGGTGGGTGACGGCCTAAAATTGAAAGGCTGACTCGACCCCACCTCCCTGCCTGTCTTCCGGACCGGTGGGACCGGCTTTGGCCGGAACAGGCAGGGACGGGGAACGGCATTCCCTCGCAATTGGATCGACCGATGATTCCGTTGAAAACCCTTGGGCGCTGGTTGCGCCCGGGCCTGCTGCTGTCGTTGCTGGTGATGCTCACCGGCTGCGATGCCGTGGCCATCCTCAGTCCGAAGGGCCAGATCGGCCAGGATGAGAAGACCCTGCTGATCACGGCCACCGTGCTCATGCTGCTGGTCGTCATCCCGGTCATCATCATGACCCTGACGTTCGCGTGGAAGTATCGCGCCTCCAACACCAAGGCCCGTTACGAGCCGAAGTGGTCCCACTCGACGGCGATCGAGGTGGTGGTGTGGTCCATTCCCTGCATGATCGTGCTGGTGCTGGCGGTCCTGACCTGGCGTTCGTCGCACGCACTGGACCCGTATCGTCCGCTGGATTCGGACGTCAAGCCGGTCACCATCGAGGCGATCTCGCTGGACTGGAAATGGCTGTTCATCTATCCGGAAGAGAAGGTGGCGGTCGTCAACGAAATCAAGTTCCCGGTCAACACGCCGCTGAACTTCAAGATCACGTCCGATTCGGTGATGAATGCCTTCTTCATCCCGCACCTGGGCAGCATGATCTACTCGATGGCTGCGATGGAGACCAAGCTCCACCTGATCGCCAACGAGACCGGTGAATTCCCGGGCATGTCCTCGCACTACAGCGGCGCGGGCTTCGCCAAGATGCACTTCACCGCCTACTCGGTCACCGATGCCGAGTACCGCCAGTGGCTGGACCAGGTCCGCGCCGGCGAGCAGACCCTGGACAAGGCCTCGTTCAAGGCCCTGGGTGAAGCGCGCAACGCCGAGTGGTATCCGGTCACTTACTTCGGCAAGACCGAAGAAGGCCTGTTCGACTGGGTCATCGCCAAGCACATGGGCGACAACAAGCATTACGGCATGAAGCACTCGCATGCCGGTGCCGCCGCTGCCGATGCCGCCACCCATGAAGCGCACGAGGGCCATGCCCCGAGTGACGCGCATGATTCCAAGGAATCGGGTGAAAACCTGGATGCCACCGAACACGAACACGCAGGCCATGCCGGCCACGCGGGTTCGGGAGAATGAACATGTTGGGAAAACTCTCTCTTGAGTCGATCCCCCACGATCCGATCGTGCTGACCACCCTGGTCGGCGCGGTTCTTGGTGGCCTGGGCGTCGTCGCCCTGATCACCAAGTTCAAGCTGTGGGGCTATCTGTGGAAGGAGTGGTTCACTTCGGTGGATCACAAGAAGATCGGCGTGATGTACCTCATCGTCGCCTTCGTCATGCTGCTGCGCGGTTTCTCCGACGCCATCATGATGCGTACCCAGCAGGCCATCGCCGTCGGTGGTTCCGAGGGTTACCTGCCGCCGCACCACTACGACCAGATCTTCACCGCCCACGGCGTGATCATGATCTTCTTCGTGGCGATGCCGCTGATCACCGGCCTGATGAACCTGGCCGTGCCGCTGCAGATCGGTGCGCGCGACGTCGCGTTCCCGTTCGTCAACTCGCTCAGCTTCTGGCTGTTCGTGGCGGGCGCGGTGCTGATCATGCTGTCGCTGTGGATCGGTGAGTTCGCTGCCACCGGCTGGCTGGCGTTCCCGCCGTTGTCGGGCATCGAATACAGTCCAAGCGTCGGCATGGACTATTACATCTGGGGCCTACAGGTGGCGGGTTTGGGTACCACGCTCAGTGGTATCAACTTCTTCATCACCATCCTCAAGATGCGCACCCCGAGCATGAAGCTGATGCAGATGCCGGTGTTCACCTGGACCGCCCTGGTGACCAACGTGCTGATCGTCGCGGCCTTCCCGGTGCTGACCATCACCCTGGTGCTGCTGACCCTGGACCGTTACCTGGGTACGCACTTCTTCACCAATGACGGTGGCGGCAACGCCATGCTGTACATCAACCTGATCTGGATCTGGGGTCACCCGGAGGTGTACATCCTGGTCCTGCCGGCGTTCGGTGTGTTCTCCGAAGTCATCGCGACCTTCTCGCGCAAGGCGCTGTTCGGCTACAAGGGCATGGTCTACGCCACCGCCTGCATCGGCGTGCTGTCGTTCATCGTGTGGCTGCACCACTTCTTCACCATGGGTTCGGGTGCCAACGTCAATGCCTTCTTCGGCATCACGACGATGATCATCTCGATCCCGACCGGCGTGAAGATCTTCAACTGGCTGTTCACCATGTTCCGCGGTCGCGTGCACTTCACCACCCCGGTGCTGTGGACCATCGGCTTCATGGTCACCTTCGTCATCGGCGGCATGACCGGCGTGATGCTGGCGATCCCGGCCATCGACTTCGTGCTGCACAACAGCCTGTTCCTGATCGCCCACTTCCACAACGTCATCATCGGCGGCGTGGTGTTCGGCATGTTCGCCGGCATCACCTACTGGTGGCCGAAGATGTTCGGCTTCCGCCTCAATGAGTTCTGGGGCAAGTGCGCGTTCTGGTGCTGGTTCATCGGCTTCTACGTGACCTTCATGCCGATGTACGTGCTGGGCTTCATGGGCATGACCCGTCGCCTGCAGAGCACGGTGAACCCGGCCTACGAGCCGTTGCTGCTGGTTGCCGCCTGCGGCGCGTTCATCGTCGGCGCCGGCATCCTGTGCCAGATCATCCAGGTGGCCGTGTCGATCCGCGACCGCAAGAAGACCGTCGACCTGACCGGCGACCCGTGGGATGCCCGTACGCTGGAGTGGGAAACCTCCTCGCCGCCGGCCTTCTACAACTTCGCGACGCTGCCCGAAGTCACCGAGCTGGACGATTTCTGGGAGCGCAAGCAGCGGGGTGAAGCCTGGCCGAAGCCGGCCAAGTACACCGACATCCACATGCCGCGCAACACCGGCACGGGCGTTGTCATCGGTGCCTTCAGCCTGGTGTTCGGCTTCGCGATGATCTGGCACATCTGGTGGCTGGCCAGCGTCGGCTTCGTCGGCATGATCGCCACGTTCATCTACCGCACCTTCGACCAGGACGTGGACTACTGGGTCCCGGCCGCCGAGGTGGAACGCATCGAGAACGAACACCGCAAGCACCTGGAAGCCCAGGGCCTGGTGAAGTCGGAGCTGAAGGCATGAGCACCAATACCTCGACCCTGAGCCACGGGCACGCCGCGCATGCGGCGGCCCATGGCCATGACGACCACGAGCACCACGATACCGGCGGCAACACCGTCTTCGGTTTCTGGGTGTACCTGATGAGCGACTGCCTCATCTTCGCCTCGCTGTTCGCCACCTACGTGGTGCTGGCAGGCGGTACCGATGGCGGTCCCACCGCGAAGGACCTGTTCGAGCTGCCGTTCGTGGCGTGGGAAACCGCGCTGCTGCTGACCTCGTCGCTGACCTTCGGCCTGGGCATGATTGCCATGCACCGCAAGCAGATGGGCCAGATGTACCTGTGGCTGGGCATCACCTGGCTGCTGGGCTTCGGCTTCATGTGCATGGAAGTGTGGGAGTTCCAGCACCTGATCCATCAGGGCTACGGTCCGGACCGCAGTGCCTTCCTGTCGGCGTTCTTCGCCCTGGTCGGTACCCACGGCCTGCACGTCAGCGCCGGCCTGCTGTGGCTGCTGGTGATGTTCGTGCAGCTGAAGAAGTACGGCCTGACCCCGACCAACAAGACCCGCATGGCGTGCCTGAGCCTGTTCTGGCACTTCCTGGACCTGATCTGGATCGGCGTGTTCTCCGTCGTCTACCTCAATGGAGCGCTGTAATGGCACATGACAACCATGCACACGACCACGGCACCGGCGGCGAAAGCCACGGCAGCGTGAAGTCGTACCTGATCGGCTTCGTGCTGGCGGTGGTGCTGACCGTCATCCCGTTCTGGATGGTGATGTCGGGCGATTTCTCGCGCACCGTCAACGGTGTGGTGATCGCAGTCACTGCGGTGCTGCAGATGCTGGTCCACCTGGTGTTCTTCCTGCACCTGGATCGCTCTTCGGAAAGTCGCTGGAACGTCAACGCTGCGGCCTTCACCGTCGTGGTGATCGGCATCATCGTGATCGGCACCCTGTGGGTCATGCACAACATGAACGTGCACATGATGCACTGACGTCCTCGCGACGTTGCCACGCAGAAAGGCCGCCCTCGGGCGGCCTTTCTGTTGGCGGATGGCGGGGTCGGATCCCTGTCCGCAGGGCAGGGCTCTGACCCCGGGGGCCGGGTAGATCCACGCCATGCGTGGATGGAGTTGCGTGGATGGGGTCAGAGCCCATGCCTGCGGCAAGGGCTCTGACCCCGAAACCGGGGCCTCACCCCACCCGGCGCAGGAACTCTTCGGCCTCCATCGGCCGGCCCAGATGGTAGCCCTGCAGCTGGTCGCAGCCGAGCTCGCTCAGGTACTCGCGCTGCGCCTGGGTCTCCACGCCCTCGGCCACCACCTGCAGCTGCAGGGTGCGGCCCAGCGCGATGATCGACGAGACAATGGCGGCGTCCTCGTCATTGCGTTCCAGGTCGTGCACGAACGCACGGTCGATCTTCAGTTCGGTGGCTGGCATCCGCTTGAGGTAGAGCAGGCTGGAATAGCCGGTACCGAAATCATCGATGGCGATGTGCACGCCCATTGCGGTCAGGTCGCTGAGGATCGCCAAGCTGGCATCGACGTCCTTCATCGCCGTGGTTTCGGTGATCTCCAGGGTCAGCCGTGCCGGTTCGATCCGGTGCCGCTCCAGCACCTTGCGCACGCTGTCCAGCAGTGCCGGCGAGGCAAACTGCAACGGCGAGAGATTCACTGCCATGGTCCATTCCGCATGCCCGGCATCGTGCCATGCCCGCAGTTGCGCGCAGGCCCGGTCCAGTACCCAGTCACCGATCGGCAGGATAAGGCCGCTGCGTTCGGCGATCGGAATGAAGACATCCGGTGCCAGCAGCCCCAACTCCGGGTGCTGCCAGCGCAGCAGCGCCTCGGCCCCGGTGGCCGGTGCGCCCGCGGCCGGAAATTTGGGCTGGTAATGCAGGATCAGTTCGTTGCGGGCGATGGCCTTGCGCAGGTCCTGCAGCAGGCGCAGCTGGCGATTGGCACTGAGCTGCATCGAGGGGGTGAAGAAGGTGTAGCCGTTCCGCCCGGTCTCCTTGGTGTGGTACATCGCCGCATCGGCGTGCGCCATCAGCTCGCGCTCGTTGCTGGCGTCATCCGGATACAGGGCGATGCCCAGGCTGGCGCTGACCTGCAGTTCGGCCGCATCCAGCGTGAACGGCTCACCGGCGGCGGCAATGATGCGCTCGGCCACCACGACCGCATCGTCGGGAATATCGATGGCCAGCACGATCACGAACTCGTCGCCGCCGAGGCGGGCGAACGTGTCCTGCGGGCGCAGCAGGCCGCCGATGCGCTGCGCCACCGCCACCAGCAGGCGGTCGCCAAGCTGGTGGCCATAGGCATCATTGACCGCCTTGAAACCATCCAGGTCGCAGAACATCACCGCCACCGCATGATTGCGGCGCCGCGCCTTCTCGATGGCCTGCTCGATGCGGTCCTGCAGCAGCATGCGGTTGGGCAGCTGGGTCAAGGGATCATGCAGCGCCGCCTGGATCAGCTTGTCGTTGGCGTGCGCCAGCGAATCGGCCAGCAGCCCGGTGCGCACGCGCATCTGCCGGTCGAACAGCGAGGCCACCAGGGCGATGCCCAGCGTGGCCACGGTGGTGACGATCACCAGCACGGCCAGCCAGCGCGTGTCGATGCCGCCACTGCCGACGGCGCCACAGATGCTGCCTTCGGGGAAGCGCGCCGCCGCCATCCCGGTGTAATGCATGCCGACGATGGCCAGGCCCATCACCAGCGATGCGAGCACGCGCAGGAGCAGGGTGTGGCGCTGCTCGGCGCGCAGGCGGAAGGCGATCCACAGGGCGGCGCCAGCGGCACCGATGGCCACCGCGATGGAGGCGGCAAACCAGCCCGGGTGGTAGTCGATGCCGGGCTGCATGCGCATCGCAGCCATGCCCAGGTAGTGCATGGCTGCGATGCCCAGGCCCATCAGCACGGCACCGGCCAGCAGCCGACGCCACGGCAGGGTGGGGCGCGACACCAGCCACAGCGCATAGGCGGAGGCGCCGATCGAGACCGCCAGCGAGTACAGGGTGATGCCGAGGTCGTAGCCCAGCGCAATCGGCAGGTCGAAGGCAAGCATGCCGATGAAGTGCATCGACCAGATGCCCAGGCCCATCGCCGCCGCACCCCCCGCCAGCCACCAGCGGGCCACGCGGCCCTCGGCGGTGGCAAGGCGCCCGGCCATGTCCAGCGCCGTGTACGAAGCAAGAATGGCCACCAGCAGGGAGATGATGACCAGGCTCTGACTGTAACTGCCAGTCATGTTGAATCCAGTGGGGGAGGAAGGGGGCGCCCGCAAGGCCCACGCCCGCGACCCCTATCGGCGCGGGTGGGCAGGACTTGAGCGGTCGCAGCAGCTGCGACCGGGCTCGGCTATCCTGCCACGCCTGTTCCCGTTGCTGGAAATCACCCGATGGCCAAAGCCCGCACCGCCTACGTCTGCAATGAATGCGGCGCCGAATTCAGCAAATGGCAGGGCCAGTGCACGGAGTGCAACGCCTGGAACTCGCTGTCTGAAATCGTGCTGGAGAGCGCGGCGGCGGCCAAGGCACCGGCGTCGCGGCGGGCGGGCTGGGCCGGCAAGATCGATCCGCCGAAGATCACCGCGCTGAAGGACGTGGAGCAGACCGAGCATCGCCGGGTCTCCACTGGCATCGGCGAGTTCGACCGCGTGCTGGGTGGTGGCCTGGTCGAAGGCGCGGTGGTGCTGGTGGGCGGCGACCCGGGTATCGGCAAGTCGACGCTGCTGCTGCAGGCGGTGGCGAAGATGGCGGCCGAACTGCCGGTGCTGTACGTCACCGGTGAAGAGTCGCTGGCCCAGGTGGCCGGCCGCGCGCACCGCCTGGAGCTGCCACTGGACGGGGTCAACGCGCTGGCCGAGACCGGGGTCGAGTCGATCCTGCAGCATGCCTCCAGGGCTGGGCCGCGGCTGATCGTGGCCGATTCGGTGCAGACCCTGTGGACCGAGAGCCTGACCGCTGCGCCGGGTTCGGTCAGCCAGGTGCGCGAGAGTGCGGCGCGGCTGGTGCGGTTCGCCAAGGAGACCGGCACTGCCGTGTTCCTGGTCGGCCACGTGACCAAGGAGGGTGGCATCGCCGGCCCGCGCGTGCTGGAACACATGGTCGACGCGGTGCTGTACTTCGAGGGCGAGAGCGGCAGCCGCTTCCGCCTGTTGCGCGCGTTCAAGAACCGCTTCGGTGCGGTCAACGAGCTGGGTGTGTTCGCGATGGGCGACAAGGGCCTGAAGGAGGTCTCCAACCCTTCGGCGATCTTCCTCTCCGGCGGCAGCACCCACCAGCCGGGCAGCTGCGTGATGGTCACCCGCGAGGGCACACGGCCGCTGCTGGTGGAGGTACAGGCGCTGGTCGATGCATCGCCGCTGTCGAACCCGCGCCGTGTCGCGGTCGGCCTGGAGCAGAACCGCCTGGCGATGCTGCTGGCGGTGCTGCATCGCCATGGCGGCGTACTGGTCGGCGACCAGGACGTGTTCGTCAATGTGGTCGGTGGCATCCGCGTGCAGGAGACTGCCGCCGATCTGCCGGTGCTGCTGGCGGTGTTGTCGTCGCTGCAGGATCGGCCGCTGGCGGAGAAGACCATCGCCTTCGGTGAAGTGGGCCTGTCCGGCGAGATCCGCCCGGTGCCCAATGGCGAAGACCGCCTGCGCGAGGCCGCCACCCATGGTTTCAAGCGCGCCATCGTGCCTAAGGCCAATGCGCCCAAGGGCGGTTCGGTGAAAGGCATGGAGGTGATCGCGGTGGAACGCCTGTCCGAGGCCATCGACGCGGCGTGATGCCGGCCCTGTAGAGCCGAGCCCACGCTCGGCTGCTTTCTGTGGAGTCGAGCCATGCTCGACTGGTGGTCGAACAGCAGCCGAGCATGGGCTCGGCTCTACAAGTGTCCAATGCAGTAACGGTCAGCTTCACTGTGCTAGTTTTTCCCGCTCGACGAAGACGCCCTCTGGTGTCTTTCCGTGCTCAGGAGTAAACGATTACATGCAGGACACCGCACTCACCGCCCCCAACGCCGAGATCCGTCGTGCCGGGGTCGATCTCAATGGACTGATGACGGTGCTGGGCAAGCACCTGTATTCCACCCCGGTGGTGGCGCTGCGTGAGCTGGTACAGAACGCGCATGACTCGATCATCCGCCGCCGCATCGAGCAGCCCGGCGTTGACGTGCCTTCGCGCATTTCGGTGCAGGTTGATGCCGGTGCCGGCGTGCTGCGCATCACCGATACTGGGGCCGGCCTGACCCGCCAGGAGATCCACGATTACCTGGCCACCGTCGGCGTCGGCTACACCCGTGGCCTGCGCCAGGGCGGAGAGGACGATGAAGGGCTGATCGGCATGTTCGGCCTCGGCTTCCTGTCGGCCTTCGTGCTGGCGCGCCGGGTCAGCGTGCGCACCACCTCGTACCAGACGCCGGATCTGGGCCATCTGTACGTGTCCAGCAACGCCGAGCAATACACCGTCAGCGAAGTGCCTGCACGCGCGGTGGGCACTGAGGTGGAGCTGGAGCTGCATCCGGACTTCCTGCCGCTGGCCAACGAGGCGCGCCTGCATGAGGTGCTGGGCCGCTACTGCGCGTTGCTGTCCGAGCCGATCTTCATCGGTGCTGCGGGCGAGGCGCTCAATCCCGAGCCGCCGCCGTGGCGCGGCCAGGGGGAGGTCGCCGTGCATCCGGTGCAGGCGCGTCGGCAGGCGCTGCAGTTCGCCGCGCGGTTCGAGCACGATTTCGAACCGATCGTCACCGTGCCGCTGCGCGCCGATGGCAATAGCGATGCCACTGGCCTGCTGTGGGTGCAGGATGGCGCCACCTATGGCACCAGCGACAACCGCAACCTGTCGGTGTTCGTGCGTGGGATGCTGCTGGATGACGACGCGCGCGACCTGTTGCCGCCGTGGGCCGGATTCATCGGCGGAGTGATCGAATCCTCGCGGTTGACGCCCACCGCCAGCCGCGAAGACCTGCAGCGCGATGACCAGTACCGCGCGGTGCAGCATGCACTGCTGGAGGCGCTGATCGACGGCCTGGCCGACGTTGCGAAGCAGCAACCGGAAGCCTGGCGGCGCGTGCTGACCCGCCACAACGAGGCCCTGCTGGGTGCGGCACTGTGCGATGAGCGACTGTTCGAACTGCTGATGGAGCATGTGCGGGTACCGACCTCGCAGGGCGACCTGCCGGCCAGTGCGCTGCCGGCGCGCGGTGCCGTGCATGTCATCCTCGACAACGGCGGCGGCTTTGAAGAGATGCTGTTCCGTGCGATGGGCGTACCGGTCGCGCATGGCCATCGCTACGCGGTGGTGCCGTTCCTGCGGCGCTGGGCCCAGGCCAAGGGCTTGCGCCTGGTCGAGCTCGGCACCGAGCAGGGCAACCGCGCACTGTTCCGCAGTGATGACAGCCTCGACGAGGCGCAGCTGGCGTGGCTGCGCGAACAACTGGGCGACGGCGAGCAGCTGCTGCCCGCGCGTTTCAGCCCGGAGGCGCTGCCGGTGGTGGTGGTGCCCGACCGCGAGGCCGAGCTGAAGCAGCGGCTGGAAGACGACGAGAACGACAAGCGCGTCTCGATGGCCGCGCTGCGCCTGGCGCGCCAGTTCACCGCGCGCATCGAATCGCGCGCACCGTCGCGGCTGTATCTCAATCTCGACAACCCGGCGGTGCAGGCACTGCTGCGCGCCCAGCGCGAGGGCCACCCACAGGCCGAGGCTGCGGCGCGCCTGCTGCGCTCGCTGAAAGTCATCGTCGCCGCGCAGGGCCGCCCGCTGGCACGCGCGACCGCTACGCCGGGCCCGGATCTCAATGGTGCCTTCACCGATATCGCCGGTGCCCTGCAGCAGATGCTGCGCTGAGCACCGCACCCTCTCATCCAGCCTTCGCTAGACAGGAGCAATTATCCCCATGGACATCTGGAACTGGGTCGAAAAGCTGCAGGGTGACCTGCGCCAGGCCGGCCAAGCGCAGAACGCGCACCTGCTGAACCGTCTCGCCGATGAGGTCAGTGAACTGCAGATCGACCGCGTCGATGCCCTGCTGCCCGAAGCACGCGCCTTGGGCAAGGCGCTGGACAACCCTTGGGTTGACGTCTATGTCGGCCACTGGGCGCTGCGCAACCGCGTCGGCAACCGCGTGGAAGGCGAGAGCGCACTCGGCGAAGCCGTAGCGCTGTTCGAGCGCGCGCACCGCGAGGACACCCTGGAATGCCCGCAGTCGATCTGCGTGACCCAGGACCTGGCCGCCTGCTACGGCAACATCGATGGCCCGGGCTGGGTGCCCGAGCGCATCGAGGTCTGCGACGAAACCCTTGGCCGCATCGATCCGAGCTGGGCCTGTTTCCAGTGCCTGAGCTGCGAGAAGGCCGATGCGCTGCTCGATGATGGCCGTGGCCAGGAGGCGCTGGATTACCTGCAGGTGCAAGCCGATGCCGTGGAAGCCTGTGGCAAGGAAGTGTTCGACAGCTTCCCCGAGATGCAGATCAAGATCCTGCTCGCTGTAGGCCGCGCCGACGAGGCACTGGCGCTGATCGAGAAGCGCGAGGCCGAAGTGGCAGCCTCCGGGGAGTACGAACCGGCCAACTGCACGGTGCCGCGTCGCTTGTCCAAGGCCTGGGCGCTGGCCCAGCTAGGCCGCGACGAAGAGGCGTTGCAGCAGCTGGTGCCGTGGAGCGAGCTGACCCCGAACTACTGGCGGCTGTGGGCAAACACCGCCGCAGCACTGTGCCAGCGTGATCCCGCGCGCAATACGTGGGATCTGGGCACGCGCTTCAACACCATCATCGAGCACTTCGCACGGGTCGGTTCGCACCGCCTGCTGATCGAAGTCGCGGCGCTGAGCCTGGAGCTGGCGCTGCAGCGTGGCGCGCGCTGGGTCGCACTGCGGCAGCTGGAACTGGCCCGCACCCATCTGGCGCAGCTGCGCCAGGATCGGGGTGCTGCGGCGCTGGTGGCAGGCCTGGCCGCGCGCATCGAGGCATTGCCGGACGTCGCGCCGCTGCCGGTGCCGGCGGGCGAGCTGCTGGCATGGCTGGACGCGCAGGGCGAACAGAACCAGTCGCGCGATCCCGAGCGCGAAGCGCAGTGGTTGCTGCAGGCGCATGCCGAGCTGCCCGATGACGAGGCGCTGGCCGACATGGCTGCCTCCGCGCTGAATGCCTGCGGCGCGCAGGCCGAGGCGCGGTCGCTGCTGTGGCGGTTCGTACGCGGCCATACCCAGCACGATGGCCCCGCGGCCTACACGCTGATGCGCTGGCTGGCCGAACAGGGCGACGACGACGGACTGCGCCAGCTGGCCGATCTGTATCGCGGCAGCGTGCCGGTGTTCGCGCACTGGTGCGAGGTGCAGCGTGCACGCCGCGTGTCCGACTGGCCGGCGCTGGAGCAGGCGGCCCGATCGCTTCTGGAGCTGTCTCCGGGCTCGCACGGCGCGCGCGGCACGCTGGCGCGCATGTACATGGAAACCGGCCGTTTCAGCGAGGCCCAGGCCTGTTATGCACAGCTGGTGGAGCTGCTGGACGAGCCCAATGCCGCGCATTGGGACCACATGAGCGCAGCCAGCGCCGCGCGCGACTGGGACGCCGTGCGCCGCTCGGCGGCGGCGCTTGGCATGGAATTGTCCAGCCAGGACGGCGTGGTAGAGGAGCCGTGGGGCTGGGTGATCATCCGCAGTGAAGAAAACGGCGAGCCGATGGAGTACTACGCCCGTCGCAGCGGTCCGGTGACCGCGCGCATCGTCGAGAACGCGCCGTCCAACCGCGCCCAGCAGGTGGGTGACTGGGTGGTGTTCGATGCCGCGCTGGTGCATCCGGCCCCGGAGGAGGAGGAAGCACGCGAGCATTTCATCCCGACCTATGCGCAGGTGCATGTACTCGAGCGCGGCGGTTTCGCCCGCAGCTGGATGATCGATGGCGCGCACCCGGGCGAAGAGGCCTGGAATGCCTTCGTCGAGGCGGCCGAGGCACAGGGCTGGAAGGTGTGGTCACACAGCCGGCCGGACTACACCGTCACCGACCCCGATGTGGAAGAGGGTACGCTGCCCGGCCTGCTGTTCACCGTGGCCCAGCCGCAGGACCACGCACCGCTGGCACTGCACCGCTTCCTGCAGCAGCACACCGCGACGTGGCCGCATCCGCATTGCTGGCTGCGCCTGGCTGAAGCCTGTGACCAGGATCGCCAGCCGCATCTGGACGTGATCGAGCGTTACGGGTTGTAGGCCGGGTATCGGGTAGTGCCGGCCGCTGGCCGGCAGCACCGGGATATCCTGATGCCGGCCAGCGGCCGGCACCACCTCAGGGACAAATACATGCGAAAGACAGGGATGTTGATGATCGCCGGGCTGCTGCTGGCCCCCGCCGTGCAGGCGTCACCCGCCTGCCAGGAACCAGAGGCGGTGGCCCGCGCCTTCTACCAGGCAACGACGGGCAACGGTGATCTGCTGGAGCCACCCCCGGCCCTGGTCAGCCCTGCCTTCGGCAAGGCACTGCGTGGAGAGCGCGCCTGCCAGCAGCGCGAAGAGGGCATCTGCACCATCGATTCGGATCCGTGGCTGGATGCGCAGGACGGTGACATCGAAACCCCGGTGCGCTACAGCTGGAAGGAGGCTTCGGCCTCCGCCGGCCAGGTCGAGATGCGCTATTCGGTGTGGAAGAAGGCCTACCTGACCCGCTTGCCGATGGTGCGCCACGGGCAGGGATGCTGGCAGGTTGATGACATCGTCACCAACAGTGGTCGTTCGGTGCGGAAGATCCTGGCCCAGCCTTGACGGTAGCGCCGGTGGGTGCCGACCGTTGGTCGGCACACCGCCTATCGCGAATGCCCGAACACCAGTTCGATCACGAACTGGCTGCCGAAGAAGGCCAGCAGCAGCAACAGCATCGCCGCCAGCGTCCAGTGCACCGCCTTCATGCCGCGCCAGCCGTAGCGCCGGCGGCCGATCAGCAGCACGCCGAACACGATCCACGACAGCACGCTCAGCACGGTCTTGTGCACCAGCTTCTGCGCCAGCAGGTCGTCGACGAACAGCACCCCGGTGACCAGGGTGAGGGTCAGCAGCGCGAAGCCGACGGTGATCACCCGGAACAGCAGTGATTCCAGGTCGGCCAGCGGCGGCAGCGCGCGCAGCCAAGGCCGGAACTCGCGGCGGCGCAGGGCGCGTTCCTGCAGCCACAGCATGATCGCCAGCAGCGCGGCGATGCTCAGCGTGGCGTAGGCCAGCAGGGCCAGCCAGGCGTGGCTGGCCAGGCGCCAGCCCAGCACCTTGCTCGGTTCGTGGCCGTAACCGTGGTAGGCCAGCAGCAGCACGGCGGCCAGCGGGAACACCACCACGCCCAGCGCCGACATCCGCCCGCGCGCGCCGACCAGCGAAGTCAGCCAGGCCATGCCCAGGCCGACCAGCGACAGTGCGGCGAAGAAGTGCATGTCCGGCCCGCCGTTGGTGCGCATCGCCACCATCACGTGGTAGCCGCCGTGCAGCAGCATGGCGGGCAGGGCCGGCCACAGCCAGATGGGGGAGCCGGTCGTCTCATCGCGGCCAAGCGCGCGCACCAGCAGGGCACTGGCAGCCAGGTAGAGCAGGACGGCGATGAGAACGATTGTCATCGTTGCAGTTTCGCATACCCCCGTGATGCTGGCGACGGCCCCGTGGCCGCAGTCCGGGGAGACAGCCAGACCCGTTATACTGTCTGCCTTATTGTCCCCCGCTTTCAGACAGGTTGCGCCGCATGTTCGAGTCCCTGACCCAGCGCCTTTCCGGCACCATCGAGCGCCTGCGTGGCCGTGGCCGCCTGACCGAGGAGAACATCCGCGAGGCGACCCGCGAAGTGCGCATCGCGCTGCTCGAAGCCGACGTTGCGCTGCCGGTGGTGCAGGCGCTGATCGAGCGCATCAAGGTGCGCGCGGTCGGCCAGGAAGTGCTGAAGTCGCTGACCCCGGGCCAGGCGCTGATCAAGGTCGTGCGCGACGAGCTGACTGCGGTGATGGGCGCTGAAGCCAGCGACCTGAACCTCAATGTGCCCGCTCCGGCCATCATCCTGATGGCGGGCCTGCAGGGCGCCGGCAAGACCACCACCGTGGGCAAGCTGGCCAAGCACCTGAAGGAAAAGCGCAAGAAGAAGGTGATGGTGGTCTCGGCCGACGTCTACCGTCCGGCCGCGATCGAGCAGCTGAAAACCCTGGCCGAGCAGGTGGGCGTGCTGTTCTTCCCGTCCAGTGCCGACCAGAAGCCGGAAGCCATCGTCCGCGCCGCCATCGACGATGCACGCAAGTCGTTCGTCGACGTGCTGCTGGTCGATACCGCCGGCCGCCTGGCCATCGACGAAGCGATGATGGCCGAGATCAAGGCCCTGCACGCTGCGGTGAATCCGGCCGAAACGCTGTTCGTGGTCGACGCCATGACCGGCCAGGACGCGGCCAACACCGCCAAGGCCTTCGGCGATGCCCTGCCGCTGACTGGCGTGGTACTGACCAAGACCGACGGTGACGCCCGCGGCGGCGCCGCGCTGAGCGTGCGCTACATCACCGGCAAGCCGATCAAGTTCGTCGGTGTCAGTGAAAAGCCGGAAGGCCTGGACGTGTTCCACCCGGACCGTATCGCCAGCCGCATCCTCGACATGGGCGACGTGCTGTCGCTGGTCGAGCAGGTCGAGCAGCAGGTCGACAAGGACAAGGCCGCCAAGCTGGCCGAGAAGGTCGCCAAGGGCAAGAAATTCGACCTGAACGACATGCGTGACCAGCTCGAGCAGATGCAGAACATGGGCGGCATCGGCGGCCTGATGGACAAGCTGCCGGGCCTGGGCAACATCCCCGACCATCTGAAGCAGCAGGTCAGCCAGGGCAAGGAAGTGCCGCGCATGATCGCCATCATCAGCTCGATGACCAAGAAGGAACGGCGCAATCCGAACCTGCTCAACGGCTCGCGCCGCGCGCGCATCGCCAAGGGCTCGGGCGTGACGCCGGCCGACGTCAACAAGCTGATGAAGCAGTACATGCAGATGGAAAAGATGATGAGCAAGATGGCCGGCGGTGGCATGAAGGGCATGTTGCGCAGCATGAAGGGGATGATGGGCGCCATGGGCGGCCGCGGCATGCCGTTCCGTTGATGACGGCCCCGTCCGCAATCTGATGTAGCGCCCGGGCCCACGCTCGGGCGGCGGCGCACAAGCGCCGCAGCAGGCCGTCGGGCAGCAGGCTCGACTCTTCCCCTGTCCTGCGCGCACCATGGGGGCCTGTCCGAAACGATGGGCCGTCATGCAGAGTTCCGCTGTAGCTTCCCGCGCCGAGGCGTTCTGCCGGCGCTTTGGCGTTTCCGTTCCGATCCTGCTGGCACCGATGGCCGGTGCCTGCCCGGTACCGTTGTCGGCTGCGCTGGCCAACGCCGGCAGCATGGGCGCAATGGGCGCGGTGTTGTCCTCTTCGGCCGATATCGGTCGCTGGATGGATGACTTCCGCGCAGCCTCCAGCGGTCCGGCGCAGGTGAACCTGTGGATGCCGGACCCTGTACCTGCCCGTGACGTTGCCGCCGAGGCCGCCAGCCGCGCCTTCCTCGCGCAATGGGGCCCGGAGGTGCCGGCCAGCGCCGCCGACGCCACGCCGGCCGACTTCGAAGAACAGTTCGCCGCACTGCTGGCGGCGCGTCCTGCGGTGGCCTCGACCATCATGGGCGTGCTGTTGCCGCGCCACGTGCAGCAGTTGAAGGACGCCGGCATCGCCTGGATCGCCTGTGCCACCACCTTGTCCGAAGCGCGCGCGGCACAGGACGCCGGCGCCGACGCGGTCGTGGCGCAGGGCGCGGAGGCCGGCGGCCATCGTGGTTCCTTTGATCCGGCGATGGCCGAGCGCCAGCTGGTGGGACTGTTTGCGCTGCTGCCGCGCCTGGCCGATCAGCTGCAGATTCCGGTGATTGCCGCCGGCGGCATCGCCGATGGCCGTGGCATCGCTGCCGCACTCACCTTGGGCGCCAGTGCGGTGCAGATCGGCACCGCCTTCCTGCGCACGCCGGAAGCGGCGATCGCTTCGGCGTGGGCCGATGGGCTGGCCGCCAGCGAACCGGAAGATACCTGGCCGACCCGCGCCTTCAGTGGTCGCCTGGGCCGTGGCCTGGCGACGCCCTATGTGCGCGCCGCTGCTGCAGAAGGCGCCCCCGCGCCGCGTCCATACCCGGTGCAGCGCGGCCTGACCGCCCCGATGCGCAGGCAGGCGGCACAGGAAAATCGTCTGGCGGCGATGCAGGCCTGGGCCGGGCAGTCGGCGTGGATGGCGCCGGCGCAACCGGCCGCCGACGTGCTGCGCGGCATGTGGGAACAGGCGCAGGCACTGCTGCCATGATGGTGAGCTGCAACGGCCGGGCGGCGCAGGTGGAGGATCTCCTGCCGGCGCTGGTGAATTACGGCCACTTCACCTCGCTGCAGGTGCGTGGTGGTGCAGTGCAGGGGCTGGACCTGCATCTGGCGCGGCTGTCACAGGCTACGCGCGAACTGTTCGGCAGCGAACTGGACACGGTGCAGGTGGAGGCATGGATGGCGCAGGCATTGCAGCAATCAGGGCAGGCCGATGCCTCCCTGCGGGTGACGGTGTACTCGCGCCGCTTTGATTTCCGCAATCCGCTGACGGCGGTGCCAGTGGACGTGCTGGTGGCGGTGTCCGCGCCGATGAAGCTGACCGCCTCCAAGCGTGTGCGCAGCGTGGCCTGGCAGCGCGAGATGCCGCAGATCAAGCATGTGGGCACCTTCGGCCTGTTCGCCGAGCGTCGCGCGGCGATGGCGGAAGGATTCGACGATGTGCTGTTCGTCACCGCCGATGCCGGCGTGAGTGAAGGCAGCACCTGGAATCTGGCCGTGCACGATGGTGAACGGCTGCTCTGGCCGCAGGCGCCGGCCCTGCGCGGGACTGCCGAGGCACTGCTGAAGCAGCATTGGCCGGGGCCTCAGGCCACTCAGCCGCTGCGGCTGGCCGATCTGGCCGGCGTGAAGGCGGCTTTTGCCTGCAACGCCAGCGGGTTGTGGGCGCTGGAGGCCATTGACGGACATGTCCTGGCCGGCTCGCCGGCGCTGGCTGAACAGGGCAGGCAGGTGTTGGCGGCGGTGGCTTGGGACAAATTGGGGTCAGATCCCTTTTGCGCCGCAAAAGGGATCTGACCCCGGGAGTTCATCCCCGGGGTTGGCCCGGCCGCGATCTGCCGCTATAATCGCCCGCTTACCTCGCCATCCTGGCGACTGGGCAATAGGAAAAACACCATGGTCAAGATTCGACTGACCCGCGGCGGCGCCAAGAAGCGTCCGTTCTACCACATCATCGTCACCGACGTGCGCAGCGCGCGCGACGGCCGCAACATCGAGCGCGTCGGCTTCTACAACCCGGTCGCCCAGGGCGCCGAGAAGCGCATCGAGCTGGACCTGGCCCGCGTTGACCATTGGGTCAAGAACGGCGCCCAGCCGACCGACAAGGTCCGCAACCTGATCAAGGAAGCGACCAAGTCCCAGGCCGCTGCGGCCTGATCCTGACGGGCCACGCTTCGGCGTGGCCCTCTTGGTTGAAGCAGATGAAAGATATCGAGCGCCGCATCCTGCTGGGCAGGGTTGTCGGCGCTTTTGGTGTGCGCGGCGAGATCAAACTCGAGTCCTGGACCGAGCCACGTTCCGCCATTTTCCGTTACCAGCCGTGGATCGTGCGCAGCCCATCCGGCGTGGAAACCACGGTTGAAGGTGTGCGCGGCCGCGACAGCGGCAAGCACCTGGTGGCCCGTTTCCCCGGGGTCGAGGATCGCGATGTGGTCGAAGCGATGCGCGGCACCGAGATCTACGTGGCCCGCAGTGCCTTGCCGCCGCCGAAGCCCGATGAGTATTACTGGGTGGACCTGGAAGGCCTGGATGTGAAGACCACCGAGGGCGTCGCCCTGGGCCAGGTCTCGCACCTGTTCAGCACCGGCGCCAATGACGTGGTTGTGGTCCGGGGTGACCGCGAGCGGATGATTCCGTTCGTGCAGCCGGACTTCGTCAAATCGGTCGATTTCGAGGCCAACCTGATCGTGGTCGACTGGGATCCCGAGTTCTGAGTGTGAGCATGCGTTTCGACGTCATCACCCTGTTTCCCGAGTTCCTCGCCCAGTCCGCTGGACTGGGCGTGGTCGGGCGCGCGCAGGAGAAGGGACTGTTCAGCCTGCATGGCTGGAACCCCCGTGATTACGCCGAAGGCAACTACCGCCGGGTGGACGACCGTCCGTTCGGTGGTGGCCCGGGCATGGTGATGCTGATCGAGCCGCTGCAGGCCTGCCTGCAGGCGATCCGAGAGGCCGATCCCACCCCGGCGCGGGTGATCTATCTCAGTCCGCAGGGTGCGCCGTTGACCCAGGCCAAGGTGCGGGAACTGGCGGCGCTGCCGCGCATGGTCCTGCTCTGTGGCCGCTACGAGGGCATCGACGAGCGTTTCCTGGAGGCCAATGTCGACGAGGAAATCTCCCTCGGCGACTACGTGCTGTCCGGGGGCGAGCTGGGCGCGGCAGTGATCATCGACGCCGTGGCCCGCCTGCAGGACGGTGCCCTGAACGATGCGGAGTCGGCGGCGCAGGACAGCTTCGAGGGCGACCTCGGCCTGCTCGACTGCCCGCATTACAGCCAGCCGGCCCAGCACCCACTGGGGGACGTGCCGGAGGTGCTGCGCTCGGGCAACCACGCGGCCATCGCCGCCTGGCGCCGCCAGCAGTCGCTGCTCCGGACCGCCCAGCGACGCCCGGACCTGCTGGATGAACAGGCACTGGGCAAGGCTGACCGCAAATTGCTGGAGCAGGGCCGTCAGGCCCGGAACCAGAAGGCCAGCCCCTAGCGCAGGGCTGGCTTTATCGGCTATCATGACCAATTCCCGCCATCTCCGGTTGGCGCGCGCAGTACCAAAACAAACGTGCAGCACAGTCCGGTGACTGCATGAGCCCACGTTGTCGATACGACACGCCCACCCGAACAAGAATCGGTGTAACCCATGAGCAAGCTGAACAAGTCCATCGTCGCGGAATTCGAATCCGCCCAGATCACCCGTGAACTGCCGAAGTTCAGCCAGGGCGACACCGTTGTCGTCAACGTGAAGGTGAAGGAAGGCAGCCGCGAGCGCGTGCAGGCCTACGAAGGCGTCGTCATCGCCACCAAGAATGCCGGCCTGAACTCCTCGTTCACCGTGCGCAAGATCTCGCACGGCTACGGCGTCGAGCGCGTTTTCCAGACCCACAGCGCCATCATCGACTCGGTCGAAGTGAAGCGTCGTGGTAAGGTCCGCGCCGGCAAGCTGTACTACCTGCGTGGCCTGGAAGGCAAGGCTGCCCGCATCAAGGAAGACCTGGCTGCCGCTGCTGCCGCCAAGGCTGCCCGTCTGGCCGACAAGGCCTGATAAACAACTTCGGTTGTTGCCGCGACGGCCACCTTCGGGTGGCCGTTTGCGTTTCCGGCATCGCATCGGCCACGATCAGCTGATGAGCGACATCAACCCGCGCTATCCCGCCGTGATCCAGTCGGCACTGCGCTTTCTCGACGGCAAGGGGCTGGCGCGCGTGCAGTCGGCGCCGCTGCTGCACCGCCTGCTATGGCGCCTGGGCATTGCCCTGCCGCCACCGATCCTGGCGGGCTTCGGCACCAATGCGCTGGTGCAGGGCCTGCTGTTCGGGGTGTTCTGGACCGCGCTGATGTGGCTGATGCTGTGGCAGGGCAGCGAGCGCCCGCTGGCGCTGTTGCTGGTGGCCGGCCTGTCGGCTGGCGTGCTGTTCGGTATCGTGATGGCAGCGCTGATGCGCTCGCTGCGCTGCCACCGCAAGCTGCCGGACTGGCGCCGGTTCCGCGCACGGCAGGCGGGCTGAGCCGATGGCGCACTGCGCCGTGACCACCGGGCGGGCCCGCGCTAGGCTGCAGCTTCATCCCGATGGACATAGCGTGCGATGCCTGCCAAGCGAACCGCACCTTCCACTGCGCCCACGCTGCTGTCCGGTGGCAACCCGCAGATCGCCAAGGGCGAGGGCGATGCGCCGGTGCAGGCATACATCGCCGCCATGCCGGACTGGAAACGTCCGATCGGCGCGCGACTGGATGCATTGATCGAGCAGGCCGTACCTGGGGTGCACAAGGCGGTGAAGTGGAACTCGCCGATGTATGCGGTTGCGCCGGGCGAAGGGTGGTTTCTCAGCTTCCATTGCTTCACCCGCTACATCAAGGTGGCGTTCTTCCGTGGCGCGGCACTGGCGCCAGTGCCGCCCGAGCCGTCCAGGAGCGCCGATACGCGTTACCTGCACATCCCGCAGGACGGCCTGCTGGATGAGGCACAGTTCCTCGACTGGGTGCGCCAGGCCGCCGCGTTGCCCGGCGAGCGCATGTAACCCCGACCTTCTCATTCCTTTCCCGACGAGAGCTCCTGATGGCCACGCATGCCCCCAACCCGGCCGATGCCGGAACACCGGCCACCGAGTTGATCGATGCACGCATCGCCGAGTTGGCAGACTGGCGCGGTGAAACACTGGCACGCGTGCGTGCGTTGATCCATGAAGCGCTGCCCGACGTGCAGGAAACCTGGAAATGGCGGGGTACACCGGTGTGGGAGCACAACGGCATCCTGTGCACCGGCGAGACCTACAAGCAGGCAGTGAAGCTGACCTTCGCCAACGGTGCGGCGCTGGCCGATCCAAAGGGGCTGTTCAACGCAAGCCTGGACGGCAACACGCGGCGTGCGATCGACATCCATGAAGGCGCGATGCCGGATGCCGCTGCGTTCAAGGCGCTGCTGCGCGCGGCGGCGACGCTCAACGCGGCGAAGAAGAAGCGGTAAAGCCGGCCGCTGGCCGGCTGCTTTGCGATGCTTGCGGAGGGGTTTGAAGTTGCCGGCCAGCGGCCGGCACTACCGTGGTAATCCCCGGCGGCGAAGAAGCGGTAGAGCCGGCCGCTGGCCGGCTGCTTTGCGATGCTTGCGGAGGGGTTTGAAGTTGCCGGCCAGCGGCCCGCACTACC
>NZ_JAXBQL020000019.1:0-41817 GCF_047520565.2 Stenotrophomonas sp. FR012
GGGGGGGGGGGGGGCGGCCCCCCCCCCCCCCCCCCCCCCCCCCCCCCCCCCCCCCCCCCCCCGCCATTCCACGGAATGCCCGCTTTTGACGTTGCCGTTGCTTGCAGCCTCGGCAGGTGCAGGGCGCAGCCCTGCCGATACCCTTAACCGGCCGGTGGGCAGTACGCCTTGATGGCGGCCTGCGCCAGCCCCTTCTGCGCGGTGTGCTGCTCCGGGGTCAACGGGGTATCGGCCTTGCCATCACCATCGGTGTCCTGCATCACCTGGCCACCGCCGTCCAGCAGGGCCAGGTTGGCCCGGGCCGTGCTGCACTGCTCGGGAACCGGCGCGGCCGGGGTCTCGGTGCTGGCCGCGGCCTGCGGGGTGCGGGCCTGCTCGCGGGTCTCGTACTTCTTGCCCGCCGGTGGGGTCTCCGAGTACTGGGTCACGCCATGGGCGTCCTTCCATTTGTAGACGGGACCGGCCACGGCGTTGGCACTGGCCAACAGCAGCAGGCATCCAAGGCAGGACAGGGCACGCATGGCAAACTCCACGGAATGGGCGTAGAACGCCGATTGCAGCATTGGCGCCGAGCACTGGCAAGTCGATTAAACTGGATTCCATGGACCCGATCACACCGCCGCCGCGCTCGCGCACGATTTACCTGCTGCCCAACCTGTTCACCACCGCCGGCCTGTTCGCCGGTTTCTACGCGATCATCGCCGCGGCCAACGGGGATTTCGTCAATGCCAGCATCGCCGTGTTCGTGGCGGCGGTGATGGATGGCCTGGACGGGCGCGTGGCGCGCCTGACCGGTACCAGCAGCGAATTCGGCGTGCAGTACGACTCGCTGGCCGACCTGGTCAGCTTCGGCATGGCCCCGGCGCTGGTGATGTACCACTGGTCGCTGTCGTGGCTGAAGTTCGATGATCCGCTGCTCGGCCGCGTCGGCTGGGCCGTGGCCTTCCTGTATGCGGCCTGCGCGGCACTGCGCCTGGCCCGCTTCAACACGCAGGTGGCGGTGGTCGACAAGCGCTGGTTCGTTGGCCTGGCCAGCCCGGCCGCAGCGGGCCTGATGATGTCCTTCGTCTGGGCGTTCGCCGACGGCAACCTGGGCTGGGATGGCAACCAGCTGCGCTACGTGGCGCTGGCAGTGACGATCATCGCTGCGCTGCTGATGGTCAGCCGTATCCGTTTCTGGAGCTTCAAGGGCGGCGCGGCCAAGGGCACCCGTTCGGATCGCGTGCCGTTCCTGGTGCTGGCGCTGGTGCCGGTCGCCATTGCCATCGCGGTGATCGACCTGCCGCGCGTGCTGTTCGCGGTCGGGATCCTGTACGCCCTGTCCGGCCCGGTGATGTGGGCCGTGCAGCGCCTGCGCAAGAAGCCCGAGGCCGCGTGAGCCAGGACCTGCCCGTGCTGTGGTCGCCGGCCCAGCAGGCCTGGCTGCAGGCCATGGGCTATACCGTCTATCACGACGGCCAGCTGGCCGCCGAGCTGGATGCCGCATTGCAGTTGAGCGTGGCCGAAGCCGAGGCCAGTGTTGCCCCGCCGGAACCGGAGCCGGTGCGGGCCGCTGTGCCGCCGCGCGACGCCCGCGCCGCGACGGCGACCGCAGTACGCGCGGAACGCCCGGCTCCGCCGCGCCGCGAAACGCCGGTCAGTGCCCCGGATACCGTGCCGGCGGCTGAGCGCCCGCTGCCCAGCGGCAACGCACGACAGCCGGTGGTACGCCTGCCCGATCGCCTGCAGATCGCGCTGCTGCGCGCGTCCGGCTGCAACCCGAACGACCCGGCGACGCAGGTGCTGATGGACAGCTGGCCGCTGGACCAGCTGCGCCGTGACCCGGCCGCCAAGCGTGCGCTGTGGCCGCAGCTGCGTGCCCTGCGCAAGCGGGGTGCGCGGTGAGCGCGGTGACCCGGCCCGGCCCGGTCAGCCTGCGTGCGCTGCGCGAGAGCGACCTCAATGCCGTGATGGCGATCGAGCTGCGGGGCTATCCTTTTCCCTGGACCCGCGGCATTTTCATCGACTGCCTGCGCGCCGGCTATCCCGGCCTGGCGATGGAGCGCGATGGCCTGCTGGTCGGCTATGGCGTGCTCAGCATCGCCGCGGATGAAGCGCACGTGCTCAACATCTGCATCGACCCGCTGGCACAGTCGCGCGGGCTGGGCCGCCAGCTGCTGCGCGCGATGGTGCAACTGGCCGCCGACCGTGGTGCCCAGCGCGTCTTCCTGGAGGTGCGTCCGTCCAACACGCCGGCGCTGGCGCTGTACCACAGCGAAGGCTTCAACGAGATCGGTCGCCGCCCGCGTTACTATCCGGCCGCACAGGGCCGCGAGGACGCGGTGGTGATGGCGATCGAGCTGGTCGACGGCGACCTGCAGGTGATGCCGCCGCTTTAACGCAGACGGGTTGCCGGCCAGCGGCCGGCACTACCGGTTGCCGCCAACCTTGGTTGGCAGCAATGCGCCGACCAAGGTCGGCTACTACCAAGGCGTGCAATGGCATATCCGGTAGGTGCCAACCTTGGTTGGCACGCTCTGCTCACGCCAGGCGCAACGCCAGCACGCCACCGACGATGAGCGACGCTGCCAGCCAGCGCGCGCGTGGTATCCGTTCGCGCAGCAGGAACACCGAGATCAGCAGCGCGAACAGGATCGAGGATTCGCGCAGCGCCGAGATCATCGCCACCGGCGCCTGGGTCATGGCCCACAACGCCATCGCATAGGAGGCGGTGGTGCCGACGCCACCGGCCAGTCCCAGCGGCCAATGCTGCCGCGCATAGTCCAGTACCGCGCCGCCGCGCGTGTACAACGCCCACAGCGGCAGCGGAATGCCCGACAGCAGGAACAACCACAGCGTGTAGCTGAGCGCGCTGCCGGACTGCCGTGCACCCTGCGCATCGACCAGCGTGTAGGTGGCGATCATCGCTGCGGTCAGCAGCGGCAGGCGCAGTTGGCCGCCACGCGCACCCACTGCCATGCACAGGATGCCGGTGCTCACCAGCACCACACCCAGCCACGCTGCAGCGGGCAATGGTTCACCGAGCAGGGTGCCCGCCAGTGCGACCAGGATCGGCGCGCTGCCACGCATCAGCGGGTAGGCCAGGCTCATGTCGACCTGCTGGTAACAGCGTGCGACCAGCCCGTAATAGGTCACCTGCAACAGCACCGATGCGCCCAGCCAGGGCCAGCTGTGCGCGGCGGGAAAAGGCAGGAAGGGCAGGGCGGCGGCCGACAGCAGCGCGGCGCTGCCGGTGACCAGCACGGTGCCGAGGAACTTGTCCGGCCCGCGCTTGACGATCGCATTCCAGCTGGCATGCAGTGCCGCAGCGGCGAGAACCAGCAGGAAGATCGAAAGAGGCATCCGGCGATGATGCCATGCGGCGGAAATGGAAACGCCGGGCATCGCCCGGCGTTTCCGATTCCGCTTGGGTGGGTGCCAACCTCTCCCGGCGTGGTAGGCGCCAACCTTGGTTGGCACGCACCAGAGCGCGGCGTTACAGCTTCGCGCGCTGTTCGCGCAGGCCGGCCAGCTGGGTGTTCCAGTCGGCCAGGCGCACGCGTTCCTGCTCGACCACGGCCGGCGGCACCTTGTCGGTGAACTTGGCCAGCTTGGTCTCGCTCTTCTCCTTTTCGGCTTCGACGCGAGCGATTTCCTTGTCCAGGCGCACGCGCTCGGCATCGAGATCGACCAGGCCTTCCAGCGGCACCAGCAGCTTCAGCTCGCCCACGATCGCGGCGGCCGCCGGCGGTGCGCTTTCGCCTTCGGCCAGCCACTGGATGCTGTCCAGCTTCAGCAGGAACGACAGCGAGGTGCTGAAGCGTTCGATGCGCACGCGGTCCTGCGCCAGGCCGGCCTGCAGGCGCAGCGGCACCTGCTTGGACGGTGCGACGTTCAGTTCGCTGCGCACGCGACGCACCGCGCTGATCACCGCCTTCAGCCATTCCACGTCGGCCTCGGCCTGGGCGAAATCACCGGCGAATTCGGCGGCGGTCGGGTACGGGCGCAGCGACAGCGTGGTTTCGGCCAGGCCCAGGCGCGGGGCCAGCTGCTGCCACAGCTGTTCGGTGATGAACGGCGTGAGCGGGTGCAGCAGGCGCAGCAGCGCTTCCAGCACGTACAGCAGGGTGTGGCGGGTGCTTTCGGCATCAGCCGCGTCGGCACCGTTCAAGGCCGGCTTGCTCAGCTCCAGGAACCAGTCGCAGAACGCGTTCCAGGCGAACTCGTACAGGCACTGCGCCAGCAGGTCGAAGCGATACGCGGCGAAATGGCCCTGAGCTTCGGCGGTGGTGGCGGCCAGGCGCGCGAGGATCCAGCGCTCGGCATCGGTGCGCGGCTTGGGCACGCCGGTGAACGCAGCGCCTTCGGTGTTCATCAGGGCGAAGCGGCTGGCGTTCCACAGCTTGTTGCAGAAGTTCTTGTAGCCCTCGGCGCGGTTCATGTCGAACTTGATGTCGCGGCCATGGGTGGCCAGCGCGGCGATGGTGAAGCGCAACGCATCGGCACCGTGGGCGGCGATGCCGTCCGGGAATTCCTTGCGGGTGGCCTTCTCGATCTTCTCGACCATCTTCGGCTGCATCAGGCCGCCGGTGCGCTTGGCGACCAGGTCGTCGATGGTGATGCCGTCAATGATGTCCAGCGGGTCGAGCACGTTGCCCTTGCTCTTGGACATCTTCTGGCCCTGGCCGTCGCGGATCAGGCCGGTGAAGTAGACGTCCTTGAACGGGATCTTCCCGACCAGGTTGTCGGTGGCCATGATCATGCGCGCCACCCAGAAGAAGATGATGTCGAAGCCGGTGATCAGCACCGACGATGGCAGGTAGCGGTCGAAGCCGCGCTCGGCCATGGCCTGCTCATTCGGCCAGCCCAGGGTGGAGAACGGCCACAGCTGCGAGGAGAACCAGGTCTCCAGCACGTCGCTTTCCTGGTTCAGCACCACGTCGCTGCCCAGGTTGTGCTTCGCGCGCACGTCCTCTTCGCTGCGACCGACGTAGCAGTTGCCGGTGGCGGCATCGAACCACGCCGGGATACGGTGGCCCCACCACAGCTGGCGGCTGATGCACCAGTCCTGGATGTTGTTCATCCAGTGGCGGTAGGTGTTGATCCAGTTCGGCGGCACGAAGGAAATGCTTCCGTCCTCGACCAGTTCCAGGCCACGCTTGGCCAGGTCGTCCATCTTCACGAACCACTGGTCGGTCAGGTACGGCTCGATCACCTGGCCGGTACGGTCGCCGCGCGGCACCTGCAGCTTGTGCGCCTTGGTCTCGACCAGGATGCCCAGGTCTTCCAGTTCGGCCAGCACGGCCTTGCGCGCTTCATAGCGGTCCAGGCCCTGGAAGCGTTCCGGCGCGTTTTCGTTCAGCGCCGCCACCGGGGTGAACAGGTTGATCATCGGCAGGCTGTGGCGCACGCCCACTTCGTAGTCGTTGAAATCATGCGCCGGGGTGACCTTGACCACGCCGGTGCCGAACGCGCGGTCCACGTAGTCGTCGGCGATCACCGGCACGCGGCGGCCAGTCAGCGGCAGCACCACGCTCTTGCCGATCAGGTGCGCATAGCGCTCGTCCTCCGGATGCACCATCACCGCGGTATCGCCCAGCAGCGTTTCCGGGCGGGTGGTGGCGACGACCAGGTAGTCGCGGGTTTCGCGCAGCGTTTCCACGCCGTCGGCATCGCGCTCGACGTGCTCGTAGCTCAGGCCTTCGTCCAGCGTGTAGGCGATCGACCACAGGAAGCCGTCTTCCTCGGCGCTCTCCACTTCCAGGTCGGAAATGGCGGTCTTCAGCACCGGGTCCCAGTTCACCAGGCGCTGGCCGCGGTAGATCAGGCCCTGCTCGTACCAGCGCACGAAGGCTTCATTGACTGCCGCCGACGGCTGCGGGTCCATGGTGAAGGTGCTGCGCGACCAGTCGGCGGAGGTGCCAAGGCGACGCATCTGGCGTTCGATGGTGTCGCCGGACTGCTGCTTCCACTCCCAGACCTTGCCGATGAAGCCCTCGCGGCCCAGCGAATCGCGGGTCTCGCCCTTGCCTTCCAGCGCCAGGTTGCGGCTGACCACCATTTCGGTGGCGATGCCGGCGTGGTCGGTACCGACCTGCCACAGCGTGTCGTAGCCGCGCATGCGGTGGTAGCGCACCAGCGCGTCCATCAGGGTCTGCTGGAAGGCGTGGCCCATGTGCAGGGTGCCGGTCACGTTCGGCGGCGGCAGCAGGATGGTGTACGGCTCGCCCGTGCCGGACGGCTTGAAGTGGCCGGCCTTCTCCCAGGCCTCGTAGAGGTCGGTCTCGAAGGACTTCGGGTCGTAGCTGGAGGCGAGTTGGGTCATGCGGGGGAACCAGGAGGTAATCGTTGAAGGATCAGGGCGCGGCGGCGGCCCATCAAGGGGGCCGGGGCGCGCTCACATGTCATGCTTGTTCAGGTCGTAACCGGCGGCCTTGTACTGGCGCCAGCGCTCGCGCAGCGGTTCGCGCGCTTCCGGATCGGCCGGCACCACTTCCAGCACGCGCTCGCACTGGCCCAGCCAGGGCTCGTCGCGCAGGTTGATCACCAGCGGACGCGCCGGTGCCTCGGTGCCGGGTACCGCGATCAGTACCAGGGCCTCTTCCTCGTCCATGTCTTCGCCGGCGATCTGGTGCGGGATGTAGGCGTCGTTGTCGAAGGCCCACAGCAGCTCGTCCAGCTCCTCGGCCTGGGCCTGGTCACGGGCCAGCACCAGGGTGAACAACCCGGCGTCGTTGGCCTTGCGCGCCAGCTCACAGACCAGGCGCAGCGGCTCGGTCAGGAAGCGGGGCTTGGCGATCAGGTAGAAGTCGGCGCGGGGCATGGCAGGGTCCGGGTCAGGCAGGGGCCCGGCAGTGCCGGGCGAGGCCCCGGCCGGCGTCTGCCGGCCAGGGGCGGGTACGGCATCAGGCGCGGGCGGCCTGGTCCAGCAGCCACTGGCTCAGCAGGCCGACCGGGCGGCCGGTGGCCATGCCACGCTTGCCTTCATCGCTGGCCACGCCGGCGATGTCCAGATGGGCCCAGCGCTGGCCTTCGGTGAAGCGCGACAGGAAGCAGCCCGCGGTGATCGCGCCGGCCCAGCGGCCGCCGATGTTGTAGACGTCGGCGAAGGTCGAATCCAGCATCGGCTGGTACTCGTCCCACAGCGGCAGGCGCCAGGCGCGGTCGAACACATGCTCGCCGGCGGCCAGCAGTTCATTGGCCAGGTCGTCGTGCTTGCTCATCAGGCCGGCGGTCTGGTGGCCGAGGGCGACCATGCAGGCACCGGTCAGGGTGGCGACGTCGACCAGCGCGGCCGGCTCGAAGCGCTGTGCGTAGGTCAGCGCGTCGCACAGGATCAGGCGGCCTTCGGCGTCGGTGTTGCCGACTTCGATGGTCTTGCCCGACATCGAGGTGATCACGTCGGACGGACGGTAGGCATTGCCATCGATGGCGTTCTCCACCGCCGGGACCACCACGACGAGGTTCAGCGGCAGCTTGGCCTTGACCGCAGCGACGAAGGTGCCGATGACGTTGGCGCCACCGCACATGTCGTACTTCATTTCCTCGATGCCGCCCTGGGTCTTCAGGTTGACGCCACCGGTATCGAAGGTGATGCCCTTGCCGACCAGCACATAGGGCTTGGCGTCGCCTGCACCGGTCCACTTCAGCACGACCAGGCGCGGGCGGTTGGCCGAGCCACGGGCCACGGCCAGCAGTGAGCCCATGCCCAGCGCTTCCATCTGGTGCTCGTCGAGGATCTCGGCTTCGGCACCCTCGTGCTCGCCGGCGAACTTCACGCCCACGTCGGCCAGATAGGCCGGGGTGCAGTAGTTCGGCGGCAGGTTGCCCAGCTCACGGGCGAACTCGACGCCGGCGGCAATGGCCTGGCCCTGAGCCAGCGCCTGCGCGTCGTCACCGGCGATGGCCAGCTGGGTCAGACCGGCGTCGTCGGCCTTCTTCTTGCCCAGGGTGGCGGTATAGCGGTAGGCGGCGTGATCGGCGGCGATCACCGCCTGACGGATCGCCCAGGCCGCGTCGCGGTCCTTCACCGCCACTTCGGACAGGGTGAACAGTGCGCTGCGGGCAGCACCGGCCTTCAGCGCGCGCACGGCGTCGCCCACGGCCTTCAGGTACTGCGGCACGCCGAAACGGGCGGCTTCACCGAGGCCGACCACCAGCACGCGCGGGGCGGTCACGCCCGGCAGGTCGTGCAGCAGGGTGGTTGCGCCGGTCTTGCCGGACAGGTCGCCACGCTCGGCCAGCGCCGCCAGGCGGCCACCGCTGGCGGCATCCAGGGCCTGCGCGGCCGGGGTCAGGGTATGGTCGGCATACGCGCCGACCACCAGGCAATCAACGGTGGCAGCGGCCGGAGCAACGTGGTTCAGGGTGAATTCGAGGGCCATTGAGCAGATTCCATTGGCGAGTCCGTACAATCGCAGGCCGTTTACGCCCAGACAGTAGACTGGGCGGCACCGCGAACGAACCCCAGAGTTTAAACCACCGCCCCATGCTGAAGCTCGACCGATACCTGCTGGGCGATTTCGTCCAGAGTTTCCTGGCTACCCTGATCGTCCTGCTGGTGGTCAGCGTGGGCGGCGTGCTGGTGGACATCCTCGGCAACATCGCCGACGGACGCCTGCCGGCCAAGCTGCTGTTCTCCCAGCTGGGCCTGCAGTTCATCGCCTACCTGCCGCTGATCCTGCCGCTGGCATTGATGCTGGGCCTGCTGCTGGCCGTGGCGCGGCTGTACCGCGACTCGGAAATGGCGGTCATCACCGCCATTGGTGTTGGCCCCAAGCGACTGCTGCGACCGCTGCTGATGCTGGTGGTGCCGGTGGTGCTGCTGGTCGGCGCCTGCTCGCTGTGGCTGGGCCCGTGGGCAGGCCGGGTGGCCGAGCAGATGATCATCGAGGCCAACCGCAGCGTGCTGATGGCCGGCCTGGAGCCGGGCCGGTTCACGCCGCTGCCCAATGGCGGCGTGGTCTACCTGTCCTCGATCTCGCCTGACGGCACCGAGCTGGGCAAGGTGTTCCTGCAGCGGCAGAAGGACGATCGCCTGGAAGTGGTGTCGGCCAACAGTGGCCGCATGTACTTCGAGGGCACCCGCCAGCGTTTCCTGGAGCTGGATGATGGCCACCAGGTGGAAGGCCCGGTGGCCGCTGGGCTGGATTACCGGCTGGCGACCTTCGCCCGCAACGACGTGGCCCTGCCCGATGGCGCACAGACCCGCACCGAGGACGACCCGGAACTGATGCCGACCCTGCAGTTGGTCGGTGATGCACGGCCGCAGGCGCAGGCGCAGCTGCATCGCCGGCTGGCACCGCCGCTGATCGCGCTGGCGTTCGCCCTGCTGACCGTGCCGCTGGGCCGCAGCTCGCCGCGCCAGCAGCGCTATGGACGCATGATGCTGGCCCTGCTGGCCTACATGGTGGGCACCAACCTGATGTTCATCGGCAGCGGCTGGATTGCCAACGGCAAGATTCCGCCCGCGCTCGGCCTGTGGTGGTTGACCCTGCCGCTGCTGGCGCTGGCGATCTGGATGTATGTACGTGATGGCCGCCTGGCCCGCCCGAAGGGAGCCCGCGCATGAGGCTGCGCCCGATGCGTTTCGACCTGTACCTGGGCCGGTCGGTGTTCACCACCGTGCTGCTGACCTGGGCGGTGCTGGTGGGCCTGGACGTGGTGATGGCCTTCTCCGGCGAGTTCAAGGACATCGGCAAGAACGGCTACACCCTGGGCCATGCCGCCGCGTGGGTGCTGTACACCGTGCCGCGCCGCGCCTACACGATGTTCCCGACGGCCGCGGTGATCGGCGCACTGATGGGCCTGGGCCAGCTGGCCGCGACCTCGGAGCTGACCGCACTGCGTGCACTGGGCCTGTCGCGCAAGCGCCTGAGCGTGTCGGTGGCGATTGCGCTGTCGCTGCTGACCGCGGTGATGGTGCTCAGCGCCGAGACGCTGGGCCCCTGGGGCCAGGACCGTGCCGATGCGCTGAAATCCAGCGCCAAATGGGGGCGGGATATTGCCACTACCCGTTACTCGGGGCTGTGGGCACGCGAAGGCGACACCTTCCTCAATGCGCAGAGCGGCGAGGAGCAGCTGGTGGGCGACAAGGGCACGCGGCTGATCCTGCGTGATGTGCGCCTGTACCGGGTCGCCGAAGACGGCAAGATCGCCTCGTTGACCCATGCCGCCACCGCCGAGCACGACAAGGACGGCTGGGTGTTGACCGGCGTGCGCCGCGACACCTTTGGCGAGCGCTCGGCAACCCGTCAGGAAGTGGCACGTGAGCCCTGGAACTCGAAGTTGGACCCGGCCGCGCTGGCGACCGGTATCGCCAAGCCGCGCAACCTCAGCGTGTCCGAGCTGAGCACCAGCATTGCCTACCGCGAACGCAACGGGCTGGACGCGCGCGATTTCGAGGATGTGTACTGGAGCCGCTGGTTCTATCCGGTGAACGTGCTGGCCCTGTGCCTGGCGGCGGTGCCGTTCGCGTTCGGATCGCTGCGCAGCGGCGGCATGGGCAAGCGCTTGTTCCTGGGCATCCTGTTCGCATTGGGCTTCTGGCTGCTGCAGCTGTTCTTCGGCCGCATGGCCGGCGCGCTGAAGTTCGATTACCGCATTGCCTACGCGTTGCCGCCGATCGTGATGCTGGCGGTATCCGGACTTCTGTTCCGGCGCAAGTCGGGCTGATTCTGATTGTTGTAGAGCCGAGCCTGTGCTCGGCTGTCACGTACAGTGCGGAAAGCAGCCGAGCACGGGCTCGGCGCTACAGACAGCGCCTTACCGTTTCGGCATCCGCACCAGGCGGGTACCGCTGGCGCGGTCGTGCCAGGTCAGGCGTTGGCGGTCGACCCACGCCCACCAGAATCCCAGTCCGCCCAGCAGCAGGGACAGCGTGCCCACCGCAAAGCGCAGCCACAACTGGCCGCGCCGCAACGGCGTGCCATCGATTGATCGCACTGTCAGCCGCCACGGGCGCATGCCCAGGGTCTGTCCACCGCGGCGCCAGCTGGCCGTCGCGTACCAGCCCGTGATCGCCCAGCACACCGCCCAAAGCAGCCACTGCCAGGCACTGAACGGCGCGATGTTCTCGCGTTGCGCGTGGCCGCTGAAGGTGTAGGCGAGGGTGAACAGCGTGCCGGCCAGCATCCACAGCGCCAGCACCGGCAGTGCGTCGTAGACCATCGCCAGCACGCGCCAGGCCAACAAGGCACGTGGGCGGGGCATTTCGGTAGCGGCCGCAGGGGCCGTGTCGGTGGCAGGGCGGGACATGCGCCGAGCATACGCAAAGCTGGCCGTGCCCGCAGTGGCCCTCGTATCCTGCACGCATGGCCCTTGTCTCCACCCCCGCAGAACGCCGCCAGCTGGTCCAGCAACTGCCCGAGCTTCGCGCCGACGACGGCGTGCGCATCCAGCGCTTCCTCGATGCGATCTGGGCCGAGAACGGCCTGGCCCGTGCCACCCTCGACAGTTACCGGCGTGACCTGGAAGGGCTGGCGCGCTGGATGGATGGGCGCGACGGTGGCCTGGCCGGCATCGAGCGTCCTGGGCTGTTCGATTATCTGGCCTGGCGCACCCGGCATGGCTGGTCACCGCGCAGCAACGCGCGCCTGCTGTCGGCGTTGCGGGCGTTCTTCGCCGATGGCGTGCGCCGCGGCGAACGCAGCGAGGATCCCAGCGCGCTGCTGGACCCGCCGAAGTTGCCACGGCTGCTGCCCAAGGCGCTGGCCGAGAGCCAGATCGATGCGCTGCTGGCGGCCCCGGACGTCGACAGCCCATTGGGCCTGCGCGATCGCGCCATGCTGGAACTGATGTATGCCGCGGGCCTGCGCGTGAGTGAACTGGTGCTGCTGCCCGCGACGGCGGTCAACCTGCGCCAGGGCGTGCTGCGGGTCACCGGCAAGGGCAGCAAGGAACGGCTGGTGCCGCTGGGAGAGGAATCCCAGCACTGGCTGGAGCGCTACCTGCAGCAGTCGCGCCCGCAGCTGGTCGGCAAGGGCAAGGTGCATGCCCTGGCGGATGGGCAGGCCCCGTTGTTCATTGAACCGACGCTGCATGCGCTGACCCGGCAGGCGTTCTGGCATCTGGTCAAGCGCCACGCACAGGTGGCCGGCATCGACCCGGCGCGGATCAGCCCGCATGGGCTGCGGCACAGCTTCGCCACCCATCTGCTCAACCGCGGTGCCGACCTGCGCGCGCTGCAGATGCTGCTCGGCCACAGTTCATTGTCGACCACCCAGATCTACACCCTGGTAGCGCGCGAGCACCTGCAGAAGCTGCACGCCCGCCACCATCCGCGTGGCTGAGTGCCGGGCTGAATCGCTGCCCGGGGCGCTGCCGGGCGTCGCTGCCCGGTACCGGCGGCTGTGTCAGAATCCGGGGTCTTCTTCTGTCGCGGACCGCTCCATGCTCCGATTTGCCATCGCCGCCGTGTTCGGTGCGCTCAGCCTGACCGCCTGCGCCCAGCCGGCTCCGCCGGCCGCCAAGGCACCCGCCGCCGCTGCGGCCAAGGCCAATCCGGCCGCGAATGCGCCGGCCGACCAGGCGGTACGCGCCGCATTGACCGCGTTGAACCCCGGTTTCCAGGTGGACTACATTGGCGCCGCGCCGTTCCCCGGCTTCCGCGAGGTCGTCGTTTCAGGCCAGCTTCTGTATGTGTCCGATGACGGCCGCTACCTGTTCCAGTCTCAGCCCTACGACACCCGCGCCAAGGGCCCGGCCAACAGCGAAGGCCTGCTCGGCTATCGCCGCGGCCTGCTGGCCAAGGCCAATCACGGCGATCGCATCGTGTTCGCCGCGCCGAACGCCAAGTACACCATCAGCGTGTTCACCGACATCGAGTGTGGTTACTGCCGCAAGCTGCACCAGGACATCGCCGAGCTCAACCGCAACGGCATCACCGTCGAGTACCTGGCGTTCCCGCGCATGGGCCTGGGCAGCAAGGACTACACCGACATGATTTCGGTCTGGTGTGCAGCGGATCGTCGCCAGGCGCTGACCAACGCCAAGCGCGGCGGCAACGTTCCCGCCAGGAACTGCACCAATCCGGTGGCGATGCAGTACGCGCTGGGCCAGCAGCTGGGCGTGAATGGTACGCCGGCGATCTTCGCGCCGGACGGCACCCAGCTGGGGGGCTACCTGCCGCCGGCACAGCTGCGTGCGGCGTTGGAGAAGCTGTCGGCCAAGCGCTGACGCAGAATTGTGGAGTCGAGCCATGCTCGACTGCGGAAACATCAGCCGAGCATGGGCTCGGCTCCACAGATCAGAGGCCGGGGGCGCAAAATGCGCCCCCGGCTTTTCCCTTATTTCAGGCCATCACTGACTGCCTTGGTCAGCGTGCCCTGCGCATCGTCACCGCTGAACTCCCAGACGAACGCGCCGCCCAGGCCCTGGGTCTTCACGTAACCCATCTTGCGGGTGATGTTGGCCGGGGTGTCGAAGCTCCACAGCGTGCTGCCGTTGTAGATCCAGGTGGCACCGGCGGTGTTGTCGGTGTAGCCCGGCCACGCCAGGTTCTTCAGCACCTTCCAGTCCTCGATGCCGGCTTCATACGTGCCCGGGGCGGCACCGCTGGCGGTCTGGTACAGGCCGTTGTTGGCATTGGCCACGCCGGTCCAGCCACGCCCGTAGTAGCCGATGCCCAGGTTGAGCTTGGCGGCGGGCACGCCACGGCTGATGAAGGCCTCGATGGCGTCGTTGCTGTTGTACAGCTTCTGGTCGCCGGTGGACGGATCATTCGGCGAATCGAACAGCGCCGACTGGTGATTGGTCTTCGCATCCCACGCGCCGTGGAAGTCGTAGGTCATCACGTTGATGTAGTCCAGGTACGGGTGGTACGCCGCCGGATCTGTGACGCGGATCTTGTCGATGCCGGCACCCACCGCCACCGTCAGCAACAGGCCCGGACGCACCGCATCGAGCTGGCGGCGGAACTCGGCCATCAGCGCGGTGAAGTTGGCGTTGTCTTCCGGCTTGCCGCATTCGATGCCGCAGGCCACCGGGTATTCCCAGTCGATGTCGATGCCGTCGAACACGCCCAGCGCCGCACCGGCGCCGCCGGCACCGTCGGTCACCGGCAGGTTGCCCTTGATGTAGGCGTCGATGCACGAGGCAACGAAGGCCTGGCGGTTTTCCGGGCGCGCCGCGCTGGAGAAGCCGCGCGACCAGGTCCAGCCACCCAGCGAGATCAGTACCTTCAGGTTCGGGTACTTGGCCTTGAGCTGCTTGAGCTGGTTCCAGTTGCCGCGCAGCGGCTGGTCCCAGGTATCGGCGCTGCCGCTGACACTCTCGGCGGCACTGAAGGCCTTGGTGTAGTCGGCGAAGGCATCGCCACCGGCACCGCTGTTCGGATCCGACGGCTGGGTGATGCCGACTTCGCAGCGGTTGTTGCGCACGTTGCCGAACGCGTAGTTGATGTGGGTCAGGCGCGCCGCCGAACCGCTGCTGTCGATGTTCTTGACCCGGTAGTTGCGGCCGTAGATGCCCCACTGCGTGAAGTAACCGATGACCCGCTTGCCGGTGGTGCCACCGTCACCGGCCAGCGTGGTGGCGCTGATCTCGGTGCCCTGCGCCGACGCGTTGCCGGCGTTGTCGCGCGCCCGCACGCGGTAACGGTAGGTGGTCGATGCGGTCAGCCCCCCATCCACATAGCTGGCACTGGACGGCGAACCGACCAGGCTTCCGTTACGGTACACGTCATAGCCGGCCAGGCCACTGCCACCGGTGTTGTCGGTGGATGGGCTCCAGCTGAGCGCGATGCTGTTGGCAGTGCGCGTTCCGGCCGCCAGCCCGCCGGGCACGCTCGGCGCGGTGGTGTCGCCGCTGGCGGCGTTGACGGTGATGGTGACCGTCGCCGTGCTGGCGGTGGCATTGTTGTTGTCAGTGGCCACCGCGCGCAGGGTATGGCTGCCGGCGCTGGCATTGGTCCAGCTGGCTGCATACGGCGCACTGGTGGCCACGCCGAGCGTGCTGCCGTCGCGGAAGAATTCGACCTTGGCGACGCTGCCGTCCGGATCGCTGGCGGTGGCGGTCACGTTGACCGTGCTGCCGGCGCTGAAGGTGGCGCCGTTGGCCGGCGAGGTCAGGCTGACCACCGGCGGCTGGTTGGTGCCGCTGCCATCGCAGGCACCGAGGTTGGTGTAGTAGGGCGCACCGGCCGGATGGTCCGGTGGCGCGTTCCAGATGTCCTGGTTCGCCCGATAGAGGACGCCTCCTTTCTGCAGGGTATCGCCGGCCCGGTAGATCTTGGCCTGGTCCCACTGGGCCACGCCGGCACAGCTGGCAGCCTGCGCCAGGCCGGGCAGGGCGGCGCTGCCGGCGGCCAGGGCAAGCAGCCAGGCCAGATGGCGGGGACGACAGCTTCGGGTCGAACGTTCGGCACTGCGCACAATCGGGTCGTACATGGGTGAGTCTCCGATCAAAGGGCGCGCGGGCCCCGATGGCGCCGCGCGTGACGCAGGTCCGGGCATCGCCCGGGAAGGCGACGGAGGGGCCGGACGGAGGCACCTGGGAGGCCGGGGAGAGAGTCCGGCACCAGGTGGGGACAACGTTGTCATCAATCGCGTGGTCAATCCGTGAGCAAGCGCATGGTTCGGCGATTTGGGCGGAAAGCGGCGCTGGCGCGCAGTCGGCGGCCATCGGCGGAGCCCCTCGTGGCTGGGGCTTGCCGCGAACAGCGGATTTCTGGGGGTTGGCCGGGCGGGTGGGCTGCGTAGGGGGCGCTGCAAGTACGTCCATGTAAGCTCGGTCGCCGCATCCATGCGGCTCACGCCCCTGCGCAGCCCACCCGCCCGGCCACGGACAGGTTCCTGCGCGGCCAGCCACGAAAGACAGAAGAAAAAAACAAAGGCAAAAGCCGGTCGCTGCGCTCTTCAATGCCTGATTTCTGACATTTCCTGGTTGCCGGCCAGCGGCCGGCACTACCGGGAAGCGTCCACGCATGGCCGCAGATCGCGGGAAACTGTCGGGGCGGGGTGGTGGGAGCCAGCAGGACCGTTGGCGCCATGGAGGGCGCCATCGAGCCCCCATGGATGGGTTTACGGCGTGTCCTGCTGGCTCCCACCGCCCCGCCAGCTCACAGAAGCCAGCTCTTGCTGTTGCTTTGGCCGTTGCTGTTGCTTTGGCCGTTGCTGTTGCTTTGGCCGTTGCCGTTGCTTCGGCCGTGGCCTCGGCGGGTGCCGGGCGCCGCCCGGCCAAAGCCCACCCCCCGCTTCCGGTACAATGTCGGGCCCGTTTCCCAACTACGGTTCCCCGGACATGATGGTCCTCGAGGGCGCGCCCGCCCTGTCGCCGTTCCGCCGCGAACGTCTTGAATCCCGCCTGCAGTCCATCGCTCCCTCCCTGCGCATCAGCGGCGCCTGGCACGTCTACTTCGTGCAGCCCGAAGGCAGCGCCGCCCCCGACCTGACCACGCTGTGCCGCATCCTCGAAGCGGCGCCGCAGGCCGAAGCCGTGGCCGAAGGCGCAGTCAGCCGCATCGTGGTGCCGCGCCTGGGCACGCTGTCGCCGTGGTCGAGCAAGGCCACCGAACTGGTCCGCGGTGCCGGCCAGCCGGTCAGCCGGGTCGAACGTGGCCTGCGCATCGACGTGCAGGGCTGGCCGGCCGATGCCGACGCTCAGCAGGCGCTGGTCAAGGCGCTGCACGACCCGATGACGCAGTCGGTGCTGGAGACCGTGGAGCAGGGCCAGGCGCTGTTCTCGGCGCCAGCGCGTGGCGAGCTGGAACGCGTGCCGGTGGACCAGCTGGAGGCCGCCAACCAGCGCCTCGGCCTGGCCATGGCCCAGGACGAGATCGACTACCTGCGTGAACGCTTCACCGCGCTGGGCCGCTCGCCGTCGGACGTGGAACTGATGATGTTCGCGCAGGCCAATTCCGAGCACTGCCGCCACAAGATCTTCAACGCCAGCTGGACCATCGACGGCCAGGAGCAGGACCGCTCGCTGTTCCGGATGATCAAGAACACCCACCAGCAGACCCCGCAGCACACGCTCAGCGCGTACAGCGACAACGCCGCGGTGATCGAAGGCCATCCGGCCTCGCGCTATCGCCCCGATCCGGCCAGTGGCGAATACCGCCGCGAAGCGCAGGTGCCCAGTGCCTTCCAGATCAAGGTGGAAACCCACAACCACCCAACCGCGATCGCACCGTTCCCGGGCGCCTCGACCGGCGCGGGTGGCGAGATCCGCGACGAAGGCGCGACCGGCCGCGGTGGCAAGCCGAAGGCGGGCCTGACCGGCTTCTCGGTCTCGCACCTGCGCATTCCGGAATTGCCGCAGCCGTGGGAGGCGCCGCGCGCGCTGAACCCGCGCATGGCACCGGCGCTGGAAATCATGACCGACGGCCCGCTCGGCGGCGCCGCGTTCAACAACGAGTTCGGCCGCCCGAACCTGCTCGGCTACTTCCGCAGCTTCGAGCTGCCGGAAGGCGCCGATCTGGTGCGCGCCTACGACAAGCCGATCATGCTGGCCGGTGGCCTCGGCGCGATCGACCGCGTGCAGGTCGACAAGATCCCGCTGCAGGCCGGTGATGCGGTGATCGTGCTGGGTGGCCCGGCGATGCTGATCGGCCTGGGCGGCGGTGCGGCCAGTTCGGTGGCCTCCGGTGAAAGCGCCGAGGACCTGGACTTCGCCAGCGTGCAGCGCGACAACCCGGAAATGGAGCGCCGCTGCCAGGAGGTCATCGACCGCTGCGTGGCGATGGGCGCCAACAACCCGATCAAGTTCTTCCACGACGTCGGCGCCGGTGGCCTGTCCAACGCCATCCCCGAACTGCTGCACGACTCGAACGTCGGTGGTGTCATCGACCTGGGCAAGGTGCCCACCGATGATCCGTCGCTGTCGCCGATGCAGCTGTGGTGCAACGAGTCGCAGGAACGCTACGTGCTGGGCGTGGCCCAGGAACGCCTGGCCGAGTTCGCCGCGCTGTGCGCCCGCGAGCGCTGCCCGTTCGCTGCGGTCGGTGTGGCCACCGCCGAGGAACATCTGGTGGTGGCCTACGGTGCCGTGCCGGGCCACACCCCGGCCGATGCACCGATCGACCTGCCGATGGACGTGCTGTTCGGCAAGCCGCCGAAGATGCACCGCGATACCGCGCACCCGCCGGCACCGCGCTGGCCGGCGCTGAAGACCGGTGGCCTGGACCTGCAGGAAGCCGGCCTGCGCGTGCTCGCGCACCCGACCGTGGCCTCGAAGAACTTCCTGGTCACCATCGGTGATCGCAGCGTCGGCGGCCTGACCGCGCGCGAGCAGATGGTCGGCCCGTGGCAGCTGCCGGTGGCCGACGTGGCAATCACCCTGGCCGACTTCGACGGCGTAGCCGGTGAGGCGATGTCGATCGGCGAGCGCACCCCGCTGGCCCTGCTCGATGCCGCTGCTTCGGCACGCATGGCGGTGGGCGAAGCGCTGACCAACCTGTGCGCGGCCCCGGTCGATGCGCTGGATGAGATCAAGCTGTCGGCGAACTGGATGGCCGCGGCCGGTCACCCAGGCGAAGACGCGCTGCTGTACGACGCGGTGAAGGCGGTGGGCATGGAACTCTGCCCGCAGCTGGACATCAGCATCCCGGTGGGCAAGGACTCGCTGTCAATGCAGGCGCAGTGGCACGACCAGGGTGAAGCGCACAAGAGTGTGTCGCCGGTGTCGCTGGTGATCTCGGCGTTCGCGCCGGTCGCCGACGTGCGCCAGCAGTTGACCCCGCTGCTCGACCGGGAGGTGGACAGCGAGCTGTGGCTGATCGGCCTCGGTGCCGGCAAGCAGCGCCTGGGGGGGTCGATCCTGGCCCAGGTGCATGCCGACCACGGCGACCTGCCGGCCTTCGCCGGTGCCGCCCCGGACCTGGACGATCCGCAGCGCCTGCGGGGTTTCTTCGAGCTGATCCGCGATGCACGCCAGTCCGGCCTGCTGCTGGCCTATCACGACCGCAGCGACGGCGGTGCTTTCGCCGCGCTGTGCGAAATGGCCTTCACCTCGCGCCTGGGCCTGGACATCGCCCTCGATGCCTGGGGTGACGATCCGTTCCGCAGCCTCTTCAACGAAGAACTGGGCGCGGTGGTGCAGATCGCGCGCGAAGACCGTGCAGCGTTTGCCGACCTGGTTGAACGCCATGCATTGACCGAATGCGCGCAGCGCATCGCCAAGCCAACCACCGCACCGGTGGTGCGCGTGTCGCTGGGCGGCGAGAACCTGGCCGAGTGGCGCTGGGAGGCCTTGTTCGATGCCTGGTGGTCGGTCACCCACGCGATGCAGAAGCGCCGCGACAACCCGGCCAATGCCGATGCCGAGCGCGAGATCGCGCGTGCCTTCAACGCACCGGGCCTGAAGCCGAAGCTCAGCTTCGACCTCAACGAGGATGTGGCGGCACCGTTCATCAGCAGCGGTGCGCGTCCGCGCGTGGCGGTGCTGCGCGAGCAGGGCGTCAACGGCCAGATCGAAATGGCCAACGCCTTCGAGCGTGCCGGCTTCCGTGCCTTCGACGTGCACATGAGCGACCTGATTGAAGGCCGCGTGGCTCTGCAGGATTTCACCGGCCTGGTGGCCTGTGGTGGCTTCAGCTATGGCGACGTGCTCGGTGCCGGCCGTGGCTGGGCCACCTCGATCCTGGAGCGCAGCGCACTGCGTGATGCCTTCGCCGCGTTCTTCGCGCGCGAAGACAGCTTCGCGCTGGGCGTATGCAACGGCTGCCAGATGATGAGCCAGCTGAAGAACATCATTCCGGGTGCCGAGCACTGGCCGCAGTTCCGTCGCAACGCCAGCGAGCAGTTCGAAGCCCGCACCGCGCTGCTGGAAGTGGTGGAATCGCCGTCGATCCTGCTGCGTGGCATGGCCGGCTCGCGCCTGCAGGTGGCGGTGGCGCATGGTGAAGGCCAGGCCGTGTTCGACAATGCCGTCGCCCAGGCTGCTGCACGTGTCTCGCTGCGCTACATCGATGGCAATGGCAAGGTGGCCAGCCAGTACCCGCTGAACCCGAACGGTTCGCCGGACGGCATCACCGGCCTGACCAGCAGCGACGGCCGCGTCACCATCATGATGCCGCACCCGGAACGTACCCCGCGCGCGCTCAACCTGAGCTGGGCACCGGCGGAATGGCAGGGTGATTCGCCGTGGATGCGCATGTTCCGCAACGCGCGGGTGTGGTGCGGCTGATCGCATCGTTCCGCGCAGGCCGCAATGCCACCGCGTATGGAAAAACCCGCCGCTTCGTCGGCGGGTTTTTCTTTGCGCGCGTGAAACCCTTGTCGTGCCCGCTAGTTACATCGGTTTTCATGCGCCAGCGGTCCGTCACGTGTACCTAACAAAATACTTTTATAAACACGTGAAATGGTGAACTGCTTCACGGCAATAGCATTTGTCGTGTCAAAGTCTTGACGATCTGCAAAGTTGCCGTTAACACTTGAACCCCGTTTCAGAACCATTCATTCCGCAGTAACCGCTCGGCGCACGCGCTCGGTTTTCTGTCGCTGCGCGCCGTTCGGCAATACCCCGCAGTAAATCACGCGAATAAACGCCCCCAGGGGACGTTGGGCCACAAGGCCCGGCGGTGGCGTTGCTTTGCCCAAAACCAGTCCAATCAGGAGCCGTACCGATGAATCGGATTTATCGCAAGGTCTGGAACAAAGCATTGGGTCAGTTGGTGGTGGCCTCGGAACTGGCCTCCTCCGACAGCAGCGGTGGTGTTGTCGACCAGCGCCGCGATACGACACAGGCCACGCCCGCGCTGTTGGCGGTGGCACTGGGCCTGGTACTGGGATTGGGCATGAGCGGTTCCGCCATTGCACAGTCAGTGCAGATCGGCGGCAGCGCTACCTGCGTCGCATTCAGCGGCAAGCTGCTGGAAAAGTGCCTGATCGAAGGCTCGGCCACGGCCAAGGGCAGCAACGCGGTGGCGATCGGCAGCAACAGCAATGCCAGCGCCGCCAACAGCGTGGCGCTGGGCGCTGGCTCCAAAGCAGCGCGGGCCAATACCGTGTCCGTCGGCGACGCCGGCAAGGAACGGCAGATCACCAACGTGGCCGCTGGTACCCAGGCCACCGATGCGGTGAACAAGTCACAGCTGGATGCGCAGGCGCGCGCCACGCAGGCCGCGCTGGCGGATGTCGCCGCAGATGGAAACCGCTATTTCAAGGCCGATGGCGCAGGTGATGACAGCGACGCGGCGAAGATCGACGGGCAGGGCGCGGTTGCAGCGGGCGCCGGTGCGCAGTCGTTGGCCAATGCCACCACCGCCATCGGTACCCAGGCGATTGCCGCCGGCCTGGGCGCCAGCGCGTTCGGCCAGGGCGCATTGGCAATCGGTGACGCCAGCGTGGTGGTCGGGCAGAGTGCTGCCGCGTTCGGTCTTGGTGACACCGCCGTCGGCGCCAGTGCCTACGCTGCAAGCGAGAATGGCGCGGCCACCGCCCTGGGTGCGCTGTCCGAAGCCACCGCCGATGGCGCCACTGCCGTGGGTGGCGGTGCCGTGGCGATGGGCCCGGGCAGTACCGCACTGGGCCGCGGCGCCACTGCCGCCAATGAAGCATCAATCGCGGTGGGTGCGTTCAGCACCGCCGTCGGTGAGTACAGCACCGCGCTGGGGTCCAACTCGGCGGCGGTTGCCACCGGCAGCGTGGCGCTGGGCGCCGGCTCGCTGGCCGACCGCGTCGATACCGTCTCTGTCGGCGCCGCCGAATATGGCCTGACCCGGCAGATCACCAGCGTCGCTGCGGGTACTGAAGATACCGACGCGGTCAATGTCGGCCAGTTGAAGAACGTGGCCGCCGTGGCCGATGCCACGGCCAAGCGTTTCCAGGCCACTGGCAGCAGCAACAGCGACGCCGGCGCGCTGGCCGAAGGTGACGAGGCGCTGGCGGCCGGCGAGGCGGCCAACGCCATCGGCAACGGCACCACCGCCGTGGGTGCCGGCGCCACGGCCGTTGCGCAGAACGCCACCGCCGTCGGCAACAACGCGCTGGCGTCGGGCCAGAACAGCGCCGCGTTCGGCAACAACGCACAGGCCAACGGCCCGGGCAGTGTCGCCGTCGGTGGTGCTGCGGTGGATGCCGACGGCAACCCGCTGATCACCAGTGGCGGCGTGCCGGTGGAAACCGGCGCCACCAGCGCAGGTGTCGGTGGCACCGCAGTCGGCGCCAGTGCCGAAGCCAGTGGATTTGCGGCGTCGTCCTACGGCGTTGGCGCGTATGCCGCCGGTGCGCAGTCGTCGGCATTCGGTGCGGTCGCCAATGCCATCGGTGACTACTCCACCGCACTGGGTACGCAGAGTACCGCCACCGGTACCAGCAGCGTCGCCATCGGCGGCCCGGCCGACCTGATTCCGGGCCTGGGCTTCTTCGTGCAGACCCAGGCCAGCGGCGAAGCCGCCACCGCGGTCGGCGCCGGCGCTATCGCCAGCGGTGATCGTGCGGTGGCCAACGGCAGCCTGACCGAAGCATCCGGTGTGGAATCCACCGCCGTGGGCTACTTCGCCTATGCCCCGGGTGAGAATGCCAGCGCGCTCGGTGCGCAGACCTGGGCCAGCGGTGCGCAGAGCACCGCCGTCGGTTATTACGCCACCGCTCGCGGTGCCAACAGCGTTGCACTGGGCGCGAACTCCGAAGCTGTCCGCGCCAACAGCGTAGCGGTCGGCAGCGCAGGCAACGAACGGCAGATCACCAGCGTTGCCGCGGGCAGTGAAGCCACCGATGCGGTCAATCTGGCCCAGTTGAAGGGCGTCGCTGCCGTGGCTGATGCCACCGCCAAGCACTTCCAGGCCACCGGCAGCAGCAACAGCGATGCCGGTGCGCTGGCCGAAGGCGAAGATGCGCTGGCCGCCGGCGAGGCGGCCAACGCGATCGGCAATGGCACCAGTGCACTGGGTGCGGGCGCCGTCGCCATCGCGCAGAGCGCCACTGCCGTCGGCAGCAATGCGCTGGCTTCGGGGCAGGGCAGCGCGGCCTTCGGCGCGGCGGCCACCGCCAGTGGCAGCAACGCCACCGCCCTGGGAACGCAGAGCAGCGCCACCGGCGCCGGCAGCGTCGCCATCGGTGGCCCGGCCGACATCGTGCCGGGCATGGGCCTGTATGTGCAGACGCGGGCCAGCGGTGTGTCCTCCACCGCGGTAGGCGGCGGTGCGGTCGCCAGTGGTGACCGTTCGTTGGCCAACGGCAGCTTCACCGAAGCAGTGGGCGCGGAATCCACCGCGCTGGGTTACTTCGCTTATGCCGCAGGCGACAACGCCAGTGCACTGGGCGCGCAGACCTGGGCCATCGGCAAGGACAGCACGGCCATCGGCTACTACGCCACCGCTGGCGCCGAAAACAGTGTCGCGCTGGGCGCCTATTCGGGCTCCAATCGGGCCAATACGGTGGCCGTGGGCACCAATGGCAATGAACGCCAGATCGTCAGCGTGGCCGCGGGTACGCAGGCGACGGATGCAGTGAACAAGGCGCAGCTGGACGCTGTGGCCAGCACCGCCGACGGCACCGCGCGCTTCTTCCAGGCACAGCCCGAAGCGGGCAGTGATGCCGGTGCGTTCGCCGAGGGCGAAGGTGCGGTTGCGGCCGGCTCCTCGAGCAACGCGGTCGGTGCTGGTGCAGTTGCACATGGCGCTGCCGCGTCAGCGATCGGTGATGACAGCGTGGCGGTGGGTCGCAACAGCAGCGCCACCGGCAACGGCGGTGTTGCCATCGGTGGCCTCGGACAGGCCTACGACGAGTACAACCAGCCGATCATCGGCGCCGACGGAAAGGCGCAACAGGTGGGCACCACGGCGGTTGCCGATGCCACGGCGGTCGGCAGCGGTGCGCAGGCCACCGGTGCCGTGAGCAGCGCGTTCGGCAATGCCGCCAAGGCCAGCGGCGACAACAGCTTCGCGGCCGGCGGCAAGTCGCGTGCGACCGGCAGCTATGCCGTTGCGGTCGGTGACAGCGCCTTCGCCAGCCGCGATGACAGCACCGCTGTCGGTGGCTACAGCTGGGCCACGGCCAGTGGTGCGAGCGCCTTCGGTTCCGGTGCATGGGCCACCGCCACCAACGCCTCGGCGTTCGGCAACGCGGCATGGGCCAGCGGCAGTGGCGCAACCTCCATCGGATACAACAGCTGGGCCAATGGTGCCAGCTCAACCGCAGTCGGCCGTGGTGCCTTCGGCTATGGCGACAACAGCGTGGCGCTGGGCTTCCAGGCGCTGGGTAACAGCCTCAACAGCATTGCCATCGGCACCAACACGGTGGCCGGTGGTGAAAGCGCGATCGCGCTCGGGGCCGGTAGCAACGCCAGCGCCAGCAACGCTGTCGCGCTCGGCGCCGGCTCGGTTGCCAACCGCGCCCGCAGCGTGTCGGTCGGCAGCACCGGCAACGAGCGGCAGATCACCAACGTCGCCGCTGGCACCCAGGCCACCGATGCGGTGAACAAGGCACAGCTGGATGCGGTCGCGAGTACCGCCACCACCACCAGCCGCTTCTTCCAGGCCAGTGGCAGCGGTGACGACGTAGCCGGTGCGCTGGTGGAGGGTGACAACGCGCTGGCCGCCGGTGATGCGGCCAACGCCATCGGCAACGGTGCCACCGCACTCGGCAGTGGTGCCAATGCGCTGGCCAACAACGCGCAGGCGATCGGTCTCAACGCGCTGGCCAGCGCCGCCAACGCCAGCGCCGTCGGTGCCAACGCACAGGCGACCGGTGAGTACGCCACCGCGCAGGGTGCGGAAAGCGAAGCCAGCGGCGAGCAGAGCGCGGCGTTCGGTGCCGCCAGCATCGCCAGTGGTGCCGGCAGTACCGCCAACGGTGTGTTGTCCGAAGCCTCCGGCGAGGAAGCCGTGGCGGTGGGCTACTTCAGCAATGCCAGCGGCAGCGGCGCCACCGCGGTCGGCAGCGAAAGCGTCGCCAGCGGCACGGCGTCGGCAGCGTTCGGCATCGGCGCCGAAGCGACCGGTGGCTACAGCACCGCCATCGGTGGCTATTCCCAGGCATCGGCGTTCAACGCCACCGCTTTCGGCAACTTCGCCAGTGCCACCGGTTCCAACAGCGTGGCGCTGGGCGGCGACTCCGAGGCGTCGGGTGCCTACAGCACCGCCACCGGCCAGGGTAGCCTGGCCACCGGCACCAACAGCGTCGCCGTCGGTGGTTCGCTGTTTGGCGTGCTGGCCACCGAAGCATCGGGCAATTACTCCACCGCCGTCGGTGGCGGCGCCTGGTCCGGCGGCATCAACAGCACCGCACTGGGCAACGCCGCCGAATCGCGCGCTGCCAACAGCGTGGCGCTGGGTGCCGATTCGATCGCGGACCGTGACAACACCGTGTCGGTAGGCGGTGCTGGCAACACCCGCCAGATCACCAACGTGGCCGATGGCACGCAGGGCAATGATGCGGTCAACAAGAACCAGCTTGACGCCGTAGCCGCAGCAGCGGAGAAGACCAGCAGGCAGTTCCAGGCCAGTGGCAACGCCGAGGGTGAAACCGGCGCCCTGGTCGAGGGTGACAACGCGCTGGCGGCCGGTGATGCGGCCAACGCCATCGGCAACGGTGCCACCGCACTCGGCAGCGGCGCCAATGCACTGGCCGCCAACGCCACGGCGGTCGGCATCGATGCGCTGGCCACCGGCAACAACGCCGCAGCACTGGGCAGTACCGCACAGGCCACCGGCGAAGACAGCCTTGCGCTCGGTACCGGCGCCAGCGCCAGCGAGCTCGGCGCCAGCGCGGTAGGGGCGCGTGCGCAGGCCAGTGGTGCGTACAGCACCGCGACCGGCACCGAATCCAACGCCAGTGGCACGCAGGCACTGGCCAGTGGCTTCCGCAGTGCCGCCTCTGCCGATGGCACCACCGCCGTCGGTGGCTATGCCGAAGCGAGCGGACGCCTCGGCACCGCGTTGGGCTACGGCTCGGCCGCCAGCGGGGCCAACACCACCGCGGTCGGCTTCGGTGCCGCCGCAGCCGGTACCGGTGCCGTGGCCGTGGGCCAGTCCAGCGAGGCCAGTGGCGAGGAGAGCGTGGCCATTGGTGGCAGCACCTTCTTCGGCTTGATCCCGTCGCGTGCCAGCGGCACCGGCGCGGCGGCCTTCGGTGCCGGCGCCTGGGCGACCGAAGATTACGCCACCGCGATCGGCTGGAATTCGTGGGCGGATGCCGCAGATGGCACGGCACTGGGCGCCAGTGCCACCGCCAGTGGGTTGAACAGCGTGGCGCTGGGCGCCGGCTCCAAGGCCGAGCGCGACAATACCGTGGCCGTGGGCACCGCGGGCGGTGAGCGCCAGGTGACGCATGTGGCAGCCGGCACCGAGGCCACCGACGCGGTGAACAAGGGCCAGCTGGACGCGGTTGCCAGCGTTGCCGACAGGACTGCCCGGCAGTTCCAGGCCAGCGGCAACGCCGACGGCGAAGCCGGTGCCCTGGTCGACGGCGACAACGCACTGGCCGCCGGTAACGCGGCCAACGCCGTCGGCAACGGCGCCACCGCGCTGGGCAGCGGAGCCAATGCCATGGCCGTCAACGCCACCGCCGTCGGCGTCGATGCCCTGGCCACCGGCAACAACGCCGCGGCTCTGGGCAACAACGCACAGGCCAGTGGTGTCGACAGCGTGGCGGTGGGCAGCGGCGCCAGCGCCAGCGAACTCGGTGCCAGCGCCAGCGGCACCGGTGCCCAGGCCAAGGGTGCCTACAGCACCGCCAGTGGTGCGCAGGCCACGGCCAGCGGCACGCAGTCGCAGGCCAGCGGCTTCCGCGCCAACGCCTCGGCTGACGGTGCCTCCGCGCTGGGCAGCTATGCCGAAGCCAGTGGCCGGCTTGGTACGGCGGTCGGCTACGGCAGCAAGGCCACCGGCGCGAATGCCACCGCAGTGGGTGTCAGCGCCAATGCGTCGGCAGCCGGCAGCATCGCACTGGGTGCCGGCTCGGTGGCTGATCGTGCCAACACCGTGTCAGTGGGCAGCAGCACCAGTGATCGTCAGATCACCCGTGTCGCCGCCGGTACCGAGCGCACCGATGCAGTCAATCGTGGCCAGCTCGATGCGGTCGCGGCGACCGCCGATGGCACCGCACGCTACGTCAAGGCCACTGGTGCGGGTACCGCCAGTGCCAGCGGCAGCGATGCCGCTGCGGTCGGTTCGGCCGCCACTGCCAGTGGTGCACGCAGCAATGCGCTGGGTGCCAACGCGATGGCCATTGGCAATGGTGCGCTTGCACTGGGCAACAGCGCCGGCGCGTCCGGTGCGAACTCGGTGGCTCTGGGGGCGGGTTCGCGTGCGCTCGATGCCAACGTGGTCTCGGTCGGCGGCGGCAATGGCACCGATGGCCCGGCCACGCGGCGCATCGTCAATGTGGCCGACGGCCGCATCGCTGCCGGCAGCACCGATGCGGTCACCGGTTCGCAGCTCAACGTCACCAACCAGCGCGTGGGCGCAGTGGAAACCCGCGTCGGTGATTTCGATTCGCGCATCGCGACGGTCGAGACCACGGCGGCCAGTGCAGTCGGCTATGACGACGCCAGCCGTGATCGCCTGACCCTCTCCGGCTTCCAGGGCACCACCATCGACAACGTCGGTGCCGGCAGCATCGCCGCCGGCAGCCGCCAGGCGATCAATGGCGGGCAGTTGTTCCAGTCGCTCAGTGATGCCGCCAGCTTCCTCGGCGGTGGCGCCAGCGTCGGCATGCAGGGCGTGTTCGTGGCGCCGAACTACGTGATCCAGGGCGCCACCTACAGCAACGTCGGCGATGCGCTCGGTGCGCTGGACCGCAAGGTCAGCGAGATCGATCGCCGCACCGCCGGAGGCACGCGTTCGGGAACGGCAAGCCTGCGTTCGATGAGTGCCTCGCTGGATGAAAGCGCACTGGCCAGCGTCGCCGACGCACCGGCCACCGCCGACGCGGCACCGGCCAGCACCGCACGCGTGCAGGGCACGCCGACGGCCGCCGCCGCCGGTGCCGGGATTCCGGTTGGCACCCCGGCCACGGGCTTCAATGCCGTCGCCATGGGGGAGGGCGCAGTGGCCAGTGGCGCCTCGTCCACCGCCATCGGCCAGGGTGCCAGTGCCACGGCTGCCAACGCGGTGGCTTTGGGCCAGGGCTCGGTTGCCGATCGTGCCAACACCGTGTCGGTCGGTAGCGAAGGCAACGAACGCCAGGTCACCAACGTCGCCGCCGGCACCACTGCCACCGACGCCGTCAACAAGGGCCAGCTGGACCGTGGCATGGCCACTGCCAACAGCTACACCGACAGCCGCGTGCAGGCCGTCGCCGACAGCTTCGATGTGTTCAAGGGCGAGATCGACGGGCGCCTGCGCCACATGGATCGCCGCATCGACCGCCAGGGCGCCATGAGCGCGGCGATGCTCAACATGGCCACCAGTGCCGCCGGTATCCGCACCCAGAACCGGGTCGGCGTCGGCATCGGTTTCCAGGGCGGCGAGTCGGCGTTGTCGCTGGGCTACCAGCGTGCGATCAGCGATCGCGCCACGGTCACCTTCGGCGGTGCCTTCAGCAGTGACGACAGCTCGGTCGGCGTTGGTGCCGGCTTCGGCTGGTAAGCCAAACCACTGCGCCGGCGGCCACCCACGCCGGCGCCAAACCTGCAATCAGGGCCTGGGGGGAGGTCACGGCAATCCCGGCTGGGCCGGCCGGGAGTCGTCAAGGAATGATGGCCGCAGTGTTGGTTCGATCCATGACCCAGAAGAGGAATTTCGACGTGATCAAGAAGCAGAACCTTCGCATCAATGTGCTTGCCGCCGCCGTGCTGTCGATGACCGCGGTGGGTGCCGTCCACGCCGCCGGGTTGCCGACCCGTGAACCGGTGCGCCAGGCCAGCACCGCCGAGCCGGGCGCCGAGCGCATCATCGTCAAGTATCGTGCTGGCACCGCTGCGGCGGACAACCGTTCGGCCAAGCTGTCCGCCGTGCAGTCCGCGCTGACCCGCGCCAGCCTGTCCGGTGGCACCGCCCGCGCCAGCACGCTTGGCCCGCAGGTCGTGCGCAAGCTCGGCGTCGGTGCCGACCTGATCCGCCTGCAGGGCCGCCTGGCGCCTGCGGAACTGCAGCGCGTGCTGAAGGAGCTGAAGGCCGACCCGGCCGTGCAGTACGCCGAAGCCGACGTGAAGCTGCGCCGCACCGAGCTGCGCGCCGGTGACGTGCAGCCGGCGCTGGCGCCGAACGATCCGTACTACCAGCAGTACCAGTGGCACCTGCACAACGCCACCGGTGGCATCAACGCACCGTCGGCGTGGGATGTATCGCAGGGCGAGGGCGTGGTGGTGGCCGTGCTCGACACCGGCATCCTGCCGCAGCACCCGGACCTGGTCGGCAACCTGCTGGAAGGCTACGACTTCATCAGCGACGCCGAGACGTCGCGCCGTGCCACCAACGATCGCGTGCCGGGCGCGCAGGACTATGGCGACTGGGTCGAGAACGACAATGAGTGCTACACCGGCTCCGTCGCGGAGGACAGCTCCTGGCACGGTACCCATGTGGCCGGCACCGTGGCCGAGCAGACCAACAACGGCGTCGGCATGGCCGGTGTCGCGCACAAGGCCAAGGTGCTGCCGGTCCGCGTGCTCGGCAAGTGCGGTGGCTACCTTTCCGATATCGCCGACGCCATCACCTGGGCCTCCGGCGGCACCGTGGCGGGCGTGCCCGCCAATGCCAACCCGGCCGAGATCATCAACATGAGCCTGGGTGGAAGTGGCAGCTGTGACGGAACCTACCAGGATGCGATCAATGGCGCGATCTCGCGTGGCACCACCGTGGTCGTGGCGGCCGGCAACGAGACCGACAACGCATCCAAGTACCGTCCGGCCAGTTGCGACGGCGTAGTGACCGTCGGCGCCACCCGCATCACCGGCGGCATCACCTACTACTCCAACTACGGCACCCGCGTGGACCTGTCCGGTCCGGGTGGTGGCGGCAGCGTCGATGGCAATCCGGGCGGCTACGTCTGGCAGTCCGGTTCCGATGCGGCCACCACGCCGGAGTCAGGCAGCTACAGCTACATGGGCATGGGTGGCACGTCGATGGCCTCGCCGCACGTGGCTGCCGTCGCTGCACTGGTGCAGAGCGCGCTGATCGCCAAGGGCAAGGATCCGCTGGCCCCCGCCGCGATGCGCGCGCTGCTGAAGGAAACCGCGCGCCCGTTCCCGGTCAGTATCCCGGCCGCCACTCCGATCGGCACCGGCATCGTCGATGCCAAGGCGGCGCTGGCCAAGGCACTGGAAGAGCCGTGCACCGAGAACTGCGGGCCGGTGGCGACGCCGCTGACCAACAAGGCCGCCGTGGGGGGCCTGAACGGTACGGCCGGCAGCAGCCGCCTGTACAGCTTCGAGGCAGCCGCCGGAAAGCAGCTCAGCGTGATCACCTACGGTGGCACCGGCAACGTGTCGGTCTACATCGCCCAGGGACGCGAGCCGAGCGCCAGCGACAACGATGGCAAGTCGACCCGTCCCGGCACGTCCGAAACGGTACGGGTGAACAAGCCGGTGGCAGGCACCTACTACATCAAGGTGGTGGGCGAAGCGGCCTACAACGGCGTGAGCATCCTCGCCACGCAGTAAGCCTGACGTGTCGTAGTTGAACGGCCGAGGCCCGTCATCCTGTGTGACGGGCTTCGTCTTTTTACGAAAGCTGGCCGCAGGGCGGCGGAAATCATGGCTTAACTGCTAAAGTCGGTCCGATTGACAGGAGAGTCACGTGAACGCGCTCGCTGCAACCGTTACCGACGATGCCGAAGGCCGCATCCTGGATGCGCTGCTGGCACGCGGCCGGCTCAAGGAAGGAGACCTGGCGCGCGCGCGGCCGCTGCACGCCGAGGCCGGCGGCAGCCTGCTGGGCCTGCTGGTGCGCCTGGGCCTGGTGTCTGAACGCGACCAGGCACAGGCCAGCGCCGAGGTGCTGGGCCTGCCGCTGCTGGAGGGCAAACAGGTGCCGGAGGCCCCGCCGCAGGCGCTGGCCGAGGGACTGCCGCTGTCGCTGCGTTTCCTGAAGCAGTTCCATGTGTGCCCGCTGGAGTTGAATGAACACGGGGTGCGTCTGTGGCTGGCCGATGCCCACGATGCCTATCCGCAGCAGGCCGTGCAGTTGGCGCTGGGGGTTCCGGTGACACCGGTGCTGGGCATGCGCGCGGAGATCGATGACCTGGTCGAGCGCTGGTTCGGCCAGGGCCGCAGCGCGATGGGCGCGATCGTGGAAACCGCCGATGGCGAGGGCGGCGCGGTCGACGATATCGAGCACCTGCGCGACCTCGCTTCGGAAGCGCCGGTGATCCGTCTGGTCAACCTGGTTATCCAGCGTGCGGTGGAACTGCGCGCTTCGGATATCCATGTCGAACCGTTCGAGAGCCGGTTGAAGGTCCGCTACCGGGTCGATGGCGTGCTGATGGAGGGCGAGAGCCCGCCGGCCAATCTCACCGCCGCGGTGATCAGCCGCATCAAGATCATGGCCCGGCTCAACATCGCCGAGCGCCGCCTGCCGCAGGACGGCCGCATCATGCTGCGCGTGCAGGGCAAGGAGCTGGACCTGCGCGTGAGTACCGTGCCTACCGCGCATGGCGAAAGCGTGGTGATGCGCCTGCTGGACCGCGAAACGGTGGTCTTCGATTTCCACCGGCTCGGCTTCACCGACGCCTTCCTGCCGCAGTTCCGCAAGGTGCTGGAACAGCCGCACGGCATCCTGCTGGTGACCGGCCCGACCGGCTCGGGCAAGACCACCACGCTGTACACCGCGCTGAGCCAGCTCAACACCGCCGACGTCAAGATCATCACGGTGGAAGATCCGGTCGAATACCAGATCGAGGGCATCAACCAGATCCAGGCCAAGCCGCAGATCGGCCTGGATTTCGCCAACGCGCTGCGCAGCATCGTCCGCCAGGATCCGGACATCATCATGATCGGTGAAATGCGCGACCTGGAAACCGCGCGCATCGCCATCCAGTCGGCACTGACCGGCCACCTGGTGCTGTCCACCCTGCACACCAACAATGCGGCCGGTGGCATCACCCGCCTGCTCGACATGGGCGTGGAGGATTACCTGCTCACCTCGACCATCAACGGCATCCTGGCCCAGCGCCTGGTGCGCCGGCTGGAGCCCACCCATGCCGAACGCTACGCAGCCTCGCCAGAGGAGATCGAACGCTTCGAGCTGCGCCGCCTGCAGCCGGAGGGACCGATCCACCTTTACCGTCCGAAGCCCTCGGCGCTGGCGCCGACCGGCTACCTGGGGCGTACCACCATCATGGAATTCCTGGTGATGAACGATGCGCTGCGGCGTGCGGTGATGCGTCGCGATGGCATGGGCGAGATCGAGCGCATCGCCCGCGAAGCCGGCATGCGCACCATGTACGAGGATGGCCTGTCCAAGGCGCTGAGCGGACAGACCACCATCGAGGAAGTGCTGCGCGTGACCGAGGAAAGCTGATGCGCGCAGGACGCCGGGGCTGACATGCCGAACTACCGCTACAAGGCGCTCAATCCGCACGGTGAGGTCTTCGACGGGCAGATGGAAGCGGCCAGCGAGGCCGAGCTGATCGCGCGCCTGCAGGACCAGGGCCACCTGCCGATGGAGACGCAGCTGGCCGACGCCGGCGCGATCGGCGGCCGCAGCTGGCGCAACCTGCTGCAGCAGCGCCCCCTGCAGGGCGCCGCCCTGCTGCAGTTCACCCAGCAGCTGGCGACCCTGCTCGGTGCCGGCCAGCCGCTGGACCGCGCGCTGTCGATCCTGCTGGGGTTGCCCGAGGACGAACGATCGCGCCGCGCGATCACCGACATCCGCGACGTGGTGCGCGGCGGTGCACCGCTGTCCACCGCGCTGGAACGCCAGCATGGGCTGTTCTCGCGCCTTTACGTGAACATGGTGCGCGCCGGCGAAGCCGGCGGCAGCCTGCATGAAACCCTGCAACGCCTGGCCGACTACCTGGAGCGCAGCCGCGCGCTGCAGGGCAAGGTCATCAACGCGCTGGTCTACCCGGCGATCCTGCTGGTGGTGGTGGGCGGTGCGCTGCTGTTCCTGCTTGGCTACGTGGTGCCGCAGTTCGCGCAGATGTACGAGAGCCTGGACGTGGCGCTGCCGTGGTTCACCAATGCGGTGCTGCAGCTGGGCCTGTTCGTGCGCGACTGGTGGGTGCTGCTGCTGGTGGTGCCGGCGCTGCTGGCGCTGTTCTTCGAGCGCAAGGCGCGGCAACCGGCGTTCCGGCTGGCGCTGGATGGCTGGCTGCTGCAGCGCCGTGGCATCGGCCGTCTCGTCGGTGAACTGGAGACCGCGCGCCTGGCGCGCACGCTGGGCACCCTGCTGCGCAACGGCGTACCCCTGCTGGGCGCACTGGGCATCGCGCGCAACGTACTGGGCAACCGCGCGCTGGCCGCCGATGTGGAAGCGGCCGCCGATGAAGTGAAAAATGGTGCCGGCCTGTCGCTGGCACTGTCGCGCGGCAAGCGCTTCCCGCGCCTGGCCCTGCAGATGATCCAGGTCGGCGAGGAATCCGGCGCCCTCGATACCATGCTGCTGAAGGCCGCCGACACCTTCGAACAGGATAGTGCCCGGCGCATCGACCGCCTGCTGGCGGCGATGGTGCCGGCGATCACCCTGGTGCTGGCCTCGGTGGTGGGCGCGGTGATCGTGGCCGTGCTGGTGCCGCTGTACGACCTGACCAATGCCATCGGTTGACGATGGCACTCCCTGCAACCCCGACACTCCGCAACTGAAAGGACCGTCCATGATTGCCCGTCGCCGACCGATCCGCCTTTCCTTCACCGCCGCGCGCAACCAGTCGGGCATGAGCCTGCTGGAAATCATCATCGTCATCGTGCTGATCGGCGCGGTGCTGACCCTGGTCGCCAGCCGCGTACTGGGCGGTGCCGACCGTGGCAAGGCCAACATCGCCAAGGCGCAGGTGCAGACCGTGGCGTCCAAGATCGACAACTACCAGATCGACACCGGCAAGCTGCCCGGCTCGCTCAATGACCTGGTGACCGCACCGGCCGGTGTTGGCGGCTGGCTCGGTCCGTACGCCAAGCCGGCCGACCTGAACGACCCGTGGGGCCACGCCCTGGAATACCGCGCACCGGGCGAAGGCCAGCCGTATGAGCTGGTCAGCCTGGGCAAGGATGGCAAGGCCGGCGGTAGCAGCGTCGACGCTGACATCCGCTACCAGCCGTAACCGCGCATGACGTATTTCCTGCCGCGCCGGTTGCCCCACCCGCGCCTGCACGGCAGGCGCGCGGCGGGACTGTCGCTGCTGGAAATGCTGCTGGTGATCGCACTGATCGCGGCGATCGGCCTGATCACCGCCGCTGGCCTGTCGCGTGGTTTCGCCGGCATGCAGCTGCGCAGCGCCGGCAAGGACATCGCCAGCCAGCTGCGCATGGTGCGCGCGCAGGCAATCGCCCGCGGCGAACCGCAGCGCTTCGTCATCGAGCCGGCGCGGCGGCGCTGGGAGGGCGCCAACCAGCGCCACGGTGAGGTGCCCGCACAGCTGCAGGTGCAGTTCGAAGGCGCCGCGCAGCTGGCCACCGCGCCAGGGCAGGGCGTGATCGAATTCCATCCCGATGGTGGCTCCAGCGGTGGCCGCATCCGGTTGCAGCGCGACGGCGCCGAATGGCGCGTCGACGTCGGCTGGCTCACCGGCGAGGTCCGCTCCGGCCCCTGGCGGGCGCAATGAAGCGGCGCGCGCGTGGCTTCACCCTGCTGGAAGTGATCATCGCCTTCGCCCTGCTGGGCCTGGCGTTGACCCTGCTGCTGGGCAGCCTGTCCGGCGGCGCAAAACAGGTGCGCGATGCCGAGCTGCGCACGCGCGCGGTGCTGCATGCACAGTCGTTGCTGGCCGAGGCCGGCGTTGACGCACCGCTGCAGGTGGGCAGCCAGCAGGGTGACTGGGAACAGGGGCGCTATCACTGGGAACTGCAGGTTCAGCCGTGGGTGGAACCACGCGCTGGCAATGTCGTGCAGGCCACGTCACCGGGGACCCCATGGCTGGCAGAGCTGCAATTGCAGGTGCGTTGGGGTGACAGCGAGCGCGAGCAGCTGCGCTGGCGCAGCCTGCGCCTGTTGCCGCCCGACCTGGAGAATGCGCGGTGAGGCGCCGCGCCGCAGGTTTCACCCTGGTCGAAGTGATGCTGGCCACCGTGCTGCTGGCCGGCGGCCTGGCGTTGGCCTTTGCCAGCGTGCGCTCGGCGATGGCGGTCAGCCAGCGTGGCGAGCAGATCGCCGCCGAGAGCGAACGCATGCGCGCGGTCGAGTCCTTGCTTCGCAGGCAGCTGGCGGGCGCGTTGCGCACCCCGCTTGAGGTTCCGGACCCCACCCGCGAACCGATCTTCTTCCAGGGGGAGGAGCAACGCATGTTGTTCGCCGCCGACCTGCCCGGATACCTCGGCCGTGGCGGCCCCTACCTGCACGCGCTGCAGGTCGACGGACGCGATGGCCAACAGCGCCTGCTGCTGGACCTGGTGCTGCTGCAGGAAGGCGAGCGCATCGCCGAGAATCCACCGCGCCCGCCCGAGGTGCTGGTGGAGAACCTGAAGTCGGTGCAGCTGCGCTATCGGGGTATCGATGCCAGCACTGGGCAGGTGACCGACTGGATGCCGCGCTGGGACGACACCCGCCGCCTGCCGATGCTGGTGGAGATCCAGATCGTGCCGGCCCGGGGAGCGCCGTGGCCACCGCTGGTGGTGGCGCTGCGCGCCGGTGGCAGCGGAGGCGCGCGATGAGGCGTCAGGCTGGGGCGGCATTGGTGCTGGTGCTGTGGCTGATCGCGTTGATGACCGCGCTGGTCGGCGCATTCGCGCTGAGCGCACGGGTCGAACACCTGCAGCAGCGCGTGCTGGATGACGATGCACGCGGGCAGGAACGTGCGCGTGCCGGCCTCGAATATGCCCTGCTGCGCCTGTCGGCCGATCCGCAGCGCGCGCCCTGGCGTGCCGATGGCCGGACCTATCGCTGGCAGTTCGACGACGCCAGCATCGAGATCAAGGTGCTGGACGAGAACGGCAAGATCAACCTGAACCTGGCCGATGCCGCGCTGCTGACCGCCTTCCTCAAGGCGCTGGGTGAAGACGATGCCCAGGCCCGGCAGCTGGCCGCGGCCATCATCGACTGGCGTGACGAGGACAGCCTGCTGCAGCCGGGCGGTGGTGCTGAAGCGCAGGACTACGCCGCAGCCGGGTTGCCCTATGGCCCACGCAACAAGCGCTTCGAGACCCTGGGCGAGCTGCAGCGCGTGCTGGGCATGCGCGGCACGCTGTACCGGGCGATGTTGCCGCACCTGACCCTGTACAGCCGCCAGGCCCGGCCGGATCCGCAGTTCGCCAGTGCGCCGGTGCTGAGCGCGCTGGGGCTGGATGCGGACAGGGTGATGGCGCAGCGCGCACAGCAGGAGCGTGATGCAGATTCCGCTGGTGGTACGACAACGCTTGCCAGCAGCAGCGGCACCTATAGTATCGAGTCCGCTGCCATCGACAGCAGTGGACGCAGGTCGGTGTTGCAGGCAGTGGTACGCAGTGGCTCGGGCGGGGTTCCCGGGCGGACCTACACAGTGCTTCGCTGGGAGCAGGGAATGACAGCAAGATGACGGCGTGGCAGGACAGTCTGCGGCAAGTGCAGGGCCGGATCGGCCCGGGTGCTGGCCGCTTCCTGCGCTGGTGGCGGCAGTCGCTGCTGGCCTGGGTACCGGTGCGCTGGCAATGGGCGTTGGGCTGGGGCCAGGCCCGCCTGTTGCTGCAGCCTGAGAGCGACCAGCTGCAGGTCTGGCGTGAGGCCGGTGAACGCCGCGAAGTGGTGGCGCGCCTGCCGTGGCCGCTGTCGCCGGTGGAACTGGACCGGGTACTCGAGCCGCGCCTGCGCAGCCTGCCCCGGGTGTGGCTGCTGCCCGCGGCGGATGTGCTGCGGCGCACGCTGCGCCTGCCCGCCGCGGCGGCTGACCGCCTGCGTGCCGTGGTCGGTTTCGAAATCGACCGGCAGACCCCGTTCGAAGCGTCCCAGGTCAGCTATGACGTGCGTGAACTCGGCGCGGGCGGCGAAGGGCAGTTGCAGGTCGAACTGGTGGCGTGGCCACTGCGGCAGCTGGAAGCATGGCGCACGCGGGTGGGCCAATGGGCCGATGCGCTGGCCGGCGTCGATGCCATCGATGCGCAGGGCAACGTGTTGCAGGTGAACCTGCTGCCGCCCGCGCAGCGCCAATTGCGGCCAGACCCGATGCGGCGCTGGAACCTGCTGCTGGCAGCGGCATCCGTCGTGATGCTGGTACTGGCCGCGGTGCAGTTGCTGGACAACCGCCAGGCCGCCGCCGACGAACTGCGTGCGCAGGTCGAGCGCAGCGCGCGCAGCGCGCGTGGCGTGGCCAGCGAACGCGCGCAGCTGCAGGCGCTGATCGATGGTGCTGCGTTCCTTGAGAAGCAGCGCAACCAGCGCGCCGGTACGGTGGAGATCTGGAACGAACTGACCCGGCGCCTGCCGGAAGGCACCTACCTGGAAAAGCTGGCGATCGAGAACAACAACCTGCAGCTGATCGGCCTGAGCCGCGAAGCATCGCAGCTGGTGCAGCTGCTGCAGGATGCACCGCAGTGGCGCAAGGTCAACCTGACCGGGGTGCTGCAGGCCGATGGCGCGGCCAGTGGCCGCGACCGCTTCACCATGACCGCCGAACTGCAGCCGTTGCCGGCCGCAGCACCGACCCCGGAGGCGGCCGATGCCGATGCCAAGCGCACGCCGTGATCGCTGGTTGGCGCTGGCACTGCTGCTGGCAGTGCTGGGCCTGGCTTATCTGCTGCTGGTGCACCCCTGGTTCACCCAGCCGCTGCGTGCGATCGATGCCGATGTCGCCGCCCTGCGCGAACGCGAGTCGCGCGTGCAGGCGCAGCTGCAGCAGCAGCCGCAGATCGAACAGCGCCTTCGCGCTACCCGCGAGGCACTGCAGCAGCGGCCAGGCTTCCTGCGCGAAGCCACTGCCGAAGCTGCCGCCGCTGCATTGGGCGCCCGGCTGCAGGATGCGGTGGCGATGGCCAGCCCGGGCAACCGCAGCTGCACCATCAGCAACCGCACGCCGCTGACCGACAACCGGCGCGATGCCGAGTTCGTGCGCGTCGCCATGCAGGTGCGCCTGCGCTGCGGCGTGGCCGAACTGGCCACCGTGCTGCACAGCCTCGAAACCGGCAGCCCCCGCCTGTTCGTCGACAACCTCAACCTGATCGCGCAGCGCTTCCAGCAATCGCCGAACGAATCGGGGCTGGGCCTGGATGTGTCCTTCGAGCTGGCCGGCTATCTGCTGCCAGGCGCCGCCGCCGACGGCACGGTACCGGCACCCGCTGCGGCACCGTCCACGTCGCCGGCCGAGGCCACGCCTGCGCCCCAGCCGGCGCCCCCGTCCGAAGGGCCGGAGGTGGCCGATGAAGCTTGAGCAGATCAGCCTGCGTACCGGCTTCCTGCTGGCACTGGCCGGCTGGGCGGCGGCGGTCTGGCTGTCAACCGTGTTCGGGCTGGGCAGCCAGCTGCCGGGCGCCGACGGTGATGCCGACGCCGCGCCATCGCTGCCATCGCTGCCGCCGCTGGCGGCCGAGCGCATGGCCAGCGCCGACAGCTACAGCGCGATCGGTGAGCGCCCGCTATTCGCCGAAGACCGCAGGCCGCGGCCCTATCTGCTGGGGGGCAGCGAACCGGCGGCCAGTGCCGCGTTGCGCCTGACCGGCGTGCTGCTGACCGGCGATTTCGGCATGGCCACCTTCACCACCGAACAGAACCGCTCGCTGCGCCTGCGTCTCAACGGCGAAGCCGTGGATGGCTGGCAGCTGGTGGCGCTGCAGCCGCGCCAGGCCACGGTGATCGGCCCCGGTGGCAACCAGGTCCTGGAACTGGCCGTGTTCAACGGCCAGGGCGGTGAGCCGCCGACGGTGCTGCGCGGTGCCAACGGTGTACCGCCTGCAGGTGCGATCGTTGTGCCGCCTTCGGCGGGTGCTCCGCCGGCGCCGTCCCCGGTCGCGGCCACCCCACCGACGCCGCCCGCCGGCAATGCCCCCACACCTGCGGCGTCAGCTGCAAAAACACCACCGGCCAACAACAACGGTCCCAGCGAAGCGCAGATGCAGGCCATCCGCGAACGCATCCAGGCCCGTCGCCGCCAGCTGCAACAACAGCAGCAACAACCGTCGCCGCCCCCGGGCGATGGCACCAACCGATAGAGTGAATGCATGAACCTGCGTTTTCTTCCCTGGTCCTTTGCCCTCGCGCTGCTGGTCGGCTGCAGTACGGTGTCCGCGCCGCACGTGCAGCGCAACGGCAACCTGTCGCCCAGTGCCGATGCCGGCCAGGCAGCCGACGTCGCCGCCGATGCCGCCCGCGAGAGCCAGGGCGCACCGCAGGCGGTGATCCGCCGCGGCACCGGCACCATGATCAACCGTGAGGCCGCGCGCGCACCGGCACCGGCGCTGCATGGCGCCAGCACCGGCGAGGCCACCTTCAACTTCGAAGGCGAATCGCTGCATGCGGTGGTCAAGGCCATCCTTGGTGACATGCTTGGCCAGAACTACGTGATCGCACCGGGCGTGCAGGGCACGGTCACCCTGGCCACGCCCAAGCCGGTCTCGCCGGCGCAGGCGCTGAACCTGCTGGAGATGGTGCTGGGCTGGAACAACGCACGCATGGTCTACAGCGGTGGGCGCTACAACATCGTCGCCGCCGACCAGGCGCTGGCCGGCACGGTCGCGCCGAGCACCGCGCCGGCGGCCAGCGCACGCGGCTTCGAGGTCCGCGTGGTCCCCCTGCAGTTCATCTCGGCCACCGAGATGAAGAAGGTGCTGGAGCCGTATGCGCGCCCCAACGCCATCGTCAACGTGGACAGCGGCCGCAACGTGATCACCCTCGGTGGTACGCGCGCAGAACTGGAAAACTACCTGCGCACCGTCGAGATCTTCGACGTCGACTGGTTGTCGGGCATGTCGGTGGGCGTGTTCCCGATCCAGTCGGGCAAGGCTGAGCAGGTCGCGGCCGACCTGGAAAAGGTGTTCGGCGAAGAGAGCAAGACGCCCAGTGCTGGCATGTTCCGTTTCCTGCCGCTGGAGAACGCCAACGCCGTGCTGGTGATCACGCCGCAGGTACGCTACCTGGACCAGATCCAGCAGTGGCTGGATCGCATCGACACCGCAGGTGGCAGCGCCCGCCTGTTCTCCTACGAGCTGCGCTACATCAAGGCACGCGACCTGGCCGAGCGCCTCAGCGAGGCCTTCGCCAGCAGTGGCAACCGCGGCGGCTCCGGCCCGGCCTCGCTGGCACCGGGCGCCATCCCGTCGCAGCTGGGCGGTGACGGCGATCGTGGCATGGACAACAACAGCAGCACCCTCGGCTCGACGCTGGGCGGGAGCAGTGGCAGTAGCAGCAGCAACGGCAGCCTGAACCTGCCGCAGCGCCAGCCCGGCAACGTCAGTGTCAGCCTGGAAGTGGAGGGCGACCGCGTCGGCGTGTCGGCGGTGGAGGAGACCAACACCCTGCTGGTTCGCTCGACGCCGCAGGCCTGGCGCTCGATCCGCGAGGTGATCGAGAAGCTGGACGTGATGCCGCTGCAGGTGCACATCGAGGCACAGGTGGCCGAAGTCGCGCTGACCGGTGACCTGAAGTATGGCGTGAACTGGTTCTTCGACAACGCCGTGGCTGGTCGCGCGCTGACCGGCGCACTGGCAGGCCTGACCCTGCCGCCGGCAGCGGGCGGTTCGTGGAATACCTTCGCCGGCGGTGTCACCGGCAACGACGGCGTGGGCTGGGCGTTCACCGGCCACAACGCGGCCGCCGTGGTCAGCGCGCTGGACAAGGTCACCGACCTGCGCCTGCTGCAGACACCGTCGGTGTTCGTGCGCAACAACGCCGAGGCCACGCTCAACGTTGGCGACAAGGTGCCGATCAACACCACCACGGTGAACACCGGCGTGGGCACCAGCACCTACAGCTCGGTGCAGTACATCGACACGGGCGTGATCCTCAAGGTACGCCCGCGCGTGACCCGCGATGGCACTGTGTTCCTGGATATCGTGCAGGAGGTCAGCAGCGCCTCCGACGTGCCGGACGCCTGCAACCCGAACGAGCGCAACTGCAACCCGCGCATCTCGACCAAGAAGCTGTCCACCGAAGCGGCGGTACAGAGCGGCGACACCATCATGCTGGCGGGCCTGATCACCGACTCGGCCACCGATGGCAGCAGCGGCATTCCGGGCCTGAGCAGGATTCCGGTGGTCGGTGCGTTGTTCGGGCAGAAGACCCGCACCAGCCGTCGTTCGGAAGTGATCGTGCTGCTGACCCCGACCATCGTCCGCAACAGCCAGGAATCGCGCAACCTGACCGATGAGTACAGCAAGCGCTTCCGCGCGATGGAGCCGCTGAACCAGCCGCGCGCGAAGAAGTAAGGGGTTTACGGCCGGGCGGCGCCCGGCACCCGCGGTAGTGCCGGCCGCTGGCCGGCAACAGCAGCGGCAACAGCCAAAGCCACAGCAACAGCGGGCATTCCGTGGGATGGCGGGGCGGTGTGGGTGGGCAGGACACGCCGTAAACCCCCAGACCGGCCCAGCCGCTGGCGGCTGGGCGTTCGGGCGCTTGCGAAGCAGTGCTTCGCAAGCAAAGCGCCCTCACCCCTGGGGGCTCGATGGCGCCATCCATGGCGCCAACGGTCCTGCCCACCCACCCCGCCCCACCTCTGACAGATTCCCGCGGCTGTTGGCAGGTGTCGACCTTGGTCGACACGGTAGATCCACGCCATGCGTGGATGACTGTCTGTCAGATTTCGAAATCAGGAAATGGGGTCAGATCCGTTTTCCGCTGGAAAACGGATCTGACCCCCATCAGCACGTCCAACAGATCGCAGAAATCTGTCGAAGGCGGGGTGGGTCCGGTTGCGGGGGACGCCGTAAACCCATCCTTGGTGGCTTGGCCGCGGCATCCATGCCGCG
>NZ_JAXBQL020000020.1:0-39070 GCF_047520565.2 Stenotrophomonas sp. FR012
GTCCGGCCCAGCCGCTGGCGGCTGGGCGTTCGGGCGCTTGCGAAGCAGTGCTTCGCAAGCAAAGCGCCCTCACCCTTGGGGGCTCGATGGCGCCATCCATGGCGCCAACGGTCCTGCCCACCCACACCGCCCCACCTCTGACAAATTCCTTCGGCTGTTGGTAGGTGTCGACCTTGGTCGACACGGTAGATCCACGCCATGCGTGGATGATGTTTCCGGTGGCGGCGATGGGGTCGGCGATGGGGTCGGCGATGGGGTCGGCGATGGGGTCAGATCCCTTTTCCGTCGGAAAAGAGATCTGACCCCCGGGGCCTCAACCGACTTCGTACAGCTCCAGCGGCAGGCCATCCGGGTCGGCGAAGAAGGTGAAGCGGCGGCCGGTGTATTCGTCCACGCGGATCGGTTCGCAGTCCACGCCGTGGCTGGCCAGGCGTTCGATGAACGGCTCCAGCGCAGCGACCCGGAACGCGAGGTGGCGCAGGCCCTGGGCCTCGGGGCGGCTGGGGCGGGGCGGTGGCGAGGGGAACGAGAACAGTTCCAGCTGGCTGCCGTCGGGCAGGGCCAGATCCAGCTTCCAGGAGTCTCGCGCGGCGCGGTGGTTCTCGGCCAGTACGCGCAGGCCGAGGATACGGACGTAGAAGTCTTTTGAACACGCATAATCGCTGCAGATCAGTGCCGCGTGGTGGATGCCCAGCAGGGCGTCGGAACCGGTGTTCATTGCAGGGTGTCCAGCCAGCGCTGGGCGATCTTCTGCGCCAGCGGGTACGGTTCGGGATCGTTGCGATTGGTCAGCACGATCACGGTCAAGTGCTTTTCCGGGTATCGAACGATCACATTTCGGAAGCCGATGCTTTCGCCGCTGTGCCATTGCACCGGGCCGTTCAGGCGCCATCCGAAGCCGTAGTGCGGCACATCCGGTTCGGATGTCGATGTGGCCGGGCTGAACATCGCGCGGCGCAAGGCCTTCGACAGCAGGCGGTCGTCGTACAGCGCCGCATCCCAGCGGGCGAGGTCGTCCAGCGAGGAGTAGATCCCGCCATCGCCGAGCACGGCACTGGTGGCGCTCTGGTCGGTGCGCTGCCAGCGGCCATCGATCCAGCTGTAGCCATAGACGCGTGCGGCGATGGTATCGATGCCGTCCTGATGGGCCACGGTGTGGGCCATGCCTAGCGGGCGGAAGATGCGCTGTTGCAGGAAGGCTGCGAAATCCAGGCCGGAGGCGCGGCCGACGATCAGTGCCAGCAGCGCATAGCCGCTGTTGCTGTAGTGGTACTGCGTGCCCGGCGCGAAGTTCAGCCGGTCCTGGCGCGACAGCAGGGTCAGCACATCGGCGTCATGCACCTGCCGAGTGTCAGCCGGATCCATCAGGTCTTCGTAGTCGAGCAGGCCGCCGGTGTGCGAGAGCAGCTGGCGGATCGTGATGGCCGCCGCAGCCGGTGGCAGTTCGGGCAGCCACTGCCGGGCAGGTTGATCCAGCCCAAGCCGGCCATCCTCCACCAGCAGCAGCACCGCCGCAGCGGTGAACTGCTTGCTGACCGAGGCCAGCCGGAAGTTGCTGGCCGGGGTGACGGCGGTGCCGTCCTCCACCACCGCCAGGCCGTAGCCACGGCGGAACACCGCTTGCCCGTCGTGCAGCACCAGGACTGCAGCGCCGGGTACCTGGCCGTCGTAGGCCTGCATCAGCCCGTCGATGCCCGCATCCGGTGGTTTCAGCACCGGTGCGGCGATACCCGTTGAAGGCAGCAGGCCCAGCACGACGGCGAACAGGGCGACGGCAGGGCGCATGGTGGCTCCGGAAGGGTCAGGGTGAAGGCGTGGGCGTAGTGCTGGCCGGCTGCACCATCCAGCGTTCCATCTTGCGGTCAAGCACGTCCAGCGGCATCGAGCCGTCCTTCAGCAGTTCGGCGTGGAAGCGGCGCAGGTCGAAGGCGGCGCCCTGGCGCGCCTTGGCCTTGTCGCGCAGGGCAACGATGGTGGTCAGGCCGGCGACGTTGGACAGTGCCTGGCCGGGCTGGGCCATGATCCGCTCCACCTCGGCGTTGGCGTCGTCACTGCTCATGTCCACGGTCTTCTGCAGGTAGCTGACGGCCTGCTGCTTGCTCCAGCCCTGGGCGTTCACGCCGGTATCGGCTACCACGCGGGCGGCGCGCAGCAGGCGCGAGTACAGGTAGCCGATGCGGTCGTAGGGATCGGTGTAGATGCCCAGGTCCTCGCCCAGCGTTTCGGCGTACAGGCCCCAGCCTTCGACGAAGGCGAGATCGCCACCGAGGCGGCGGAAGCGTGGCAGCTTGGCCAGCTCCTGCTGCAGGCCCAGCTGGACGTGGTGGCCCGGGATCCCTTCATGCAGGTACTGCACCGGCACGTTCCAGCGCTTGCGGCTGGGCAGGTCGCGGGTGTTGATGTACAGCACGCCCGGTTGCCCGGCCGCCGACGGCTGATAGGCGGCAGCGGCGGCGGTCAGTGCGCGCTCCGGCTCCACCGCACGGACCTCCAGCGGTGCCTTCGGCAAGGTATCCAGCACCTGCGGCAGGCGTGCGCTGACCTGCTGCTGCACCTGGCGGTAGCGGTTGATCAGCGTGTTGGCGTCGCCGTACTGGAACTGGCGGTCGTTGCGCATGCTGCGCAGCAGCTTGGTGGGAGAGCCGCGCAGCTTGGCATCCTTCATCACCGTGGCGATCTGCGCCTGCAGTTCCTGCACGCGCTGTTCGCCCAGCGCATGCAGTTGTGCGGCGGTCTGGTCGCTGGCGGTGGTCTGCACGATCAGGTTGGCGTACCAGGCCTGGCCATCGGGCAATGCGCCCAGGCCGCTGCTGGTGCGTGTGGCCGGCAGGTATTCGGTGGCGATGAAGCCGCGCAGGGCGCGGTAGGCCGGCATGATGCGCAGCTCGATCATGCGCTTGTATTCGGCGCTGATGCGCGCCTTGTCCTCAGCCGGGATGGTGTTCGGCATGGTGCGGATCGGCGACCAGAAAATGCTCTCCTCGGCGGTCGGCTTGATCACCGCATCCAGCTGCGGCAGCACTTTTTCCATCAGGTCGCGTGGTTGCACCACGCCGGCCTTCATGCCCTGGCGCATGTTGTCGATGGCCTGGTCGAACAGCTCGGGAATGCCCAGCGAACGGCGTGACCAGGTGTCGTAGTCCTGCACGGTGTTGAATGGCTGCGCGCCCGCACCGGAGCCGAGGATCGCCATGATGCTGCCGATGTTGTAGTACTGGCTGATCGGCATCATCCAGCTCGGGTAGCGCTCGGCGGCCAGCGATGCGCGCGCGTCGCGCACGAAGATCTCGTAGCTGAGCAGGTCCTGGCCCTGCAGGCCGTCACTGCCGAGCTTCTCGACCTTGCCCAGCCATTGCGTGGTGAAGTCGTGCGACTGCTGGCGCCAGGCGGCGGACAGGATGTTGGGCAGCTGGTCGTTGTAGCGGGCCTCGCCCTGGAAGGTCGCCTGCAGCGGATTCAACCGCATCGAGGCATCCCAGTATTCGTCGTACAGGCGCTCCAGCTGCACCTGCTTGGGTACGGCCCGGGCCGGGGCGACCGGGCGGGGCGCGGCGCGGCGCGCCGAACTGCCACGCGCCGGCGCGGTGGCGCGGGCGGGCCTGGCCTTGGGCTTGGCAGCCTGGCGGGTCTGCGCAGCGGCAGGGCGGCTGGCCTTTTTCTTCGCTGCTTCGGCCGACGGCATGGCACTGAACAGGAACAACGCGGCAATGGCGGCGGCCAGGGCGCGGGTGGGATGCGGCATCAGGAGCTTCCGTGGAACACAGACCGTGGAGCTTGCACGATCCGGCCGCGTACGGCCAGCGTGAAGGCGCAGTCAGCTTTTTGCCGCTGGGGCTTCAGTCAGCCGCGGCCGCGGCGCGCAGGGCGGCGGCCCTGTCGGCGCCCAGATAGCGGGTGATCGCGCGCCGCATCAGGTACAGCAACGGGATCAATGCGATCGCAAAGCCCATCTTGTAGATGTAATTGACACTGCTGACGGCCAAGAACAGCGACGTCGGCCAGTGCTGCGGGCCGAGCACGAAGGCGATCCAGATCACCACGAAGCTGTCCACCACCTGGGAGATCGCGGTGGATCCGGTCGCACGCAGCCACACGTGGCGCTCGCCGGTGGCCTGGCGGATGCGATGGAACACGGCCACGTCGATCAGCTGGCCGAGCAGGAAGGCCACCAGCGAACCGGCGATGGTCCACATGCCCTGGCCGAACACCGCGGCGAATGCCGCCTGGTAGTCCGGCACGCCGTGGCCGTCCATCGAGGTGACCCACCAGCTGGCCGGAGCCAGCGAGATCGCTGCGAAGGCGAACAGGAAGCCATAGGCGATCAGCACCACGGCCAACCACGAGATGAAGCGCACGCCGCGCTTGCCGAAAAACTCGTTGATCGTGTCGGTCATGATGAACACCACCGGCCACAGCAGGGTACCGGCGGTGAAGCTGAGCGAGCCGGTCTGGCCAAACAGGTTCCAGTTCAGCGGATCGATGCCGAGGGTGTCTTCCAGCGCGAAGATCTTCACCCCGATCAGTTCGGCCAGCACGGCGTTGCCGCAGAAGAACGCGGCCAGCACGATGAACAGCAGGACCGCGCGGTCCTGCAGCGGGCGCTCGATCGGCGCCGCGGTTGTCATTCGCTGCGTTCGCCTGCGCGCGTGAACGGAACGCTGGACGGTGCGACGGCACCGCCGGAAATGATGAAGCTCATGGCCTGGTCGACGGTCCAGTCGGTCGGGGTGAGCAGCTCCACCGGCACGATCTCCAGGTAACCCGAGGTCGGGTTCGGTGTGGTTGGCACGTACACCGCGGCCAGTTCACGGTCGGTGCCGTGCTCCTTGATCACGCGGGTGACCAGCCCGACCGACTTCATGTCGCGGTGCGGAAAGTCGATCAGCACCACGCGCTGGGTGCTGCCCGGTTCGGTCTGCAACATGTCCAGCAGCTTCTTGGCGCTGTCGTAGATGATGCTGGCCAACGGAATGCGCTTGATCACCGCGCCGACCCAGCGCAGCAGGCGCTGGCCGAGCACGCGGCGGCTGGCCACGCCCACCGCCAGGATCACCAGCAGGGTGGCCAGCAGGGCGATGGTGTTCTGGATCCACTCGGCACGGACCCAGCCGAGGTAATGCGGGAAGCTTGTCGCGATCTGCTCGGAAAGCGGCACCACCAATGGGCTGGAAATGCCCGAAAGCAGCACGAACACGAACTTGACCACGACCCAGGTCAGCCAGATCGGCAGCAGGGTCAGCAGGCCGGTCAGGAACAGGCGCTGCAGGGAGGGGCGGGGGACCAGGGCGGGGGCTTCGAGCGACATGCGCGCATTGTAGCGGCCACGGCCGGTCGATTACGCTGGGGGATCGACTGCGGCAACGATGCATGGAAGGGAAGCTGTGTTGAAGATTCTGCGCGGACTGGGCTGGGCCCTGGCAGGACTGCTGGTGCTGGCCATCGTGGTGTGGTGCGCCTCGCGCATGTGGCCGGTGCCGGAATCACGGCTGCAGGCCCAGCAGCGGTTGCAGGCCCGCCTGCCCGCTGATGGCCGCAACGGCTTTGCGCTGCTGTGGACACTCGCGTTCGACGATCTCGACCCGGACCAGCGCGATCAGGCGTTGGCCCGGGATGTACAGCGCTGGGAGGCGGATCCGCGCGGCAATGGCGGCGCCCGTCCGCAGCTGGCAGAAGACCACGTCGAGCTGCATTCACGGCCTTCGGCCAGCTGCGGACCGACCGCCAGTGACTGCCTCGGCCAGGTGCGTGCGGACCCGCAGCGCTTCGTCGATGCCCACGCTGGCCACCAGCAGCTGCATGCGCGCCTGGACCAGCTGGCCGATGCGGATCACTTCGTGTCGCCGTTCCGGCCAAAAGGGGAAGGCATCCTGGTGCCGATGCCGGCCTATGGTTTGGTGATCGACGCCACCAGCGCACGCGCGCTGGCATATGTGCAGGGTGATATCGACGGTGCGCTGCGTGGCAGTTGCCGGGGGCTGCAGCTGGGCCGCCGGCTGGTGACGGGCGGCAGCTACCTGGTGGAGAGCATCATCGGTGCCAGCCTGGTGCAGGCCAATGCCCAGCTGCTGGCCGACATGCTGGTCGAACTGCCGGCCGACCAACCGCTGCCAGCGGAATGCGAGCAGGCGATGAAGCCGATGAGGGCCGCCGAACAGAGCCTGTGCCGTGCGATGCAGGGCGAGTATGCGATGAGCAGGGCTGCGATCGAAACCTCGGCGCAGGAGTTCGGTGGCGTGCTGGTACTCGATCGCAGCAGCACCCTGGCGCGAGTGGCGGGCAACCTGGGCTGGGCCTGTGGCGCGGCGGCGATGACCGCGCTGGAGGCGGATCGCCCGCTGCCGGTGCCGGCACCGCCGCAGCATGACTTCGGCTGCCTGTCGAACGTCATGGGGTGCGTGCTGGCCGATATCGCGGGCCCGGCCTATCCCGCGTATTCGTCACGGCCCCAGGATGCCGCCGCGATGGTGCGGCTGATCGGTGCGCAACGCTGGCTGCGACAGCAGGCCGAGGACCCTGTGGATGCGCTGAAGCGCTTGCCTGCCCAGTTCCGCTCGCAGGTGCGGACACCGCAGTTGTCGGCCGATGGCCGCCGCCTGCAGGTACCGCGGCGCTCAGCGCCGCGCAGCACCGACGAGAGCCCATGGTTGTCGGTATCGCTGGTGGCAGGGGACGCCCCGGCCGCCGCCGCGCGCGACTGAGCAGCGGCGGCCAGTGCGCGCTGTCCTCGTCATCCTCGCGGCTGCCTTCGCTCCGCGTCGCACCGCAGGTGCACGCGCATACGCGCGCATCGGAGCCTCCCTGGCAGGGCAGCAGAGGACAGCGCCCGCGCCGGATCAGCGCGCGTGTGGCTTCAACCGCAGATAGACCTGCTTGCGCACCTGGGCGACCACCTCGCCGCTTTCGTCGACGACGTCGTTGCTGAACCAGCGCAGCACCTTCTCGCCGCCCGCCGCTTCGGCACGCAGTTCGGACAGCAGCGCATCGTCGATGCGGAACGAGGTGCGCACCGTGCCCCGGCCAGGCTTGAGGAAATCGATCGCACCGGCCCGGTCCCACACGTAGTAGTCACGGCCGAGGATGTGCAGCAGGCCCAGCATCCAGAACGGGTCGGTCATCGCGAACAGGCTGCCGCCGAAATGCGTGCCGACGTAGTTGCGGTTCCACGGCCGCAGCCGCAGCTCGACGTCGATCTGCCGGTAATCGGACGTGATGCGGGTGACATGGATGCCGGTGAACAGGAACGGTGGCCACAGGTTGATGCCGAAGCGGAACAGGCGGGCGTTCATGCGGGTCCGGGGCGCGAGGCGAGGTGCTCAGTCTAACCATTCGCATGCGTATGTTGCACCCCGGGCGTGTGTCCAACGGCGGCGTGCATGTCCTCCTCATGGGCCGTCGATCATGTACCCGTTGCGGCCGTTGGCCTTGGCCTGATAAAGGGCGGTGTCGGCGCCTTCCACGAAATGATGGGGCTGCAGTTCGCCGTCGGGCACGCGGGTGAATACGCCAATGGTGAGCGTGACGGTATCGTCGCTGCCATCGCCCGGCGCCGGCAATGCGCGCACGCAGGCAATCAGGTCCTCAATCACCTGGCGTGCGCCCTCGGCCGGTGTATCCGGCAGCACCAGCGCGAATTCGTCGCCACCGTAGCGTGCGGCCATGTCGCGCGGGCGGCGCGCATGGGCGCCGATCAGGCGGGCGACATCACGCAGCACGCGGTCGCCGACCTGGTGCCCGTGGCGATCGTTATGGCGCTTGAAGTGGTCGACGTCGATCAACGCCAGGCTCAATGGCTTGCCGCTGCGCCGCGCTGCGTCGCATTCCTGCTGCAGCGACTGCTCGAAGCGGAGGCGGTTGCCCAGGCCGGTAAGGGCGTCGCGGTTGGCCTGGCGGTGCCAGGCCGAGATCCGCCACACCGCCCAGACCAGCAGTGCCAGCGTCACGCCCAGCATCGCGCTGGCCGGCGCCCACCACAGGTCACTCGTGCGCAGCAGCAGCCAGCTCAGCAGGGCAGGCATCGGCAACGAACACAGCGCGACCAGCCAGGGCAGGCGCAGGCCGAGCAGGATCACGCACAGCGCCACCAGCACACCGCTGATGGCGTGCTGCCAGGCATGCGGTAGAACATCGATCTGCTTGTGCTGCAGCAGCATCGAGGTGATGTTGGCCTGGTACTCGCTGCCGCTCATCCAGAACTCGCGGGTGGTCGGGGTCAGCAGGCGGGGCGCGATGCCGCTGGCCGTCATGCCAACTACGATGCGGCGGCCATGCAGCATCGCCATGTCCACGTGGCCATCGAGAACGTCCGCATAGGACACCTGTGGCAGCCGCTCGGGGGGGCCGGCGTAGCGCACGCGAACGTAATCGTCGCGACGCCATTGATAGGGCGAGCCCAGTTCCGGGTCGGGATCGGGCAGGCCGCGTACGGCACCGGCAGGCAGGTCGGCCAGTGCCAGGCCCAGTGCCGGCCAGTGCGGCTGGCCGATACCTGCGTGCAGATAGACGCCACGGGCGACGCCGTCGCCATCCACCTCGACATCGGTGTGGCCAATGGCGGCAGCACTGGCAGCGATCTGTGGGATCGGCAGCATTTCCTCGGCCATGCGGTCGCCGGCCGCCGGTGCGGCCAGCACAGGCAGCACCACCCGGCCATTGCGTCGGATGGCGGCCGCCAGCTGATCATCCTGTCGGCTGTCACGGCGATCCGGTTCGGACAGCATCAGGTCCAGCGCGACGCGTTCGGCGCCGGCATCGGTCAGGCGGTCAAGCAGGCGTGCATGCACCGAGCGTGGCCAGGGCCACTGGCCGATGCGCTGCAGGCTGCCTTCGTCGATGGCGACGATCAGCACGCTGGGATCGGGGCGGTACTCCCAGTTGCCGACCAGCGCATCATAGGCCGCCTCGTCCTGCCGCCACAGCCATTGTCCCTGGCTGGCCACGATGGTCAGCACGCCGGCCAGCAGGGCCAGCAGGATCCGCTTCGACCATGGCAGCGGCGAGCGCCTCACAACAACAACCAGAGCAGCAGGGCACCGCCACCCGCGCCGTAGCACAGGCGGCACGGCAGCGGGACCTGCTGGGCAGGCGAGAACGCGCTGGCGTGGCCGTCATCGTCGATGTACTGCACGCGTACATGCAGGGTGCCGCTCCACGGGCGCTTGAAGCTCACCTGCGGCTGATCCACGGTTTCGTCGACCAGCGGTGCCTTGAAGTCGCCGCGGCGATCCACCTGCACCCGGTAGCGTTGGCCTTCGCTGCCGGCCTGCCAGCGCAGCGTCAGCTCGCCGTGTGCGGCCTCGGGCGGTTGCAGTGCCGGGTCCACTGGTTCATTGCTCAGCTGCAGCGGCAACGCCTGGCCATAGCGGCCCTGTCGGCCCTCGCCATCGCGCGAAGCCACGCGCCAGTAGTACTGGCCGGGCGGCAGCGGTCGCGTCAGGCGCAGGTCGGTCGCATGGGTGGCCTGCTCCTGCAGGGGCTGCAGGAAGCTGGGCTCGGTGGCGATCTGCAGGACGCTGCTGCGCGCACCGGGGGCCTGGCTCCAGCGGAAACGCGGGCGGTCGCTGTTGATCGTCTGCCCATGCAGCGGCGATACGGTCAGTGGCGGTGGTGGCTGGTCACCGAGCTCGAAATCGGCGCTGGCATCCAGGCCTTCGACCCCCTGGGCGTCGACCGCGCGCAACAGGATGCGCAGCTGGCCAGGCGGCAGGTCGCCGATCGCCAGCCGGGTGTCGGCGGTGGTGGCGGCGAACAGCAGGATCTCCGGCGTTGCCGCCTGCACTACTTCCACCCGGTAATGATCGGCGCCATTGACCGGTTCCCAGGCAAGCAGGGTCGGCAGCGGCGCCAGGCGCAGCGCGTCATTGCGCAGCGCCGGCGCCGGCAGCAGTGCAGAGACCGCAGCGGGCGCCGCATCGGCACTGCTGCTGCGGGTGGCCTGGCCCGGCCGGACCAGGCGCAGGCCATGGGCGTTGCCGACCTGCACCTTGCCCTGCAGGACCTCGGTGGCACCGACGTGCCCGTCATCCCCGGCGCTGACCCGGAACACCGTGCCGCGCACGCTGCTGGTCGCGGTGGGCGCATCGATGATGTAACGCGAGGCGGGACCGCGCGCCGGCGTCACCCGGTTGCTGGCTCGCCCCTGCTGCAGGCGCAGTCGGGTGTCGACCATGCCGGTGTGGCCGTAACGGCTCAGCTGATCCAGGCGCAGGCGCGAGTACTCGCGCAGCTGCAGGCGCGAGGCATCGGCGAATTCCAGGGTGATGCTGGAGTCGCCTTCGGTCTCCACGGTGTCACCGATATGCAGCTGTTCGCCGGCCTGGAGCGCGCGGGTCGCCGTGCCATCGGCGCCTGCCAGCGCGACCTTGCCGCGCACGGACAGCACCCGGGCCGGCGCCGGTTCGGTGCGCAGCCAGCTGATCGGGAAGCGCAGCAGCTGGCCCGGCGGCAACTGGTAGGGGTTGTCGATGCGGTTGTGCTGCTGCAGCTGCTGCCAGCGTACCGAGGGCTTCAGGTAGAGCCCGCCCAGGTCCCACAGGGTATCGCCGGGCCGGACCCGATAGTTCCAGTCCTGGGCGCCGGCAAGGGCGGGCATCAGGAAGAGGGCGCAGAGCAGAGCGCCCGTTAAATGCATGGCGAACGACAGAGAGCGGACGACGGTCACAGTTTGCAATCCCGGCAATGCGGGGGTGCAGCTGCAAGACCCCATGGCCCCGACCTCATCCCCCCGAACGGATCGTGGCGACCGCGTGGCCACCAGCGCGGGCATTATTGCCCGCGTTCAGTGCAGGAATTCTGAACGGAGCGGGTTCCCGTTCAGAACAGCAGCGACGCCATCCTGCGGCGGTACTGGCCGACCAGGTCCTCGTCGGAGATCACATTGAAGGCGTCGATCAGGGCCTTGCGCGGCAGGCCTTCCTCGAATCCGCGGTCGATCCGCAGCATTTCGAGGAACTGGGCCAGCGCGGCCTCGTCATGACCGCCGAGCAGCAGTTGCACGCCGCGCAGGTGGCGGGCCTTGAGGTCCTTGCCGTCAGCGGCGATGCGTGCCTCCAGCACCTCGGCGGCCGGGGCATCTTTCAGCGCGGCGGCGAAGGCCAGGCGGGCGCGGGCACGCACGGCACGGTCGTCGGTGGCCAGATTGGCAGGCAGGCCGTCGATCAGGGTGCCTGCCTCGTCCACGCCACCGATCTGCAGCAGGGCCAGGGCCAGGTCGAGCTTCAGTTCATCCTTGTCCGGCTCGGCGGCGATCTGCGCACGCAGCACATCGACCTGCGCCTGCGGATCCAGCGGGGTGTCATCTTCGGGGACAGCATCGCCCACATCGGCCGGTACGATGCCGTGCTGGGCCAGGAACTCACGCAGCTGGCCTTCCGGAATGGCGCCCGGGAAACCGTCCACCAGCTGGCCGCCCTTGACCAGGAACACGGTCGGCACCGAGCGGATCTGGAAGGCCGCAGCGATCTGCTGTTCCTTGTCGACATCGACCTTGGCCAGCTCGAACGCACCGTTGTACTCGGCAGCCAGCTTTTCCAGCATCGGGCCGAGGGTCTTGCACGGCCCGCACCAGGTGGCCCAGAAGTCGACCAGCACCGGCGTCTGCAGCGACTTCTGCAGGACTTCGGCCTCGAAGGTCGCAGTGGTGGCGTCGAATACGTAGGTCGTCTCGGTCATGGGGAAAGCATCGCTTGGCATCTGGAGACCGATTCTATGGTGACGATCGATGTCCGTCTCAACCCTGCCGTCACATCGCGCGCGACGGCCTCGGGGGCGTGGCACGCAGCACAGCCCGTGGATCACCCGCTTTCCGGAGCTGACCGGCGTGCTGGCCGAGGTGCGCCGGAAGCACCCGGCCTCGGCCGCGCGCTTGGCGCACTGCGTCACTGCCGCGACAATGCGCTGATCCATTCTTTTCCGGGTGACTGCGCGCAATGTCCATGGTCCGGCTTGATCGTTGGTTGGGACTGCTTGCTGCAGTCGTGTTCGTCCTGGCTGTGTCTGGCTTCGGTGCCGGCCTGGAGGGCTATGCACAGGCCCGCCACCCGGTGGCGCTGCTGGGGGCGCGGGGCGTACCGCATGCGCTGGCGTTCAATCTGCTTGGCTTCGTGCTGCCCGGCGTGCTCGCTGCGGTGGTGGCTGAGCGCCTGCGCCGCAGCCTGCCCGCCACTGCCGGCTGGGCACCGAGGGTCGGCAGCCAGATGCTGCTGCTGGCTGGCCTGGGCTTTGCCGCGATGGGCTTGCTGCCGCTGGACGTGGACGATCTGCATGGGCCCGCCAGCCAGCTGCATGCCAGTGCCTGGATGATCTGGGTGCTGGGCTTCGTCGCCGGAACCCTGTTGCTGGGCACGACACAGCTGCGTCAGGCGCATGGCCGCGCCCTGGGCGCCCTGGCCCTGGGCTGCGGCGTGCTGGCTGCGGTGGCCGCGTTTGCCCTGCAGGGCGTCCTGCCGGCGCCGCTGGCACAACGGCTGGCGTTCGCCTGCTGGGTGGCCTGGCTGGCCGCCGCACTGCCGCTGTCGCGCCAACGCTGAGACGGCTCCCGGGGCATCGCGGCGCCCACCCCCAAGCAGGCAGGATTGGAGACGTTTGCCGCACTGCGGTACGCTGTACCGCTTTGCCGCCGCATCCGCGTGTTCCATGACCAGCGCTGAAACCAACGCCTACGACCCGCAGCAGGTTGAATCCGCCGCCCAGCAGTACTGGGACGCCACCCGTGCCTTCGAGGTCGACGAGACCTCGGACAAGCCGAAGTACTACTGCCTGTCGATGCTTCCGTACCCGTCCGGTGCGCTGCATATGGGCCACGTGCGCAATTACACGATTGGCGACGTGATCAGCCGCTACAAGCGCATGACCGGCCACAACGTGCTGCAGCCGATGGGCTGGGACGCGTTCGGCCTGCCGGCGGAAAACGCCGCGATCAAGAACAAGACCGCGCCGGCAGCGTGGACCTACAAGAACATCGACCACATGCGCAGCCAGCTGAAATCGCTGGGCTATGCCATCGACTGGTCGCGCGAGTTCGCCACCTGCCGTCCGGACTATTACGTCCACGAGCAGCGCATGTTCACCCGCCTGATGCGCAAGGGCCTGGCCTATCGCCGCAACGCGGTGGTGAACTGGGACCCGGTCGACCAGACCGTGCTGGCCAACGAGCAGGTCATCGACGGCCGCGGCTGGCGCTCCGGTGCGCTGGTGGAGAAGCGTGAGATCCCGCAGTGGTTCCTGCGCATCACCGACTACGCCCAGGAACTGCTGGATGGCCTGGACGAGCTGGATGGCTGGCCGGAATCGGTCAAGACCATGCAACGCAACTGGATCGGCCGCTCGGAGGGCCTGGAAATCCAGTTCGACGTGCGCGACGTCGATGGTGGCGTGCTGGATCCGCTGCGCGTGTTCACCACCCGCCCGGACACGGTGATGGGCGTGACCTTCGTGTCGATCGCCGCCGAACACCCGCTGGCGCTGCACGCAGCGAAGAACAACCCGGAACTGGCCGCGATGCTGGCCGACCTGAAGCAGGGCGGTGTATCCGAGGCTGAACTGGAAACCCAGGAAAAGCGCGGCATGGATACCGGCCTGCGCGCGCTGCATCCTGTCACCGGCGAGCCGGTGCCGGTGTGGGTCGCCAACTTCGTGCTGATGGGCTACGGCACCGGCGCGGTGATGGCCGTTCCGGGCCATGACCAGCGCGACAACGAAGTGGCCAACAAGTACGGCCTGCCGATCAAGCAGGTGATCGCGCTGAAGGATGCGCGCACCGACGAAGAGCGCAACTGGGACGGTAGCCGCTGGCAGGACTGGTACAGCGACAAGAGCCGTGCGTTCGAGCTGGTGAACTCGGCCGAGTTCGACGGCCTGGATTTCCAGGGGGCCTTCGAAGCCCTGGCCGAACGTTTCGAGCGCAAGGCCCAGGGCCAGCGCCGCGTCAACTACCGCCTGCGCGACTGGGGCGTGAGCCGCCAGCGCTACTGGGGCTGCCCGATTCCGGTGATCTACTGCGACAAGTGCGGTGCGGTGCCGGTGCCGGAGGAGCAGCTGCCGGTGGTACTGCCGGAGGACGTGGCGTTCTCCGGGACCGGTTCGCCGATCAAGACCGACCCGGAATGGCGCAAGACCACCTGCCCGGAATGCGGTGGCGCCGCCGAGCGCGAGACCGACACCTTCGACACCTTCATGGAGTCGAGCTGGTACTACGCCCGCTACACCTCGCCGGGTGCCCGTGACGCTGTCGACAAGCGCGGCAACTACTGGCTGCCGGTCGATCAGTACATCGGTGGCATCGAGCACGCGATCCTGCACCTGATGTATTTCCGCTTCTACCACAAGCTGCTGCGCGACGCGCGGATGGTGGACAGCAACGAGCCGGCGCGCAACCTGCTGTGCCAGGGCATGGTGATCGCCGAGACCTACTACCGCCCGAATCCGGACGGTTCGAAGGACTGGATCAACCCGGCCGATGTGGAAGTGCAGCGTGACGAGCGCGGCCGCATCACCGGCGCCACCCTGATTGCCGACGGCCAGCCGGTGGTGGTCGGTGGCACCGAGAAGATGTCCAAGTCGAAGAACAACGGCGTGGACCCGCAGGCGATGGTCGGCAAGTACGGCGCCGACACCGTGCGCCTGTTCTCGATGTTCGCCGCGCCGCCGGAGCAGTCGCTGGAGTGGAACGAGGCCGGCGTGGACGGCATGGCGCGCTTCCTGCGCCGCCTGTGGGCCCAGGTGCAGAAGCATGCTGCCGACGGTGCCGCCCCGGCGCTGGACGTTGCAGCACTGGATGCCAACCAGAAGGCGCTGCGCCGCAAGACCCATGAAACCATCGGCAAGGTCGGTGACGACTACGGTCGCCGCCACAGCTTCAATACCGCCATCGCAGCGGTGATGGAGCTGATGAACGCGCTGGCCAGGTTCGAGGACGACAGCGAGCAGGGCCGCGCGGTGCGCCAGGAAGCGCTGCAGGCCGTCGTGCTGCTGCTGAACCCGATCACGCCGCATGCCAGCCACGCCCTCTGGCAGGTGCTGGGCCATGGCGAGACGCTGCTGGAAGACCAGCCGTTCCCGCAGGCCGACAGCAGTGCGCTGGTACGCGATGCCCTGACCCTGGCGGTGCAGGTCAACGGCAAGCTGCGCGGCACCATCGAGGTGGCGGCCGATGCCGCGCGCGAGCAGGTCGAGGCGCTGGCGCTGGCCGAGCCCAACGCGGCCAGGTTCATGGAAGGCCTGACGGTGCGCAAGATCATCATCGTCCCGGGCAAGATCGTGAACATCGTCGCCGCCTGATGTACCTCGCACCGGCCACCCGCGCGGTGGCCGATGCCTTTCCAGAAGCAGGGCCGGGTGCTTGATGGCCCTGCATTCACGCGGCTTCGGGCACGCTGTGTGTTGCCGTGATCGCCCGGCTCCGCCAGACTGTCTCCATGACCCGAATCCTGCTTGCCCTCGTTCTTGTCCTCGGCCTCGCCGGCTGCGGCTTCCATCTGCGCAACAAGCTGATGCTGCCGACCGACACCGCCCCGGTGAAGGTGGTATCCACCGCCCCGTACAGTGAACTGGTCAAGCTGCTCAATCGCAGCCTGCTGGCCTCTGGTGCCAGGCTGGCCGATGAGGACAGCAAGGAACCCAGTACCCAGCTGCAGGTGTTGTCCGAGCGCTGGGGTGACCTCCCGATCGCCATCGACTCGCAGGGTCGTGCGCAGGAGTACAGCCTGCGCTATGCGGTGATCTTCATCTTCCGCCGCGAGGATGGCAGCGAACTGGTGCCGCAGCAGGTGATCGAACTGTCGCGCGACTACGTGTCGCCGCCGACCGACGCCACCGGTACCACCACCGAACGCGAAATCCTGGCCACGGAGCTGCGCCGGGAAATGTCCGCCTCGATCATCCGCCGTATCGACAGCGTGGTCCGCGCCGAGATCGAGAAGGGGGGCAGCCTGTCCGCGCCGAAGGCCAAGCCGATCGAGGGCGCGGTGCCGGCAGAGCCTGCCGCCGCCGTCAAGCACTGAGCGGCAGCGACGATGGAACTGCGTCCGGAGCAGCTGGCCAGCCAGGGCGCTGACACCGCGTTGGCGCCGGTGTACCTGATCGCAGGCCCGGAAACACTGCGCGTACTGGAGGCCGCAGATGCCATCCGCGCGCGTGCGCGCGCCTCGGGCATCGGCGAACGCGAAGTGTTCGATGCCGACGGGCGTGATTTCGACTGGAACCAGCTTGACGCCAGCTTCAATGCGCCAAGCCTGTTCAGCGCCCGCCGCCTGGTCGAGGTGCGCCTGCCCAGCGGCAAGCCGGGCAAGGAGGGCGCCGAGGTCATCAGCCAGTTCTGCGCCAACCCGGCGCCGGACGTGGTGTTGATGATCACCGCCAATGAATGGAGCAAGGCCCACCAGGGCAAGTGGGCCGAGGCGGTCAGCCGCATCGGCGTGCTGTCGGTGGCATGGGCGATCAAGCCGCACGAACTGCCGGACTGGATCGAGCGCCGCCTGCGCGGCAAGGGCCTGCGTGCCGACCCGGCTGCCGTGCAGCGCCTGGCTGAGCGGATGGAGGGCAATCTGCTGGCCGCCGCCCAGGAAATCGACAAGCTGGCGCTATTGGCCGACGGCCAGCCGTTGGATGTGGAACGGATGGAGTCGCTGGTGGCTGACGCTGCCCGCTACGACGTGTTCCGGTTGGTGGAGGCGACGTTCTCCGGCCAGCCGCCGGCGGTGCTGCGCATGCTGGCCGGCCTGCGCGGTGAAGGGGAGGCGGTGGCCGCATTGATGCCGATCGTGATCCGCGAACTGCTGGCGGGCGCAGGCCTGGCCCGCGTGCAGGCGCGTGGTGGCAACCTGGCCGCTGAAATGAAATCGCGCGGCATCTGGGAATCGCGGCAGGCGCCTTACAAGCGCGCGCTGCAGCGGCACCCGGAAGGCAAGCGCTGGGAGCGCTTTGTGGCCGAGGCGGGGCTGGTCGACCGCATTGCCAAGGGGCGCGCTGACGGCGACGCCTGGCTGGCGCTGGAACGCCTGCTGGTGGCCGTGGCCGAACCGCGTGCCGTGCGCCTGCTGGCGCGGGCCTGAGTGATGAGCCTGCGGATCTACTACGGGGGCACCTTCGATCCGGTGCACCTCGGGCACCTGGCGATCGCGCGTGCGGCCCGTGATGAACTGCAGGTCGCCGTGCGCATGCTGCCGGCCGCCGATCCGCCGCACCGCGCGGTGCCCGGCGCCACCGCTGAGCAGCGCTGCACGATGTTGTCGCTGGCCATCGGCGACGAGCCGGGGCTGCTGCTGGACCGTCGCGAACTGGATCGTGCCACCCGCTGCCCCGGTCGCCCGTCGTACACCGTCGACACCCTGCGCGAGCTGCGTGGCGAGCTGGGCCCGAGCCGGCCGCTGGCCTGGCTGGTGGGCGCCGACAGCCTGCTGGGGCTGTCCGGATGGCACGAATGGGAGGCCCTGTTCGATCTGGCCCACTTCGTGGTGGCCGAACGGCCGGGCAGTCCGTTGCAGGCGTCGATCGATGGCGAGCTGGGGCGTGCCCTGCAAGGGCGCTGGGCCGACAATGAGCAGGCCCTGTTCGCCAGCCCGGCCGGGCGCATCCTGCGCCTGCACCACCCACTACGCGGGGAATCTGCCAGCGCAGTGCGCTCGCAGATTGCCGCTGGCGGTCCCTGGCGCGCACTGCTGCCCCCGGCCGTGGCCGACTATGTCGCTGCACACGGGCTGTACCGCCCGGCCACGGCGTGAATGGCGCGGCCGCGCCATCCCCGTATAATCGCCCCCACGTTTATCGAGTCGATCCACTTTGAGCAACCAGACCCAGCCCCAGACCATCAAGGTCGATCTGCCCAGCCCGCCGCCGTCCGTGCCGGAACTGCTGGCCAGCGTCCGCCAAGCCACCGAAGACCTGAAGGCCAAGGACCTGGTCGAGATCGACGTGCGCGGCCGGTCCAGCGTTGCCGACTACATGATCGTCGTTTCGGGCACCTCGACCCGCCACGTCAAGTCGATTGCCGATGAAGTCGTGCGCTTCGCCAAGAACATCGACGTGATGCCGCTGGGCGTTGAAGGCGAGCGCGAAGCCGAATGGGTGCTGGTCGATCTGGGCGACGTGATCGTCCACGTGATGCTGCCGCGCGTGCGTGAGTTCTACGCGCTCGAGCGCCTGTGGACCGTCGGCGACCAGCCGCCGTCCAGCGACGACGAAGTGGCCTGAGCCGCACGTTGATGCATCCCTTCGACGGCGCCGATGGCGCCGTCGACGTTTTGGAGGACCATTGATGAAAGCCCGCCTGATCGCCACCGGTGAACGCGCGCCCAGCTGGGTCGCGCAGGGGTTCGCCGAATACCAGAAGCGGCTGTCGCATTGGCTGCCGTTCGAGCTGGTGGAAATCGAACCCGGCCTGCGCGGCAAGGGGCGCGATCCGCGCCGTGCCACCGAGGATGAAGGCAAGCGGGTCATCGCCGCTCTACCGAAGAACGCTTACGTGGTGGCACTGGACGTGCCGGGGCGGCAGTTGAGTTCCGAGCAGCTGGCGCAACGCCTGGAGCATTGGCGCGGGCAGGGCCGGGACCTGGCGTTCCTGATCGGTGGCCCGGAAGGGCATTCGCCAGAGGTCTCTGCGCTGGCCGACGAAAAGTGGTCGATCGGACCGCTGACGCTGCCGCACATGCTGGTGCGTCTGGTGGTGGCCGAGCAGCTGTATCGGGCTGCCGCAATGATTGCCAATCACCCCTACCATCGCGCGTGAAGAGTGGTTATACTAGTCGTCTGCCCGAATAGCTCAGCCGGTTAGAGCACTTGACTGTTAATCAGGGGGTCGTTGGTTCGAGTCCAACTTCGGGCGCCACCTTGAGAAACCTGCATCGCGAGATGCAGGTTTTTTTTTGCCGTGTTGTGGCGGCGAGCCCATGCTCGGCTGCATCCTCCAAGCCGGGCACGCGCTCGCCGCTACAGCGTGATCCGGCCCTTCCAGAACGCTGCCAGCGTGGCGATTGCTACTGCCAGGATCGCGCCGAACAGCGCCCACTCCCAGTGCGTGAAAACCGGCTCGCCGCGCTGGCGCCGGGTCTGCGCAAACAGAACAACGCCGGGCACGTACAGCAGCACCGACAGCAGCAGGTTGTTCAGGCCGCCGGCATACACCAGCCACAGCGCGTAGGCGCTGGCCAGCAGCGCGACCACGAAATCGCGCCAGCGCACGCGTGGCTCACCCGCGTAGGACTGCCCGCGCCAGGCCAGTTGCACGCCGAACGCGGTGGACAGGAAGTAGGGCACCAGGCTCATCGATGCGGCCAGCAGCACCAGGCCGGTGTAGCTGCCCGCATTGAACAGCACCAGCAGCAGGAACAGCTGGATCAGCCCGTTGCTCAACCACAATGCATTGGCCGGCACGCCACGCGCATTCTCGCGTCCCAGGAAGGCGGGCATCGTGCCGTCGCCAGCGGCGGCATACAGCACTTCGGCACACAGCAGCACCCAGGCCAGCAACGCGCCCAGCACCGAAATGATCGAACCGGCGATGATCAGCGTCGCGCCCCATTCGCCGACGATGGCGCGCAGCACATAGGCCATCGACGGGTTGGGCAGCGCGGCCAGTTCGGCCTGCGACAGCACGCCCATCGACAGCAGGCTGACCAGGACCAGCAGCAGCCAGACCCCCAGGAAACCGATCACCGTGGCACGGCCGACGTCGGCACGGCGCGCGGCACGCCGCGAATAGATGCTGGCGCCTTCGATGCCGATGAACACCCACACGGTGACCAGCATCATGCCGCGCAGTTGCTGGCCGAGGTCGCCAAGCGCAGGTGTGCCGAAGAAGTCGGCGCGGAACACCTCCATGCGGAACGCGCCGGCGGCCAGCACCAGGAACAGTGCGATGGGCAGCAGCTTGGCCACCGTCACCAGACCGTTGACGATGGCGGCGGTGCGCAGGCCGCGCAGCACCAGCAGGTGGACGGTCCACAACAGTACGGACGAAGCGGCCACGGCGGCTGGCGTGTTGCCTTCGCCGAACACCGGCATGAAATGGCCCAGGCCGCTGAAGATCAGCACGAAGAAGCTGGCATTGCCCAGTACCGAAGCCACCCAGTAGCCCCACGCCGCGGAGAAGCCGATGTAGTTGCCGAAGCCTTCGCGTGCATATGCGTAGATGCCGGTGTCCAGGTCCGGACGGCGGTTGGCCAGGGCCTGGAACACGAAGGCCAGCATCAGCATGCCGGCGCCACTGACGGCCCAGCCGATCATCGCGGCGGCCGGACCGGCACTGCGCGCGACGTTCTGCGGCAGCGAAAAGATACCGGCGCCGACCATCGAGCCGACTACCAGTGCAGTCAACGCCGGCAGGCCGAGGCGTTGGTTGGACGAGGGCATGCTTTGGTTCCCTTGCGGTCATCCCATCGGCCTTTCGGCCGGGGGGGGGCAGCAGTTGCATTCGCGTCATCGATCTTATCCATCTCATCGAGTGCGATGGAAGGTTGGCATAGTGGGCTTCCCTTTATGAGCGCGCACCCCATGACCAAATCGCGGGCCTTTCTCACTCCCGATGGAACCGAGTACGTTACGGCGCAGGCCGTGGGCCACCGTCGCAACAGGGATTATGGTGGAGAACCCACGGGAGATCGCTATTTCTCAACGCATCGTGCAGGTCATCGTCGCCCAGTGAAGCACGTGATGAAGGGGCGGTCGTGGTACTTCGCATATATCGACGGCGTGAAGGGCGGAGCGGCAGCGGGAGGCGAATCGCTGCAGCATCTGTTGTTCAAGGAGGCTTTCAGTCGGCTGGACCATGTGCAGCTGGTTCTTTCGCTTCCTACCGGAAAAGGGCCTCGTCGCTGGCGTGAATCGAGAATCTCGATCTCCCGGGTGGAGCAGGAGTGGCAGGTGCCGGGAAGGGGGGATTATCGGGCAGATCTGTATGTCGAGTTCACCAGCGAAGATGATCTGGGTTCCAAGTGGGACGGGAAGTTCCTGCTTGAGGTCAGGCGATCACATGCTGTGGATGCTGCAAAACAGGATGGCCTCCGGCAACTGGGCATTGCAGTGATCGAAGTGGATATCGGCAGGGTGCCGATCTACGGCTACACCATTCCCGAGGACGAAACCAGTGATGTGGAGGAAGCTCGATACCTCGACAGGATCAAGCGCTTGCTGGAAAGCGAGCGTGGATTCCTGCAGGCGATGGTCCTCAGCAATCCCAGCAGCAACGATTATCTGGAGGCGCTGGTGCGCAGCCAGCAAGAGGAACTGCAGGTGTTGAGCGAGCGGGAAGCCCTGCTGCAGTCCGAGGTGGCAGGGGCGGGTGCACGCAGTCTTGCACTGGAAGAGAGCCACGGCAGGCTAGCTGCCCAGCTGAAGCAGAGCGAGGAGCTGCTTGCCGGCGTACAGAGGGTCGCTGCTGATCTGAGGAAGGAGAAGGTGACGTTGCAGAAAGGGCTGCAGTCCGCTCGTGATGATCTCAACTCGGAGGTCGCCGAACGGCGTCTGTACCAATGTTGCTTCTGGGGCCTCACCGCCGCCGCGGTTCTGCTGATCTGCTGGATGGCCTGGCTATGGTTGTTCGGCTGACGCTGGCTCCACAATGCCGGGTGGCATTGAAAAAGCAAAAGCCCGGGTGTTGGCCCGGGCCTTTGCAGGTGACGCTGCTGCAGGATTACTTGAACGTGTACTTGGCGCCCACGGTGAAGTAACGGCCCAGTGCACCGGAGAAGTGCATCGGGTTGTAGTTCACGCCGCCGTAGGTGGTCGGATCGAGAGGTGCGATGCGGTCGAACACGTTGGCCACCGAGGCATTGAGCTCGAAGGCGTCGGTGATGTTCCAGCGGCCGGACAGGTCGAAGGTGGTGAACGAAGAGATCTTCGTCACCGGCGTGCCATCCTCGTAGAACGCCTGGTAGTCGCCGCCACGCTTGTCGGTGTTGTCCATCTTGCTGATGTAGTTGGCAACACCGCTCACGCTCCACGCACCCTGCTTCCAGGTGGTGCCGAAGTTGATCTTGTCCTTCGGCGTACCGATGCAGTTGGTCACGTCGCAGTTGCCGTGCGTGCCGGCATAGTCGACGGTCTCATCGCCTTCGGTGCGCTCGAACTTCAGGATGTGGCTCCACTGCAGGTCCAGTTCGAGCTGGCCCGGGCCGATATCGAAGGTCTGGCGGATATCGGTGTCGATACCGCGGACTCGCGACGAACTGGCGTTCACGTAGCCGGTGTTGACGGCCAGGATGCTGCCCGAGTTGGGCACGCCACCGATGTTGTTGGAGTCACGCAGCACGTTGCCGGCCAGAATGGCCGCTGCGGTGTTGCCCTGCACGATCTCGTTGGTGCGCTTGATCTGCCAGGCATCGACGGTCATCGAGGTGGTCGAGGTCGGCTGCAGCACCAGGCCCACCGAGTAGCTCTTGGACTCTTCCGGCTTCAGGTCCTTGTTCGGGCGGGTGATGATCGCGATCGAGCGCGGTGTGCACTCGTCGGCATCGATGGCGCAACGCACCGGATCACGTGCGTTGGAGAAAGCGGCCAGGCCACCGTCACCGTTCTCGGCCGGGTTCGGCGCACGGAAGCCTTCGGCGTAGCTGGCGCGCAGTGCGATCCAGTCGGCCGGGGTCCACTTCACGCCCAGCTTCGGCGTGGCCTTGCCTTCACCGCTTTCGTACTTGTCGTAACGCACGGCGCCGGACAGTTCCAGCTGTTCCAGCACTGGTGCCGACAGTTCGACGTAGCCGGCGTACACGTTCTGGGTGCCGTCGTAGGCCGAATAGCCCAGGCCGATGATGTCACCCTGGTCGGTGTAGGTCTGCGGGGTCAGGCTGTTGCTGGTCTTGCGCCACTCGGTACCGATCGCCAGGCCCAGCGGCCCCCCCTTGAGGTCGGCCAGGCTGCGCGACACGGTGAAGTCGAACATGTCCAGGCTCGACTTGGCACGCGCGCTGATGGTCGGCGAGATGTAGTCGTACAGTGCCTGCGAGTTCAGGTTGGCGTTGTCGCCGATGCGCCAGGTACCACCGGCGCAGTTCGGATTGCCCAGCGCGCACAGCACCGAGCTGTAACGCAGGAAGCCGGTGCGCTTGTTGACCAGGTCGGTGCCCGAATGCAGGTAGGCGGTGTCATAGCTCCAGTCGCCCCAGTTGCCCTTGACGCCGACCAGGAAGCGGTTGAACTCGTTGGTATTGTTGGTCACGCGCGGGCCGACGTCCCACGCGCTGTAGCGCAGGCGCGCCGCATACGGCAGCGGGTTGTCCGGATGGCCGGCATAGAGCATCGTCGCGCCGTCACCGCTGCTGGCGTTCTTCGGGCCGCCGGGGAAGCCCCAGCCGCCGGAAACACCCGACGGGGTATTGCTGAAGATGGTTTCCTTCTTCGAGTAGCCGATCTCGGTGTAGACCTCGCCGCCTTCACCGAAGGCGAAGGTCGCACGGCCGAATACGTTGATGTACTTCTCTTCGGGGGTCAGGTCACGGAACTGCTGGGCCGGATCCCACAGGCAGCCCTGGGCCGCCGAAGAGGCCTCGGTCTGGCCCGGAATGGAGCTCAGGTTGGCGCAGCCCGGCAGGGCGACCAGATGCGGCGACGGCGCATCATTGTTGAACACCGAGCCGTTCGGGCCGACGCCGCCGTTGGTACGGCCGCTGAGGTAGGCGCCGCCGAGGAACTGTGCGTCGGTAGCGTCATAGCCCCACTGGCGTGTGTCGCCGGTACCGATCCACTTGCGGTTCTTGCGGTCGCTGATCTTGATCGCGTCGGACTTGCCGACATCCAGGCTGAAGAATGCGTTCCAGCCATCCTTGGACAGGTCGCCGGTACCGGCGGTCAGGGTGGCCTTCTTGGTATCGCCGTCGCTGTCACCGGACAGGCCGTAGGACGCACGCAGGATCGCACCTTCGAAGTCGCTGCGCAGAATGATGTTCACCACGCCGGCGATGGCATCGGAGCCGTAGATCGCCGATGCGCCGTCCTTGAGCACTTCCACGCGCTCGACGGCATCGAGCGGAATGGTGCTGAGGTCGGTGAACACCTTCTGGCCGTCGTCGGCCAGGCCGTAGGTCGCCATGCGGCGGCCATTCAACAGCACCAGCGTCGAGCCCGCACCGAGGCCGCGCAGCGAGATGCCGGCGCCGCCACCGGCGAAGCCGTTGCCGAAGGTCTTGGGAATGGAGCCAGCGCCATCGGCGGTGATCGTCTGCAGGTACTCGGCCAGCGTGGCCTTGCCACTGCGGTCGATCTCCTGGCGGCTCACCACCTGCACCGGGGACGGCGTCTCGGTGTTGGTGCGGGGGATGTTGGAGCCGGTGACCGTGATGCGGTCGAGGTTGGTGGCTTTTTCCTGCGCGAAGGCGGAGGAGGAAGCGACGGCGCCGACCAGCAGCAGGGCGCCGCCGGTGAGGATGTGGGTGATGGACGATGCCAGGGTGGTGCGGCGGCGGCTGGCGGGCCGTTGGATCGGGTGTTTCACAGCTTCTCTCCTAACTGGAAAACCGTAGCGTTGAGGGCTGTCGCCGGATCGATACCGGGACGCGCCAATCTAGGTTTCCAGCAGGTGACGAAGTCGTGAATTTTTGCTTAATCAGTAACGCTTGCCCCTGGCATGTCCGCATTTGCCGGGCAGTGGCCGGCCCGGCGCAAGGCCGGGCCGGTGGGACGCTCAGTCCGGCAGCGAGAACTGCACCGGCACCATGCCGATGGCCGGAACCGCCACGCCGTCACGCTGGGCAGGCTCGAAGCGCCAGTGCTTGAGCACCTGCTGGCGGGCGGCCTGGTCCAGGTTGCGCGAGCCGCTGCTGCGCTCGACGCTGACCGCGACCGGCTGGCCACGGGTGTCCACTTCCACCCGCAACAGCACCGTGCCCTGTTCGTGGTTGCGCAGGGACTGGATCGGATAGGTCGGCGGCGGAGCGCTGCGGTACTGCAGCTGGGCGCCGGCCAACGGGGTGGAAGTGTCGATGCTGGGCGCCAGCTGCGGCGGAGCCGGTTCGGCGGCCGGCAATGCGATGCCCTGGGTCTCTTCCACGGTCGCGGTGGGTGCGGGCAGTGGCGGTACCACCGGCTGCGTCCGGGGCTTCGGTACCACCTGGACGATCTCTTTTGGCGGGACCGGAGCCGGCGGCGTCGGCGGTGGCGGGATCTTCTCGATCAGCCGCACCGGAGTCTTTTCACGCGGGGCCTGCACGGCCTGGTAGGTCGCAGGGATGAGCAGCAACAGGAAGGCCAGCAGGTGCAGGGCGATCGCTGCACTCCAGGCGGCGACGCGGGCGGGGTCGAAGTGCGGGGATGCAACGGGATAGGTACGAACCATGATCCACCTCCATGCCAGTGACGAAGTCCTCAACGCACCAGGGTCCGTGGCGGGGTTGCCGCACGCGGCTGGCAGTTCATCAGTAGCGCGGCATGGCGGCCACTGCCTAGAGGCAGGGGCATGCGCGTTGGGCTGGCCTTCAGCCAACGCCGCCGGAATAGACGAAAAAGGCGGGCCCCTGCGGGACCCGCCTGGGTCGGCCGTGCCGGGCGCGATCAGCGGCCCAGTTCGAACACCACGTCCAAGTTGACCGAGACGGTCGATTCACCCGGTGCGACCGGGGTGGCCTTGTCCATCGCCGCGCCGGCGGCCATGGTGCGCATCATCGGCATCGGGCGGAAACCGCCGTTGCTGTTCTCGGAAATGCTGACGATGCGGCGCACCTGCAGGCCCAGCGACCTGGCATAGGTCTGGGCGCGGGCCTGGGCCTTCTTCAGGGCGGCCAGGCGGGCTTCGTCATAGACCGGTTCGGGCTGGTCGATCTCAAACTGCGGACCGTTGATCTGGTTGGCACCCTGCGCGGCCAGCGCGTCGAGCACCTTGCCGAGCTTGGCGATGTCGCGGACCTTCAGGCTGACCGTGTTGCTGGCCTGGTAGCCGGTGATCTTCGGTGCCTCATTGTCGGCATAGCGGTACTGCGGGTTGAGGCTGACGCCGCTGGTCTGCACGTCGCGCTCGGCGATGCCGGCGGCCTTGATCGCGGCCAGCACCTTGTCCATCTGCTGGGCGTTCTGGCGCATGGCGCTGTTGCCGTCGGCTGCCTGGGTGACCACACCGGCCGACAGGGTGGCAACGTCCGGCACGCGGGTGGCCTCGGCATTGGCCGAGATGTTCAGCAGGGTGCCTTCGGCCGCGGCGGCGATCGACGGCGACGACGGAGCGGCATGAGCAGTCATCGAGGTTCCAAGGGCGAGGGACAGGGCAAGCAGCAGCGGGGTGGCGGTCAGGCGCATGGGATCTCCTTGTTGTGCCGGTGAGGGTGGTGTCGTAGCGATGAACGCGCTGTGAGCCTGATCGGGGTTGTACGCGTTCCGTAACGGGTTGCCGACGATTCAGGTGGCGGCCTCAGGTTATGCTGTGCCGATGCTCTATCTTGCTTCCCGCTCCCCCCGACGCAACCAGCTGCTGGCTCGACTCGGACGCCCCTTCCAGGCCCTTGACCTGGAGGTCGTCGAGCAGCGTGCGGCCACTGAAAGCGCCGAACAGTATGTATGCCGGGTCGCCGCCGACAAGGCGCGCGCCGGGCTGGCCCGGGTGCTGGCCGACGACCCGCAGGCGCGGGTGCTTGGTTCGGATACCGAGGTCGTGCTGGATGGCGAGGTCTTCGGCAAGCCGGTCGATGCCGCTGACGCGCGGGCGATGCTGGCGCGGCTGGCCGGGCGCACCCACCAGGTGATGACCGCCGTGGTGGTGGTCGGTGCGGGCGGCCTGGACAGCGAGCTGGTCATTTCCGAGGTGACCTTCGCCCCGATCGACGCCGCCGACATCGCCGCCTATGTCGCCACCGGCGAGCCGCTGGACAAGGCCGGTGCCTACGCCATCCAGGGCGGGGCCGAACGCTGGATCGAACATCTTTCCGGCAGCTACTCCGGCGTGATGGGGCTGCCGCTGCTGCATACCGATCGTCTGCTGGCGCGCTGTGGCGTGCCGGTCCCCACTGCCGATGCCGCCAGGGAGGCTGCCGATGTCTGAGGAAATCCTGGTCAATGTGACCCCGCGCGAGACCCGGGTCGCGGTGATCGAAAACGGCATGCTGCAGGAACTGCACATCGAGCGCGGTTGGCGCCGTGGCGTGGTCGGCAACATCTACAAGGGCAAGGTGCAGCGGGTCATGCCCGGCATGCAGGCCGCCTTCGTCGAAGTCGGCCTGGAGCGCGCCGCGTTCCTGCACGCCAACGACGTGGTGCGCCCGGCACCGGTGGCCAGCGCCGACACCGAGAACACCACCCTGCCGCCGCCGGCCAGCGTGCCGATCGTCGAGCTGCTGCGTGACGGCCAGGACATCGTGGTGCAGGTGGTGAAGGACCCGATCGGCACCAAGGGCGCCCGCCTGACCACGCAGATCAGCATTCCCTCGCGCTACATGGTGCTGCTGCCGCAGTCCAAGGTAGTGGGCGTGTCGGCGCGCATCGAGGACGAAACCGAGCGCGCCCGCCTGAAGGCGCTGGTGACCGAACTGTCGGCGCAGCATGGTGGCTACGGTTACATCGTGCGGACCAACGCCGAAGGGCAGCCGGCCGAGGCCATCGCCGAGGACATCGCCTACCTGTCGCGCGTGTGGAACGTGGTCGAGCGCCGCGGCCGCGAAGCGCCGTCGTGCAGCATCATCTATGAAGACCTGAGCTTGCCGCTGCGGTCCGTGCGTGACCTGATCCGCAAGGACGTGGACAAGGTGAAGGTGGACTCGAAGGAGACCTTCGGCCAGCTGCAGGCCTTCGTCGCCAAGTACATGCCGGTGCTGGCCGAAAAGCTGGAGCTGTATTCCGGCGACCGCCCGATCTTCGACATGTTCGGCGTGGAAGACGAGATCGGCCGCGCGCTGGACAAGCAGGTGCCGCTCAAATCCGGTGGCTACCTGGTGATCGACCAGACCGAGGCGATGACCACCATCGACGTCAATACCGGCTCGTTCCTCGGCCAGCGCAACCTGGAAGAGACGGTGTTCCGCACCAACCTGGAAGCGGCGCAGGCAGTGGCGCGTCAGCTGCGGCTGCGCAACCTGGGCGGCATCATCATTATCGACTTCATCGATATGGATGATGCAGAGCATCGCCGTCAGGTGCTGCGCACGCTGGAAAAGGCGCTGGCCCGCGACCATGCCAAGACCACGGTGTACGACTTCTCGCCGCTGGGCCTGGTGGAGATGACCCGCAAGCGCACGGTCGAAAGCCTGGAGCGCCAGCTGTCGGAAACCTGCCCGCAGTGCAGCGGCCGCGGCAGCATCAAGACCACCGAGACGGTGACCTACGAGATCTTCCGCGAGATCACCCGTGCCGTGCGCCAGTTCGATGCCGCGCGCCTGCTGGTGATCGCATCGACCAAGGTGGTCGCGCGCATCACCGATGAGGAATCCTCGGCGGTGGCCGAGCTGGAAGAGTTCCTCGGCAAGAGCATCCGCTTCCAGGCGGACGAGCAGTACCTGCAGGAGCAATTCGATGTCGTTCTGCTCTGATCCTCGCCGGCTGCAGGCCGGCGGTGGCCGATGAGCGCGCCGCCGCGCCTGCGACTGCGAAGGATCCGCCGTCATTTCATTGCCGCCTGTGCGGTGGGCCTGGTCGGGCTTGCACTGCTGGTGGGCACCTTCAGCCAACTGCTGCCGCTGGCCGAGCGTCATCCCGACAGGATCGCCGCCTGGCTGAGCGAGCGGGCTGGCCAGCCGGTGCGTTTTGACCAGCTGCAGACGACCTGGACCCGTCGTGGCCCGCTGCTGCAGCTGAAGGGCCTGCGCATCGGTGCCGGGCAGGGCCTGGCGATCGGCGAGGCCGAGGTGCTGGTATCGATGTACAGCGGGCTGCTGCCCGGGCGCTCGCTGACCGAATTGCGCCTGCGTGGCCTGGCCCTGGACCTGCAGCAGGGCGAAGACGGACGCTGGTCGGTGCGCGGGTTGCCGCAATCCGACAACGGGGGGGATCCGCTGGATGCGTTGCGCCGGCTCGGCGAGCTGCAGGTGATCGGCGGCCGCCTGGGCGTGCACGCGCCGGGGATCGGCATCGACACCACGCTGCCGCGCATCGACCTGCGCATGCGGGTCAATGGTGATCGCCTGCGCGTGGGTGTACGCGCCTGGGCCGATGCACAAGCGCTGCCGCTGACCGCGGTACTGGACGTGGACCGTGCGCGTGGCAACGGCCAGGCCTGGCTCGGCGCCGACCCGGTCGATTTCCATGCCTGGTCGCCCTTGCTGGCGGCCGGCGGCGTGCGCCTGCGCGAGGGCAAGGGCGAGCTGAACCTGTGGCTGACCCTGCGTGATTTCGCGCCGGTCGCGCTGACCACCGATTCGGACCTGCGGGACGTGCGCGTCGACGGTGCACCGATGCCCGGCGTGGCAGCGCCGCAGCTGCAGCTGCAGCTGCTGCAGGCCCGCCTGCGCTGGCAGCGCCAGGCCGATGGCTGGGCGTTGCAGGTGCCGCGCCTGCGCCTGAAGACCGAAGATGGCGCACAGCAGCTCGATGGCCTGCAGCTGCAGATCGGCAAGCAGCTGCGGGTGAACGCCGGTGCGGTGCAGGCCGGTACCGCGCTGCGCGGGCTGGCCCTGAGCAATCTCCTTGAACCGGGTCTGCGGCGCTGGCTGTTCCTGTCCAGGCCGCAGCTGGACGTGCGCGCGTTGCAGCTGTCGGGCGAACACGATGGCCCCCTGTGGGCGCAGGGTGAACTGCAGTCGCTGGGTTTCGCCAGCGTGGGCAACTCGCCCGGCCTGCGCGGCCTGGGCGGGCGCTTTGAAGGCGACGCCGATGGCTTCAGCCTGCAGCTGCAGCCGCAACGGCAGCTGCAGTTCGATTGGCCGACCGGCTTTGGCGTGCGGCATGACCTGCATCTGGCCGGACAGGTCGTGGGGTGGCGCGACGAGGGCGGCGGTTGGCGGATCGGAACGCCGGCGATGCGCGTGGAGGGCACCGACTACGCGGCCGACGTGCGCGGCGGCGTCTGGTTCCAGGGCGACGGCACGCGGCCGTGGCTGCAGCTGGCCGCCAAGCTGGACGACGTGCCGATGACGGCGGCCAAGCGCTTCTGGATCCACTCCAAGATGAGCAAGGGCGCCACCGACTGGCTGGACATGGCACTGGCCGGCGGCCAGGTGCGTGGCGGTGTCGGCCTGGTCACCGGTGACCTGGACGACTGGCCGTTCGACAACAACGATGGCCGCTTCGAGGCCACCGGCCACATCAGCAATGGCGACATCCGCTTCCAGCACGATTGGCCGCTGATGCGCCAGGTCGATGCCGATATCGCCTTCATCGGCCCCGGCTTCGAGATGCGTGGACGTGGCGACCTGGCGGGCGTGGCGGTGCAGAAGTTCGAAGCCGGCATTCCGGACTTCGGCCATCAGCCGCTGTACGTGCGCGCCGACGCGCCGAGCGAGGCCGGCAAGCTGCTGGCGATGCTGCGCCAGAGCCCGTTGCACAAGGATTACGGCGATACGCTGGACAACCTGGTCGCCAGTGGTCCGGCGCATGTGACTTTCGATCTGCTGCAGCCGCTGCACCACGATGAAGGCGGTGGTCATCTGCAGGGGACGGTCGACCTGACCGGCGTGAAGCTGGTCGACAAGCGCTTCCAGCTGGCCTTCGACAACATGCGAGGGCAGGCGCGCTACAGCAATGGCGGCTTCGGCGCTGAGGAACTGGCGGTGCGCCACCTCGGCCAGGATGGCCGCCTGAGCCTGCGCGCTGGTGGCTACGTGCACGACAGCACGCGGGCTTTCGAATCGCAGCTGACGGCGCATCTTGATGCGGGCGTACTGATCGACCGCGCACCGGAAATGACCTGGCTCAAGCCCTACATCACCGGCACTTCAGCGTGGACCATCGCGGTCAACCTGCCCAAGGTGGCCCCGGGGGCGCCCGCGCCGCCGAGTGAACTGCGGTTGAGTTCGGACCTGGTCGGCACCCGGCTGGACCTGCCGGCACCGCTGGACAAGCCGGCCGCCGAAGCGCTGGCGACCACGGTGGCCGCGCAGTTGCCGATGGGCGCCGGCCGCATCGATGTGGCCTTCGGCCAGCGCCTGGCCCTGGCCGCACGCAGCCACAACAACCAGACCGGCGTGCAGGTCACGCTGGGCAGTGATCATGTTGATCGTGAGCCGCCGCCGAGCGGGCTGACGGTCAATGGCCGCAGCGCGACGCTGGATGCGCTGGAGTGGATCGGCCTGGCGCGGGGTGGCGGGGACGACGATGCGATGCCGCTGCGAGCGGTGGACGTGCAGGTTGGCCAGTTGAAGCTGATCGGCGGCGTGTTCGAGCAGACCCGGCTGCAGCTGCACCCGGGCTCACAGGCACTGGATGTGCGGCTGGACGGCCCGTCGCTGGCCGGACGCCTGACTGTCCCCAATGCGGACGGTGGCACGATCAGTGGCCAGCTTGACCGCGTGCACTGGCAGTCACTGCCGGCGGCACCGGGCGCGCCGGTTGCACCGGCGCGGGTACAGGCCGGTGCCAACGACATGGACCCGGCCAAGCTGCCGCCGTTCGCGCTGGACATTGCCGACCTGAAGTTCGGCAAGGTGGTGCTGGGCCAGGCGGTGCTGCGCACGCGACCGTTGGCCAATGGCCTGAACGTGGATGCGCTGCGTTTCCGTGCGCCGGACCAGGAGATCGACATCAGCGGTCGCTGGCTGGGCCGGACCGGTGGTGCCCGTACCGAGTTGACCGCACAGGTGCGCAGCGAGGATCTGGGTGGGTTGATGCAGAATCTTGATTACGGCGGCCAGTTGCGCGGCGGTTCCGGCCAGGCGCAGTTGCAGGCCTCGTGGAGCGGAGGCCCGTCGGACTTCCAGCTGGGCAACCTGCAGGGCAGCCTCGACCTGCACGCGCGCAATGGCCAGCTGCTGGAGCTGGAGCCAGGCGCCGGCCGCGTGCTGGGCCTGCTCAGCGTCGCGCAGCTGCCGCGGCGCCTGATGTTCGACTTCCGCGACTTCTTCTCCAAGGGCTTCGCGTTCAACCAGATCGACGGCAGCATGCAGTTCGGCCAGGGCATGGCGCGCACCGACAAGGTGCTGATCGAAGGCCCGGCGGCCAACATCACCATCCGTGGCCAGGCCGACCTGCGCAACCAGCGGTTCGACCAGACCATCGACGTCAACCCGCGCGCGGGCAACCTGCTGACCGTGGTCGGTGCGGTGGCCGGCGGCCCGGTGGGGGCCGCGCTGGGCGCGGCCACCAATGCGGTATTGTCCAAGCCGCTGGGCGAGATTGGCGCCCGAACCTACAAGGTGACCGGTCCATGGAAGGAGCCGAAGGTGGAAGTGATCGAGCGCAGCCGCGACAAGTCCCCATCACCGCCCGAGCCGGCGTCTGCACCGGCCATTCCGCCGACCGTCACCGACCTGCCGCGCTCGCGCTGAGCGCGGTTCCCTGTTCACGGGGCTTGCCTGAGCGCCCCCGCACCCCCAGATCGAAACCATGACTGATATCGCCCTGACGCTTGCCCAAGACCGCCTGCTTCGCCCCGGCGGCCTGGATACCGCTGGCCTGGAGCGCACCTTCGGCCAGTTGCTCGGCCCCGGTGTCGACTTCGGCGACCTTTATTTCCAGCACGCCCGCCGCGAGAGCTGGAGCGTGGAAGACGGCATCGTCAAGGACGGTGCCCATTCCATCGAGCAGGGCGTGGGCGTACGTGCGATTTCCGGCGAGAAGACCGGATTTGCGTACTCCGATGACATCCATGCCGACGCGCTGCTGGCGGCGGCGCAGTCGGCGCGCGCGATCTCGCGTGAGGGCGGTGCGCAGTCCGGGCGATCGCTGCTGCGCGGCAATGCGCGTGCACTGTACCCGGCGCTGGACCCGATCGATGGTATCGGCAACGAAGCCAAGGTCGAGGTGCTCAAGCGCCTGGATGGTTACCTGCGTGCCGCCGACTCGCGCGTGAAGCAGGTGATGGTGAGCCTGTCCGGCGGCGTCGATACGGTGCTGATCGCCCGCAGCGACGGTGTGCTGGCGGCCGATGTGCGTCCGCTGGTACGCCTGAATGTGCAGGTGATCGTCGAGCACAACGGCCGTCGCGAGTCCGGCTATGCCGGGGGCGGTGGCCGCTATGGCTACGAAGACCTGTTTGCCAGCGGCCGCCCCGAAGCCCTCGCCCAGGAAGCGCTGCGCCAGGCGCTGGTGAACCTGGAAGCGGTGCCGGCGCCGGCCGGCATGATGCCGGTGGTGCTCGGCCCGGGTTGGCCGGGCGTGCTGCTGCACGAAGCGGTCGGCCACGGCCTGGAAGGCGACTTCAACCGCAAGGGCACCAGCGTCTACGCCGGCCGCATCGGCGAGCGTGTGGCGGCACCGGGGGTGACCATCGTCGACGACGGCACCCTCGACGGCCGCCGCGGTTCGTTGAACATCGACGATGAAGGCCACCCCAGCCAGTGCACCACGCTGATCGAGGACGGCATCCTGGTCGGCTACATGCAGGACAGCCTCAATGCGCGGCTGATGGGCATGGCCCCGACCGGCAACGGGCGCCGCGAATCGTTCGCGCACCTGACCATGCCACGCATGACCAACACCTACATGCGCGCCGGCGAGCACGATCCGCAGGAGATGATCCGTTCGGTGAAGAAGGGCCTGTACGCGGTCAACTTCGGCGGTGGCCAGGTCGACATCACCAGTGGCAAGTACGTGTTCTCGGCCACCGAGGCCTACCTGATCGAGGACGGCCGCATCACCACGCCGGTGAAGGGCGCGACCCTGATCGGCAACGGCCCGGAAACCATGCAGAAGGTGCGCATGGTCGGCAATGACCTGGCCCTGGACGAGGGCGTGGGCATCTGCGGCAAGGACGGGCAGAGCGTGCCCGTGGGTGTCGGCCAGCCCTCGCTGTTGATCGAGGGCATCACCGTCGGCGGTACCCAGGCCTGAGCGTGGCGATGGCCACAGCAACCGCCCGGGCCGACGCGGACTCAGTCCTCGTCGGCTTCGCCGGTCCCGATGTGGTCGGTGTCTTCGGCGCCGGCCTTCAGGCCCAGCGCGGCCGGCAGCATCAGGCCGCGCAGCACCTGGAAGATCTCGCGGTAAGCGCGCGGCGGCTTGTTCCTGGCCTTCTCGGCCTGCGCGTTGCGTACCAGCGTGCGCAGCTGCTGGCGGTCGGCCTGCGGATAGTCATCGAGCAGAGCGGCCAGCGCCTTGTCACCCTCGGCCAGCAGGCGGTCGCGCCAGTCTTCCACGCGGTGCATCATCGCCACTTCGCGGCGGCCGGTTTCGCTGTTGGCGTCCAGCGCATCGCGGATCGCATCCAGCGTGGCCTCTTCTTCGCGGCGCATGTGCTTGGCCAGGAACGCCAGTTGGCGCTTGTGGGCGATGTGGGCGGTGATGCGCTTGCACTCGGCAATGTGCGGCAGCAGGTCTTCCGGAATCGGCAGGCGCGCCAGCTGGGCCGGGGTCAGCGACACCAGCTTCTCACCCAGGGCCAGCACGTCGAGTGCATCGCGCCGGTTCTGGCTGCGGCTCTTGTCGTGGAATTCACCGGTTTCTTCGTCGCGTCCGCGCATCGTCCCTACCTGATTTCAAAAAAAGTCGCCCGGCGTGATGCCGGGCCCAACCCGTACAGGATAAAGCATTGAACGTGATCGCCCCTGAAGTGGCCGTCGGCGACGACAGCCTGGCCCGGCTGGAACGGCTGGCCGACCTCTCCCAGCAGCTGCTCGACCGCGCCCGCGCGCTGGGCGCCAGCCAGGCCGAGGTCAGCTGCAGCGAGGATCGGGGCCTGGAGGTCAATGTCCGCCTCGGCGAGGTCGAGACTGTGCAGTCCACCCGTGACCGTGGCATCGCCGTGACCGTCTATTTCGGGCAGCGCAAGGGCAGTGCCAGCACTGGCGACCTGAACGAGGCCAGCCTGGCCGCTACGGTCGAGCAGGCCTGCGCGATTGCCCGGCATACCGAGGATGACCCGGCCGCCGGCCTGGCCGAGGCCGCGCTGATGGCCACCGACTTCCCGGACCTGGATGGCTGGCACCCGTGGGCGCTGCAGGCCGATGAGGCGGTGGACCTGGCCCTGGCCTGCGAGGCCGCTGGCCGCGAGGCCGATGCGCAGATCCGCAATTCCGATGGCGCTTCCGTATCGAGCATGCAGAGCCTGTCGGTGTACGCCAATTCGCATGGCTTCTTCGGTCGTGAGCGAGGCACCCACCATTCGGTCGGCTGCGCGCTGATCGCCGGGCAGGGCGACGGCATGCAGCGCGATGGCTGGTATACCAGCGCGCTGGCACAGGGGGACCTGGAAGACGTGGGTCTGGTCGGCCGCCGCGCCGCCGAGCGCACCGTGGCCCGCCTGCAGCCGCGTTCGTTGGCCACTGGCAGCATGCCGGTGCTGTTCGCCCCGGAAGTGGCGCGCAGCCTGGTCGGCCACCTGCTGTCGGCAGTGTCCGGCGGCGCGTTGTACCGCCAGGCCAGTTTCCTGCTGGACAGCGTCGGCCAGCGCCTGTTCCCGGAGTGGATGCAGATTGACGAACTGCCGCACCTGCGCCGCGGCCTGCGCTCGGCCGCCTTCGACGGCGACGGCGTGGCCACCCGTGCTTCGGCGCTGGTCCGTGACGGCGTGCTGCAGCGCTATGTGCTGGGCAGCTATTCGGCGCGCAAGCTGGGCCTGCAGACCACCGCCAATGCTGGCGGTGTGCACAACCTGCAGCTGGCGGCCAATGCCGGCTCGCTCGAAGAGATCGCCCGACAGATGGGTGACGGCCTGCTGGTGACCGAGCTGATGGGGCAGGGTGTGAACGGGGTGACCGGCGACTATTCGCGCGGCGCCGGCGGCTTCCGTGTCGAGAACGGCGAGATCCAGTACCCGGTGGACGGCGTCACCATCGCCGGCAACCTGCGCGAGATGTTCAGCAGCATCGAGGCGGTCGGCAGCGACGTCGACCCGCGCTCGCACATCCGGACCGGCTCGATCCTGCTGGGGCGGATGACCATTGCCGGTAATGATTGATGGCGTCGATGGCGTAAGCTATGCCCGCCTGACGCAACCAGCTTGTGCTGGTGGGTCAAGACCACCCAATGAAAAGGAGTTTTGTCGTGAGTGAATTCGATAACGTCCCGCCGCCGCCGGCAACCACCAATGCCCCGGCCGACCAGCGCACCATGGCGCTGGCCGCGCACCTGCTGGGCATCTTCACCTGGTTCATCGGCCCGCTGATCATCTGGCTGATCAACAAGGATGACGCCAGCAAGTCCTTCGTGACAGACCAGGCCAAGGAAGCGCTGAACTTCCAGATCACCATCACCATCGCGATGCTGATCTGCATCGTGCTGACCATCGTGATCATCGGCGGCATCCTGGCGCCGATCGTCGGCATCCTGAACCTGGTGTTCTGCATCATCGCCGCCGTGAAGGCCAACAACGGCGAAGCCTACCGCTACCCGTTCGCGCTGCGCCTGATCAAGTAATTCCGGCCGCACGCGCAAACAGGAACGCCCGGCATTGCCGGGCGTTCCTGTTTGGCGGCAGCATCACGCCAGCGATCAGTGATCGCGTTCCACCGCCAGCGTGGCCAGCGCGCGCAGCGCGTCGGCCTCTTCGCCATGGCCGGCCAACGTAGCCTGCATGCGTGCGGCCAGTTCGCGCAGCTGCGCCTTCGCACCGTCCATGCCGAGCAGCGCGGGGAAGGTGCTCTTGTCCTGCGCCTGGTCCTTGCCGGCGGTCTTGCCCAGCTGTTCGGAACTGGCTTCGACATCGAGGATGTCATCGCGGACCTGGAAGGCCAGGCCGAGCGCGTCGGCGAAGCCGTCCAGCTGGGCCAGCTGTGGTTCGTGGGCCTGGCCGCACAGCGCTCCCATGCGCACCGCTGCACGGATCAGCGCGCCGGTTTTCAGCGCGTGCATGCGGGTCAGTGCCGCCAGCGTCTGCTGCTGGCCGGTGGCATCGATGTCCAGCGCCTGGCCGCCGCACATGCCGGAGGCACCGGAGGCGTGGGCCAGGGTCTGCAGGCAGGCCACGCGCAGCGTGGCGGGCAGTGGCGCATCGGCCAGCAGGCCGAAGGCACGGGTCTGCAGGGCGTCGCCGGCCAGGATCGCGGTGGCTTCGTCGAAGGCGATGTGGGTGGTCGGCTTGCCGCGGCGCAGCGCGTCATCGTCCATGGCCGGCAGGTCGTCGTGCACCAGCGAATAGGCGTGGATGAGCTCGACGGCCATCGCCGCTGCGTCAAGGCTTTCAGGCTGCGCGCCGAACAGGTGCCCGCTGGCATACACCAGCAGCGGGCGCATGCGCTTGCCACCGCCCAGCACCGAATAGCGCATGGCCTGGTGCAGGCGCTGCGGTGCTTCGGCAGGCGAGGGCAGGGCAGCGTCGAGCTGGCTTTCGATACGGTCGCGCCAGCGCGCGAACAGAACCTCAGCCGTCATGGCTGGGCGGATCGAAAGGTTCGGATGCTTCCGGCTGCGCCGGATCGCTGAGCAGGCGCACGCGCAGTTCGGCCTGTTCCAGCGCCTGCTGGCACTGGCGGTACAGACCGACGCCGCGTTCGTAAGCACTGAGCGAGGCTTCCAGGCTCAGCTCGCCGGTTTCCATCTGCTCCACCAGCTGTTCCAGCGATTCGAGCGACTGCTCGAACTGGGCGACCGGGGAGGCGTTTTCGGGGGACTTCTTGGCCATGCGGCAAGTGTGGACGGGCTGCGCGCGGGGGTCAATTCACCAGCCGCCGGGACGCCACTGCAGCTGCGCGTCGTGGGCCTGCAACCAGGCCTGCAGGGGAGCTGCGATGACCACGTCGGCGGCGGCAAGCAGCTGGGGCCCATCGAAGATCAGCGGCAGCTGGGCCCGCCGCCAGGGGGCCAAGTGCTCGCGTTGCAGGCAGTCCTTCAGCGCATGCGAATGCGGGCGGCCGGGCAGCACGATGCGCTCGCCACCCACGCGTGCACGGACCTGAAGCGGGCGTTCGAAGGCCACGGCGCCCTGCAGGCGCAATTGGCCACCATCGGGCAGCGGCAGGGGGGCACGCCCATCCCATTCGGCCTGCCATCCGCAGGGCAGCGATGGCAGCTGCGCGGGCAGCAGATAGGCGTGCTCGCGCCATTGCTGGATGGCATGCTCGTGCCAGCGCAGCCGCGCCTGGCGATCGTTGCTGGCCGGCAGCAGTTCGTGCAGACCCTGCTGCAGTACCGTGGCCGGCAGTGGGGCGGCACCATGGCCGATCACCCAGGCGCGCAGCACGCGCGCGGCGCGTCCCGGTGACACCTGACGCAGCAACTGCAGCGACAGCACGCGTGGTGCCACTTCCAGGTGCGCGATCAGCTCGGCGTCTTCCTCGTCCAGCAGAGCACGGGTCTGCCCGCAGTGCATTGCGCTGCCCGCCAATGCCGCAGCCGCATGCGGCCAGCGCTGGCGCAGCAACGGCAGCACCTGCAGGCGCAGGAAGTTGCGATCGGCGTGGTCGTGGCCATTGCTGGGGTCTTCGATCCAGCGCAGCGCGTGCTGCCGCGCGTAGTCGAGCAGTGCGCTGCGTGGCACCGCCAGCAGCGGCCGCCATAGAGGCTGTTCGCCAAGGCGGCTGTGTGCGGACATCGCGGCAAGGCCATCGACGCCGGATCCGCGCAGGGCCCGCAGCAGGAAGGTCTCGGCCTGGTCGTCCTGGTGCTGCGCCAGTGCCAGTGTTTCGCCGTCGCGCAGTTCGGCGGCGAACGCTGCACGTCGTGCCTGCCGCGCCGCGCCTTCAAGGCCGAGGCCCGCGCGCTTGTCGACCTGCACGTGATGCACGGCCAGTTCAATGCCCAGTGCCGCGCATTGCTGCTGGCAATGCAGCACCCAGGCGTCCGCATCGGCCTGCAGGCCATGGTGTACGTGCACCGCACGCAGCGCCGTGCCGGAGGCCTGTGCGCAGCGCCACAGCCAGTGCAGCAGCACGGTCGAGTCGACACCGCCGCTGTAACCCACCAGCAGCGGCGCATCCAGCGGAACGAGGGCAGGGAAGGCAGTCACGGCGGCAAGTATAGGGTGGGGTTTGCTTGGCAGGGCTGCGCCCTGCACCTGCTACGAGCCAGAGCAACAGCAACAGCAACAGCAACAGCAACAGCTGGTCTGCTGAGGGATGGCGGGGTGGGTCCGGTTGCGGGGGACGCTGCAAGTACGTCCATGTAAGCTCGGTCGCCGCATCCATGCGGCTCACGCCCCCGCAACCGG
>NZ_JAXBQL020000021.1:0-28146 GCF_047520565.2 Stenotrophomonas sp. FR012
GGTGGGGCGGTGTGGGTTGGCAGGACCGTTGGCGCCATGGATGGCGCCATCGAGCCCCCATGGACGGGTTTACGGCGTGTCCTGCCAACCCACACCGGCCCGCCCAACAAGCAGAAGGCCAGAGCCGCTCTGGCTCTGGCCTTTGGTGTTGCTCTGGCTTGAAGCATCTGCGGGTGCAGGGCGCAGCCCTGCCGAGCAACCCTCAGTGCAGCAGGGCAGCCACCGCGTCGCGGAACCCCGCCTGGGCCTGCCCGGACTCGGGCGCATGATGCAGCTGGCGCACCGCCCGTCCCAACCGTGCCGCCCCCACGAAGCCACAGCTGGCCTGCAATCGGTGCAACTGGCTGCGCAACTGGCGCTCGTCGTGCTGGTCGACCGCCTGCTCGACCGCGTCGCGCACGCCCGGCAACTCGGCCAGGAACAGTTCGCGCAGTGCGATCAGGTGGTTGCGCTGGCCATTGAGCGCTGCCAGGGCTGCGGTCTCGTCCCAGTCCTGTACGGCCAGTTCGACCGCGGCCGGGGCCTGTGCCACGAAGATCCCCGCCGGGCTGTTGACCAGCGCTCGGCGCACGGCCTTCAGCAGCTGGTCGCGGCCCAGTGGCTTGACCAGGGTGTCGCTGAAACCAGCTTCGCGCAGGCGGGCGTGAATGGAGGCATCGCCGTCGGCGGTATGTGCCAGCGCCGGCGTGTCGGGATGTGAACGGCGCAACTCACGCAACAGCTGCGCGCCATTGCCGTCCGGCAGGTTGACGTCGATCAGCCACAGGTCATGCGAGCCGGGCTCGGCACTGGCCAGCGCACTGGCCAGTGAATCTGCGGTGTCCACATCCGCCGGTAACGTTTCCAACGCCGCCTTGAAAAAACCGCGGCTGATGATGTCGTCCTCGACAAGCAGGAAGCGGGGCCGTGCGGCCCGCGGGGTCATCTGCATCAGGGCTGCCTCCATGTCAGCTGTCCCAATCATCAAGCACGGCGGCCACGGGCGCAAGCGGGTCCGGGCCCCATCGGTCAGGATCTGCGACAATACGCCCCCATTTTTGCCCGCAGCCTGTTGCCACGTGGCCCGATCCCGCTCCCGCACCGACCGTACCCCGTTCCAGACCGAGATCCTCGACCTCAGCCATGATGGTCGCGGTGTCGCCCGCCGTGAAGGCGAGGGCGGCAAGGTCACCTTCGTCAGCGGCGCCCTGCCCGGTGAGGTGGTGATGGCTGAACAGACTGCCCGCAGCCGCCATTTCGACGAGGCGCGCACGCTGGAGGTGCTGCAGGCCTCGCCGCAGCGGGTGATCCCCAAGTGCCCCCATTTCGGTACCTGCGCCGGCTGCGTGCTGCAGCACCTGGACGAAGACCAGCAGATCGTCGCCAAGCAGCGCGTGCTGATGGATAACCTGGAGCGGATTGGCCATGTGAAGCCGGGCACCGTGCTTGCGCCGCTGGTCGGCGAGAGCTGGGGCTACCGCCGCAAGGGCCGCTTCTCGGTGCGCCGGGTCGAGAAGAAGGACAAGACCCTGGTTGGCTTCCGTGAACAGGATCCGCGTTTCGTCGCCGACCTCAGCCAGTGCCTGACCGTGATTCCGGAGATCGGCACCAAGGTCGAGGCGTTGTCCACCTTGATCGAAACGCTCGATGGCAAGCGTGACATCCCTCAGATCGAATTCATCGCCGGTGACCAGGCCGTGGTCCTGACCGTGCGCCACCTGCAGCCACTCAGCGATGCCGACCGCGCGGCCTGGGCCGCCTTCGGCCAGCAGCATGGCTTCGTGATCTACCTGCAGTCCGGTGGCGTGGACACCGTGCAGCCGCTGGACGGGCAGGGCGTGGCGCTGTCGTTCCGGCTGGCGCCGTGGGATGTCGAGCTGGCGTTCCGCCCGCTGGATTTCATCCAGGTCAACGCCAAGCTCAACGAGAAGATGATCTCCCACGCCCTGGACCTGCTGCAGCCGGGTGAGGACGAGCGCGTGCTGGACCTGTTCTGCGGCCTGGGCAACTTCACCCTGCCGTTGGCCCGCCGTGTGCGTGAAGTGGTGGGTGTGGAAGGCGATGCCGGCCTCGTCGCGCGTGCGCGTGAGAACGCGGAGCGCAACGGCCTGGCGAACGCGCAGTTCTTCAGCGCCGACCTGACCCAGGACCAGCGCAGCACGGCGTGGATGCGCCAGGGCTTCGACAAGCTGCTGCTGGATCCGCCGCGCTCGGGCGCGATCGAAGTGCTGCAGCAGCTGCCGCTGAAGCAGTTCAAGCGCATCGTCTACGTCAGCTGCCACCCGGGCTCGCTGGCGCGCGATGCCGGCTATCTGGTCAACGAACAGGGCTTCACCCTGGTCAGCGCCGGTGCCATGGACATGTTCCCGCACACCGCGCACGTGGAAAGCATCGCGGTATTCGAAAAGCGCTGAGCAGCTGTCATCACCCGTGGCGCATAATTGCGCCATGGGCATCGAAATCGAACGCAAATTCCTGGTCAGCAGCGATGGCTGGCGCACCGCCGCGCATCGGGTGATCCCGATGGCGCAGGGCTACATCAACGACATGGGCGCGCTCGACCGCGGCACCCAGAACGCCTCGGTGCGCGTACGCATCGAAGGCGACCACGCCGCGCTGAACCTGAAGTCGCGCACCCTCGGCCATACCCGGCAGGAGTTCGACTACCCGATCCCGGTGGAGGACGCGCGCGCACTGCTGGCGCTGTGTGTCGGCGGCCTGATCGACAAGCGCCGCCATCTGGTCGAACACGCCGGCCTGACCTGGGAAGTGGACGAATTCCTCGGTGACAACGCCGGTCTGGTGGTGGCCGAAGTCGAACTGGAAAGCGCCGATCAGGCCATCGACCTGCCGGACTGGGTCGGCGCCGAAGTGACCGATGACGCCCGCTACTACAACGTTGCCCTGGCCAGCCGCCCGTATTCACAGTGGTGAACCCCCAAAAAGGGGACGGAGGGGATTAAGTCGTCTTTACCCCGCCTGTGCGGAAAGCGACTTAATCCCCTCCGTCCCCTTTTATCGAGGAAGGCGGTCCCCATGTCGTGGACATGAGAATCGACATCTACTCCGACGTGGTCTGCCCCTGGTGCTGGATCGGCAAGCATCGTTTCCAGCAGGGCGTGCAGTTGCTGGGCGCCAATGCGCCTGAACTCGATATCCACTGGCAGCCGTTCCAGCTGGACCCGGATGCGGACGACACCCCGGTGCCGCTGCGCGAGGCCTATGCGCGCAAGTTCGGGGGCGTCGAGCGCACCGAGCAGATCCTCGGCCAGACCCAGACCACCGCGCGCGCGGAGGGGCTGTCGATGGATTTCAACCAGGGCCAGGTGCGGGTGACCACACTGCCGGCGCATCGGGTGTTGTGGCTGGCCGGCCAGCATGGCGTGCAGGATGCGGTGGGTGAAGCGCTGTTCCGCGCCCACTTCGAACATGGCCAGAACCTGGCCGACAACGCTGTACTGGTGAAGGCCGGCGTGGCGGGCGGCCTGGACGGTGGTGAAATCGCGCAGATGCTGACCTCCGACCGCGGCCTGGCCGAGGTCGAAGCCAAGCTGGCGCAGGCCCATGCACTGGGCATTTCTTCGGTGCCGACCTTCGTGATCGATGGGAAGTGGGCGATTTCCGGGGCGCAGCCACCCGAGGCGTTCGCCCAGGCCCTGCGGCAGATCGCGGCAGAACAGGGCGCCCCGGCTGACGGCGACGAGGCCTGCGGCCCGGACAGCTGCAAGGTCTGACCGGCTCCTCAAAAGGGGACGGAGGGGATTAAGACGTATCCAACCCCTTGGGGCCGATTGCGCCTTAATCCCCTCCGTCCCCTTTTTCTGACCACTGCGCCTGTCGGCCGGTTCTGCGACAATGCGGCACTGCGCCATGCGGGCGCGCGTTGTGGAGATCGACCATGCTGCTGATCGGCGTTGCCGGCACCGAACTGACCGCCCAGGAACGTGACTGGCTGCAGCACGACGCCGTGGCCGGAGTAGTGCTGTTCAAGCGCAACTTCGCCTCGCGCCAGCAGGTGACCGATCTGAGCGCGGCCATCCGTGCCGCTGCCCCGCGCCCGCAGCTGATCTGCGTGGACCAGGAAGGCGGCCGTGTGCAGCGCTTCCGCGAGGGTTACAGCGATCTTCCGCCGCTGCAGGACATTGGTGCCCTGTACGCCACCGACCCGCAGCAGGCCCTGGCGCTGGCCGAGCAGCACGCCTGGCTGATGGCCAGTGAAGTCCGCGCCAGCGGCCTGGATCTCAGCTTCGCCCCGGTGGTCGACCTTGGCCGCGGCAACCGCGCCATCGGCAACCGCGCCTTCAGTGAAGACCCGCAGGTCGTGGCCGCGTTCACTGCAGCCTATGTGCGCGGCATGCACGCGGTCGGCATGGCCGCCACGCTCAAGCATTTTCCTGGTCACGGCACCGTGCTGGAAGACACCCACGTCGATACCGCGATCGATCCACGCGCGCTGGACGAACTGCGCGCGCAGGACCTGGTGCCGTTCCAGGCCGGCATCGCCGCCGGTGCCGATGCGGTGATGATGGCGCACGTGATCTATCCGCAGGTGGCAGCGGAGCCCGCCGGCTATTCCCCACGCTGGATCCAGGACGTCCTGCGCGGCGAACTCGGCTTCCGCGGCGTGGTGTTCTCCGATGACATCGGCATGGCCGCCTCGCACAGCGCCGGCGGCGTGCCGGCACGCGTGCACGCGCACCTGGACGCCGGTTGCGACGTGGTGCTGGTCTGCCATCCGGAACTGGTCGATGAAGCCCTGCATGCGGTGCAGGGACGTTCCCTCAATACTGCTGCGCTGCTGGGCCTGCTCGGCCGCGGCGCGCTCGGCTGGGACGGCCTGCTGGCCGATGCCCGCCATGGCGACACCCAATCCCGTCTGCTTGAAACCCTTGGAAGAACCGTCTGATGCCCAACCTCACCATTTCCCAGGCCCTGGCCCAGGCTGACCTGCTGGTCGACCGCCCCACCATCGACAAGGCCATCGCTGCAATCGCCGACGCCATCGCGCGCGATTACAAGGGCGAGGTGCCGTTGTTCCTGTCGATCATGCATGGTGCGCTGCCGTTCGCTGGCCAGCTGGCGCTGGAACTGGGCGCGCGCGGCCAGGACGTGCAGTTCGATTACCTGCACGCCACCCGCTACCGCGGCGAAACCACCGGCGGTGACCTGGTCTGGAAGCACAAGCCGGCCACCTCGCTGTTCGGCCGCCGCGTGCTGCTGGTCGACGACATCCTCGACGAGGGCTACACCCTGCAGGGCGTTCGCACCTGGTGCCTGGAACAGGGCGCGACCGATGTGCGCATCGCTGCGATGACCGTGAAGAAGCACGACCGTGCGCTGCCTGACGTGACCGCCGATTACGCGGGCATCGAGCTGCCGGACCGCTACGTATTCGGCTTCGGCATGGACGTCAACGAGACCCTGCGCTGCGTGCCGGCCATCTACGCAATGAAGGAATAACGGCGCGGCCGCACGCGGCGCGTCTTTTCCATCGCCGGCATCCTCGGGTGCCGGCGTTCGTCTTTTCATGGAGTGCTTCTAATGCAACAGATCGCCCTGGCCGTGATCGGCGGTACCGGTGTCTACAACCTGGCCAAGCTTGACGACGTGCAGACCCACGAGGTCGACACCCGCTTCGGCCGCCCATCGGGCCCGGTGCGCGTGGGCACGCTGCTCGGCCATCGCGTGGCGTTCCTGGCGCGGCATGGCGAGGGGCATTCGCTGCCGCCGCACAAGATCAACTACCGCGCCAACCTGGCTGCGCTGCAGCAGCTGGGCGCGCAGCGGGTGCTGGCATTGAACACGGTGGGGGGCATCACCGAGAACTTCGGTCCGCGCGTGCTCGCCTGCCCGGACCAGATCATCGACTACACCTGGGGCCGCATCAGCACGATCTGTGAAGAAGAAGGCTCCGACGTGGTCCACGTCGATTTCGGCCATCCGTACACGCCGATGCTGCGCAGCAAGATCCTGGCGGCAGCCAAAGTGACCGGTGTCACGGTCCATGACGGTGGCTGCTATGGCGCAACGCAGGGCCCGCGCCTGGAAACCGTCGCCGAAATCGCCCGCATGCGCCGCGACGGTTGCGATCTGGTGGGCATGACCGGCATGCCGGAAGCCGCACTGGCGCGGGAGCTGGGGCTGGATTATGCCTGCCTGGCGATCATCGCCAACTGGGCCGCCGGCTGCGGTGATGGCGAGGAGATTACGATGGCCGAAGTGCTGGCCAATGTGCAGGCGGCCAGCAACGGACTTCCGGAACTGGTGGGCGAATTGGCGCGGGGGTGATTGTCTTCCCCGAGCAAGCTTTGCATACTCAGCTTGTGCGCGGGTTCAGCGTACACCACCCATTCATTGCATAAGGTCTCGCATCACCATGCCGAACGGTACCGTCAAGTGGTTCAACGACGCCAAGGGATTTGGCTTCATCTCGCCGGAGGATGGCAGCGCCGACGTGTTCGCGCACTTCTCCGCCATCAACTCCAAGGGCTTCCGCAGCCTGCAGGAAGGCCAGCGTGTCACCTATGACGTGACCCAGGGCCCGAAGGGCGCCCAGGCTTCGAACATCACGCCGGCCGAGTGATCCACTCGACAGTGCGTTGAAAACCCCGCTCCGGCGGGGTTTTTTTTGCGCTGCGACAAGAATTGCGCTGCCGTGGGCGGAGGCCCCGCTGGGCATCCGGATTTGTGCTCGGGCACAATGCGCCCATGAAGGAACGACTGCGCATCGCCGTGATCGGCTACGGCACCGCTGGACAGGCATTGTCCATCCTGCTCTCCCGTGATGGCCACGAGGTGGAGATCTTCGAACGTGTGCCCACGCCGGGACCGGTTGGCGCCGGTTTCCTGCTGCAGCCCAGCGGCCTGCAGGTGCTGTGGCAGATGGGCCTGCTTGACGCCGTGCGCGCGCATGCCGCGCCGGTGCATCGCCTGTACGGCGATACGCCGTGCGAACGCGCAGTGATGGACATGCGCTACGCCGGCCTGGACGCGCGCCTGCACGGCCTTGGCATGCAGCGCGGCGCCCTGTTCTCGTTGCTGGATGATGCGCGTGCTGGTGCGGGCCAGCTGCATGCCGGCGTCAGCATCGCTGCAGTGGATGCCGAGCATGGCCGCCTGCGTGACAGCGAAGGGCGCCTGCACGGTGCGTTCGACCTGGTGGTGGCCGCCGATGGTGCGGCCTCGACGCTGCGCGGCACGATCAAAGACGGTAACGGACTGGATCGCGTGTATCCGTGGGGTGCGCTGTGGTGCCTGTTGCCAGCCGAAGACTGGCCACACCTGCAGGAGCTGCGGCAGCGCTACGTGGCCGCACGCAAGATGATCGGGCTGTTGCCGGTCGGTACGCGGCCCGGTGATGACACGCCGCGCCTGAGCTTTTTCTGGAGCCTGCCACGCGACGATTTCGAACGTTGGCAGGCCGACGGCATGACGCCCTGGCTGGACGAACTGCATGCGCTGTGGCCGCAGGCCAGTGCACGCTTCGCGCATCTGCGTGACGCCGGCCAGCTGGCACGGGCCGTCTACCGCGACGCGGTGATGACGCGCTGGTATCACGGCCGCATGGTGCTGGCCGGCGATGCCGCGCATGCGATGAGCCCACAGCTGGGCCAGGGCGTGAACATGGCGCTGCTCGATGCGCTGGCGCTGCGCGATGCCTTGCGCGCGCATGGTGGCGGTGCCGCGGCATTGCAGGCCTACCAGGCGCAGCGCAGGGCGCACGTTGCGGTCTACCAGCGCTGGAGCCGTTGGCTGACGCCGCTGTTCCAGTCCGATCGCGATGCCTGGGCCAAAGCGCGCGACGTGCTGCTCGGCCCGATGGGGCGCCTGCCGGGTGGGCGTGGTCACATGCTGCGTGTGCTCAGCGGTACCCAGCATGGCTGGTTCGGTTCGCTCGCGCTGGATCCGGCTTTCGTCGACGCGCTGGCCACTGCGGCCCAGGTGCCTCGCATCAACGCGATCACGGCCACTGCGTGAAACGCGTCGTCACGTGAATTAACAGTTGCCTCACTGCGCATATGCGAGAAGTAGGTTGCACGCGATTGCGCGTCGCCCGTTTTCCTTTCCGTGATCAACATCGCGCGTGGCCCGGGAGGCGCTGCCGTCGCCGCCTGTTGCGGCCCGGATGTGCCGCCTGCTGTCGAAGAGGAGGATGCCATGTTGTTCGCGGTCGAGGAGCTGGAATCGGAAATCTGCAAGCTGCGCGGTCTGTTGCAGATGCTGCACGAGGACCAGCCCGACGTACTGGAGGACGTGTTCGAGTTCCATGTCGGCAGCCTGATCAGTCATGCGTCGCCGGAGCACCACACGCGCATCCGCACCTGCGCGCAGGAGATGCTGGCGGCGATCCAGGCCCTGCCGCGGCGCCGGGAAGAGGACACGCCTGAGTTCCAGCTGATGCCGCAGCTGGATATCCGTCCGGCCTGATTCAAGCCAGGGGCAGCACCACCAGGCCGTTGTCCACGCAGGCGACCATCTGCTCGCCGGCAGCGGGAACAGGAACGATTCCGGCGGTGAACGCGGAGAAGGCCGGCAGGAGCGTCATCCTGTCACGCAGCCAGAATGCGGGGAAGCGCCGCCGCAACGCAGGCAAAGCGATCTGTGGATGCAGATGCCCGGCGATCACATGCAGCTCCGCATCGGGCACCGGCTCATGCCGAAGCAGGAACGGTGGCAACCGTACCTCGTCGTGTATCTGCACCTGCAGCTCGGCATGCGGCAGCTGCCGGTCATGATTTCCGCGCAGGACATGCACGTCCAGTGCGGCATTGCGTTCGCGCCATGCCAACCATTGCTGGTACCACGCAGCGCGATGCGCCGGGCCATGCAGGATGTCGCCCAGGATCCACAGCTCGCGGCAGGCATGCCTGTCCAGCAGCCCCTGCAGGCGTTGCAGGTCCTTGCCGGTACCGCCGCTGGGCAGCGCGATGCCTGCGCGGCGGAACACATCGGCCTTGCCCAGGTGCAGGTCGGCGAGCAGCAGTGCCTGCCGCGCGGGCCAGTACAGTGCACGCGCGCCAAGCAGAACCAGCGACTCGCCTGCGCGCGGCAGTGGCAGTTCATCGGCCATGCCGACGCTCCAGCTGCTGGGCCGCGCGTTGCACACGGGTACGCCAGTCTTCGTTGCTGAACTGCCCGCGCAGGCGTTCGGCCCACAGCGGGAAACCCAACGGCGTGAGTGACGCCGGGCGCTGCACCGAGAGGGTCTGCATCCGAATCCTGGCCAGTACCTGTTGCAGCCCCGGCATGTCGAGGCTGTCATTCAGCACTTCCTGTTCCGCCAGCGCCAGCAGCAGGTGATCCGGGTCGTGCTCGCGCAGTACGTCGTAGAGCAGTCCCGCGGATGCCTGCAGCTGGCGCAGTGCCCGTGGCATGCCACCGGGCAGGCTGGGGACCAGCAGGCCGGCGACGCGTGCGATGCCGCGGAACTGGCGACGGGCCAGCTCGCCCAGGTTCACCGCAGCACGCAGATCATCCAGCAGCTGATCGGTGGAGAACAGCGCCCGCCATTGCGCCGCATCCAGATCGATGGCCTGTGCCGGTGCCAGCACCAGGCCGTGATCGTTCACTGCATAGCCGATGCTGTTGCGCTGCCGGCGGGTACAGCGCAGCGCCAGCAGGGCGGCCAGCGCCTCATGCACGTGGCGGCCGGCAAAGGGATAGACGAACAGGAACTGGCCTTCGCGACGACGCACATCCTCCACCAGCAGATGGGCTGGGCCGGGAAGCGCCGACAACCGCTGCTGCAGTGCCAGCAGGGGTGACAGCCAGCGTGACTCGGCGCTGTCGTCAGCACCGGACAGTACCCACTCCAGCTCGCGGCCCAGCGGCATCGACAGCGGCAACTGGCCGCCCTGCCAGCGCGGCACGATCCCCTCACCGCGTCCTCGTGCCAACCGGACGAAGGCAGTCATGTCGCGCAGCTGCACCAGCTCCAGCAGGCGCCCGGCGAACTGGAAGCGGTCGCCACGGCGCAGGCGGCTGGCGAACTGTTCCTCCACGGCGCCCAGGCTGCCGCCGCGCAGGAACTGCACGCGCACGCTGCCATCGCTGCTGATGGTGCCGATCGACAGCCGATGACGCAGCGCCTGGCGACGGTCGTGCATGCGGTACCACCCATCGGCATCACGCACGACCTTGTGGAAATCGGGGTACTGGGCCAGCGCTTGGCCACCCTGCACGACGAATGTGAGCACGGCCTGCCACTGGTCGTCGCCGAGCGACGCGAAGGCATGGGTACGCCGCACCTGCGCCAGCAGGTCGGCGCTGTCGAAGCCGCCCGCCAGGGCGCGGCTGACCGCATGCTGGGCCAGCACATCCAGCGGCAGCGTCGGCGGCCTGCGCGCTTCGACCACGTTCCCGGCCAACGCACGGCGCACGGCGGCGTACTCGGCCAGTTCCAGCGCATGGCTGGGCACGCACAGGATGGAACCGCTGGCACCCGGGCGGTGCCGTGCGCGTCCGGCGCGCTGGCGCAGGCGCGCCACGCCCTTCGGGCTGCCCAGCTGCAGTACCTGCTCAACCTCGGGGAAGTCGACGCCGAGGTCGAGGCTGGAGGTGGCAACCACGCAGCGCAGCGCGCCCGCGCGCAGGCCATCCTCCACCTGCTGGCGCAGCACCGGGTCCAGCGAGCCGTGGTGCAGCGCAAGCGTGTCCGGTTCTTCCGGCCAGACTGCGGCCAGCGCCTGATGCCACAATTCAGCTTGCGCGCGCGTATTGGTGAACAGCAGGCTGCTGCGTGCCTGCATCAGTGCATCCAGCACGCGTGGCAGCTGCGCCAGGCCCAGATGCCCGGCCCAGGGGAAATGTTCGCCAGGGTCCGGCAGCACGCTGCGCACGCTCACTGCGCGAGGGCGTACGCCCTGCACGATCGGTGCATCCGGTTGCCCGGGCAGCAGTACATCGCGCGCCTCATCCAGATTGCCCAGCGTGGCCGACAGTCCCCACAGCTGCGATGCAGGCGCGGCCTGGCGCAACACTGCCAGGTTCAACTGCAGCAGCACACCGCGCTTGTTGCCCAGCAGTTCGTGCCATTCGTCCACCACCATGCAGCGCAGCCGCTGCATGCGCGGCAGCGTATCCGGATAGCTCAGCAGCAGCGCCAGTGATTCCGGCGTGGTCACCAGTACGTCGATGCGGCCCTCGCGCGCCTGGCGCCGCTCGCGGTTGCTGGCGTCACCACTGCGCAGGCCGACACGCCAACCCAGCCCCAGCCCATCGACCACGGTCTGCAGCGCGCGCGCGGTGTCGCTGGCCAACGCGCGCAAGGGGGTCACCCACAGCACCTGCAGCGGGCGGACCGCGCTGGCGCGGCGGGGGGAGGGTGGCGGGTCGATCATGGCCTGCAGCAGCGGCCCGCCGAACATCGCCAGTGTCTTGCCGCTGCCTGTGGGTGTATGCAGCAGCCCGGATTCGCCGGCGAGATAGTGACGCCACATCGCGCGCTGGAACGGCAGTGAGCGCCAGCCTCTGGACGCGAACCAGTCTTCCAGCCGGCGCAGTGCCTGGCTGCGGTTCATCGTGCCAACGCCTGCAGCGTGGCCAACTGATCGGCTTCGCTGGCGGGCTTGTCGTGGCGCCAGCGCAGGATGCGCGGAAAACGCACGGCGATGCCCGACTTGTGCCGGCTGCTGCGGTTGACCGCCTCGAAGCCCAGCTCGAAGACGTGTTCGGCGCGAACGCTGCGCACCGGGCCGAAGCGCTCGCGGGTGTTGGCGCGGATCCAGCGATCAAGCGCGAGGATTTCCTTGTCATCCAGGCCCGAATAGGCCTTGGCCACCGGTACCAGCGTGTCGCCGTCCCAGACGCCGAAGGTGTAGTCGGTGTACAGCGTGCTGCGCCGCCCATGGCCGGCCTGCGCGTACAGGAGCACCGCATCGATGGTGAGCGGATCGACCTTCCATTTCCACCAGTCACCGCGGCGGCGTCCGGCCTGGTAGGGCGAGGCATGCCGTTTCAGCATCAGTCCTTCCACGCCGCGTTCGCGTGCCACGTCGCGCATTGCCGCCGCCTGGAGCCAGTCGTCGGCGTCAACGCCCGGTGAGAGCTGGATCCGTGCATCGTTCAGTGCACCGACGACCTCGGCGAGACGCGCGCGCCGCTGCTGCAGCGGACGTTCGCGCAGGTCTACGCCATCGAGTTCAAGCAGGTCATAGGCGAGCACCCGCACCGGCGTGTTGCGCAGGGTGGCCGCACCGGGTTTTCGGCGCTGGATGCGCGTCTGCAGCGCAGTGAAGGCACGCGGCAGGTCCGCGGCTTCGTCCCAGGCCAGCAGCTCGCCGTCCAGCACGCAGCCATCGGGAAGCGCCATCGCTGCCTGTTCGATCTCGGGGAAGCGGCCATCCAGCCGCTCTTCGCCGCGTGACCACAAGGCGACCTCGCCGCGCCGGCGCAGCAGCTGCAGGCGGATGCCATCCCACTTCCATTCCAGCAGCCAGTCATCGATCGGGCCGAGTCGTTCGGTAGGGGATCCCTCCAGTGGCGAGGCCAGGAAGAACGGATAGGGCTGCTGCCGGTCCAGCGGCAATTCATCCGGCGACAGCAGCTGGGCCAGAACGCCGGGCGAGGGCACCCACTCGCCCAGCATGCGCTGGGCGATGCGTGCGATGTCCAGGCCGGACCACTCGGCCAGCGCCTGCTGCACCAGTCGCTGCGACACGCCAACGCGCAGGGCGCCGGTCAGCAGCTTGTTGAATACCAGGCGTTCGCCGCTGCACAGTTGCTGCCAGCCGGCGACGATCACCGCGCGACGCACCGCCTCGGGTTGGTTGGCGACCGCCAGCAGGTGCTGTTCGATCCATTCGGCCAGGGGCCGGTCAGGCGAAGGGTGTGGTGGGTCGTCCAACAGCAGGGTCAGCGTTTCGGCCAGGTCACCCACCTGCGCATAGCTGTCTTCCACCAGCCACGGTGGCAACCCTGATTGCTCGGCGATCCACGCGCGCAGTTCGCCACTGGCGGCGATCTTCCGGCGCGCGCCGCCCACCTTGCCACCACTGAGCAGGTACAGCGCCCACGCCGCATCGTGTGCGCCTGCCTGGCGGAAGTAGTCGACCAGCGCTGCGCGCTTGTCCAGCGTGGCAGTGCTGCGGTCCAGGCGTTGGTAGAGCGCTGCGAAGGACTTCATTCCTCGCTCCCGAAATCGGTACGGAAGGCCTCGGCAGCCACGCCGCGCTCGCGCAGGAACGGAATCAACGCATCGGTATTGCCATGGGTGGCGATCACCCGCTGCGCGCCGGTCTGTTGGATCGTCTGCAGCAGTGCTGGCCAATCGGCGTGGTCGGAAATGACGAAGCCTCGATCGACGTTGCGGCGGCGACGGTTGCCGCGCAGTTGCATCCAGCCCGAGGCGAAGCCCAGCTGGTGACGGCCGAAGCGGCGCATCCAGGGCGTGCCCGCAGCCGAGGGCGGGGCCAGGATCAACTGGCCGGCGGCATCGGGCTGGCGGCCCTGTTCGGCCACGGTGAGCGTCTCCAGCATCGGTACGCCGGCCTGCCGGTACACCGCCACGCCATTGGCGATGGCGCCATGCAGCCAGGCCGGCCGATCGTCCAGTGGCCGCAGCTCTGCCAGCACCCGCTGTGCCTTGCCCAGCGCATAGCACAGCAGGATCGCAGCCTCGCCGCGTTGTTCGCATTCGCGGCGCCACGCCACGATTTCGGCAGCAACGGCCGAAGTGTCCGGCCAGCGGTAGATCGGCAGGGCGAAGGTGGCTTCGGTGATGAAGGTATCGCAGGGCACCACTTCGAACGGCGCACAGGTTGGGTCAGGCTGCCGCTTGTAGTCGCCGGAGGCGACCCAGACCTGCCGCCCGTCGTCGATGCGCACCTGCGAAGATCCCAGGACGTGACCGGCTGGATGCAGCGATACCTGTACCCGGCCCAGGCGGAACGGCACGCCCTCGACGTGCGCCTGCACCGGAACATCGCCCAGGCGCCAGCGCAGGATCGGCAGGCTGCCTTCGCTGCAGTGGTACTCGCCCATGCCCGGGCGGGCGTGATCCCCGTGGCCATGCGTGATGACCGCGCGCGCTACCGGTCGCCAGGGATCAATGTGGAAATCGCCGGCGGCGCAGTACAGCCCTTCCGGGCGCAGCACCACCAGATCGTCGTTGGCTGCCATGCGATCACTGTGGCCTGCTGCTCGTGCAGACGGTGAGAACCGGCCTGAACACGGGCTTGGCAAGTCATGCGGCACAATCGGACCGCATACCTCTTGCCGCCAGGATGGACCGGATGAGTGGACCAAGCTTCAGCAGCGACGCGCCCTACGAAACCCATGTGGTGTTGAACCAGCCGCCACCGTTCGCGGGGCGCCAGTTGTGGACTGACGACGTGGCGCTGATGGAAGCCGTGCAACGCGAAGGCGCTGGCAGCTTCGCGCCACGCCTGGCGGTCTATGGCGCGCTGGCCGGCGACGAGCTGTACCGGCTCGGCTTCGATGCCAACCGCGATCGCCCACGCCTGCGCACGCATGATGCGCAGGGTCATCGCATCGATACGGTGGAGTTCCACCCGGCCTATCACCAGTTGATGGAGACGGCGAAATCGCACGGTGTCGCCGGCTTGTCCTGGCATGAACCGCAACCCGGCGCGCATGTCGCGCGTGCGGTGTTGAGCTACCTGCACCACCAGGCCGAGGCCGGCACCAGTTGCCCGTTGACGATGACCCATGCAGCAGTAGCGGTGCTGCACACGCAGCCGCATCTGGCCGAGTGGGCACGCAAGGCCGCAGCGCCGGTCTATGACGCGCGCGACGTGCCGGTGGCTGACAAGGCCGGCATCACCCTGGGCATGGGCATGACCGAGAAGCAGGGCGGCTCGGATGTGCGCTCCAACAGTACGCGCGCCGAACCGATCGATGGTGAGCGCTATCGCCTTGTCGGCCACAAGTGGTTCTTTTCCGCACCGATGTGCGATGGCTTCCTGGTGCTGGCGCAGGCGCCGGGAGGACTGACCTGCCTGCTGATGCCGCGCCGGCTGGCCGACGGTGACCGCAACGCATTCCGGTTGATGCGGTTGAAGGACAAGCTTGGCGACTGGGCCAATGCCTCCAGCGAAGTCGAGTTCTGCGGCGCGCAGGCATGGCGGGTGGGCGAGGAGGGGCGTGGCGTGGCCACCATCATCGGCATGGTGATGATGACCCGCCTGGATTGCATGCTGGGCGCAGCGGCGGAAATGCGCATGGCGTTGGCGCAGGCGTTGCACCACGCACGCCATCGCCGCACCTTCGGCAAGCTGCTGGTCGAGCACCCGTTGATGACCAATGTGCTGGCCGACCTGGCACTGGAATCGGAAGCGGCCACGGTACTTTCGATGCGCATCGCACGCGCGGTGGATCGCGCCGCCGTGGATGCCAACGAAGCTGCGCTGGCACGGGTGGGAACGGCGCTGGGCAAGTACTGGCTGTGCAAGCGCGCGCCGGCCTTCGTCAACGAAGCGCAGGAATGCCTCGGCGGCGCAGGCTATGTGGAGGAATCGATGCTGCCGCGGCTGTACCGGCAGGCGCCGTTGAATTCGATCTGGGAAGGCAGTGGCAACATCCAGTGTCTGGACGTACTGCGCGCGCTGGCACGTGAACCGGAGGCACTGGCGGCGCTGCGCGCCGAGCTGGCAGCGGTGGCCGATCATGATGCGCGCTACGCGGCGGCGCTGCAGCGTTGGGCAGCGGCGCCGGCACCGGATGAGTCGCAGGCGAGGCTGTTCTGCGAGCGCACTGCGCTGCTGTTGCAGGCAGCGTTGATGTTGCGGGCGGGCAGTCCAATGGCTGAAGCGTTCGTGTGCAGCCGGCTGGAAGGGCAGCATGGGCTGGTGTTCGGGACGCTGCCGGCGGGTGTGGATCTGTCGGCAATGCTGGCGCGCGCGCTGCCGTAGGGCGGCCAACGGCGAAGCCCCTCGTGGTGGCCGCTGATACTGATGGGTGGGCCGCGCGGTAGGTCGCGCAGGGGGCGCCGTGAATACGTCCTTGTAGGCTCGGGCGCGCCATCCATGGCGCCTACGCCCCTGCGCAACCTACCCGCGCGTCCTTGGACACTTTCCGTACGCGTCCAGCACGGAATCAACAGAAAGAGCAGAGAGCGAAAAGCAGAAAAGCCGCGGCAGTGCCGCGGCTTTTCCTGTAGCGCCGAGACGATGCCCGGCTGCCGGTAGGCCTTAGTGCTTGGCTTCTTCCTTGGCGGCGTTGGCCTTGGCGTCATTGGCGACATCACGGGCCTTGTCAGCAACCTTCTGTGCGGCGTCCGCAGTGGCGTCGCTGGCATGTGCAGCGGCGTCGGTGGCCGCAACCTTGGCCTTGTCTGCGGCGTTTGCGGTGGCGTCTGCGGCCTTGTCCAGTGCTTGCTGGGTATCGGCGGCGGCCTGCTCGGAAGCGGCAGCGGTCTTGTCGGCAGCGTTGCGGGTGGCTTCGGCGGCCCTGTCCACGGCGTCACGGGCGGCAGCGCCGGCGCTGTCGGCGGCCTGCTGCGCGTCCTGCTTGGCCTGTTCGGCTTCCGGACCCTTGCAGGCGGCCAGGGCCAGCAGCAGGGAGGCGGCCAGCAGCGTGGTGGTGATCGGGCGAATCTTCATGGCGGTCTCCGGTACTGCAATGGATGGGGACGCCAGCCTATTCATGCCGTTGTGAAGACGGGGTCGCGATCCGAGGCGCGCGCAGGCAGCAGGCCAAAGAAAAAGCCGCTGGCGAACCAGCGGCTTTTCCAGAACAGCCTGAAGAAAGAAGTTATTACTTCTTGGCTTCTTCAGCAGCGTCCTTGGCCTGCTCAGCGGTAGCTTCGGCAGCCTTGGCAGCGTCCTTGGCTTCGCCAGCAGCAGCGTCGGTCGCGGCAGCAGCGGTGTTGGCAGCAGCGTCGGTCGCAGCGTCAGCAGCGGTGGCGGCGGTGTTGGCAGCCTGCTGGGCAGCGTCGGCGGTCTGGGCGCCGGCAGCGGCGGCCTGGTCGGCAGCAGCCTGGGCTTCGGTGGCGGCTTCGTTGGCCGAAGCAGCGGCGTCCTGGGCAGCTTCCTGCTTCGAGCAGGCGGCCAGGGCCAGAGCCAGGGACATCGCGACCAGCAGCTTGTTGATGCTCATTGTGTAAATCCTCGTCGTTAGAATTAGGCAACGCGCATACTGCGCGCCGACAACATGATGACAAGCCAAGATTGGGTGTCAAGCGATCCCGCATTCATTTTTGCGAAATCGTCGTTAAATCTTTTTAAATCAATTCGATGGCGATGGCTGTTGCTTCACCACCACCGATGCACAGGGTGGCAATGCCGCGCTTGCCACCGCGCGTGCGCAGGGCGTTGACCAAGGTCACCACCAGGCGTGCACCGGAGGCACCGATGGGATGGCCCAGTGCGCAGGCCCCGCCATTCACGTTGAGCTTGTCGTGCGGGATGCCCAGTTCACGCATCGGTGCCATCGCCACCACGGCGAAGGCCTCATTGATTTCGAACAGGTCGATCTGGTCCAGCGACCATCCGGTCTTGGCCAGCAGTGTGTGGATCGCGCCGATCGGGGCGGTGGTGAACCATTCCGGTTCCTGCGAATGGGTGGCGTGGCCGACGATGCGCGCCAGCGGGGTAATGCCACGTGCGTTGGCGTCTTCCTCGGTCAGCAGGACCACCGCAGCGGCGCCGTCGGAGATGCTGGAGGAGCTGGCGGCGGTGACGCTGCCGTCCTTCTTGAAGGCCGGGCGCAGGGTCGGGATCTTGGCGATGTCGGAGCGGCCGGGTTGCTCATCGGTGGCGACCTCGACCTCACCCTTGCGGGTGGCCACCTTCACCGCGACGATCTCATCGGCGAATGCCCCATTGGCCTGTGCGGCCTGTGCGCGCTTGACCGATTCGATCGCGTAGGCGTCCTGTTCCTCGCGGCTGAACTGGTACTTGTCCACGGCGCATTCGGCGAACTCGCCCATGGCCTTGCCGTCGTAGGCGTTGACCAGGCCGTCGTGGGCCATGTGGTCGATCGCCTGGAAGTTGCCGAAGCGGTTGCCCGTGCGCGAGTTGGGCAGCAGGTGCGGGGCGTTGGACATCGATTCCATGCCACCGGCGACCACGATGCTGGCCGAACCGGCCTTGATCAGGTCATGGCCGAGCATGATGGTCTTCATGCCCGAGCCGCACACCTTGTTGAGGGTGGTGGCACCGGTCGACAGCGGAATGCCGGCGGCGATCGCCGCCTGGCGGGCGGGCGCCTGGCCGAGGTTGGCCGGCAGCACGCAGCCCATGAGGACTTCAGAGACGTCGCTGGCCGGCACGCCCGATTGTTCCAGGGCGGCCGCGATGGCGGCCGCGCCGAGGGTCGGGGTCGGCACGCCGTTGAACTGGCCGAGGAAGGAGCCGATGGCGGTGCGCTTGGCGGCGGCGATGACGATGTTGGACATGGCAATCTCGTTGATGCGTAAGCAATGTTCGGAAAGGAGACCGAGGACGTTGGAAGCGCCGCGATTTCCCGGCAGACTGCGTGGGGGTCGACCCAAGTATAGAGGGTCGGGGAGGGCCGCCGCTGGGCGGCACCGCACGCCTGCCGGGATGTAGGCAGGCCAACGTTCATGGGAAGGAATCGATGGAACGCACGATGATGGTGAGGTCGGCGCTGGCGTCGGCGCTGGCGATGGCATTGACGGCATGTGGTGGCGGCGGAGGCGGCGGCAATGTCCGCATCGATCCCCCCCCGACCACCCCGACGCCCCCGACCACGCCCCCGCCGACCACACCGCCTCCGGCCAAGCCGCAGGAGCCGGCCTTCGACGCGCACCTGTCCGTGACCAATGCGCGTGCCGCACAGGCCGCCGGCCTGACCGGGCAGGGGGTGCGCATCGGCATCGTCGATTCGGGCGTGCAGCGCAACGCAGTGGCGCTGAACGGGCGCGTGGTCGCCAACCTCAACTACATCGACCCCGCCCGCAACAACCTGCAGGTGGACGACGTGGTGGGCCACGGCACGGCGGTGGCCAGCCTGGCCGCGGGTGCTTCGGTGGGGTCCTGGCCGGGCGGCATCGCCCCCGGCGCACAGATCGTTTCGGCGCGGATCATCGCCGACAAGCCGCCCGTCGATGACGGCAGCGGCAAGGGCAATTCCTTCAGCGGCCCACTGGGCGTGGCGCAGGTCCACCAGGACCTGATCAGCTACAACGTGAAGGTGATGAACAATTCGTGGGGCGGCCTGTACTGGACCGACCTGCCGACCACCGCGCAGGTGGCGGCCGAGTACCGGCCGTTCGTCATCAACCATGGCGGCCTGGTGGTGTTCGCGGCCGGCAACGATGCGCGCCCCGAGCCGAGCAGCCTGGCCGCGCTGCCCAGCCAGCTGGGCGTTGCCGGCTCGCTGCCGGCGGCCGATCTGGAGCGCGGCTGGCTGGTGGCCACTGCGGTGGATCCGTATGCAGCGGGCACGCTGGCCAGCTACGCCAATGCCTGCGGCCAAGCCGCGCGCTACTGCCTGGCGGCGCCGGGCAGCGCGGTCTATCCCGATGCCAACGGCGGCAGCTATTACTGGAACTACGGCACGTCCTTCGCCGCCCCGCTGATTTCCGGCGCCGCCGCCCTGGTCTGGCAGCGCTACCCGTACTTCGACAACAACCTGGTGCGGCAGACCCTGCTGGGCACCGCCAAGGACATCGGTGCGCCCGGCGTGGATGCGGTGTTCGGCTACGGCCTGCTCGACATCTCGCGGGCGATCAAGGGGCCGGGGCGCTTCGACTGGGGCGATGTGGTGGCCAATGTCGATGCGCCATCGAGTGGCTCGCTGTGGAGCAATGACATCGTCGGCAGCGGTGGCCTGGTCAAGCAGGGCGGGGGAACCCTGGTGCTGGGGGGCAACAACAGCTACAGCGGTGCCACCCGCATCGAGCGCGGCATCCTGTCACTGCAGAACGGCAGCGTGATCCGCTCCAACGTGACGATCCTGGCGCAGCCCGATCCGGATTCGACCGGCCTGCAGTTCAATGGCGGTACGCCGCGCGTGATCGGCAATGTGGTCAACGGCAGCAGCGTGTTCCTGACCACCGGCAACACCACCGGCACCATCGAGGGCAACTACACCCAGCAGGCCGGCGCGCAGCTGATGATCGCGCTCGGTGCCAATGCGCTGCAGGTCACCGGCAACGCCACGATCAACGGGGGCGTGCGCGTGCACGGCTTCGTCTCCGGCTATGTGCCGCAGAACGGCAGCCGCCAGGACCTGATCCACGCCGCCGCCGGCCTCAGCGGCACCTTCAGCAGCCCGGCCACCTCCAGCGGCCTGCAGGGCCTGTCGCTGCTGCAGAGCAGCTATGGATATGACAGCAACAACGCTTGGTTGAACCTGACCCAGGTCAGCGTCACGGCGGCCGCGACCGGGCTCACGGCCTCGGCGCAGTCGGCTGCGCAACGCGTGGACAGTGCGTTCAGCGTGCTTGATGGCGATACGACGCTGCAGGGCTCGGCCTTCGGTACGGCCGCCGGTGCGCTGCAGTGGACCGGCGGTGGCAGCAAAGGCCTCGAGGCCAGTTTGCAGAGCCTGTCCGGACAGGCGCATGCGCGGGCCGAGTCGGCCACCTTCGACAGCATCGACATGTCACGCCGCGCGATCGCCGAGCGCTTCGATCGCGTGCAGACGGCGCCGCGCCTGCGCGGGGCCTGGCAGAGCGCGCTCGGCGAAGCCGGGCAGGGCAGTTTCGCCGGCAATGCCGCCGACAGCCGCGGTTGGATGGCCGGCCAGGACCTGCCACTGGGCAGCAATGGGCTGATGGGCGTGGCCTTTGGCGAAACCCGCAGCAATGGTGGCAGCAGCGTCGGTGGTGATCGTGGGCGTGATCGCCAGGCGCAGGCGCAGCTGTATGCCGGCTGGAACCTGGGCCGGGGCTATGCGCTGGCGCAGGTCGGCAGCGGCCAGTTCACCCGGGCGCTGGATCGCCAGTTGCTGCTGGGCGCCGGCGCCTACGGTGTCTCTGCACGTTACGGCGGACGTTTCAGCAGTGCCAGTGTCGAAGGCGGCTATCGTTTCGGCCGCGCGGGTGCGTCGTTCACACCCTACGTGGGCGCCAGCAGCACGCGCGTGGATACCGATGCCTTCAACGAACTGGGCGGGTTCGGCTTCGGCCTGCGTGGCGATGCCAACCGCGTACAGCGCAGCCAGATGCTGGCCGGTATCCGCGGCGAACGTGGCTGGGGGCGCTGGACCCTGCGCGGGCATGCCGAATGGCAGCAGCGGCTCGATGGTGCCGATGCGGACTGGCAGGCCAGTTTCGTCGGCGTTGATGCATGGGCGCCACTGGCGGGCTGGAACGCGCCGCGCGGCAGTGCGCTGTTCGGCGTGGCGCTGGAGTCGTGGTGGGGCCGCAACGGCCGCCTGAGCCTGGGCTTCGACCAGCGCGTCGGCGGCGAAGGCGCGCGGCAGGCGGCGTTGCGCTACAGCACCGGGTTCTGAACGGGCGGTCGCGCCGGGTCGAAAGGCCCGGCGCGACATCGGCAGGCTCAGCCGCCGCGCAGGTTGCCCAGGCGCGGGGTGCTGCGACCCAGCGGCATCTTCAGCTTGCCGATCGACAGGATACGGCTTTCGGCGATGCGGTCGGCTGCCCGCTGCGGCGCGATGTTCTCGCGTTGCGACAGTTCGAAGATGCGGGTGAGGTTGTGGTAGATGCTGCGGATCAGGCGCATCGCGCGTTCGCGGTTGTAGCCATCGATCTCCAGCGACACGTTCATCACGCCGCCCGCGTTGACCGCGTAGTCAGGTGCATACAGGATGCCGCGCGCATGCAGTTCATCGCCGATTTCCAGGCTCGACAGCTGGTTGTTGGCGGTACCGCAGATGATCTTCGCCTTGATCCGCGGCAGGGTGTCGGCGTTGATCGCGCCTTCCAGCGCGCACGGTGCGAACACATCGGCGTTCACTTCGTGGATCTCGTCGGGCTTGACCGCTTCGGCGCCGAAATCGCTGACCGCGCGATCAACCAGCGCGCTGTCCAGGTCGGTGACATACAGTTTGGCGCCGCGATCGCGCAGCAGCTTGACCAGCTCCATGCCGATGTGGCCCAGGCCCTGCACTGCGATGCTGGTCTTGCCCACTTCCTCATGGCCGAACTTGAAGCGCATCGCCGCCATCAGCGCCTGCAGCGCACCGTAGGCGGTGAACGGGGCCGGATCGCCGGAGCCGCCATGGACCTGGTGCACGCCGGTCACGAACTGGCTCTCCAGGTAGATGTTCTCCATGTCGTTGACGTCGGTGCCGACGTCCTCGGCGGTGATGTAGCGCCCTCCCAGCGAGTCGACATAACGGCCGAAGGCGCGGAACAGTACTTCAGTCTTGTCCACTTTCGGGTCGCCGATGATCACCGCCTTGCCACCACCGACGTTGAGGCCGGCCAGCGCATTCTTGTAGGTCATCGTCCGGCTCAGCCGCAGCACGTCGGCCAGCGCCTCGTCGGTGCTGGCATACGGACGCATGCGCACGCCGCCCAGGGCCGGGCCCAGGGTGGTGTTGTGGATGGCGATGATTGCCTGCAGGCCGGCATCGTGGTTGTGGCAGAACACCACTTGTTCGTGGCCGGTGGTGGCGAGGGTTTCGAATAGCATGGCGTCTCCGATGGCGCGATCAGCGGCGAACTGCAGCGAACGGCCAGTGAACGGTAGGGTCCCAAAACAAAAAAAGCGACGTCGTCATGGCTGGGGGACGGGTCGCGCGGCGCCATTCTAGTCCATTCCCCTGGCCGGTGCCGTCGACATCGCATGCCTTCCGGTTAAAGAAGATGAAAGTGCGGCCGATGCTGCGACGACGGCGGGTGGCCGGATTGGCGTGAAGAGGCGGGCGGTCAGTGACGGCAAGGACATTGCAACGACAGGGCGGGCGGCGATGACAGCGGCCTGGTGGCGATCGCTGCGCGGCTGGCTGGCGCGTTCGACCGGGGCGGCACCGTCGCGGCTGGTTGCTGCGTCCCGCCAGGCGGTGGCCGCCGCAGCGGCGAGCCTGCAGGGCGAGGCGCTGCCCCCGGCCGAGATCGCTGCACATCTGCAACGTGGCCTGCATGCGCTGGCCCTGTACCCGCGTCTGGCCGGTGAATCCACGCCGGTGCAGGCCGCAGGGCTGGGCGAGGCGGTGGCGCGCGCGCTGCAGGACCGCAACTGGGCGGCCAGGCAGCTGCCCCGCCGGCCGCAACTGCTGCCGCAGCTGATCCAGACCGTCAACGACGATGCCGCCTCAGCGCGGGTGATGGCCGCGATCATCGGTCAGGACCCGGTACTGACCGGCAACCTGCTGCGCATCGCCAACAGCCCGGCCTACAAGGTGCATGAGCGCCCGGTCGAAAGCCTGCAGCGGGCGGTGACACTGGTGGGTACCGAAGGCGTGCGGCAGATCATCAGTGCGGTACTGGTGCAGCCGGTGATGCAGGTGCAGTGCGAAGTGTTCCCGCAGTTCAGCACGATCATCTGGGAGCACGCATTGCTGGCCTCGCGCGCGGCTGCAGACCACGCACGCACGGTTACCTTCGGTGATGCTTTCGCCGCGCAGTGGCTGGGCCTGGTGCAGGGACTGGGCGCGTCACTGGTAATGCGCCAGCTGCTGCAGGAAGCGCAGGCCCGCGGCGAGGCCGTGGAGCCGGCGTTGGCCCTGCAGATGTTGCAGCAGTGGTCGTTGCCGTTGGCGCAGCGGGTCGCCGCCGCATGGGAGCTGCCTGAGCCGGTTCACCAGGCCCTGGCGGTGGATGCAGAAGGGGCGCTGGCCGACAGCCTGCGCCTGGCCAGCGCCGCTGCAGCGGCCAGCCTGTTGTGCCGCCATGGGCATGCCAGCCAGAGCCGCATGCTGGCGCTGCTGGAGCAGCTGCCTTCAGCGCCGCCGCATGCATTGCGCTGGATCTGGCGGCGCCTGCATGGGCGCAGCGTGGAAACGCTGGATGATGCCGGACAGGACCAGGCCGGCCCGGCGGCCTGAGTACTACAGCTGCGATTCGACCGGCAGCCAGCTGATGGCCCGCGCGGTCCAGCGCTTGCCCAGGCTCGCGCCGGGTTCGGCCTCCACCCAGTGCGGTGGCGGTTCACGCTCCAGCCAGCGTAGCCGGCCTCGGTCGTCCAGCGCCAGCCACCAGCTGTGCCTGGGGTCCGCCAGGCGCAGGTACTCATCGCGCAGCTGCGCCCCCAGCACCGGGTCGTCGAACAGTACGCCCATTTCGGTGTTGAGGTAGGCCGAGCGAGGGTCGAGGTTGAACGAGCCGACGAAGCCGCGGCGGTCGTCGACCACGAACGCCTTGGTGTGCAGGCTCGCGCCGCTGCTGCCGAACATGCCGGCATCGCCGGACTGCCCCTGCGCCTTCAGTTCGTACAGGTGGACGCCCGCTTCGAGCAACGGCACGCGGTAGCTCATGTAGCCGCCGTGCACGGCGGCGACGTCGTTGGCAGCCAGTGAGTTGGTCACCACGCCGACCTGCACGCCCCGCCCGGCCATGGCCGAAAAGCCATCCAGGCCTTCGTTGCCTGGCACGAAGTAGGGTGAGATCAGCAACGTTTTGTGCCGGGCGGCCTGCAGCTCGCTGATCAGGGTCGACACCAGCCAGGCAGCGCGATCATCCCTGCGATGCTTCATCGGCGGGTCCGAGACGATGCGCACTGCACTGCTCCAGTGCAATGGCTCGGGACTCGGGCGTTGCCGCTGGCGCGATTCGGCCACGCGCGCAAGGTAGGGCCGGGCCACGTCCCGCTGCGCCTCATGATCCGATTCGCGCACCAGCAGGCGCAGCTGTGCATCGGTATGGAAGGCAAGCGCGGATACCGGAATGGCGGCCTCGCTGTTCCAGTAGTCGTCGAAGATCCGGTTGGCCTGCTCCACGGCAGGGCCGGCGACCAGCAGGTCCAGATCCTGGAAGTTCACATCGGTGCGCGCGCTGAAGTACTCCTCGCCGATGTTGCGGCCGCCGACGATCGCGACGCGGCCATCGGCGATCCAGCTCTTGTTGTGCATGCGGTGGTTCACGCTGAAGAAGCGTTGCACCATCTCTACCACGCGCAGGATGCCGGTCCGGTTGCGGAACGGGTTGTAGAGGCGGATTTCAATGTTGGGGTGCCGGTCCAGCGCCATCATCAGCGCGTCCTTGTCCTTGGCGTTCATGTCATCGAGCAGGATGCGCACGCGCACACCGCGCTCGGCGGCGTCATGCAGCGCCTTGGCCATCAGGTGGCCGATCAGGTCGTCGTGCCAGATGTAGTACTGCAGGTCCAGGCTGCGGCCAGCGTGCGCGGTGATCATCGCGCGCGCGGCGAAGGCATCCATGCCATCACTGAGGAACGCTACGCCTGATTGCCCGGGATGCGCGTCCTGCAGCGGCACGATCTGCTGGTCGATGCGGGTCTGCGCCGGCTGCAATGGCAGTACATGCGAGGGCGCGCCCTGTGCCTGTGGCGTGAGATGGTCGGCCAGCAGCAGCCCGGACAGGACCAGCAGCAACAGCGCGGCGAGGATGATTGCAGCGACGCGCAACAGGCGTCGCCACAGGGGCATGGGCAGGCTCATGCCTCGATGGTAGATCCACGCCCTGCGTGAAGGAATGCCTGCAGGATCGATAGGGCGTCAGCGCCCTTGACTTCGGCAAGGGATCCGACCCCGCGGGCGTCACGGATGGGGGGCGGACCCGTTTCTGCAGGAAAGGGCCCTGACCCGCAGGCCTCAGAACCGCTCGTCGCTGCCCAGGTAACGCCACTGCGCCGGCGGCAGCGGCCCCAATGCCACGCGGCCGATGCGCAGTCGGCGCACGGCCAGCACCTGCAGCCCGGCGGCGGTCACCGACACGCGCAGCCCCTTGGCGGTCAGCCCCTTGCCGGCAAAGCGCAGGCGCTGCTCGCTTTGCCAGCTGACCTTCGCGCCGCCGGATTCCTGCTGCAGCCGCGCCAGCAGCCACGGTCCTCGCTCGGGGCCGCCTTCGGCCACTTCGATCAGGTATTCCTGTTCGGTGCGGCCCAGATTGCGCTGTAGATGGGCCAGCGTGGCCGGATCCTGGCTGACCACCACCAGGCCGCTGTCGCTGGCCGGAAGTGCAGCGGCCAGCTGCAGGCCGTGGAAATGGCGCTGCAACGGACGGATGTCGCTGGCATCAAGTTCGCTGCGGCTGTCACTGCTGACCAGCGCACACAGGGTCTCAGCAGCAACGCCGGCCGGCTTGTGCAGCAGCATGCTGACCCGCTCGGCCTTTTCATCACGGGCCTGCTCGGCCACGACGATCACCACGCTGTCATCGACCGGGCGCTGTGGCTGTTCCACCACTTCGCCGTCGACCGTTACCCAGCCGCCTTCGATATAGCGCCGCGCTTCGCCGCGGGGGATGCCGAGCAGGGCGGACAGGCGTTTGTCGAGACGGATCGGTTCCATGGCGGGCAGGTCGGGCAGGGGGCGCGCAGTGTAGCTGCTGCGGCCGGTCAGCGCTGGCTGCGGTTGGCCAGCTCGGTCAGGTACAGACGGGTATCGAACTCCAGCTGCAGGTAATCCGGTTCCATGTGCTGGCACAGCTGGTAGAAGGCCTTGTTGTGGTCGGCTTCCTTCAGGTGGGCCAGCTCATGCACCACGATCATGCGCAGGAACGCCGCTGGCGCCTGGCGGAATACCGTAGCGATGCGGATCTCGCGGCTGGCCTTGAGGCGGTTGCCGTGCACGCGGGAAATGGCGGTATGCGTACCCAGCGCGTGCTTGATCACTTCCAGGGTGTTGTCGTAGCAGACCTTGTTGAGCGGCACCGACTTGCGCAGGTAGCGATCTTTCAGCGCCTGGGTGTAGTCGTACAGCTGGCGGTCGCTGCGCACCTCGTGCGGGTCGGGATAGCGCTGCTGCAGCCAGGGGCCGAGCTTGCCCTGCGCCAGCAGTTCGCTGACCTGGGCGACCAGGGGTTCGGGGTAGCCGGTGAGGTACTTCAGGACTGCCATGCAGGGGCGGCGGGGCGTCGGTAGAATGGAAGCATCCAAGATTACACGCGGTATGTACCAACCATGGCAAAGCCCAACGCGCTGCAGGAACAATTGCTCAAGGCAGGTCTGGCCAAGAAGTCGCAGGCCAGCGCCGCCGCGCGGGAGCAGGCCAAGGCCCGCCAGGGCAAGGCCGAATCGGCCTCGGCCGAGGTCCAGCGTGAGGCTGAACGTGCCCGTGCCGAGAAGGTCGAGCGCGACCGTGCGCTGGCCGCCGAGCGCAATGCCCAGGCCAGGCAGGCGGAACAGAAGGCACAGGCGAAGCAGATCATCGCGGCCCATGCAGTACCCCACAAGGGCGATGACGAGTATCGCTTCAGCGATGGCGCGGCGATCCGCACCCTGCTGATCGACCCCAAGCTGCGCAAGGCGCTGTCGGTGGGCGTGCTGGTCATCGTCGCCAATGGCGAGGGTTACGCCCTGCTGCCGCGCGCCGCCGCCGAGAAGGTGCGCGAGCGGGCTCCGGAGGCGATCATCGTCGACCACGGCCAGCCGGGCTCGACTGCCGAGATCTCCACCGGCAACGCCGAGGACGACGCCTATTACGCCCAGTTCCAGGTGCCGGACGACCTGATCTGGTAAGCAAAAAGGGGACGGAGGGGATTAAGTCGCGATCGCCCCGATTGGATCCGTTGGCGTTCTGCTCAGCTTGCTGAAGGCGCACCGGGCACGGCTCGGCGCAACACTGGCCTGCTCCTTTGTGCGCGGGTGTATCGTCCCCATATCAGGCGACACACCTGCGGAGGAAGACCATGGCCACCGGTTGGGCGGGAGATGGCGCGGTCCAGGACCAGATCGACGCCACCGTCGACGATGCGATCGCCCGCGCGCGCCGCCAGCTGCGGCAGGGCCCGGGCCTCGAGCACTGTGAGGAATGTGAAGCGCCGATTCCGTTGGCGCGACGTCGTGCTGTGCCGGGAGTTCGCCTGTGCGTGGCGTGCCAGCAGGCGCATGACGAAGAAGAGCAGGCGCATGCCGGTTACAACCGGCGTGGCAGCAAGGACAGCCAGCTGAGGTAAGGGGTGCTCGGCAGGGCTGCGCCATGCACCTGCTTGGAGCAACGGCAACGGCAACGGCAACGGCAAAAGCGTGCTATCCGTGGGATGGCGGGGTGGGTCCGATTGAGGGGGACGCTGCAAGTACGTCCATGTAAGCTCGTTCGCCGCATCCATGCGGCTCACGCCCCCTCAACCGGACCCACCCCGCCTTCGACAGATTTCCGCGATCTGTTGGAACCTGCTGCTGATGGTGGGTGCCGACCGTTGGTCGGCACGGG
>NZ_JAXBQL020000022.1:0-20956 GCF_047520565.2 Stenotrophomonas sp. FR012
GGGTTGCCGGCCAACGGCCGGCACCACCCGGGCCTACTTGCTGCTGACGTACTTCTCGCGGCGGATCTGCGGGTTGCCCAGGCCGGCCGCCTTCAGCAGCTCGGCGCAGGCATCGACCATGTCCGGGTTGCCGCACAGGTAGGCGATGTCGGTGGCCGGGTCCGGCGTGAAACCGGCCAGCGCCTGCTGCACGTAGCCGTGCTGTACATCCGGGTGCGGTTCGGCCGGCAGTTCGCGCGACAGGCACGGAACATAGCGGAAGTTCGCGTGCTTTTCGGCGAAGCTGTAGAAATCTTCGCTGTACAGCAGCTCGCCCGGACTGCGCGCGCCCTGCAGCAGCACGATCTGCACGCCGCGTTCGGCTATGGCCTTCTCCAGCAGCGGCAGCATCGAGCGGTAGGGGGTAACGCCGGTACCGGTGGCGATCAGCAGGTAACGGGCGTTGTGGTCACCGGGATTCAGGCAGAACCGGCCATAGGGGCCGGACGCACTGATCTGGCTGCCCTGCTCCAGCGCCTCGAACAGGGCCGTGGCGGCGCCACCGGGCACGAAACTGACCGCGATGTCCACCGCCTCGCCCGGGCCCAGCGCATGGTCGTGGATGGTCGCCAGCGAGTAGCTGCGCTTGGTTTCGGTGCCGTCGGCGTAGCTGAAATGGACCTGGATGAACTGGCCGGGCTGGAAATCCAGCGGCTGCCCATCGTCACGCACGAACTGGTAGTGGCCGACGGTCGGGGCCAGCATGCGGCAGCCGACCAGCTTGAGGGGGAATTGAACAGGCACGACTTTTCGGGACAGTGTGTAGCCGGGGCAAGCCCTCGGGGTCTTCTATAATAGCCCCTCCCCGCCCCTCTCCAGCGCCAGCCCATGGGCGCGAAGGCTTCGAGCTTGGCATCCCAGAACGATACGGCGCCCGCCCTGCGCGTGCGCGACCTGCGCAAGACTTATGACAACGGCACCCAGGCCCTGAAGGGCGTTTCCCTGGAAGTGGCCCCGGGCGACTTCTTCGCCCTGCTCGGCCCCAACGGGGCGGGCAAGTCGACCCTGATCGGCATCATCAGCTCCCTGGTCAACCTCAGCGAGGGCCAGGTGGAGGTGTTCGGCAGCGACCTGGTGCGCAACCGCAGCGCCACCATGCGCCTGATCGGGCTGGTGCCGCAGGAGATCAATTTCAACCTGTTCGAAAAGCCCTTCGACATCCTGGTGAACTACGCCGGGTTCTACGGCGTGCCGCGCGAGGAAGCCGAGCAGCGCGCCGAGGAAGAGCTGAAGCGCGCGCACCTGTGGGAAAAGGCGCAGGTGATGAGCCGCACGCTGTCCGGCGGCATGAAGCGCCGGCTGATGATCGCTCGCGCGATGATGACCCGCCCGCGCCTGCTGATCCTGGATGAGCCGACCGCCGGCGTGGACATCGAGATCCGCCGCGACATGTGGCGCGTGCTGAAGGAGATCAACGCTGCCGGCACCACGATCATCCTCACCACGCACTACCTGGAAGAAGCCGAGTACCTGTGCCGCCACCTGGCGATCATCAACCATGGCCAGATCGTCGAGCAGGGGCCGATGCGCACCCTGCTGGCCAAGCTGGACGTGGAAGGCTTCCTGCTGGACATCGACGGTGACCTGCCGGCGCAGCTGCCGGTGATCGAGGGCGCGACGCTGACCGCGCCGGACCCGCACACGCTGGACATCGACATGCCACGCGCGATGGACCTCAACCGCGTGTTCGCTACGCTGAACGAGTCCGGCATCCGCGTGCGTTCGATGCGTACCAAGAGCAACCGCCTGGAGGAGCTGTTCGTGCGCCTCACCGGCAACATGGAGAAGCCTGCATGAGCACCACCGAGCTGACCGACGGCCAGCGCAACCGCATCGCGCTGATGACCATCGTGCGCCGCGAAGTCGCCCGCATCATGCGCATCTGGGGCCAGACCCTGGTGCCGCCGGCGATCACCATGACCCTGTACTTCCTCATCTTCGGCAACCTGATCGGGTCGCGCGTGGGTGACATGGGCGGCTACACCTACATGCAGTTCATCGTGCCGGGCCTGGTGATGATGAGCGTGATCCAGAACAGCTACGGCAACATCAGTTCCTCGTTCTTCGGTGCCAAGTTCGGCCGCCACGTCGAAGAACTGCTGGTCAGCCCGATGCCGAACTGGGTGATCCTGTGGGGCTACGTGGCCGGTGCCGTGCTGCGCGGCCTGATGGTCGGCGTGATCGTGCTGATCATCGCGATGTTCTTCACCCCGGTGCGAATCCCGCATCCGATCGTGATGCTGACCACGGTGATCCTCGGCGCGACGATCTTCTCGCTGGCCGGATTCATCAATGCGGTGTATGCGAAGAAGTTCGATGACGTGGCGATCGTGCCGACCTTCATCCTGACCCCGCTGACCTACCTGGGTGGCGTGTTCTATTCGGTGAAGCTGCTGCCGGGCTGGGCCGAAGCGGCCACGCACGCGAACCCGATCTTCTACATGGTCAACGCGTTCCGCTATGGCCTGCTGGGCAGCAGCGATGTGCCGCTGCCGGTGGCCTACGGCCTGATGATCGGTTTCGTGGTGGTGCTGACGGCGCTGGCCCTGTGGCTGCTGCGCCGTGGCGTGGGTATGCGCAGCTGAGACCTGCGTGGTAGTGCCGGCCGCTGGCCGGCAACACCAGATCCACGCCATGCGTGGATGCAGCAGTCTGTAGAGCCGAGCCTATGCTCGGCTCTTTTTTGCCTGCAATCTCCGGCACAATCGCAGTTCTGATTCCCCCCAGAAAACGGTGAACGTGCAATGCGCATCCTGATCCTCGGCGCCGGCGGTACCGGCGGTTACTTCGGTGGCCGCCTGGCCCAGGCCGGCGTGGACGTGACCTTCCTCGTGCGCCCCGCGCGCGCCGCGCAGCTGGACCATGATGGCCTGGTCATCCGCAGCCCACTGGGTGATGCGCGTTTCCCGGTTCAGCACGTCACGGCTGATGCACTGCCCGCACTGGCCGCGCAGAAGCCCTTCGACCTGGTCATCCTCAGCTGCAAGGCCTACGACCTGGACAGTTCGATCGATGCCATCGCCCCGGCAGTCGGCGCGAACACCACCGTGCTGCCGATCCTCAACGGCCTGCACCACTACAACGCACTGGACCTGCGCTTTGGCCGCGACGCGGTGCTCGGCGGCCTGTGCTTCATCAGCGCCACCAAGGCGCCCGATGGCGCGGTGCTGCATCTGGGCAAGCCGGCCAAGCTCACCTTCGGCGAGCGCGACGGCGGCGCGATCTCCGCGCGCGTGCGCGCCTTCGCTACGGTCTGCGCGAAGGCCAACCTTGATCACCTGGCCAGCGAGCGCATCGGCCAGGAACAGTGGATCAAGTACACCTTCCTGACCGCGCTGGCCGCAGCCACCTGCCTGCTGCGTGCGGATATCGGCACCATCGTCGCCACCGATGATGGCGAGGCGATCGTACGTGGCCTTTACGACGAGTGCCTGGCCGTCGCCGAAGCCGCCGGTGAACCGGTTCCGGAGGCAGCGAAGGACACTGCGCGCGGCACGCTGACCCAGGCCGGCTCGGCGTTGAAGGCCTCGATGCTGCGTGATCTGGAGGCCGGCCAGCAGGTGGAGGCCGAACAGATTGTTGGCGACATGCTGGTGCGTGCGCGCAGGGCTGATCAGGAAGCCCTGCTGCTGCAGGTTGCCTACAGCAGCCTGCAGGCCTACCAGGCACTGCGGGTCGCGTGAGTCCCGCCTTGCAGGCCAGCCCATTGCCCGCGCGGGTACTGATTCTCGGGCTGGGCTGGAGCGGACGCGTGCTGGCCGCGCAGCTGCAGGCGCACGGCGTAGGCGTGGCCGGCACGGTGCGCGACCCGTCTGCGGCACCGCACGATGGCCTGCTGCGACACCCGCTTCGAGCTGACACCGCACCGTCACCTGCCCTGCTCGAAGAGATCGCGCAGGCCGATGCCGTGCTGTGCAGCGTGCCGCCCGACGCGGAGGGCGACCCGGCACTGCGCCTGCTGCTGCCCGCGCTGCAGGCCAGCCCGGCATTGCGCTGGGTCGGCTATCTGTCGTCGACCTCGGTGTATGCCGACCGCGCCGGCGGTTGGATCGACGAGCGCAGCGCGGCCGACGCCACTGAAGCGGCTGGTGTGCAGCGCCTGCTCGCGGAAGCACAGTGGCGTGCACTGGCCGGACAACGCAGCATCGCCTCGGCGGTGTTCCGCCTGCCCGGCCTGTACGGGCCGGGTCGCAATGCGCTGGTGCAGTTGGCGCAGGGGCGTGCGCGCCACGTGGTTCGCCCGGGCCAGGTGTTCAACCGACTGCACGTGGATGACCTGGCAACCGTCATCATCGCCGCAATGCGGCGACCGGCCCGGCAGGGTCTCTACCTGCCCAGCGACGACGAGCCTGCACCGCCGCAGGATGTGCTGGCCTTCGCCGCGAAGCTGGGCGGGTTTGCGCTGCCGCCCGCCGTGGCCTGGGATGACCCGGCACTGAGCCCGACGCTGCGGCGCTTCTACGAAAGCAACAAGCGCATCGACAGCCGGGGCACGCGTGAAGCATTGGGCTGGGAGCCGAGGTTCCCCAGCTACCGTGAGGGCCTGCGCGACCTGCTCCGGTAGTGCCGGCCGCCGGCCGGCAATCAAGATGTGCTGCCGGCCAGCGGCCGGCACTACCATCAACCCGCGTCGGGCAGGCGGAAGAACGCGCGGGCGGCGGCCGTGGCATTGGCCGCGGTCACCGCAACGTCCTCGCCACGGTCACGTGCCAGCTCTTCCACGATGTGCGACAGGAACATCGGCTCGTTGCGCCGGTCCTTCGGCATCGGCTTCAGCGTGCGCGGCAGCAGGTACGGCGCGTCGGTCTCGATCATCAGGCGGTTGGCCGGGATGTTCTTCACCAGTTCGCGCAGGTGCGCGCCACGGCGTTCGTCGCACAGCCAACCGGTGATGCCGATGTACCAGTCCTGGTCCAGGTAATCGAACAGCTCATCGCGTTCGCCGGTGAAGCAATGCACCACCGCCGGGCCGATGCGGCCTTCGAAGTTCTTCATCTGTGCCATGAAATCGGCGTGCGCGTCGCGCTGGTGCAGGAACAGCGGCTTGCCGTTGTCCGCGGCCAGCTGCAGCTGGCGCTCGAACGCACGGTGCTGCGCCGGGCGCGGCGAGAAGTCACGGAAGTAGTCCAGCCCGCACTCCCCCACCGCCACCACTTCCGGATGCGCGTGCAGCGCGCGCATCTCGGCATCGCATTCCTCGGTGTATTCCACCGCGTGGTGCGGGTGCACGCCGGCGGTGGCGTACAGGAAGCCGGGGTGCTGCTGGGCCAACTGCAGGGCCAGTGGCGAGTGCTCGCGGCTGGCACCGGTGATGACCATCTGCACCACGCCGGCCTGGCGCGCGCGGTCCAGCACGGCATCGCGGTCGCGGTCGAAGGAGTCGTGGGTCAGGTTGGCGCCGATATCGATCAGGTGCATGGTCATCGCGGGGGAAAAGTGCCCGCGCATTGTACCTGCGCCCGCCGTGCCCCCTTATCCTTTGCACATGACCGCCCCGCTCTTCCCGATTTCCCCGCTGCTGCCGCAGATCCAGCAACACCTGGCCGCGCAGCAGCGACTGGTGCTGGAGGCCCCGCCCGGTGCCGGCAAGACCACCCAGGTGCCACTGGCACTGCTCGACGCACCGTGGCTGCAGGGCCGCAAGATCATCCTGCTGGAACCACGGCGGGTCGCCGCCCGCAGCGCCGCGCTGTTCATGGCGCGGCAGCTGGGCGAGGAGGTCGGTGGCACGGTCGGCTACCGCATCCGCTTCGAAAACAAGGTTTCGGCGCGCACGCGCATCGAGGTCGTCACCGAAGGCATCCTGACCCGCATGCTGCAGGACGACCCGATGCTGGAAGAGGTCGGTGCGATCCTGTTCGACGAATTCCACGAGCGCCATCTCAGCGGCGACCTCGGCCTGGCGCTGGCGCTGGATGTGCAGGCGCAGCTGCGCGATGACCTGCGCCTGGTGGTGATGTCGGCCACGCTGGACGGCGAGCGGCTGGCACGCTTTCTCGATGCGCCGCGGCTGAGCAGCGAGGGCCGCAGCTACCCGGTGGCGATCAGCCATTTCCCGGCGCGCCGCGATGAGGCGCTGGAACTGCAGGTGCGCCGCGCGGTGCAGCAGGCCCTGGCCGAGCACCCCGGTGACCTGCTGGTGTTCCTGCCCGGCCAGCGCGAGATCGCGCGGGTGCAGGCGGGCCTGCAGGAATCGCTCAATGGCGATGTCGAGGTCCTGGCGCTGCACGGTGAACTGCCCGTGGAACAACAGGCGCGCGTACTTCAGGTGGCCAGCGATGGCCGCCGGCGCGTGGTGCTGGCGACCAACGTCGCCGAGTCGTCGGTGACGTTGCCCGGCGTGCGCGTGGTGATCGACAGCGGCCAGGCACGCGAACCGCGCTACGACCCCAACAGTGGCTTCACCCGGCTGGACGTGGTGGCCATCGCGCAGGCATCGGCCGACCAGCGCGCGGGCCGTGCCGGGCGCGTCGCCGAAGGCGTGGCCTGGCGGCTGTGGCCACAGTCGCAGCGGCTGGAACCGCAGCGCCGCGCCGAGATCGACCAGGTGGAACTGGCCGGACTGGCACTGGAACTGGCGGCCTGGGGCAGCAGCGATCTGCGCTTCCTCGATCCGCCCCCGGCGGGTCCGATGGGTGCGGCGCGCGAACTGCTGCAGCGGCTCGGCGCCCTGTCCAGCAGTGGCGCGATCACCGAACTGGGCCGGCGTGTGCTGGCGCTGGGCACGCATCCACGGATGGCGGCGATGCTGCTGGCAGCGCCCGATGCCCGCGCCCAGGCGCTGGCTGCCGACCTGGCCGCGCTGCTGGAGGCGCGCGACCCGTTGCGCCAGGGCGGCGACGCGCTGGCGGCCCGCTGGCGCGCACTGGCCGCGTTCCGCAATGGCCGCACACCGGGCGATGCCAACCGCAGCGGGCTGGCCGCGATCGATGCCGCCGCCAAGCAGTGGCGTCGCCGCCTGCGCTGCGAAGCCACGCCGCCGGCCAGCATCGAGGCCCATGAGCTGGGCGACCTGCTCGCTCATGCCTTTCCCGATCGAATTGGCTTCCAGCATCCCAGCGATCCTCTGCGCTACCTGCTGGCCAATGGCCGCAGCGCGCGCCTGCACGAGCTGAGCGACCTGCGCGGTGAGCCGTGGCTGGTGGCCAGCGAACTGCGCTTCGAGGCGCGCGATGCACTGCTGCTGCGTGCCGCACCGGTGGACGAGGATCGGCTGCGCAAGGCGTGGCCGGATCGCTTCGTCACCGAAGACGTAGTGCGCTGGGACAGCGAGCGACGCGCCCTGGTGGCACTGCGCGAGACGCGTTTCGACCGCATCGTGCTGGACAGCCGCTCGGCCGGCCGAGTCGATCCGCAGCACGCCGCGCAGGCACTGACCGGCGCGGTAGCCGAACTCGGTCTGCAGGCGCTGCCGTGGACCGAGGGCCTGCGCCAGTGGCAGGCGCGCGTCGAGTCACTGCGGCGCTGGATGCCGGAGCTGGACCTGCCCGACTGCAGCGACGCGGCCCTGCTGGCCAACCTCACGCAGTGGCTGCAACCCGCGTTCGCCGGCAAGAGCCGCCTGGACGCGCTGGATGAGGCCAGTTTCGGCGAGGCACTGAAGTCGCCGCTGGAATGGTCACAACGGCAGCTGGTCGAGCGTAATGCGCCGACCCGCATCACCGTGCCGTCCGGGCTGGAGCGGCCGATCACCTACGCGTTGGACAGCGAGAGTGGTGATCCGCTGCAGCCGGTGCTGGCGGTGAAACTGCAGGAACTGTTCGGCCTGGCCGACACGCCGCGCATCGCCGATGGCCGCGTGCCGCTGACCCTGCACCTGCTCTCCCCCGGCGGCCGCCCGCTTCAGGTCACCCAGGACCTGCGCAGCTTCTGGGAAAACACCTACGCCGAAGTGAAAAAGGAAATGAAGGGCCGTTACCCGCGCCATCCATGGCCGGATGATCCGTGGACAGCCACGGCCACGCACCGGGCAAAGCCGCGCGGAACCTGAGGGCGGGGTCGGATCCATTGCATCGCAATGGGCTCTGACCCCATACACCGCGCCGGGGTCAGAGCCCTTTCCCAAAGAAAGGGATCCGCCCCACCCTGCCTGATCCTGAATGGCTGCGGTAGAGTCACACCACGTGCGTCACCGGCTGACATACCGTTTACGGGCAACGCGCGACACTGGACTTCGACCCGAGGCAAAGGACCCCCGCATGAGCAAGCTGACCGTAATCACCGACCGCGCCCTGGAGCGCGCCCTGGAGCTGGCCCACACCGCCGGCGATGGCCTGAAGAGCGCCGGTGGCAGCCTGCGCAATGCGGACTGGATCAAGACCGGCGCCGCCATCGGCGCAGTGAAGACCGGCGGCAAGGCCGCGACCAAGTTCGTGCGCCGCAATCCGGCTGTGGCCGTGGCCGCTGCTGCGGTGGGTGTTGGCCTGCTCGGCTATGCGCTGTACCGCAAGCAGCAGAAGAAGAAGGCCGCCAATGGCCACGTGGTGAATGGGCAGGCGCAGCGCATCAGCGCGCGTGACCGCCGCAACGACACCGTCGTGGACGAGCACAGCGATATCGGCAGCGACGCGTGAATTTGCCAGGGTCGGACCCCTTCCGCGGGAAGGGCTCTGACCGCAAGGCACTGCATGAGGGCCGGACGCCGCAAGGCCTCCGGCCCTTTCTGTGTCAACCAATCTGCCGCCACTGCCCGGGCTGCAGGTCCTCCAGCCGGTACGGTCCCATCGACACCCGCACCAGTCGCAACGTCGGCAGGTTCACCGCTGCAGTCATCCGCCGCACCTGGCGGTTGCGGCCCTCGCGAACCGTGATCGCCAGCCAGCTGTCCGGCACGGTCTTGCGGAAACGTACCGGCGGATCGCGCGTCCACAGCGTCGGCGCCGGGTCGAGGCGCTCGATCTTCGCCGGCAGGGTCGGTCCATCGTTGAGCACAACGCCATCGCGCAGCTGTTGCAGCTGCTCGTCACCGGGCGTGCCTTCCACCTGCACCCAGTAGGTCTTGTCGGCCTTGTGCCTGGGGTCGGTGAGCTTGTGCGCCAGCGTGCCGTTGTCGGTCAGCAGCAGCAGGCCCTCGCTGTCATGGTCCAGGCGGCCGGCGGCATACACGCGCGGCGGCAGGCCGAACCCGGCCAGGGTCGGCCGCGGCGGCACGCTGCGGTCGGTGAACTGGCAGAGCACGTTGAAGGGCTTGTTGAAGGCGATCAGCATTGCAGGCACGGCGGGCGGCGGGTAAGGCATTGTCCCACGCCTCGCGCCAGGCGACTGTAGAACCGGAGGCAGCGGCAGGAGCCGCTGCCAACGTCGCATGCGACGATCCGAAGGGTGCCGGTCAGGACGGCCGGCATTGCCCACGCTCGGCTGCTGTTGTGCTCCGTCGCGCTGCGCGCGATGAGCCGAGCATCGGCTCGGCTCTACAGGGCAATCCGCGCTGGCAATACGGCGCCCCGGCTTACGGCTTGATGAAGCGCAGGGTCATGCGGTCGCTTTCACCGATCGCCTGGTACTTCGCATCATCGGCCTTGTCGTGCTGGTTGGTCGGCGGCAGCGTCCACACGCCATTGGGGTGGTCCTTGGTGTCGCGCGGGTTGGCGTTGACCTCGCTGCGCGCGTCCAGCCTGAAGCCGGCGGCCTCGGCCATTGCGATCACCTGCTGCTGGCCGACATAGCCGGTGTCATCGTCGTCGGCCACGTCGGCCTTGGCGCGATGCTCGACCACACCCAGCACGCCACCCGGCTTGAGCACGTTGAAGAAGCCCTGGAACATGCCCTGCGCCTGGCCGGCCTTGCGCCAGTTGTGCACGTTGCGGAAGGTCAGCACCACGTCGGCTGAATTGGCCGGGCCGAACACCGGCTTGGCCGGATCGTAGGCGACGACGGCGGTCCTGCCGAACTGCGCGGGTGCACCGGCGTACTTCTTTTCCAGGCTGTCGCGGCTGCGCTGCTGGTAGTCGCGGCCGCGACCCTCGGGCACCGCCATCGGATCGACCACGGCAGCCACATAGTGGCCCTTGTCATGCAGCAGCGGCGCCAGGATCTCCGAGTACCAGCCGTTGCCGGGGGTGATCTCGATGACGGTCTTTTCCGGTGCCACCTTGAAGAACGACAGCGTCTGCGCCGGATGGCGGAAGCCATCGCGCTTGACGTTGTTGGCATCGCGGGTGGGCGCCTTCACCGCCGCGTCGATGGCCGGCAAGACCTCGATCTTCGCCGGTGCCACCGTGGCCGGTGCGGCGAACGCGGGAACAGCAGCAAGCAGGGCCGAAGCGAGCAGCAGGCGGCAACCACGCAGGGACGAAGCAGGCATCATCGGGACGACTCCAGCGGAAGATGCGGCGAGACTAGCAGTCGCAGCGTCCCAGGTGTTCACAAAACGTTAGCGGCGAGCGCGTCGCGGAACACTGTTTTGTGGTCGTCGCCGCAGCACGGTCACACATCGCGTTCTATTCTGGAACACTTCCCCCAAGGAGTCCGTGCCCATGACGGCAACCCGCGAACTGGGCCGTTCCGGCCTGCATGTACGTCCGCTCGCCTTCGGTGGCAACGTGTTCGGCTGGAGCGCCGATGAGAAGGCCAGCTTCGCCCTGCTCGATGCCTTCGTCGATGCCGGCTTCAACCTGGTCGACACCGCCGACGTTTACTCGGCCTGGGTGCCGGGCAATGTCGGCGGCGAATCGGAGACGCTGATCGGCAAGTGGTTTGCCCGCAGCGGCAAGCGCGACAAGGTGGTGCTGGCAACCAAGGTGGCCAAGTGGGCCGAACGCCCCGGCCTGACCCCGGACAACATCAATGCGGCGGTCGAGGATTCGCTGCGCCGGCTGCAGACCGACGTGATCGATCTGTACCAGGCCCACGAGGATGACGAGTCGACGCCGCTGGAAGCCACGCTGGCCGCGTTCGGCCGCCTGATCGAGGCCGGCAAGGTGCGTGCGATCGGTGCTTCCAACTACAGCGCCACGCGCCTGGCCGATGCGCTGAAGGTGTCCACCGACTACAAGTTGCCGCGTTACGAAACCCTGCAGCCGGAGTACAACCTGTACGACCGCGCCGGCTACGAAAAGGAACTGGAACCGCTGGTGCAGCGCGAGCAGATCGGTGTGATCGGCTACTACGCGCTGGCCAGTGGCTTCCTCAGCGGCAAGTACCGCACGCCGGCCGATGCCGCCGAGAGCCCGGCGCGTGGCGAGACGGTGGTGAAGCGCTATCTGAACCCGCGCGGCCTGCGCATCCTGCAGGCGCTGGATGACGTAGCCAGCAAGCACAGCGCCAGCGCTGCGCAGATCGCACTGGCCTGGCAGATCGCGCGGCCGTCGATCACCGCGCCGATCGTCAGCGCCACCAGCGTCGAACAGCTGCACGACCTGCTGGCCGCAGCCAACGTATCGCTGAGCGTGCAGGATGTCGCGCAGCTGGATGCCGCCAGCGCCGAATCATGAGACCCGGTTGTGCCGGCCGCTGGCCGGCATGACACAGTCAGGTAGTGCCGATCGCTGGCCGGCATCGCGCGGTAAAGAAGGAAATAATTGAACAAAATGGTTGCGCGCGACTAAATCGTGGTTTATCGTGCGCACCTCGTTTCAACACCCACTGGAAACTTCCCTTGAACGCGCATTCCGTCGCCATCGCCAAACTGCTGCCATGCCTGCGCATGGACCGGCCGGCGCGCGCGTTCGGCAAGGAAGACCAGCTGACAACGGCCTGATGCCCGCCCTGCGGAGATCGGCCACCCCGATCTCCGAGGCCTGACGACGCCCTCGGAACGCAAGTCCCGGGGGCGTTTTCGTTTGCGTCGGCACAAGGACCCGCGATGCCAGAACTGCACCCCGCGCGGCGACCCGCCGCTCACTGATCCAGGTTTTTCTGCCGCGCCGGAGGATTTTCTCCGCGTGCACGGCAACGCCTGGACATTATCTGCATCGCACCCAAACATTATCGCTCGCCGATAATGTCGGTGGCCTGCACCCTCGACTACCAACGGTCCCGTTTCAACCACGGGCTGGTGCGCGCGGCGTTGCCGTGGCGTATGCCGGAGGTCGCGGACATGCCATCGCCTGGATCGCCTGCTGGAGGCAGGCGCCGGTTCGCCGGTACGCGGTTCGATTCCGCGCGGTTCACCACTGGATAGCTCAGTCGGGTAGAGCAACGGATCCTGATTCCGTCTGTCGTGGGTTCGACTCCCACTCCAACCACATGACCTGTCACGTCATGACTTGAAGCAACACCTGGGGCGCAAGCCCCAGCGGCCATCGTCGCCGTCCACGGTCACTGCCTTCGGGCGGGGGCGTGGAAGGCAACGGACCGCACGCCGGGCCTCGGCCCGCTGTCACTGCCAGCCACGTTCCGCCCCGGTGCTGCCTGCCGGGAACGACGATGGCAGCACTGCCGGTGCACCGAAGGCTCCGCGCGCGGACCGTCCGCCGATGGCCGCCCTCTTCCGCTGCCTGCACGTGGTGTGCAGGCGGCCCCGCCACGACCCGATCGACCCGGGTCATGGCGATTCATCCGCAACGGGTCGAACCACCAAAGCCATACAAGGAGAGACTCCCATGTTCTGGACCATCAAGGTCGTGATCGGCGACGGCGAGCGCGGCCTGGTGTATCGCAACCGTCGTTTCCAGCAGATCCTGCTGCCGGGCGTGCACCGCCTGTCGCTGTTCGGCGGCCGCCCGCAGGTGGACATCCACACCGCATCGAAGGGCGCGGCCTACACCGGCAGCGACCAGGACAGCCTGATCGAGGCACTGGGCGCGCGGTTGGACACGCACTTCGTGCTGGCCAACGTCGGCGCCAGCGAAGTTGGCCTGTTGCTGCGCAATGGCCGCATCGATGAAGTGCTTCCGCCGGGCAGCCGCCGCCTGTACTGGCGCGGTTCTGTCGACACCCAGGTGCGCGTGATGGCACTGGGTGACGAGCCGCGCGTCCCGGCGGACGTGCAGCAGCGGCTGGGCCAGCTGGGCGTGCTGCCGCGTGTGGCGGTGATCAGCACCGTGCCGAGCGAGTCGGTGGGCCTGCTGTTCATCGATGGCACGCTGCGGCAGACGCTGGACGCCGGCCTGCACGCGTTCTGGAACTTCAACGGCAACGTGTCGGTGGAGCGTGTGGAGCTGCGTGCGCGGTCGCTGGACGTGTCCGGCCAGGAGCTGCTCAGCCGCGACAAGGTGACCCTGCGGGTGAACCTGGCCGCGACCGTGCAGGTGGTCGACCCGGTGCGCGCACACCGCTCGCTCAGCAATGCTGATGAGTTCATCTATCGTCAGCTGCAGTTCGGCCTGCGCCAGGCGATTGCCGCGCGCAGCCTGGACGAGCTGCTGGGTGACAAGGCGGCACTGGACGGTGAGATCGCCGCCCATGTGCAGGCCGCGATCGAGGGCCACGGTGTACGTCTGCTTGGCGTGGGCATCAAGGACGTGATCCTGCCGGGCGAGATGAAGGAGATTCTCAACGGCGTGGTGCTGGCCGAGAAGCAGGCCCAGGCCAGCGTGATCCGCCGCCGCGAGGAGGCCAATGCCACCCGTTCGCAGCTCAACACCGCAAAGCTGATCGAGGACAACCCGGTGTTGATGCGCCTGAAGGAGCTGGAGGCGCTGGAGAAGGTCACCGAGAAGATCGACACGCTCACCGTGTTCGGCGGCCTGGACGGCGTGCTGAAGCAGCTGGTGACGATCAGGTAGGGGCTCGCGGTGGCGCAGGGACGCGCCGCCGGCCCATCAAGGACATACACGAAGACATGGACACTCAATACAATTATCAATGGCTGCATGCCGAGGGCAGCACGCCGATCAAAGGCTGGGTCAACGGCGTGCCACTGGAGGCGCAGGCGCATGAGCAGCTGCGCAACATCGCCGCGATCCCGTTCGTCGGGCCGTGGGTGGCGGTGATGCCGGACGTGCACCTGGGCAAGGGCGCGACCGTCGGCTCGGTGATCCCGACCCGCGGTGCAATCATCCCGGCGGCGGTCGGCGTCGACATCGGCTGCGGCATGGCGGCCGTGCGCACCACGCTGCGCGCCAACGACCTGCCCGATGACCTGCGGCAGCTGCGCAACAGCATCGAGCGCAGCATCCCGGTCGGCAACGGGCGCGGCGGCGAGCATCAGCGCATGCCCGACAGCATCCACACCCGGCTGGTGCAGTCCGGGCTGGCCGTCGGCCTGGAGAAGATCAAGGACAGGCACCGCAGGATCCGCACCGACAAGCTCGACCGCCAGCTCGGTACGCTGGGTGGCGGCAACCACTTCATCGAACTGTGCCTGGACGAGACGGATACGGTGTGGGTGATGCTGCACAGCGGGTCGCGCGGTACCGGCAACCTGATCGGTACCTACTTCATCGAGAAGGCGCGCGAGGAACTGGCCCGGCGCGTGCTGGGCTTCCACCTGCCGGACAAGGACCTGGCGTTCTTCATGGAAGGCGAGCCGCTGTTCGATGACTACGTCGAAGCCGTGTCGTGGGCACAGGACTACGCCCGGCAGAACCGCGAGGCGATGATGTCGCGCGTGCTGGCCGAGATGCGCCACCGGCTGCCGAAGTTCCAGCTGGCGGCGATGGCAGTGAACTGCCACCACAACTACGTGCAGAAGGAAACGCACCACGGACAGGAGCTGCTGGTGACGCGCAAGGGGGCCGTCAGTGCCCGCGAGGGTGAGCTGGGCATCATTCCCGGCAGCATGGGCACGCGCAGTTACATCGTGCGTGGCAAGGGCAACGCGGACAGCTTCCACAGCTGCAGCCACGGTGCCGGCCGGGTGATGAGCCGTGGCGCCGCGCGCCAGCAGATCACGCTGGCCCAGCATCGCGAGGCCACCGCGCATGTGGAATGCCGCAAGGACAGCGGCGTGCTGGACGAGTCACCGGCCGCGTACAAGTCGATCGACGATGTGATGGCCGCGCAGCTGGACCTGGTCGACGTGGTGCACACGCTGCGCCAGGTGTTGTGCGTGAAGGGGTAATGGAGCGGTGGGGGGGGGGGGGGGGGGGCCCCCCCCCCCCCCCCGAAGCCCCGCCCCGGCGGGGCTTCGTCCGTTCTGGACCCGGTCCGATGAGGCAGTTTTCGCGGCCGGGCGCCGGGCGTGCGATAATCGACCGTTACCCTGACGACGCCGCGCGCCGCCGCCACCTATGTCTTCTGATTCGATGCGGAACATCCGCAACTTCTCCATCATCGCCCATGTCGACCACGGCAAGTCCACGCTGGCCGACCGCATCATCCAGCTCTGTGGTGGCCTGCAGGCCCGCGAGATGGAAGCGCAGGTGCTCGACTCCAATCCCATCGAGCGCGAGCGTGGCATCACGATCAAGGCGCAATCGGTGTCACTGCCGTACTTGGCCAAGGACGGGCAGACCTATCACCTGAACTTCATCGACACCCCCGGCCACGTCGACTTCTCCTATGAAGTCAGCCGCTCGCTGGCCGCCTGCGAAGGCGCGCTGCTGGTGGTCGATGCGGCGCAGGGCGTGGAAGCGCAGTCGGTGGCCAACTGCTATACCGCAGTGGAGCAGGGCCTGGAAGTGGTGCCGGTGATCAACAAGATCGACCTGCCCACCGCCGACATCGAGCGCGCCAAGGCCGAGATCGAGGCCGTGATCGGCATCGACGCCTCCGACGCCGTGCCGGTCAGTGCCAAGACCGGCCTCAACGTGCAGGACGTGCTGGAGGCGATCGTCCATCGCATCCCGCCGCCGGTGCCGCGCGACACCGACAAGCTGCAGGCGCTGATCATCGACTCGTGGTTCGACAACTACCTGGGCGTGGTCTCGCTGGTGCGCGTGATGCAGGGCGAGATCAAGGCCGGTGACAAGCTGCAGGTGATGTCGACCGGCCGCAACCACCAGGTCGACAACGTCGGCGTGTTCACTCCCAAGCGCAAGGTGCTGCCGGCGCTGCGTGCCGGTGAAGTGGGCTGGGTCACCGCCAGCATCAAGGACGTGCATGGTGCGCCGGTCGGCGACACCCTCACCCTGGCCGGCGATCCGGCGCCGAAGCCGCTGCCGGGCTTCCAGGAAATGCAGCCGCGCGTGTTCGCCGGCCTGTTCCCGGTCGATGCCGAAGACTATCCGGACCTGCGCGAAGCGCTGGACAAGCTGCGCCTGAACGATGCCGCGCTGCGTTTCGAGCCGGAAAGCTCCGAAGCGATGGGCTTCGGCTTCCGCTGCGGCTTCCTGGGCATGCTGCACATGGAGATCGTGCAGGAGCGCCTGGAACGCGAATACAACCTGGACCTGATCAGCACCGCGCCGACGGTGGTGTATGAGGTCCTGAAGACCGACGGCTCGGTCATCAACATGGACAACCCGGCCAAGCTGCCGCCGGTGAACCAGGTCGAGGAGATCCGCGAGCCGATCATCCGCGCCAACGTGCTCACTCCCGAGGAGTACATCGGCAACATCATCAAGCTGTGCGAAGAAAAGCGCGGAAGCCAGATCGGCATCAACTACCTGGGCAGCCAGGTGCAGATCAGCTACGAGCTGCCGATGGCCGAGGTGGTACTGGACTTCTTCGACAAGCTCAAGTCGGTCAGCCGTGGCTATGCCTCGCTGGATTACCACTTCGTGCGCTTCGACGCGGGCCCGTTCGTGCGCGTTGACGTGCTGATCAACGGTGACAAGGTCGACGCACTGTCGCTGATCGTGCACCGCAGCCACGCCGACCGCCGCGGCCGCGAGCTGTGCGAGAAGATGAAGGACCTGATCCCCCGCCAGATGTTCGACGTGGCCATCCAGGCTGCCGTCGGCTCGCAGATCATCGCCCGCACCACGGTCAAGGCGATGCGCAAGAACGTGCTGGCCAAGTGCTATGGTGGCGACGTCTCGCGCAAGAAGAAGCTTCTGGAAAAGCAGAAGGAAGGCAAGAAGCGCATGAAGCAGGTCGGCCGCGTGGAGATCCCGCAGGAAGCGTTCCTGGCCGTGCTGCAGATGGACAACAAGTAAGCCCGCACCGGCCTCGCGGGGCCGGTCGTCTGGTGACGTTGCAAAGGACCCTGAATGAAACTGTTTGAGATCCTCCTGGTCGTGCTGACCCTGGCCTCGGGCCTGATCCTGCTCGCCGACAAGCTGTACCTCGCCAAGCGCCGCGCCCAGCGCGCGGGCCTGCTCGACACCGAGCCGGTGCTGGTGGACTACTCGCGTGCATTCTTCCCGGTGCTGGCGATCGTGCTGATCGTGCGCAGTTTCATCGCCGAGCCGTACAAGATCCCGTCCAGCTCGATGATGCCGAACCTGCTGATCGGCGATTTCATCCTGGTCAACAAGTTTTCCTACGGCCTGCGCCTGCCGATCAGCAACACCAAGATCGTCCCCTTCGGCGAGCCGTCGCGCGGCGACGTGGTGGTGTTCCACTTCCCCGGCCACAGCGACAACGATCCGGCCAAGGGCGAGAACTTCATCAAGCGCGTGATCGGCGTGCCGGGTGACACCGTGGTCTTCGAAGGCGACGGCGTGATCCTCAATGGCGAACCGCTGAAGTACGACAACAAGGGCATCTATGCCGGGCACAAGGGCCAGGGCGAGGGCGCCAACCTGCTGGTCGAGCACCTGCCGGGCCGTACCCATACCGTGCTGGAGACCGACTATCCGCGTGGCCAGGGCCAGTGGACCGTACCGGCCGGCAAGTACCTGGTGATGGGCGACAATCGTGACAATAGCGACGATGGCCGCTTCTGGGGCCTGCTGCCGGAAGAAAACCTGCGCGGCAAGGCCTTCCTGATCTGGCTGAACTGCCAGGGCTGGTTCTGCAAGGATGGCTTCGAGCCGTCGCGGATCGGCTCGAGCATCAACTGAGTACCTTCACATCCAACGCGTATCTGGGGAGAACGCAATGAAGACGATGAACACGCAGCGTGGCATGACCCTGACCTCGTTCCTGGCGGTCCTGATCGTGGTGGGTTTCTTCCTTTACATCGGCATGAAGCTGTTCCCGATGTACCAGGAGTATTACGCGGTGCGCTCGGCGATGAAGAGCCTGGCCAAGGAGCCGGGCGTGGGCAGCATGGAGCCGGCCCGGATCCAGGATCTGTTCTTCAAGCGCCTGTACATCAATTACTCGGAAAACGTGAAGCCGGCCAACGTGAAGTTCGACCGTCGCGACAATGGCTGGACCCTCAAGGTCAACTACGAAGTGCGCCGTCCGCTGGTCGGCAACCTGGACGTGGTTGGCAAATTCGATTCATCCCAGGACCTGACTCGAAGCGGTGCCGAATAAACCTTTCCAACGTGGTGACCTGATCGGTCATCCCTTCCGCGACCCGGCGCTGCTCAAGCAGGCGCTGACGCATCGTAGCGCCGGTGCGCCACACAACGAGCGCCTGGAATTCCTGGGCGACAGCATCGTCAACATGATGGCGGCCGAGGCGTTGTACCGACGCTGGCCCAAGGCTGACGAGGGCGCGATGACCCGTGCCCGCGCCGAACTGGTGCGTGAGGGCGCGCTGGCGGTGATTGGACGTAGCCTGGAGCTGGGCGAGCGGCTGATCCTGGGCCCGGGCGAAATGAAGTCCGGTGGCCACCGTCGTGATTCGATCCTGGCCGACGCGGTGGAAGCCGTGGTGGCTGCGATCTACCTGGATGCCGGTTTCGAGGCCTGCCGGGCGGTGGTACTGCCCTGGTTCAGCGCTTCGATCGAGGCACTGCCGGCCTCCGGCCGGCCCGAGAAGGACCCCAAGACCCGCCTGCAGGAATGGCTGCAGGCCCGACAGAAGGCGTTGCCGCAGTATGAACTGGTGTCAGAATCCGGTGACGACCACGCCAAGCACTTCCGGGTACGCTGCAACGTAGCCGACCCGGCCGCCAGCACCGAGGGCGAAGGCGCCTCGCGGCGGCTTGCCGAACAACAGGCGGCTGCGGCCGTCCTAGAACAACTGGATTCCAAGTGAGCGAACAAACTCCCCATCATTGCGGCAGCGTGGCCGTCATCGGCCGCCCGAACGTGGGCAAGTCGACCCTGACCAATGCTCTGGTCGGCGCCAAGGTCAGCATCGTCTCCAACCGTCCGCAGACCACGCGCCATCGCCTGCTGGGCATCGCCACCTATCCGGAAGGCCAGCTGGTGCTGGTCGACACCCCCGGCCTGCACAAGGTGCAGAAGCGGGCGATGAACCGGGTGATGAACCGCGCCGCGCGTGGCTCGCTGGAAGGCGTCGATGCCGGCCTGCTGGTGATCGAAGCCGGTCGCTGGGATGAAGAGGACAGCCTGGCGTTCAACGTGCTGCGCGACGCCGGCATCCCGGTGGTGCTGGTGGTCAACAAGATCGATCGCCTGAAGGAAAAGGGCGCGTTGCTGCCGTTCCTGCAGCAGGTGACCGAGGGTCGCGACTTCGCCGCCGTGCATCCGATCTCCGCGCAGAAGCGCAATGGCCTGGAAGCGCTGGTGCGCGACGTGCTGAAGCTGCTGCCGGAAGCCCCGCCGATGTTCGGCGAGGATGAGATCACCGACCGCAGCCAGCGTTTCCTGGCCGGTGAACTGGTGCGTGAGCAGCTGATGCGCCAGCTCGGCGAGGAACTGCCCTACGCCACCACTGTCGAGATCGAGCGCTTCACCGAGGACGGCAACCTGCTGCGCATCGGTGCGGTGATCTGGGTCGAGCGTGAAGGCCAGAAGGCCATCGTGATCGGCAAGGGCGGCGCCCGCCTGAAGGAGATCGGCGCCAAGTCCCGCCTGCAGATGGAGCGTCTGTTCGGGGCCAAGGTGTTCCTGGAAACCTGGGTGCGCGTGCGTGAAGGCTGGTCCGACGACGAGGCCGCGCTGAAGGCCTTCGGTTACGAGTAAGGCGTTGTAGTCGCTTCGATGATGATCGAGGACGACACCGGCTTCGTGCTGCACGCACGGGCCTACCGCGAGACCAGCCTGCTGGTCGAAGTGTTGAGCGCACAGCATGGCCGTATTGGGCTGCTTGCGCGTGGCGTGTCCACTGCCAAGGGCCAGGTGCTGCGCGCCGCCCTGCAGCCGTTGCAGTGGATCCGCTTCAGTGCCCAGCAGCGGGGGGAACTGGCCCAGCTGCGTAGCGCCGAGGCGCTGGATGCCGCGCCACGCCTGGTCGGGCAGGCCATGCTGGCCGGTTTCTACCTGAGCGAACTGACCCTGCGCCTGGCCCCGCGCCAGGACCCGCTGCCGGAGCTGTACCTCGCCTACGGCGAGGCGCGTGCGCGGCTGGCGGTGGGCGCTGGCCTGGCCTGGACCCTGCGCCGTTTCGAACGCGAGCTGCTGTCTGCGCTGGGCCTGGGTTTCGAGCTGGACAGTGCCAGCGATGGCCAGCCGATCGATCCGGCGGCGCGCTACGAACTGGACCCGCAGGAGGGTGCGCAGCGCCTGCTGAGCGAGCGCGGCGGGGAGCGCCGGGCAGCCGCCACCGGGTCGGCGCTGTTGGCGCTGGCGGCTGACGAAGAGCCGGATGCCGCCGATCTGGCCAGCCTGCGCCTGCCGATGCGGCGGGTGCTGGCCCATCACCTGGGGCCGCGCGGCCTGAAGTCCTGGGAAATGCTCGAGCAGCTGGCGCCCCGCAGGTAGGGGGTGTTCGGCAGGGCTTGCAGCCCTGCACCTGCCTAATCAACGTCAACGTCAAAAGCAAAAGCTGGTTATCCGTGGGTTGGCGGGGTGGGTCCGGTTGCGGGAGACGCCGTAGACCCGTCCTTGGGGGCTTGGCCGCGGCATCCATGCCGCGGACACTCCCGCAACCGAACCCACCCCGCCTTCGACAGATTCTTGCGAGCTGTCGGACATGCCGACGGGGTCAGATCCGTTTTCTTTCGGAAAACGGATCTGACCCCAGATTGATTTCGACATCTGACAGAAATTCATCCACGCATGGCGTGGATCTACCAGCCGTCACCGGGAATCTGTCGGGGGTGGGGCGGTGTGGGTTGGCAGGACCGTTGGCGCCATGGATGGCGCCATCGAGCCCCCATGGACGGGTTTACGGCGTGTCCTGCCA
>NZ_JAXBQL020000023.1:0-12174 GCF_047520565.2 Stenotrophomonas sp. FR012
CGGCGCCGGCGCCGCCGAAGCGGCCCTGGCAGGGGCCTTACTGGCCGGCCTTCACCGCCACGAAGGCGCTGTTGCCGTTGGCCGTGCGGACCAGCAGCATCACCACGTCGTCCTTCTTGAAGCTGGACAACGCCCGGTTCAGGGCATCCACGCTGCCGACCGCAGTGCGGCCGACCTGCAGGATCACCATGCCCGGCGACAGGCCGGCATCGCGTGCTGCCTGGCCCTTGACCCCGGTGATGCGCACGCCTTCATTGCCGTTGAGCCCCAGCTGCTTGCGCTGGGCCGCGTTCAGGTCGCTGACGTCCAGCCCCAGCAGGGCGTTGGCACCGGTCTGCGGAGCCGCCTCGCCAGCGCCAGCCGACGGCCCGCGGGCATTGCCCTGCCCGTCCTCGCTCAGTGCGGTCAGCGTGGCACTGAGCTCATGCGGCTTGCCGTCGCGGTAAACCACCAGGTTCACCTTGCTGCCCGGCGCCATCGCACCGATCAGCGGCGGCAGGTCGGACCAGCTGTTGACCGCGCTGCCGTTGACCGAGCGGATGACATCGCCCACCTGCACGCCGGCCTTGGCGGCCGCACTGCCGGCCACGATCTGGTTGACCAGCGCGCCGCGGCTGTCCGGCAGGCCCAGTCCCTGCGCCTTCAGCGAATCGATCGGTTCGACCACCGCGCCGAGCTGGCCGCGGGTGACCTTGCCGCTCTTCTTGATCTGCTCGACCGCGCTCATCGCCAGGTCGATCGGGATCGCGAAGCTGATGCCCATGTAGCCGCCGGAGGCCGAGAAGATCTGCGAGTTGATGCCGACCACTTCGCCGCGGGTGTTCAGCAGCGGACCGCCGGAATTGCCCTGGTTGATCGCCACGTCGGTCTGGATGAACGGCACGTAGCGCTGGTCAGGCCCCCCCGTACTGCGACCGACGGCGCTGACCACGCCGGCGGTAACGGAATGGTCGAGGCCGAACGGCGAGCCGATCGCGACAACCCATTGGCCCGGCTTCAGGGTGTTGGAATCACCCACGCGCACGGTGGGGAGGTTCTTGCCATCGATCTTGAGCAGGGCCACGTCGTACTGCTGGTCGCTGCCCACCACCTTGGCGGTGAACTCGCGGCTGTCGCCCAGTTTGACCTTCACCTCGCTGGCGTCGGCCACCACGTGGTAGTTGGTCAGTACATAGCCATCGGGCGAGATGATGAAGCCCGATCCCATGCCACGCCCCTTGATGCTGGGACCGCCATCCTGCCCACCCGGCCCCTGCCCCGGCATCGGGAAGTCAGGGCCGAAGAAGCGGCGGAAGAACTCGGGCATGTCATCGTCGCCCATCGGGCCGCGCGAGGCCTGGCGGTTGTTGCGGACGATGGTGGTGTCGACGTTGACCACGCCCGGGCCGACCTGTTCGACCAGGTTGGTGAAGTCGGGCAGGCCGCTGACCAGCGGTTGTGCAGGCGCCCGCAGCGCCGCGGCCGGCGCAGGCTGAGCCGGGGCGGCAGGCGCCGGCGCCTGCGCGCAGGCCACCAGGGGAAGGGTCAGAGCCAGCAGGCCAATGGCCTGCGTGCGAAGTCGGGGAGTCATCGGACGGCAACCTCCGGGTCGGATGGAAAGAGGAATACGGGCCCCGCCGACGGCGGGGCGTGAAGGCGCCCGGCTCAGTCGCGCGGGCGCGGCGGCACCGGCAGGTCGTCCTGCAGGCGCGGCTCGAACGGGTAGAACGCGGCACCGCCGGCGCGGGCCGGGAAACTGGCATTGAGCGCGCCACCTGCGGTCGGCGCCAGGCTGGAGCGCGGCCACGGCCGGGCCTGCAGCCCGCCGACCTCGCCGAATGGCAGGTTGCGGTTGGCGTTGGCCGGTACGGTCGGAGCCAGCGGTGCCTGCACGGCGGCGATGGCGCGCTGCGGAGCGTCATCGCGCTGGGCGGCACGCGCGGCCTGCTGGCTGCGGGTTGCACTGGCGCGGCGGGCGTCCTGGCGACGGCTGGTAGCAGCCATCGCCACAGTCGGCGCCGCCGCCACGGCCATCGCGGCGGTATCCACCGATGCTTCAGTCACCGGGGCCGGCGAGGTCGGCGCCGGCGGCAGTTCCGCCTGGCTGGCGATCACCTGGGGGGCCAATGGCTCGCCGGGAGTGGCCTCCTTCAGCTTCTCGCCCCCCATGAACAGGGCGACCGCAGCAACCGATGCGGCCAGAGCCGCGCCGCCGCCCCAGGCCCGCCAGCCACTGCGACGTACCTGGCGACGCGGCTCGGCCTGCGGCGTCGGCTCGGCCGCGATGGCGGCAGCCACGGCGGCACTGAACCCGGCCGGAGCCAGTGCCGACGCCTGCCCGCGCATCACGTCGCCCAGCAGCTGCCAGCGCTCCTGGCAACCGGCCAGCTCGGGGTCGTGCTCCATCCGGCGCAGCAGGAAACGCGCTTCATCGGCGCCCAGCTCGCCATCGACCAGGGCCGACAGCTGCTCGCGATGGCGCTGGTCCAGGCGCTGCCCGGCGGGCGATTGATGGTTCTGCGATTCGTTGAACGGGTTACTGGTCATACGCGGCTCTTCTCACGGGTGGCGCTGCCGATGTCCAGCAGCGGCCGGAGTTCGGTGTCGATCGCCTCGCGCGCCCGGAAGATCCGTGAACGCACCGTGCCGATCGGGCACCCCATCTTCTGCGCGATATCCTCGTAGCTCAGGCCTTCCACCTCGCGCAGGGTGATCGCTGACCGGAGTTCTTCCGGCAGCGCGTTGACGGCCTTCATCACCGTCTGTTCCAGCTCCTGGCGCATCAACTCGCGTTCGGGCGTGTCGGTGTCACGCAGGCGCGTACCACTGTCGAACTGTTCGGCGTCGCCGATGTCGATGTCATCGGTCGGCGGCCGTCGATTGTGTGAAGCCAGGTAGTTTTTGGCGGTATTCACGGCGATTCGATGCAACCAGGTTGAGAACTGGGCATCGCCACGGAAACTCCCGATCGCGCGGTAGGCACGGATGAAAGTGTCCTGGGCGACGTCCTGACATTCGCTCCAGTCGGCGATGTAGCGACCGACGAGGGCCACCACCCGATGCTGGTACTTGCGCACCAGGACATCGAAGGCGGCACTCTCGCCGTGCTGCACGCGCCGGACCAGTTCCAGATCCAGCTCCTGTGGTGTATCAACCTCGGCCATGAGGGGCCGCACTCCTGTCAGCCCAACCGACGTCGGGCAATGAGACTGCCAATCCCGGGAAAAGTTCAGTCGCCGATCACCTGGCGCCGCACCAGCTTTTAACCACCGTTCCGTTAGCGTCCCGGTCCACGGCCATGGATCCGGGGGCGCCACTCCCCTGCTATTGGGATTTGACGCGAGGGAAACAACCTCTGGATCATAGCCGCTTCTCCATACACAACCGGATGGAACGTCCATGCTTTCAGGCTTCGATGGTCTCCGCTTCAGCCACTGGCACCCCGAGATCCGCGACGACGGCGTGGTGGTTCTCTCCCTGGATCGTCAGGACAGCAGCGTCAACGCGATGTCGCAGGACGTGCTGCTGGAGCTGGGCGACCTGCTTGAGCGCATCGCGCTGGACCCACCCAGGGGCGTGGTGGTCCAGTCGCTGAAGAAGGCCGGCTTCATTGCCGGTGCCGACCTGAAGGAGTTCCAGGAATTCGACCGTCGCGGCACCGTCAATGACGCGATCCGTCGTGGCCAGGCCACCTATCAGAAGCTGGCCGAGCTGCCCTGCCCCACCGTTGCGGCGATCCACGGCCACTGCCTGGGAGGCGGCACCGAACTGGCGCTGGCCTGCCGCTACCGCGTGGCGTCCAATGACAGCAGCACCCGCATCGGCCTGCCGGAAACCCAGCTGGGCATCTTCCCGGGCTGGGGCGGCAGCGCCCGCCTGCCGCAGTTGGTGGGCGCGCCGGCGGCAATGGACTTGATGCTGACCGGCCGCACCCTGTCGGCCTCGGCCGCGCGTGGCATCGGCCTGGTCGACAAGGTGGTGGCGCCAGCGGTGGTGCTCGACACCGCCGTCGCGCTGGCGCTGTCCGGCACCACCCGCCCGTTCAAGCAGCGCGCGACGGCATGGGCCACCAACACCTGGCTGGCACGCAGGCTGCTGGCGCCGCAGATGGTCAAGCAGGTCGCACGCAAGGCGAAGAAGGACCAGTACCCGGCGCCGTACGCGCTGATCAGCACCTGGCAACGCAGTGGCGGCAAGCCCATCCAGGCCCGCCTGGACGCCGAGCGGCGCGCCGTGGTCAAGCTGGCCAGTACACCGACCGCGCGCAATCTGATCCGTATCTTCTTCCTCACCGAGCGACTGAAGGGCCTGGGCAGTGGTGATTCCGGCATCCGTCACGTGCACGTGGTCGGCGCCGGCGTGATGGGCGGCGACATCGCCGCGTGGGCCGCTTACAAGGGCTTCGAGGTGACCCTGCAGGACCGCGAGCAGCGCTTCATCGACCCGGCCATGGAACGCGCGCAGGCGCTGTTCGCCAAGAAGGTGCGCGACGAAAGCAAGCGCCCAGCCGTGGCCGCACGCCTGCGTGCCGACCTGGAAGGCAATGGGGTTGCCGAAGCGGATCTGGTGATCGAGGCGATCATCGAGAACCCGGAAGCCAAGCGTGCGCTGTACCAGACGCTGGAACCGAAGATGAAGCAGGACGCCCTGCTGACCACCAATACCTCGTCGATCCCACTGGTGGAACTGCGCGATCACATCCAGCGCCCGGCGCAGTTCGCCGGCCTGCACTACTTCAACCCGGTAGCGCAGATGCCGCTGGTGGAAATCATCCACCACGATGGCATGGCGCCGGAGACCGAGCGCCGCCTGGCCGCGTTCTGCAAGGCGCTGGGCAAGTTCCCGGTGCCGGTGGCCGGCAGTCCGGGCTTCCTGGTCAACCGCGTGCTGTTCCCGTACATGCTGGAAGCCGCCACCGCCTACGCCGAAGGCGTCCCGGGCCCGGTGATCGACAAGGCCGCAGTGAAGTTCGGCATGCCGATGGGCCCGATCGAACTGATCGATACCGTCGGCCTGGACGTGGCCGCCGGAGTCGGCCGCGAACTGGCACCGTTCCTGGGCCTGCAGATTCCGGCCGCGCTGCAGACGGTGGAACCGGACAAGCGTGGCAAGAAGGATGGCCAGGGCATCTACACCTGGGAAAACGGCAAGCCGAAGAAGCCGGACGTGGCCAGCGACTACCAGGCCCCGGCCGACCTGGAAGACCGCCTGATCCTGCCGCTGTTGAACGAGGCAGTGGCGTGCCTGCACGAAGGCGTGGTGGCCGATGCGGACCTGCTGGATGCCGGCGTGATCTTCGGCACCGGTTTCGCCCCGTTCCGCGGCGGTCCGATCCAGCACATCCGTGCGGTCGGTGCCGATGCGATCATCGAGCGGTTGAAGGCGCTGCAGCAGCGCCACGGCGACCGTTTCGCCCCGCGCCCGGGCTGGGACAACCCCGCCCTGCGCGAACCGGTGGTTTGAGTTGATCTGCCGGGCCTGCGGCCCGGCACCCGCAGAGGCAACCGCCGAAGCAAAAGCCAAACCCAAACCCAAACCCAGAGCCAGAGCCAGAGCCAGAGCAACAGCCGGCTCTGGCTTTTCTGTTTGTTGGGCGGGGCGGTGTCGGGTTGCGGGGACGCCGTAAACCCGTCCTTGGGGGCTTGGCCGCGGCATCCATGCCGCGGACACCCCGCACCCCGACACCGCCCCACCCCTGACAGTTTCCCGGTAACGGTGGGTGAATCTCGATTCCGGTATGGATCACTACGAACTGGTGGGTGGCCACCTTGGTCGCCACCAGGAGCGAAGCGACCGGCGTTTGATTTTGATTTTGATTTTCTTTTTTTCTTCTCCGTGGCGGGACAGTACACGGAAACTGTCAGAGGCCGGGCGGGGTGGGTTCGCGGGGGTGTCCGCGGCATGGATGCCGCGGCCAAGCCTCCACGGACGGATTCACGGCGTCCCCTGCGAACCCACCCCGCCCGGCCAAGCGCGGCTTGTGCTTGTGCCGTCAGCGACCAAGCAACCAGCCACGAGGGGCTGCGCCGTTGGCTGGAACACCCTGTTACCCATACGAGGCATGTCCCCGTCACAGCCGCATGCGATGCTGACCACCTGATCCCTGCCAGCGAGAACGCCCGCATGACCACCATCATCGCCCCGCGCGTGCACGACATCGGCGGCCTCGAAGTCCGCCGCGCCGTCCCCACCCTGCAGGCGCGCAGCATCGGCTCGTTCGTGTTCGTCGACCAGATGGGCCCGGCACTGATGCACCCCGGCACCGCCATCGACGTGCGCCCGCATCCGCACATCGGCCTGGCCACGGTTACCTATCTGTGGTCGGGCGCCATCAGCCACCGCGACACCCTGGGCTCGGATCAGGTGATTCGTCCCGGTGACGTCAACTGGATGACCGCCGGCCGCGGCATCGCCCATTCCGAACGCACGCCACAATCGGACCGCGACCATGACAACCCGATCCACGGCATGCAGACCTGGGTCGCGTTGCCGAAGTCGCATGAGGAAATCGAGCCGGCGTTCTATCACCATGCCGCTGCCACCCTGCCCGAGCAGCGCCGCAAGGGTGCCTGGCTTCGGGTGATCGCTGGCCGCGCCTATGGCGAGGAATCGCCGGTGAAAGTGTTCGCCGATACGCTCAATGTGGCGATCGATCTGGACCCGGACGCGGAAATCGACATCGACGACGGTCACCGCGAGCGCGCGTTGTACATCCTTGAGGGCGACGCGCAGTTGGATGGCGTGGACATTCCCGCACAGCACCTGGTCATCCCCGAAGCCGGCGCACGCGGCCGCCTGCGCGCAAAGACACCGGTGAAGGCGATGCTGTTCGGTGGCGAGCCGCTGGATGGCCCGCGCCACCTGTGGTGGAACTTCGTGTCCAGCTCGAAAGAGCGTATCGAGCAGGCGAAGCACGATTGGGAAGCCGGTCGCTTCGGCACCATCCCCGGCGACGACAAGGAGTTCATCCCGCTGCCGCAGTACTGAGCATCGCGTGTTGCACACATCCGAGGGTGTATTCCTGCACCCGGCGTTGACGCTACAGTCACCCGCTGATCATTGAAATGTGACATAAATCACACTTTCGGCCGTCAAAGGAGCGCAACACATGAGCATGGGTAAACGCTTGTCCGCCGAGTTCCTCGGCACGTTCTGGCTGGTTCTGGGTGGCTGTGGCAGTGCAGTGCTGGCCGCCAAGTTCGGTGGTGACGGCAATCCGCTGGGTATCGGCTTCCTCGGCGTGGCGCTCGCCTTCGGCCTGACCGTGGTGACCGGCGCCTATGCGTTCGGCCATATCTCTGGCGCGCACTTCAATCCGGCGGTCAGCGTCGGCCTGTGGGCCGGTGGTCGTTTCCCGACCAAGGACCTGGTGCCGTACATCATCGCCCAGGTTGCGGGCGGCCTGCTGGCCGGCTTCATCCTGCTGCAGATCGCCTCCGGCGCCAGCGGCTTCGCCATCGATGGCAGCCAGGCCGGAGCGTTCGCCAGCAATGGCTATGGCGCGCTGTCGCCCGGTGGTTACAGCGTGGCTGCGGCCTTCCTGTGCGAAGTGGTCCTGACCGCGGTGTTCCTGATCGTGATCATGGGCTCCACCCACGGCAAGGCACCGGCCGGGTTCGCCCCGCTGGCGATCGGCCTGTCGCTGACCCTGATCCACCTGATCAGCATCCCGGTCACCAACACCTCGGTGAACCCGGCCCGCTCCACGGCCGTTGCCTTCTTCGCCGGCAGCGGTGCGGTCAGCCAGTTGTGGCTGTTCTGGGTCGCCCCGTTGCTGGGTGGCGCGATTGGCGGCCTGATCTACAAGTGGATCGGCAACGACCGCTGATCCCCGCAGCAACCATTGCGGCCGACCCTCGGCCGCAATGGTTGCGCTTGCAACCGCGAATTGTGCGATTGCTCACGTTCCGTTAAGGTTGAGTTGACCGTCCGTGCACATGCCGGATGGGGGGCGTCCGGGGATGGGATGCCATGGTCGCCGGCTCTGCTGGCGAAGCCAACCAATTCATCACCTTGGGGGATGCATGAAGTTCGTGCCTGTCATGTTGTCGAGCCTGCTTTTCGCTGCGGCCCACGCCGCCGCGCAGGCGCCGTCCGAATGTCCTTCGCTGCCGGCCAGCAGCGGTCTGCAGTGGCAGCAGCAGGTGCAGGCCGATTTCCTGGTCTGCCGCGCCAGCACCCCTGATGGCCGCGAAGTGCTGAGCCTGATGCTCAGCGCGCGTGACCCGTCCATTCCGCTGAACCGCTCGCTGCGGCAGGAAAAAGGCAGCTTCGGCGGTGAATCGCTGTACTGGTACCAGCCCGACCTGGGCGGCCAGCAACCGCCGGGGTATGCCGAACGGCGCATCAGCGTGGTCAAGCTCGACAAGGGGCGTTACGCGCAGATTTCGCTGTATCCGGACAGCGCGCAGGAGCTGGGGTCACTGCAACAGCTGGCGCAGGGCATGAGCCTGACCCCGTCGGCCGTGGCCGCCGGGCGCTGAGGATGACGGGGATGACTGCCTGGCAGCATCCCCGCAGCGCGACCCCATCCAACGGTTGTGCCGGTCGCTGGCCGGCACCCCGATCCGCCTCCATGCGAGGCAGTTGCCGGCCAGCGGCCGGTACTACGTCAGAACTTGCCTTCCTGGAAATCGACGAAGGCCTGCATCAGTTCCTGCCGCGTGTTCATCACGAACGGCCCGTGGCGCATCACCGGTTCGCGCAGCGGACGGCCGGCCACCAGGATCAGGCGCGCGCCTTCATTGCCGGCCGAGATGTGCAACTGCTCGCCACCGCCCAGCACCGCCAGTTCCTGGCGGGCGACGTCGCGCGCGGCGTCCTGCTCACCCACGGTCACGCCACCTTCGAATACGTACGCAAAGGCGTTGTGCCCTTCCGGCAGCGCATAGGTCCAGGCACGGTCGGGCGCCAGCGTGATGTCGAGGTAGAGCGGGTCGGTGGCCGGTTGCACGATCGGGCCGCGGGTGCCATCGACCGTGCCAGCAATCACCTTCACCTCCACGCCCGCTTCCGGGTGCACCACCGGAATCCGCTCAGGCGCGAACTCCTGGTACTTCGGCTCGGTCATCTTCTCCTTCGCCGGCAGATTCACCCACAGCTGGAAACCGCGCATCTGCCCGCTCTCCTGCTCGGGCATCTCCGAATGCACCAGGCCACGGCCAGCGGTCATCCACTGCACGCTGCCCGGGGTCAGCAGGCCTTCGTTGCCATGGTTGTCGCGATGCCGCATGCGCCCGTCGAGCATGTAGGTGACGGTCTCGAATCCGCGGTGCGGATGCTCCGGGAAACCGGCGATGTAGTCCTCGGCGCGGTCGGTGCCGAATTCATCGAGCAGCAGGAACGGATCGAGGTCGGGCAGCGTCGGGCCACCGATGACGCGGGTCAGGCGCACGCCGGCACCGTCGGAGGTGGGCATGCCACGGATGGTCCGCAGCACGCGGACCGGTTCGGGAAAGCTCATGGCGACTCCTGTTGGATGGATGCCACTGAAGATGGACGCCGCACGGCCACACGCCAATGGACGGCGCCGCAACCGATTGTTCCATCCCTGATGTTCGCTGCACGTCAGCACAACAAGCGTACGACCAAAGTACTACCGCCGATTCGTCCTGTGCCAATTGACCCTGTCGAGGGCACGCGGGACTCTTTGACTGTCTTTCCGGGAGAGAGCACCTCATGAAAGGGTTTTCCAAAATAGGCTGGGCGGTCCTCGCCCTGCTCGGCGCCTTCTGTCTGGGCACCGTGGCCCTGCGCCGCGGCGAACACATCAATGCGCTGTGGATCGTCGTCGCCGCGGTGTCGCTGTACCTGGTGGCCTACCGCTTCTACAGCCTGTTCATCGCCAACAAGGTGATGCAGCTCGATCCGACCCGGGCCACGCCGGCGGTGATCAACAACGATGGCCTGGACTACGTGCCCACCAACAAGCACGTATTGTTCGGCCACCACTTCGCCGCCATCGCCGGCGCCGGCCCGCTGGTCGGCCCGGTCCTGGCCGCGCAGATGGGCTACCTGCCTGGACTGCTGTGGCTGGTGGTGGGCGTGGTGCTGGCCGGTGCGGTGCAGGACTTCATGGTGCTGTTCCTGTCCAGCCGTCGCAACGGCCGTTCGCTGGGCGACCTGGTACGAGAAGAGATGGGCCAGGTACCCGGCACCATCGCGTTGTTCGGTGCGTTCCTGATCATGATCATCATCCTGGCGGTGCTGGCGATGGTGGTGGTCAAGGCGCTGGCCGAAAGCCCGTGGGGCATGTTCACGGTAATCGCGACGATGCCTATCGCCATCCTGATGGGCGTGTACATGCGCTATATCCGCCCCGGCAAGATCGGCGAGATCTCGGTGGTCGGCCTGATCCTGCTGCTGGCCGCGATCTGGTACGGCGGCAAGGTCGCCGCCGACCCGGTGTGGGGCCCGGCGTTCACGTTCACTGGCACCCAGATCACCTGGATGCTGATCGGCTACGGCTTCGTCGCATCGGTGCTGCCGGTGTGGCTGTTGCTGGCCCCGCGCGACTACCTGTCGACCTTCCTCAAGATCGGCACGATCATCGCGCTGGCCGTCGGCATCCTGATCGTGATGCCGGAACTGAAGATGCCGGCGCTGACCCAGTTCGCCGCCAGTGGCGACGGCCCGGTGTGGAAGGGCGGCATGTTCCCGTTCCTGTTCATCACCATCGCCTGCGGTGCGGTCTCTGGTTTCCATGCGCTGATTTCCTCCGGCACCACGCCGAAGCTGCTGGCCAATGAAGCGCACATGCGCTACATCGGCTACGGCGGCATGCTGATGGAATCGTTCGTGGCGGTGATGGCACTGGTGGCCGCATCGATCATCGACCCGGGCATCTACTTCGCGATGAACAGCCCGGCCGCGGTGATCGGTGCCGATGCTGCGTCGGCGGCGCACTACATCACCAACACCTGGGGCTTCACCATCACGCCGGAGCAGCTGACCGCGACCGCGGCGGCGATCGGCGAGCCGACCATCCTGCATCGTGCAGGTGGCGCGCCGACACTGGCGGTGGGCATCGCGCAGATCCTGCACGAAGCAATCCCCAGTGGCAGCGACGCAATGATGGCGTTCTGGTACCACTTCGCGATCCTGTTCGAAGCATTGTTCATCCTGACCGCGGTGGACGCCGGCACCCGTGCTGGACGCTTCATGCTGCAGGACCTGCTGGGCAACTTCGTGCCGGCGCTGAAGAAGACCGAGTCGTGGACCGCCAACATCATCGGTACCGCCGGCTGCGTGGCGCTGTGGGGCTACCTGCTCTACACCGGTGTGGTCGATCCGTTCGGCGGCATCCAGACCCTGTGGCCGTTGTTCGGCATCTCCAACCAGATGCTGGCCGGTATCGCGCTGATGCTGGGCACGGTAGTGCTGTTCAAGATGAAGCGCGACCGCTATGCGTGGGTCACTGCGGTACCGGCGGTGTGGCTGCTGATCTGCACCACCTATGCCGGCTTCATCAAGATCTTCGACAGCAACCCGGCGCAGGGTTTCCTGGCACAGGCACACAAGTTCCAGGCCGCGCTCGCCAGCGACACGATCACGGCGCCGGCCAAGTCGGTGGCGCAGATGAAGCAGATCGTGGTCAACGCCTACGTCAATACCGGCCTGACCGCGCTGTTCCTGCTGGTGGTGGGCGCAGTCCTGGTGTATTCGATCAAGACCATCCTGGCGGCACGCCGCAATCCGCAGCGCAGCGACCGCGAGACCCCTTACGTGGCGCTGAAGCCGCATGAAATGGTGGATCTGTGATGAGTACGCAACTGGTTCCCGCCGGCCAGTACCAGGCGCACCGCCGCATCTGGCGGCGCCTGGTGCAGACCGCACGACTGTGCTGTGGCATTCCTGATTACGACAACTACGTCCGGCATATGCTGGAAAAGCATCCGGACCAGGAGCCGATGGACTACAAGACGTTCTTCCGCGAGCGCCAGGAAGCGCGCTACGGCGGGCGCAATGGTGGCCGCTGCTGTTGATGCTCGGGTTCGACAGCGCTGCAGCGGCCTTCAGTAGATTCACGCCATGCGTGGATGAAGACCGCCGCTGATCGAATGGTGTCCGGGGTCAGATCCGTTTCCTCCGGGAAACGGATCTGCCCCCTTCTTTGAAAGAATGCCGAGCGCGGGCTCGGCACTACACGGGCAGAGCGGGGGGGGGGGGGGCCCCCCCCCCCCCCCCCCCCCCCCC
>NZ_JAXBQL020000023.1:12184-20126 GCF_047520565.2 Stenotrophomonas sp. FR012
GGGTTCGCGGCGCACGCCGCGAACCCGCAACAGGATCGTCCGGTCAGAACTCAGGCGCCGGCCATCCACTTCAGGATCAGGCCGGTGACATAAGCCAACCCGGTACCGGTGGCATAGCCCACCGTACCCAGCAGCACCCCCACCGGCGCCAGCGTCGGGTGGAACGCCGCAGCAACCACCGGTGCCGAGGCGGCCGCCCCGATGTTGCCCTGCGAACCGATCGCGAAGAAGAACAGCGGCGCGCGCAGCAGCTTGGCCACCACCCACAGCACCAGCACATGCGTGGCCATCCAGATCGCGCCGAGCAGGAACAGCCACGGCCGATCCAGCAGCGACAGCAGGTTCATCTGCATGCCGATGCAGGCGATCAGAAAGTACAGGAACACCGTGCCCAACCGCGAAGCGCCTGCGGCTTCCAGCCGGCGCGCACGGGTGAAGCTCAGGCCCAGCCCCATCGCCGTGGACAGCAGGATCACCCACACGAACTGGCTGTCCAGGCTGAACTGGCTGGCCCAGCTGACGTTGGCCTTGAACCAGCCCGACAGCGGTGCGGCGATGGCGTGGGCCAGGCCGACGCCACCCAGTGCCACGCCGACGATCACCATCAGGTCGGTCATGCTGGGAATGCGCGCGTTCTGTGCCTCGTAGGCGCTGATGCGTGCCTTCATCTCGTCGATGGCGCGCGTATCGGCCCCGTTGCGGGTGTCGATCTGCTGCGCGCGGTTGGCCAGGAACAGCAGGATCGCCATCCACAGGCTGGCGCAGGCCACGTCGACCACGGCGAACTGGCCGAAGGTGGTGGCATCGGTGCCGAACACCTCACGCATGGCGACCATGTTGGCGCCGCCACCGATCCAGCTGCCGGCCAGTGCGGCCATGCCGGCCCAGGTATCACCGGCCACCGTTTCCGGATGGATCAGCTTCATCAGCTGGAAGGAGACGATCGCACCGAGCATGATGCCAGCGGTACCGGCACAGAACACAAGCAACAGCTTCGGCCCCAGCTTGATGACGCCCTTGAGGTCGATCGACAGCGTCAGCAGGACCAGCGCGGCCGGCAGCAGCACGTCACGCGCGACCGGGTTGTACAGCGAGGTGTTGTGGCCATCGATGACACCGGCGGTGTTGTAGATGGCGGGGATGAAATAGCACAGCAGCAGTGCCGGCACCCAGGCGAAGATCTTCTTCAACAGCGGGGTCGGACCACTGGCGGCCCAGAAGATCAGGGCCAGGGTGGCGGCAATCAGGCCCAGTCCAACGATATCGTTGCTGATCAGGGCAGTAGCGGGTTCGGTCGGCATGGGATCCTCTGTCGATCGAAAGAGCGGGAAAAAAAAGCGCCGCATGAAGCGGCGCAGGTCGAGATTAACACTGTCTTCACGCCGGGTCATGCCGCAGCGCGAAGCAGGTCGGCCGTCCGATCAGGCGGGGCGCGAAGCGCCGAAGTCCAGGGTGACACGCGTCCCGCGCGGTTGGCAGGGCTGCAACTGCAGCGTCCAGCCCAGGTGCTCGCACAGCCGCGCGATCAGGTCCAGGCCGATGCCACTGCCTCGATCGGCACGCTCACCGCGGGCCATGCGCGCGTGGATCGCCGCGATTTCCTCCGGGCTCATCCCATGCCCGGGGTCCTGCAGCGTCAGTACCGCCGACGAACTCAGCTGCAGCTCGATATGGCCGCGGCCGCTGTTTTCGATGGCATTGCGCAGCAGGTTGCCGATCGCCGCCTGCACCACCGCCAGCGGCGCGACGATATCCACCGGCGCGGCCTGGATACCGATGCTCAGGTCCTTGTCGCCGAGCAGGTGTCGATGGTCGTCGACGATCTCCGGCAGCAGCTGGTCCAGTGCGATGCGCTCGGCACGCGCGGCCAGGCGCGCAGGATCACGCGCCAGCACCAGCAGCAGCTCGATCAGCTGCTCCACGCTCTGTGCCGTGCGCAGGACCCGCTGCATCTGCTGGCGGGCACGTTCGGGCAGGCCCGGTTGCTCCAGCGCCAGCTCGGCTGCACCGGTCATCACTGCGATCGGCGTGCGCAGTTCATGGCTGGCGGTACTGATGAAGACCCGCTCACGCTCGACGAACTGCTCGTTGCGGTCCAGGTAGTCGTTCAGCGCATCGGCGATGGTGTGCAGCTCGGAACTGCCGCGCGGGTCGACCTCGATGCGCTGGCCCTGAACGCCCGGCCGCAATGCGCCGATGTGCTGGGCCAGCAGGCTCAACGGGCGCACCATGCGTTCCATACCGAAGGACGCCATCAGCACGGTGACGAAGATCATGATCACCCCGGCCAGCATCACCCAGCGCGTGGCGAACTGCTCCAGGTCATGGAAGTCGGAGATGTCCAGCGCCAGCGCGACACGTCCCATCGACCGGGTCTCGCGCACCATCACCGCCGTCTCCCGGCCTTTGATCATCACGCCGTCGTGAAGGCCCGGATGCAGCGTACGCAGGCTGTCAGGCAGGTTGACTGCATCGAAGCGGTACAGGCTGAGCGTGTCCGAATCCTGCCAGCGATAGTGCGGCTCATGCTCGACGTGCTCGACGATGCTGTCCAGTTCGGAATTGAGCAGCGCGCGCCAGGCGGCATGTTCGGCGTGTTCGTGCACGTAGTTGCCGACGCTGAACACGGCGATCGACAGCAGGGCCAGGTAGCCCAGCAACCACCACACCACGCGCCGGTACAGCGGGCCCGGCCTACGCGCCTTCATCATCATCCTTGCCTGCACCGGCGGCCGCGGTCACCGCAAGGCGGTAACCAACCCGCGGCAGGGTGTGGATCAGCTTGTCGGCAAACGGACCGTCGACGCTGCGGCGCAGCTCGTAGACATGCGAGCGCAGCAGGTCACCATCCGGTGGCTCATCGCCCCACAGGGCGAACTCCAGCTGTTGGCGGGTGACCGCACCGGGGCTGGCACGCATCAGCACCTCCAGCAGCTTGCGGCAGGCCGGGTACAGGTGGAGTACCTGCCCCCCCCGCTGGGCTTCGAGGGTCGCCAGGTCCAGCACCAGGTCGCCCACCTGCAGGCGCTTGCGCGGGTTTCGGCCCTGCGAACGCAGCAGCAGCGCCTCCAGCCGAACTTCCAGCTCGGGCAGGGCGAACGGCTTGGTCAGGTAGTCGTCGGCACCTGCGCGGAATCCGGTGATCTTGTCCGGCAGCTCGTCGCGCGCGGTCAGCATGATCACCGGCACCTCCGAAGCGTGCTCGGCGCGCAGGCGACGCAGCACCTCCGGCCCCTCCATGCGTGGCAGCATCCAGTCCAGGATCACCGCGTCGTAGGGGTGGCTGCCGGCCAGGTGCAGGCCGGTGATGCCGTCCGGGGCCACGTCGAGCACATGCCCGCGCGACTCGAAGTAGTCGAACAGGTTGGCCACCAGCTGGCGGTTGTCCTCGATCACCAACAGACGCATGCACGAAACATCCACGGAAGTTCGTACCATGGTAGCGCTGCGCATGTCGGAATGCGGTCGCCCCGGCCTCCTCTGACGCTTTTCCAACCCCCGCCACCTCAAAATGGCCGTTTTGCTCCCGGAGCCTGCCGTGCCCGTAGCCCTGCCCCGCCGTTGGCGCCTGCCCCTGTTGTGGCTGTTGATCATTGCTGCGCTGGCAGCGGGGATCGGCCTTCGGCAGCCGCAGCCACCGGACGAGCCGCGCTTCGTGCTGGCGGCCCGCACCATGGTCGAAAGCGGGCAATGGCTGCTGCCGCACCGGGGCGTGGAGCTGTATGCGGAGAAGCCGCCGGTCTTCATGTGGCTGCAGGCGGCGGCCTACGAGATCGTCGGCAGCTGGCAGTGGTCGTTCCTGCTGCCGTCGCTGCTGGGCGCCCTGCTCAGCCTGTGGTTGGTGTCGGATCTGGCACGCCGACTGTGGTCACCGCGGCATTCCCTGTACGCCCTGGCGGCGCTGTTCTGCACCCTGCAGTTTGGCCTGATGGCCAAGCGCGCGCAGATCGACATGGTGCTGGTCGGCATGACCACGGTGGCCCTGTGGGGCTTGATGCGCCACCTGTGCGAACGCCGCAACCTGGCTGCCTTGTGGCTGGCGGGGTTCGCCGCTGGCCTCGGCACGGTGACCAAAGGCGTGGGTTTCCTGCCGCTGCTGATGGTCCTGCCGTGGTTCGGCTGGTGGCTGTACCAGCGTCGCCGCGGTCGCAGCGTGGACGGCCCCCACCCGGCAACGCTGCTGTGGCTGATCCCGGCCTTCCTGCTGGGCGTGTCGGTGTGGCTTGCCCCGCTGGGCTGGGCGCTGCTGCACACGCCCAGCGCCGAACTGCAGGCCTACGCGCATGAACTGTTGTTCAAGCAGACCGGTACCCGCTATGCCAACGCCTGGCACCATCGCCAACCGGCCTGGTACTACCTGCAGGTGATCCTGACCCTATGGCTGCCGGGCAGCCTGCTGCTGCCGCTGCTGTTCAAGCCGTGGTGGCGCCGCATCCGCCGGGGCGACCGCCGGCAGTGGCTGCTGCTGGGCTGGGCGCTGCTGGTGCTGGTGTTCTTCAGCGCCAGCCCGGGCAAGCGCGAGGTCTATGTGCTGCCGATGCTGCCTGCGATGGCACTGGCGGTTGCGCCGTTGTTGCCCGGCTTGCTGCGCCGGCTGTGCGTGCGCCGCTATCTGTTCGGCTACAGCGTGGTGCTGATGCTGGCCACCGGCGTGCTCGGCGTGATGCTGATGACCGAGCACCCGTGGGCCTTGGCGCAACTGGAGCGCCGGGCCATGCCCGATGCGCTGCTGCCGGTGCTGGGTGATGGCCTGCTGACCTTCGCCATCGCGCTGGCCACGCTGGTCGTCTGGTTGCGGGTGCGCCGCGCCACGACACTGGTGCTGTTGACCCACGGCATGCTGTGGATGCTCTACGGCCTGGTGCTGATTCCGGCACTGGATCCCTACGCATCGGCATCGGCGCTGATGCGCCGCGTCGGCGCACGGATCGGTCCGGACGCCGAACTGGCGCTGGTCGCCTGGCGCGAGCAGAACCTGCTGCAGGCTGACCGCCCGGTACGCGAGTTCGGCTTCAAGCGGCCCTGGGCCGAGCAATGGCACGATGCCGGCCCCTGGCTCGCCGAAGCGCCGGAAAAGCGCTGGTTGCTGGTGCTGGACGAGGCGATGAGTCCCTGCGTGGATCCGGCCAAGGTGATCGATATCGGTGTTGCCAACAGGAATCGTTGGCAACTGCTTCCCGGTACTGCATGGAACCCGGAATGCCATGCCGAGCGGACAGGATCGACCGCCGAAGAAGACTGAACGCTGACACGTGCCGGGCAAGCATTAACCCGGCACGAACGAGCGTCCGACCCTTCTCCGACATCGAAGTGACGAGCATGACCGCGGATTCCCGAACCGCCCCTTCCCCGCATGCCCGTCCGTCCCCTTGATGCGATAGCACCGCTTGCGACATCGCCACTGGCGTCAAAATTTGCCGTAACGCACATCTGGCTGCCTGTCGCAATCGGTTTGCCCGTGTTTGCGCTGCTGATGGGATTCGGCGGCGATCAGTGGGTGGCCGACCACCTGTTCCGTCTTGAGGGCGCCCATTGGGCATTGCAGGACGCCTGGATCACCCGCAGCGTCGTGCACAAGGCCGGTAAATGGTTGAGCACTGCGGCGGCGCTGGTCGTGCTCCTGCTGTGCTTCCATCACTGGCGTAAGGGTCGCGATCGCACCCTGCAGTGGGCGCTGCTTTATGTCGTAATTGCCATTGCACTGGGCACCGGCGTGATCTCCCTGCTGAAGTCGCTGGTGCCGATGGAATGCCCGTGGGATCTGCTCCGCTACGGTGGCCACCAGCCTTTCATCGGGCTTTTCACGGCGCGCCCCGCAGGCATGGCCGCGCAGGCCTGCTTCCCGGCGGGCCACGCCAGCGCGGGTTATGCATGGTTGTCCCTTTACTTTTTTGCCATGCTGTGGCGCCCTTCATGGCGCTGGGCCGGGTTGTGGATCGGTCTTGGCACCGGTCTGGTGTTCGGCATCAGCCAGCAGCTGCGCGGCGCGCACTTCCTCTCGCATGACGTCGCCACCGCATTGATCTGCTGGCTGCTTTCGCTCGGCCTGTATCTGATCGTCAAACGCGTCCTGACACGCCGTCAGCGAGACCGTCCCAACCGCCAGGAGGCAAACGCATGAGTGCATCGGTCCAACGGCCCGCCCGCCTCCCCGCCCTTGCGGGTCTGCGCCACTGGCGGCCGCAGCTGTCCACCGAAGCGCTGATCGCGCTGACCAGCCTGTTCTTCGCGGTAGCCGGGAATGGCCTGTTCTGGCACAGCGCGATGGCCAGCCATCCAGGCAGCCTGCGCTACGCGCTTTCGCTGCTGCTGTTGCTGCTGGGCGCTCACGGCGTGCTGCTGGGCATCCTGGTCTGGCGCTGGAACGCCAAGGTGGTGATCAGCCTGTTGCTGCTGGTGACCGCATTCGCCGCGCACTACATGAGCCGCTACCACATCTACCTGGATGCGGACATGCTGCGCAACGTACTGGCGACTGACCCCAAGGAAAGCCGCGAGCTGATGACCGTGTCGCTGCTGTGGCCGGTACTGTTGCTGGCGGTGTTGCCGATGGCGGTGTTGTGGCGCGTGCAGCTGCGTCGCCGCAGCTGGGGCCGCGGCCTGCTGTGGCGACTGGGGTTCCTGGCGGTGGCCGCGGTGACCGCCGTCGGCGGCGCGTTGATCTCGTTCCAGGATGTTTCGGCACTGATGCGCAACCAGCGCGAAGTGCGTTACCTCGCCACCCCGGCCAACGTGCTGCTGGGCATGCCGCGTGCGCTGCGTGGCGACAACCCGGTGCAGCGCGCACCGAAGCTGCCGATCGGCACCGACGCCAAGGCCACTCCGCGAGCGCCGGCCAGCAAGCCGCGCCTGCTGGTGATCGTCATGGGCGAGACCGTGCGTGCGCAGAACTGGGGCCTCAACGGTGGCCGCAACACCACTCCGGAACTGGCGCAGGCCAGCGTGATCAATTTCCCGGACATGCATTCGTGCGGCACCAGCACGGAGGTCTCGCTGCCGTGCCTGTTCTCGCCGTGGGGCCGCCACGACTACGACGAGAAGAAGATCCGTGCGCACCAGTCGCTGCTGCACGTACTGAACCGCGCCGGCATCGCGCCGCTGTGGCGTGACAACCAGTCCGGCTGCAAGGGCGTGTGCGAGGGCCTGGACTTCCAGTCATTGTCCGACGCCACCACATCCGGCCTGTGCGCCGATGGCCGCTGCATGGACGAGATCCTGCTGCAGGACCTGGCCACCCAGGTGCGGGCCAAGCCCGGCGACCGGGTCGTGGTGCTGCACCAGCTGGGCAACCACGGCCCGGCCTATTTCGAGCGCTATCCGCCCGCGTTCCGCCGCTTCACCCCGACCTGCGACACCCGTGACATCGGCCGCTGCTCGCGCGAAGAGATCACCAACAGCTATGACAACGCGGTGCTGTACACCGATCATTTCCTGAGCAAGACCATTGGTACCCTGCAGGGCATGCAGGATTACGACACGGCGATGATCTACCTGTCCGACCATGGTGAATCGCTGGGCGAGAAGGGCCTGTTCCTGCATGGCGTGCCGTATGCGATCGCACCGGCCGAGCAGACCCGCGTACCGATGACGATGTGGTTCTCACCGGGCTTCACTAGCAGCCGCGGGCTGGACCTGCAGTGCGTGCGCAAGCGCTCGGCGGCGTATACCGACCACGACAACCTGTTCCCGTCGGTGCTGGGCCTGATGCAGGTGAAGACGGCGCTGTACGAGCGCGATCGCGACGTGTTCGCCAACTGCGAAGGTTGAGGGTGGTTTGGCGGGGCTTGCAGCCCTGCACCCGCAGGGGCAACGGCAACGGCCGAAGCAACAGCAGAAGCGGGTTTCCTGAGGGGTGGCGGGGTGGGTCCGGTTGCGGGGGACGCTGCAAGTACGTCCATGTAAGCTCGGTCGCCGCATCCATGCGGCTCACGCCCCCGCAACC
>NZ_JAXBQL020000024.1:0-17422 GCF_047520565.2 Stenotrophomonas sp. FR012
GTTGGTCGGCACGGGGTCGGATCCAATTCTGACTATCGATATCTGACAGATGTGCCGACCAACGGTCGGCACCCACCAACAGCGCGCGGAATCTGTCAGAGGTGGGGCGGTGTGGGTGGGCAGGACCGTTGGCGCCATGGATGGCGCCATCGAGCCCCCATGGATGGGTTTACGGCGTGTCCTGACCACCCACACCACCCCGCCATCCCACGGAATGCCGCTCTTGATCTTGCTTCGGCTTCGGCCTCTGCAGGTGCAGGGCGCAGCCCTGCCGAAAACCCCACCCTCAGCCGTCGCCCTGGATGCCGCCGGGGGCCTGCGCCGGGTCGCGCCAGCGGCGCACCGTGCGCTGGAAGAACAGGTTGTTCGGCAGCTGCAGCACCGTACCCTCATGGCCGTCGCCGGTTTCCTGCAGCGTGGTGTAGATCAGGTTCACGTCGATCACCCGCCCCTTCAGGCCCGGCTTCTCGCCGTTCTCCAGCACTTCGATGTAGTCATGCAGGCGGAACGGGCGAGTGGTGAAGATCAGCAGCGTGCAGAAGATGTTGGAGAGCACGCTCCAGGCCGCGAAGAAGGCCACTGCGCCCACGGCCGCGAAGCCGGTGAACGCGGTCCACAGCACTGAAGGCTTCGCGCCGAGCAGGCTGAGGATATACAGCAGGGCGCTGAAATAGACCACGAAACTGGTGATCCGGCGCGCGCCCATCACCATTTCAGGTGGCAGCGCGTAGTGCTCGGCAAAGCGCCGGATCAGGCGACGGGCCAGTACCCGAAGCAGCCAGGCGACCAGCAGCACCAGCACGATCTGCAGGGCCACGCCCGCGTAGTTCAGCCATGGGTGGCTCCAGGCCGGCAGGTGATCCTTCAGCGACAACATCATGGGGGCGAAAACAGGTGGTGGGAACGGCCTCGATGTTACCCGGCGCGTGCCGGGGTTTCGACCATCGGCGACCACGCCAGGCAGACCAGCTCCTGTCGATGCTGCTGCAGGCAGGCGCGGCCGTTGTCGGGGCACAACCGCAAGGACAGGCCCGATGCCTGCAGCACGACGCAAGCGACGATTACCAGCAGGGCGGCGCAGGACGAGCTGGACATGGCGGAACTCCCTGGAGGTGTTTTCTCGAATGACCTTCCATGGATGCAGCCATTGTCGAAAAGGTTGCATGGCCTTGATCGGCGATCGGCTCTAAACCTTTTTCCGGGTCGCCGCATCCAAGCGATATGCTCGACACCACCATGCCAGCGCCGCCTGCCGCCCACGCCCCTGTCGACGAACCCGCCCTGGTGCGGGCGGCCGCCGCCGGTGACACTGCGGCCTACGAACTGCTGTACCGGCGCCATGCGCCGCGCGTGTTCGCCGTACTGTGGCGCCTGTGCGGGGGCCAGCAGGCGCGTGCCGAGGATGCCCTGCAGGAAGCGTTCCTGCAGGCATGGAAGGCGCTGCCGGGGTTCCGGTTCGAAAGCAGCCTGTCGACCTGGTTGCACCGGTTGGGCGTCAACGCTGCACTGATGGAACTGCGCGGGCGCGCCGCCGGGCAGGACCACGACAGTCTGGAGGAGGTCGACGGCGGCCTGCAGGAGCTGGCGGTGCACGACCGTTGTGCCGGTACCGAGCGCGACCTGGAGCGCGCACTCGCGACGCTGCCTCCGAGGGCGCGTGCGGTACTGGTACTGCACGACATCGAAGGCTGGAAGCACCAGGAAATCGCCGAGCAGCTGCAGATGGCCGTCGGCAGTTCAAAGGCACAGCTGCATCGTGCGCGCGGCCTGCTGCGCGCACGGCTGGGAGACATGACATGAGTACACACGAACACGATTCCGATCACGATCTGCTGGCCCGGCTGCGCGCGTTGCCCAGCGAGCGAGATGTTCCCGCCGATGGCTGGGCGCGCCTGTCGGCGCAGCTGCCGCCGCGCGAGCCGCAGGCGGCGCCTGTGCCGGCCGACAACGTGGTGGCGCTGCCAGCGCGTTCGCGGCGCCGCTGGTGGTTGCCGGCCGGCGCTGCCCTGGCGGCCAGCCTGGCGCTGTACGCGGTGGCGCCATGGCGCCACGTGCAGCCGGATGCGCCGGTGCCGTCTACCCTGCAGTTGCAGGCTGCGGCGATGACCGAGCAGTACCGGCAGGCGGTGGCCTCGCTGCCCTCAGGCCGGGCACCGGAATGGCAGCCGGCCCTGCACGAACTGGATGAAAGCGCGGCACAGATCCAGGCCGCGCTGGCGCAGGATCCACGTGCGCCTCACCTGCTTGGCCAGCTCAAGCGCACCTATGCGCTGCGGCTGGAACTGACCCGGCAGGCGGCCTATGCCGCCGAGTCCGGCCTGACGACCTGAGGAGACCCCCGATGACACGAACCCTGATGACCTGCTGCGGCGCGCTGCTGCTGCTGCCCGCAGTGGCCCTGGCTGACACCCGGATCGACGAGCGCCACAACCTGGCCGCCGGCGGCCGCATCGAACTGAGCAACGTGGCCGGCAAAGTGACCGTGCGTGGCTGGGACCGCAACGACGTGCAGCTCACCGGTACGCTCAGCGATGGCCTCCAGCTGCGCCAGGAGAAGAGTGCCAACCGCGTACGCTGGGAAATCGAGTATCCGCGTCGCAACAACAACGGTGGCGCAACGCTGGTGCTGAACGTGCCGCGTTCGGTGGAACTGCTGCTGAGCACGGTCAGTGCCAACCAGGACATCAGCGGCATCGATGTGCGTCGCCTGCAGGCCGACACGGTCAGCGGCAGCCTGAGCGCCTCCGGTCGCAGCGGCGACAGCAAGCTCAATACGGTCAGTGGCGGTGTCAGCGCGCGCCTGCAGACTCCGAAGCTGGATGTGAACACGGTCAGCGGCCGGATCGAAGCCGGTGGCGGCGTGTCCGGTGACATCGGTGCACAGACGGTATCCGGCCGGGTCGAGGTCGATGCCGGGCGGGTGCAGCGGTTGGCGGTGGAAACCGTATCGGGCAGCATCGATCTGTCGGCGGCCGGGCTGGCGCCGGGGGGCCGGATCAATGTCGAATCGGTGAGTGCGTCGGTCAACCTGCGCCTGCCACGCTCGGTTTCGGCGCAGCTGTCGGTGAACAGCTTCAGCGGGTCGATCAACAGCGATGCCGGGCAGGTGGAGCGGCCGCGCTACGGCCCCGGCAGCCATCTTGATACGCGGCTGGGCAGCGGCGACGGTGATATCCGCATCCAGTCGCATTCGGGCAGTGTTCGGGTAAGCCTGGATCGCTGAGCGCGATCCGGCAGGCCGCGGCGGCAGCGCCGCCGCGGTCGGTACTGGGTCAGCTGGCTTTCTTCAGCGCCCAGGTGGTGCCGAGGACTTCGATCTTGCCACCGGCCTTGCGGAACGCTGCCAGGTCCGAAGCGATCGAATCGCTGCTGACCACGGTGCTGGCGGCCGCGCCCTTGCGTTCGCTGCGGATGCTGTTGCTGGCCTTCGCGGGGGTCTTTGCCTTGCGGGGCATGGTTGCTCCTGTCAGGTGGAAGGGGAGGAAAGCGCCCAGGCGTCGGCCTGGCGCAGGTAGTCCTGCCGCTCACGGCGGCAGTCACTGCCGCCCATCGAGAACTGGCGGCAGATCGCCGGGCGCTGCGAATAGATCGTGCAGCGCAGGTGATAGGGATCGATCGCCGCACACCAGCCTTCCTCGTTGCGCGCCATCACGGCACGGCCGTGGGTGTCGCGTGACAGGAACTGGCCGGGCACGTGGTCGCCGGGCTGCAGCAACACGGGCAGCCGGCAACAGACCGCGTCACAACGGCGGCAGTCGATGGGTGCATGTGCTGCGTCAGGTTGTAAGGCCTCAGGGGCCTGGCGGGTGCCCAAAGCGGGTCTCGATGGCGGCTCCGGTGGTACGCGGACCATGAACGAGCCAGGAAGGCATGGCCGCTAGGCCCGCAGGGCGGGCCAGGCTGCACCGTGGACACACACCGGCGTGGCCGGTGGAAGGTGCAGCAGGGTTCTAGCCGACCAAGAGTAACTTAGATCGCGTAACGTTTTGTTAATCCTGGCTTGCTGCCGCCAAAGCAAGGCCCTGGACCACGCCCAGCGAGGGCTCGCCGTGGACCATGCGGGCGCCCGGGAAGGCCTCCGCAACGGCCTGGCGCAGATACCCGGCGCGGGACATGCCGCCGGTCAGGAACACCGCGTCCGGGTCGCCGCCGATGTCGCTGCGGACCTGGGCCAGCAGCTCCCGGAGCTGCTCCAGATAACCATGCGCGGCTGCGGCCAGGCCGTCGGCGCTGCTGTCGGCATGCAGGTCGCGGGCGATGTAGTCCAGCGTGCTGCGATGTTCGCTGGCGGCGCTGAGGGCGATCTTGGCGCGCTCGACGTCGCGGTACAGGCGGGCGGTATTGCCGGTGTCCTGCAGGGCCTGCAGGCGCGCGCCCCACGGATTGTCGACATGGTCATACTTGTGCTGGCGGAAGTCGCGCTGGCGGGTCATGTCCTGCACGGTGGCCGCTTCCACATAGTGGTGGGCGGGCACGCGGGTGATGCCGCGGCCGAACAGCGGCATGTAGCTGGACAGGCTCAGCGCCAGGTCGATGTCGGTACCGCCGCGGGCGATGCCCCAGGCGCGGTGGATGCGCGGGGCGTCGTCGCCGCCGACTTCGGCGTGGGCGATATCGGTGGTACCGCCGCCGATGTCGACGATCACGGCCTGGTGCCGTTCGCGGCTTTCTGCGTGATAGTGCATGGCCGCCGCGGCCGGTTCCTCGAGGAAATCGATCTGGTCGAAACCGGCCTGGCTGGCGGCTTCGCGCAGGATGTCCAGCGCCTGGTCATTGCCGGCCGCACCGATCGAGCTGCGGAACTGCACCGGACGCCCAAGCAGGGCCGCTCGCAGCGGCTGGCCGAGCTGGGCGCTGGCGGTCAGGCGGATGTGTTCGAGGATGTGCGCGGCGATGCCGGTGATGGTCTGCTTGGCGCGTGGGTGCAGGTTGTAGCCGAGCATCGATTTCGGGCTCTGCACCAGGTTGCCTTCGTGTTCCTCGAAATAGGCTTCCAGCGCTTCGTCACCGTAGACCGCATTCTGCAGCAGGTCGCTGGCACTGCGTTCCTTGCCGGCACGGGCTTCCATCCATTCCCGGCGCAGCGCGCGCAGGGCTTCGCGGCGCAGCGCCTGCGGCGTGCGTTCCTGGCCGGCAGCGCGGGCCGCACGCGCAGCGCTGTCGATCATCTGCTGCAGCTGGTGCTCCTGGCCGTCATCGAGCTGAAAGTCATCCGGGTCGGGCACCACGCCGGGGAAGTACACGCTGGTACGGAACTGCTCGGCGTCGCCGAAGCGGATCGGCAGCAGTTTTCCTTCATGCACGATGGCGGCGGCGGAGTTGCTGGTACCGAAGTCGATGCCGAGGCGCATGGGGAGTTCCGGGGGCGATCAGGGGCCGCGCACTCTGCTGCAGTTCGCCGCTGACTGCAAGGTCCCGCGGTTTCCTGTTCCGGGCCGGGTCAAGGAGGTCGCGGCGTACTGCCCGGAAAATGCCGGGGGAGCCGGGCGGTTACAATGGCAGCTGTTGATTCACTTTGAGGTACTTGCTGATGTCTTCTGCCCCTGCCTGCCCGCAGTGCACCCTGGAAAACACCTACGCCGATGGCGCGCTGTGGATCTGCGCCGACTGCGGCTTCGAATGGACCGCCGAGGAAAGTGCCGGTTCGACCCTGGTCGTGCGTGACAGCAACGGCAATACCCTGCAGGCCGGTGACACCGTCACCGTGATCAAGGACCTGAAGGTGAAGGGCTCCTCGATCCCGCTCAAGCAGGGCACCGTGATCCGCAACATCCGCCTGGTGGAGGACGATGCCGAGCACATCGAAGGCAATTCGGACAAGATCAAGGGCCTGGTCCTGAAGACCTGCTTCCTCAAGAAGGCCTGACCGGCCTTCAGCGCCGGGCCTGCTGCTGTGCGCGCCAGCGGGCCAGGCTGTCCAGCTTGGCCTGGTAGCGCGCCTGCTGCGGCGCCCCGCCCAGTTCCTGTGCACGCAGCAGCTCACGATCGGCGTGCTTGAGCTGGCCCGCCAGGAAATAGACCCGCGCCAGCCCGAAGTGGAACTGGTGCGCGGTGTCGTACAGGCGCACGGCCTGCCGGTAATAGCGGATCGCCTGCTGCAGTTGCCCGGCGCGTTCGGCCTCGGCACCGAGCATGTACTGCGCGAATGGGTCTTCGCGCTGCACCGATTGCAACCGCTGCTCCAGCGCCTGGGCCTGCGCAATCATGCCGAGCTTGCGGTAGAGGGCGCTGGCGTTGGTGAGTGCAGCATCCTGGCGGCCGTCCAGTCGCAGCGCCCTTTCCAGAGCCCGGCGTGCAGCGGCGGTATCGCCCGTGCGGTTTTCCAGCACGCCCAGGTTGTTCCAGGTGGCAGCGAAGCTGCCGTCCTGCGCCAGCGCGGTATCGAAGAAGGTACGTGCGCCCGCCAGGTCGCCGCTGGCCATGCGTTCGGCACCGCGATTGTTGTAGAAGTGCGCCAACGCCCGCGCCTGGCTGATCGGCAGCGGCCCGCGGCGGTCGTACAGCACATTGCGATCCAGATCGACGGTGGCGAAGCGGCCGGCAAAGCCGACTCCGGCATTGACGTGGCCTACGCTGTAGACCAGGCCCTGGGCCTGGTCCTGGTACCACGACACCACCTGGCCAACTTCCTGCACGCGCGCCTGGATGCCGGCTTCGCGTGCCAGTGCGACGAACATCAGGGTAAAGGCCAGGCAGTTGGCGCGTCGCTGCTGCCAGATCTCGCTGACAGTAAGGGTCGCGTCGGCGTCGTACTGCAGGTCCATGCCATGGCGGTCGAAGATCATCTCCACCAGCGCCTGCAGGCGCTGCTCGCGCGAATAGCTGCGACGGGTCACCTGGGTGTGCAGCATATCGAGCATGGCCGGTGGAATCGCGAACACCTGCTGCGGTGTTGGAATCGTCGGCGCGGTGGTGCTGGCAGCGACCGCAGGGGCTTCGCTCGCGTCAGGGTTCAGTGCGATCGCGGAGGGTGCCGCCAATGCGGCCAATGCGAGCAGAACGGATCGGGCGGCAGGACGGTACATGACGGCTCCCGGCAGCGGCGGGCGCTCCCGCCTGAGGCGAGTGTAGACCTGTGCGCGCACCCCTGCAGTGACCGCTGGTCGGTCCGCGCGTTCATCCACAGCCGGTGTGGACCAGCGCTCGACAAAGCTGTGGACAACCGCGTTGGGGCCCCGTGCGGAGAGCGTTGTGAGGGTGTGGTGAAAAAATGGCCGGCTTGCCCGCTACCGGCGCAGGCGGGATGATCCGGTCATGGACTTCTCCCCGCTGACGCTCGCTCCGGCGCAGTGGCAGGCGCTGCAGGACAGCTATGCAACGCCACCACGTGCCTACCATCACTTCGGCCACGTGCGTGCGGTGCTGCAGCACTGCCAGGAGGTTGCCGACGGTCCAGGCTGGCAGCAGCCGGCCGAAGTCTACCTGGCCGCGCTCTACCACGATGCGATCTATGTGGCGGGGCGAAAGGACAACGAAGCGCGTTCGGCGCAGCTGGCCCTGCAGGCGATCGCACAGGCGCCGGAACTTGCCACGGTCGACGCGGCCCGGGTCGAGCAGCTGATCCTGCTGACTGCCCGCCATGGCGAGCTCGCCCCGGACGATGTCGATGCCGAGGCCGCGTTGTTCCTGGACTGCGACATGGCGATCCTGGCAGCGCCGGAGCCGGTGTTCAGCGCCTATGACCGCGGCGTGGCCGAAGAGTACAAGGGCGTGGTGCCAGGCTTCCTGTATCGCGCCGGCCGCCGCCGTTTCCTGCAGGGCCTGCTGCGTGCACCGCGCATCTTCCTCAGCGAATTCTTCCACCAGCGCCTCGACTCTGCCGCGCGCGACAACCTGCGCCGGCAGCTGGGCCGCTGAACCAGCCCGGTACACTGGGGCCCGTTTCCACCGATTGCCGCTTCCAACCGTGTCCGTCCCTGATCCCGATCCCCGTCCGCTGCCGCCGGAAGAGCCCGGTCCGAACGAATGTTGCGGCAGCGGTTGCCCGCTATGTGTGCTGGACCTGTATGCCGACGAGCTGCAGCGCTATCGCAAGGCGTTGGCCGAATGGCTGGCGCGGCACCCGGAGGCGTCCACATGAGCCGCGCGCGCCCAGCGGCACTGCTGGCGCTGGCGGCGCTGCTGCTGTTCGTGGCCACCGCGCTGTGGACCCAGTTCGCACGCACCGATCTGGACTGGGTGCGGGCCACGCTCAGCCTCTATCTGCACGGGCCGTGGGGGCTGGCATTGCGCGCGGCCTACTGCCTGCTGGCATTGGCGATCGCCCTGCTCGGCATCAGCCTCTACCGGGGCAGCGTCGGCCCGCGGCGCAGCGCGGCGGCGCCGCTGCTGTTCACTGTCTCGGCACTGGGCCTGGCCACGGTCGCCATCGGTGACAGCTGGCTGCCGGAAGCGACGCCGCTGCTGGCACCGTTCATCCACGGGCTGGCGGCCAACACGGCGTTCCTGTGTGCCAGCGTCGGCATGCTGCTGCAGGCCTGGTACCTGCGCCGCGAACCGGGTTGGCAGTCCGCCGCGAGCCTGCTCTGGGGCTGGGCCTGGCTGGCGTTCGTACTGTTGTGGCTGCATGTGTTGTGGCGCGCCGGTCCGCCGCGCGGGCTGGGCCAGAAGGTCGTGATCGTGGTGATCGTAGGCTGGCTGCTGTACCTGGCGCTGGCACTGTACCGGCGCAGTCGGCGTACCACGGCCGACTGAATCGCCAACGGCCTGCACCGGTACGTGCCGTGCACGCGGTGGCGGCGTATCGTGTGCGCATTCCATCGGGGATGCGATATGAAGCGTGCAGGGCTGGGCAGGGCAATGGGTGTGGTTCTGGCGCTGGCGGCGCTGCCGGCAATGGCGGCGGCCAACGTGCAGCAGTTCAGCCACGGGCGGTTCGAGCAGATTCCGGTGCACATGCCGGCAGGCACGCCGCAGCGGGTGGTGATCTGGTTCCACGAGCCCACCCCAGGGGGTGACACCAGCCGCCTGCCGATCGAAGCCCTGCGTGCCGACGGCGCCATCGTTGCCGCTGTGGACATCGCGCACCTGCGCGGGGTGCTCAAGCGCGAGGGTGATCCGACCTGCTCGTTCGGCGCCGGTGACGTCGAGAACTTCTCGCGCTGGCTGCAGGCGTCCCTGCATCTGCCCGGCTACCACCTGCCGCTGGTCGGCGGTGACGGCGAGGGTGCCGAGATGGCCTATTCGCTCGCGGCGCAGGCCGACACCCAGGTGTTTGCCGGCCTGCTGACCACCGGCTTCTGCCCGGACCACAACCATGAGCGCATGGTCTGCGGCGATGGTGTGAAGCACAACACGCTGCAGCCCGCCGAACTGAATTTTCCGTGGTTGAGTGCCGCTGGCGATCACGGCTGCAAGGTGGGCGAGGCCAGTCGGTTCGTTCAGCAGGTCGCCATGGCACGCGAATTCAAGCGAACCGCGCGCGGTGATGCCTCACCCGGTCTGGTGGCCGCGGCGCGGGTGATCGGCGCGCAGGCCGGGGTCAGTCTGGCACCGCCGCCGGCCGCGCTGAAAGGCCTGCCGGTGGTGGAAGTACCGGCGACCGGTAGCGGCGATACGCTGGCGGTATTCGTTTCCGGCGATGGTGGCTGGGCCGGCCTGGACAAGGACGTGGCGTCGTCGCTCAACGAGCACGGCGTGGCCGTGGTCGGCATCGACTCGTTGCGGTACTTCTGGAGCGAGCGCACGCCGAAGGGCTTCGCCGCTGACCTGCAGAAGATCATCGACCACTACCGCCAGCAGTGGCACCGCGACAAGGTGATGCTGATCGGTTTTTCGCAGGGTGCCGACGTGCTGCCGGCCACCATCAACCAGCTCGACGCGGGTACCCGAGAGGCGCTGGACCGCATCGTGCTGCTGTCGGTAGGCAGGAAGGCCGACTTCGAATTCCATGTCAGCAACTGGCTGGGCGGCGGCGGCGATGGCCTGCCGATCGCTCCGGAAGTGGCCAGGCTGCCGGCGGAAAAAACGTTGTGCGTGTACGGCGACAAGGACGAGGACGCACTGTGCCCGGACCTGCCGGACAATGACGGCGTGAGGAAGGTGAAGTTGCCGGGCGATCACCATTTCGGGGGGGACTACGATCGCTTGGCCGAAGTGATCCTCAAGGGCGGGGCGTGAAGCGGAGAGCGTGCGAACCAACGGTTCGCACCCACCAGAACGAGCCGCGGTAACGCCGGGCCACGCCCGTCAGCGTGTTGGCGCTGGCGTGTCGACCAAGGTCGACACCTGCCGGGTGGTGCGGGTCGTCAGTTGCGCCGCGGGTCCAGAGAGATCAGGCGCGTGGCGTCCAGCAGCGCCGCCGGCAGGTGCATGCCGCCGGGCGCGGCGAGATAGCGCGGCCGCCATTGCGGATCGAACTTCGACTTGAAGCGGCGCAGGCCACTGAACCCGTAGAAACGTTCGCCATGCCGCGCCAGCAGGCCGGCCAGCCGGTTCCAGCGGCCAGCCAGACGATGCTGTGCCAGCCCGGAAAGCGGCGCCATGCCCAGCGAGAAACGTGCATAGCCCTGTGCGCGGCCCCACAGGAACAGCTCGATGAAGAGGAAGTCCATCGTGCCCTTCGGTGCTTCGCTGACGTGGCGCATCAGGTCCACCGACAGCTCGGCGCCTGCCGGTGCCTGCCACAGGTTGGCGAAGGCCACGATCTGGCCTTCGACCTCGACCAGCGCCACCGGGAAGCGCACCAGGTAATCCGGGTCGTAGCTGCCGAGCGAGAAGCCCTTTTCGTCGCCGGCCTTGTCTTCCAGCCATGCGTTGGAGATCGCGTGCAGGCGCGGCAGCAGGCTGGGAACTTCCTCCACGGGCGCCACGCGGAAGGACAGGCCACCCCGCTTGCCCCGGTTCCAGGCCTGGCGCAGGTCGGCGCGCTCGCGCCCTTCCAGGCCGAAATCATGCAGCGGCACCATCGCTTCTTCGCCCAGCTTGACCAGCCCCAGGCCGAGGTCAAGGTAGGTCTGCCAGTAGGACTCGCCGACCTGGTAGAAGACGGGGCGCAGGCCGAGGCGGTCGGCTTCCTCGCGGAAGCGCCAGATCAATGCGCGGGCGACGTCCGGCGGGCCGACCGGGTCGCCCATCGCGATCAGCGAACCTCCATAGCGCTGCATCATCACGAAGCCCAGTTTCGCTTCATCGCGCAGCACTGCCTTGTCAGCGGTCAGCACCAGGCAGGCCTGGGTGTCGGTGGCACCGGCCAGGACTGGCGCCAGCGATTGCAGCGTCGCTTCATCGGCGGCGGGCAGCGGGCTGCGTGTGCTGTGCAGCAGCCGCGCCAGGCCGAACATCACCAGCGCGATGGCCACCACCAGCAACGCGCGCAACGCGCGCGGTGCGTTGCCGGAGACCGCGAACTGCCACCACAGCTCGTTCTGGTATTCGACATGGCTGTAGGTGAAGAACAGCAGCCAGGTCACTGCCACCAGCACCAGGCCCAGGTTGCGCAGCCACGGCCACGACCAGGCTTCATCCAGCAGCGCACCCTGGCGGTAGAACTCGCGGCGCGCGGCCCACAGCGCCATCGCCACCAGCACCGCCGAGACGGCAATCAACGGTTGGCCACCGCGCAGCCACAGCGGCAGCGGGGTGGCCACGCACACCGCCATCGCCAGCATCCACGCCGCGTGGCTGCGCCGGGCCAGGCCCTGCCCGATCAGCAGCAGCGCGACACCACTGAGGCTGCCGATCAGGTGCGAGGTTTCCAGGATCGGCAGCGAGGCATTCACCAGGTGCCGGCGTGGCGTGGGCAGCGTGCCATCGATGACCAGCGCGGCGCCGATGCTGAACACCGCCAGCGCGATGATCTGCGGCAACCATGGGCGCAGTGCGTTCCAGCCGGCGCGGGTTGCCCCGGCACTGGCCTGCAGCGGCTGGCGCAGCGCGGGCGCAAGGGCGAGCAACGTGGCCAGCACCAGCGGTAGTACGTAATAGGTCACGCGGTAGATCAACGCGGCCGCCAGCACCGCCGCCGGTGCCACCTGGGGCAACAGCTTCAACAGGCTCCATTCGAACACGCCCAGGCCGGCCGGCACGGTCGAGACCAGGCCGGCCAGTACCGCGACGAGGTACAGGCCGACGAAGCCGGGCAGGCCGGTGGGCGTCGAGTCCGGCAGCAGCACATAGAACGCGGCGCTGGCCAGCACCAGCTCGATCACGCTGAGCACGGTGACGCCGAGCATGGTGCGGCGGTCGGGTAGCCACAACGCATGGCCGAACACGCTGAACTGCCGTCCATCGCGACCGACCAGCAGCACGGTACCCAGATAGGCGAGCAGGGCGACGATGCCGACGATGCGCACGGCATCGGGATTCAGTGGCAATGCCAACGCCGCTGCCGCCGGTTCCATGCAGAGCGCCACGCTGATCAACAGCCACGCACCGAACACGAAACCGAGCGTGCTCATCAGCACCACCTGGCCGATCTGCGCCAGGTCCAGGCCGGCGCTGCGGTAGCCACGCAGGCGCACTGCGCCACCGGTCAACGCGGCAAAGCCCACCGTCTGGCCCAGCGTATGCGCAAGGAAGGCGGTAATGCCGATGCGTGCCGGATGCACGCGGATGCCGCTGCGGCGCAGGCCGATGGCATCGAAGCCGATCAGGCAGGCGTAGCTGGCCAGGCCGAGCATCACGGTGAGCGTGATCTGCAGGCCACTGAGCTGGCGGAACGCCTGGCGGATGGCGCGGTAGCCGTGCTCATCGAATTCACTGGCCAGGCCATGCAGGGCCAGCGAGAGGATCAGCAGGGGAACGACAATGGTGAGGACCCGCTTCCATGCCGGGGTGGAGGAAGCGGCGGCGGGGTTGGTGGCTGCGGTCATCGGCGCAAGGGTGCGTCAGGAGGGGCGAGTGCGGTGTCAACGCGGGGCGTGGCGCATCGTGCGCCTGTCGCCGCCATTTGACCAGCAGATGTGTCGGAGCCCGGTAGTGACGCGTCGCGCGGGGGCCCCGTGCACCCACCGTTGACCGGATTGGAGGACAATGCGGGCCTGATCACCCGCAGGAGCCACGCCCATGATGGAGCGTTACGACGTCGGACCGCGCATGTCCGAAATGACCGTGTACAACAAGGTCGCCTACCTCTCCGGCCAGATTCCGGAAGACACCAGCCAGGACATCACCGGCCAGACCCGGCAGGTGCTGGCGGAGATCGACAAGCTGCTGGCGCTGGTCGCCAGTGATCGCCAGCACGTGCTGCGTGCGGAAGTGTTCCTGGCCGACATCGCCGACTTCGACGGCATGAACAAGGCGTGGGACGAGTGGGTGGTCGAGGGCGCGACTCCGGCCCGCGCAACCTTCGAAGCAAGGCTCGCCCACGCCGAGTGGAAGGTCGAGATCGTGGTGACGGCAGCGGTGCCGTAACTGCGGGATGGGGTCAGATCCCTTTCCTGCGGAAAGGGATCTGACCCCTGTTACAGGCGCACCAGCTCGATGCAGTCCACCGGGCACGGCGGGATGCACAGCTCGCAGCCGGTGCACAGGTCGGCAATGACCGTGTGCATGTACTTGGCGCCGCCGACGATGGCGTCCACCGGGCAGGCCTGGATGCACTTGGTGCAGCCGATGCAGTCGGCTTCGACGATCAACGCCACCTGGGCCGCCTTGTGCTCGCCGCGCGAACGATCGAACGGAATCGCCGGTACACCCAGCACCTGCGCCAACGCCCGTGCACCGGCGTCGCCACCCGGCGGGCAGCGGTCCACACCGGCCTCGCCACGTGCCATTGCCTGCGCATACGGGCGGCAGCCGTCATAGCCGCATTGCCCGCATTGGGTCTGCGGCAGCAGGCGGTCGAGGCGTTCGGTCAGGGGCGGGATCAGGCTCATGCGTGGCGAAGGCTGCGCGTTGGGTTATTTCAGGGGCTTGCCGCGGAACCAGCGCTCGTGGGCCAGCGCCAGCATCGGCTTGTCTTCGGAACTGTCACCGTAGGCATGGATGCGCACGTAGCGCGACAGATCGAACTGGCGGCGGATGTGCTCGACCTTGCGCGGGCCGCAGTCGCCACCAGCGTAACGGCCGGTCAGGCGGCCGTCCTGGCTTTCCAGCCGGTTGCAGATCAGCTGCAGGCCCAGCTCCTCGCACCACGGCCGCAGGTACAGGTCCAGCGAGCCGGACACGATCACGACGGTGTGCTGCTGTTCCTTGTGCCAACGGATCTGCTCCAGCATTTCCGGGCGCACCACGTCGGGCAGGAACTCGCGCGAGAAGCCTGCGGCCAGCGTGGCGATGTCATCGCTGTGGCGGTCACTGAAGGTCAGGCGGGTGACGCGTGCACGGATGCGTTCGGCCGAGATCAGCTTCAACCTGTACGCGGCCAGCCACGGCCCGACTTTCCACCATGCCTGTGCCAGCTGTTCGGCGGTGGCCACGCGGCGCAGGAAGCGGCCATAGGTATCGCAGGTGGTCACGGTGTGGTCGAAGTCGAACAGCGCCAGTTCCATTGCGTTGCTTCCCATCGCGTTGCCTCCCGGGGCCGGAGCTGCCGGCGGGCGCGGCCGTAACCACGCCCGCTGCAGGCATCAGCGAACCGGCATGCCCGGCTGCGCGCCGCTGTCGGCGTCCAGCAGCGCCAGTGCGCCACCGTCGAAGCCGGCCGACAGGATCATGCCTTCGCTCAGGCCGAAGCGCATCTTGCGCGGGGCCAGGTTGGCGATGAACACCACGCTGCGGCCCACCAGCTTCTCCGGTTCGCCGTAGCTGCCACGGATGCCGGAGAAGATCTGGCGCTTGCCCAGCTCGCCGGCGTCCAGTTCGAAGCGCAGCAGCTTGTCCGAACCTTCCACGAACTCGCAGACCAGCACCTTGCCGATGCGCAGGTCGAGCTTGGCGAAATCGTCGATGCCGATGTAGGCCGGCGCGTCGGCGCTCTTTGCTTCGTCCTTGGCCGGGGCCGGGGCCGGGGCGGCCGGCTTGGCAGCGGGGGCAGCGGCAGCCGCCGGCTGCAGGGTGTCCTTGGAGGCGTCGATCATGGCGTCAATCTTCTTCGGGTCAATACGGGTGAACAGCGGGGTGTACTCGGTGATGCGGTGTCCCAGCAGCGGTTGCGCCAGCTCGGTCCAGTCGTTCACCGGCGCGGCCAGGAAGGCCTCGGCCTGCGCGGCGGTGGCCGGCAGCACCGGCTTCAGGGCGGTGACCAGCACGCGGAACAGGTTCAGGCCCTGGCTGCACACGGCCTGCAGCTGCGCATCGGCGCCTTCCTGCTTGGCGATGACCCACGGCTTGACGTCGTCGATGTAGCGGTTGGCTTCGTCGGCCAGGGTCATGGTCAAGCGGATCGCCGCAGCCGGGTCGTTGCGCTCGTAGGCTTCACGGATCGGCGCCAGCCCATCGACGAAGCGCTGGTACTGCGCCGCGTCGGGCAGCTGCGCGGCCAGCTGGCCGTCGAAGCGCTTGCTGATGAAGCCGGCGCAGCGGCTGGCCAGGTTGACGAACTTGCCGACCAGGTCGGCGTTGACGCGGGCGATGAAGTCGCCCAGGTTCAGGTCGAGATCGTCGACGCCACCGCCGGACTTGGCGGCGTAGTAGTAGCGCAGCGCTTCCGGCTCCAGGCCGGCATCGAGGAAGGTACGGGCCATCACGAAGGTGCCGCGCGACTTGCTCATCTTGGCGCCGTCCACGGTCAGGTAGCCGTTGACGTGCAGGCGGGTCGGCGCGAGGTGGCCGGTTCCGTGCAGTACCGCCGGCCAGAACAGGCCATGGAAGTTGACGATGTCCTTGCCGATGAAGTGGTGCAGTTCGGTGGCGGTGCCGGCACGCAGGTGCGCTTCGAAGTCCTCACCGATCCTGCCGCACAGGGTCTGGAAGCTGGACAGGTAGCCGATCGGTGCATCCAGCCAGACATAGAAGTACTTGCCCGGCTGGCCGGGAATCTGGAAGCCGAAGTACGGCGCATCGCGCGAGATGTCCCACGCGCGCAGGCCACCCTCGGCATTGAGCCACTCGCCCAGCTTGGCCTTCACGCCCGGCAGGGCGACATCGCCGGCCAGCCATTCGCGCAGGAACGCATCGAAGTGACCCACCTCGAAGAAGAAGTGCTCCGAATCGCGCATTTCCGGCGTGGCACCGGAGATGACCGAACGCGGTTCCTTCAGGTCGGTCGGTGCGTAGGTCGCGCCGCAGACTTCGCAGTTGTCGCCGTACTGGTCGGGACTGCCGCAGTTCGGACAGATGCCCTTGACGTAGCGGTCGGGCAGGAACATGCCCTTGGCCGGGTCGTAGAACTGCGCGACCGAACGGCGGCTGATGTGGCCGGCCGCTTCCAGCTTCAGGTAGAACTGCTCGGTCAACGCCTTGTTGGCCGCCGAATTGGTCGAGTCGTAGTGGTCGAAGGCCACGCCGAAGGCGGCGAAGTCACGTTCGTGGCTGGCCTGGATGTTGGCGATGAAGGTTTCCGGGGTGACGCCGGCCTTTTCCGCGGCCAGCATGATCGGTGTGCCGTGGGTGTCATCGGCGCAGACGAACCAGGTCCTGCCGCCGCTCATTCGCCGCGCACGTACCCAGATGTCAGCCTGGATGTAGCCGACCAGGTGGCCCAGGTGCAGCGGGCCGTTGGCGTAGGGCAGGGCGGTGGTGACGAGCGCGGTACGGGTCATGGTCGCGGGTGGATCCGAGGGGAACCGCAGATTATCGCATGCCCGCAACGACGTGACCCGGCCGGGGCCGGGTCACGGGTTGACGGAGGTGCGGGGCGCTTATTCGCGCTGCCAGGTCTGCGCGCGGCAGATGAAGGCGATGCAGCCGGACACGTCCAGCCGGGTGCCGTCGGGCTGCAGTTCCATCTTCGACTTGTAGGTCTTGCCGTTGGCCGGGTCGAGGATGGTGCCGCCGGACCACTTGTTGGCGCCGTCGGCCTTCAGGTTCCAGAGGATGGTCATGCCCTTCACCGGCTTGTTCCTGTTGGCGCCTTCACAGCCGTCACAGACCGGGTTCGGGCCCTTGTCCGAGTGCAGGATGTCGACCACCTTGCCGGTCAGCGTGCCGTTGGGGGCCTGGGTGATCTCGACGATCGACTTCACCTTGCCGGTCTTGTCGTCGATGGTCTTCCAGCGGCCGGCGGCGCCGTCGGCGGCCTGCGCCGAGAGTGCGGCCAGGCACATCGGCAATGCCAGCAGCAGGGTCTTGAAGGTCTTGCGCATGGTCCCCTCCCAGGGTTCATTCCGGCACGGTGCCGGCATGGGTCGACTGTATACCCATTCGGCGGAGTATGGGGAAGGGGGGCGTTGCAGGGTTGCGCCCTGCACCCGCGGTAGTGCCGGCCGCTGGCCGGCAACCTCAACGGCGGGATTCCGTGGGATGGCGGGGCGGTGTGGGTGGGCAGGACACGCCGTAAACTCCGCTCCGCGGTCCGGCCCAGCCGCTGGCGGCTGGGCGTTCGGGCGCTTGCGAAGCAGTGCTTCGCAAGCAAAGCGCCCTCACCCTTGGGGGCTCGATG
>NZ_JAXBQL020000025.1:0-10659 GCF_047520565.2 Stenotrophomonas sp. FR012
CCGCGGGTGCAGGGCTGCAAGCCCTGCCGGACAACCCCCTAATCGTGACCGCTGTCGTCCAGGCTGATGATGCCGCGCCGCAGCGCCTGGGTTACCGCATGCGTGCGATCACCCACGCCGAGCTTGTCCATCAGGCTTTTCATGTGCGCCTTCACCGTCTGTTCGGAAATCTGCATGCGCTCGCCGATGCGCTTGTTCGACAGCCCTCCGGCCACGTGCCGCAGTACCTCGGTCTCGCGCGGCGACAAGCGATCTTCCACTACATGCGCGGCGATGCTGGCCGCCACGGCCGGGGGAATCGGTGCGCGCCGGCCGCCGGCGACCATGCGGATGGTGTCGACCAGTTCATGGCGCAGCATGTCCTTCAGCAGGTACGCGCTGGCGCCGGCCTGCAGCGCCCGCACCGCACGTACGTCACCACGGTAGGTGGTCAGCACGATTATGCGCGCGCGCGGATCCATCGTGCGGATCCGCACGATGGCTTCCACACCATCCAGGCGTGGCATCTGCAGGTCCATCAGTACCACGTCTGGCTGCAGCTGCTGATAGCGCGCGATGGCTTCCTCGCCATCGGCGGCCTCGCCGAGCAGGCGCAGGTCGGAATGGGCGCCCAGCAGCGCAGCCAGGCCGTCACGCAGCAACGGGTGATCATCGACCACCAGTACGCCGATCGGGGTAGGCGATTCAGTCATGGCTCGTTCTACTCCAGGGCCAGCGCCAACGCGATGGGCGGCGGTGATACAGGCGACGGGCGGGAACCGCCAGCGCGATCTCGGTGCCCAGCCCGGGGCGGGTCCACAGCTGCAGTTCCGCGCCGAGGCGCTGGGCGCGCTCACGCATGCCCTGCAGGCCCCAATGGCCATGGCCGGCGTTCTCGTCGGCAATGCCGGCGCCGTCGTCGCGCACGTGCAGCAGGAAACAACGCGTGCCATAGGACAGTTCCACTTCAATGGCACTGGCATTGGCATGGCGCAACGCATTGCGGATGGCCTCGCGCCCGATCAGGAACACTTCTTCGGCCGCGTCGGCCTGCAGCGGTGGCGTCGCGCCTTCCACGGTCAGGCGCAGGGGATTGATGCCATGCCCGGCGTATTCGGCGTGCACGTCGGCCAGCGCCGAAGCGAGGTCGCGGCCCGCGAACGGCGCCTCGCGCAGCGCATTGACCCGCTCGCGACCCTCGGCCAGGTTGCGCTCGGCCAGCTGCATCGCTGACTCAAGCTGACTGCGCACAGGCTCCGGTGTCTGCGCTGACTGGCTGATCGCGTGCAGGCGCAGGATCAGGCCCTGGCTACCCTGCAGCAGGGTGTCGTGCAGGTCGCGCGCGATGCGTTCGCGCTCGCCGTTGCGTTCCTGCAGTCGGGCGCGGAACAGTGCGGCCAGCTGCCCGCTGCGGATGCGTACCGCCAGCACCAGCAGTGCAAGCACGGCGGCGGTGCACAGCAGCTTGAACCACACTGTCTGCATGAAGGTGGGAGCGATGCGGAAGCTGCGGCTGGCCGGTGCGGTGCTCCAGATGCCGTCCTCGTTGGCGGCTTCCACCTCGAACCGGTAGCTGCCGGGCGCGAGGTTGGTGTAGTACGCACGTGTGCTGCTGCCAGCGTCCTGCCAGCCGTCATCCACGCCCGACAGGCGGTAGCGGTAGCGGTTGCGCTCCGGACGTGCCAACGACAGCGCCACGTACTCAATCTGCAGCTGGCTGGTGCCGGCCGGGAGGCGCAGGCCATCGCGTAGCGGCGCGTGCTCGCTGCCATACAGCACCTCGCCGATGCGCACGCTGGGAGCCATCGTATTGACGTGCGAGCGGGTGGTGTCCAGCCAGGCCAGGCCCTGGTTGGTGGCCAGCCACAGCAGGCCGTCGTCGGCCAGGGCGGCGGTAGCGATCGGTCCGCTCTGCAGGGCGATGCCGGGCATGCCGTCGATGGCATCGAACAGGCGTGGCGTCACTGGCAGACCGGTGCGCAGGGCACGGCGCAGCAACCCGCTTTCCATCCGTACCAGGCCACGGCTGCCGTTTAGCCACAGGTGCCCATTGGCATCGGCGACCATGCCGGTGATGCCCTCCAGGACACCGGCCATGTCGGTGCGCACCGGAACGAACGGGCCGTTGTCCAGCCGTGCCGCCAGCCCCGCTTCGCCGGCGACCAGCAGAAGGTCCCGGTGGTGCAGCATCGCGGTGATCGGCCCTACCGACAGGCCGTTCCCGGCGTCGAAGGTCTCGGTGCCATTCGTACCCAGGCGGCGCAGGCGGCCATCGGCATAGCCGAGCAGCAGCTGGCCATCGGCATCCAGCGCCAGCGATGAGCAGGCCTGCTCTGGCAGGCGGATTTCACGTTGCCACTGGTCATGCTGGTAGTGCAGCACCCCGCGTTCTCCGGCGCAGACCCAGGCCTGTCCGTCATCGGGGAACAACAGGGCATGCAGCGGCTGCCCGGTGAACGGCGCCGGCAGCGGGATCAATGTGGTGTGGCCGGCGACCGTGCGCGCGAGGTTGACCCAGTCGAACTGCCAGATCGGCGTGGGTGCCTGCCGAGCGGCGGCCTGCAGCTGCGTGGCGCTGCCATCCAGCAGGGGGCGCCGCAGGTCGTAGGGCTTGAGGTCTTCGCCATAGCCATACACGCGCCCATCGCTGGCCCGTACCAGCGAGCGGTAGGGATCGCTCGGGCCGACCACCAGGGCGTGCACGCTGCGTGCGCGGAAGCGGTTGAGGCCGAGATTGGTGCCAATCCAGAGATTGCCTTCGCGATCGACGATGATCGGCACTGCCGATGTGGCGGTCAGTCCTTGCGGCGAATCGAAGCGTTCCATTCGCACGGCCCGTGTGCCGTCGAAGGTGATGCGGGCGACGCCGCCGTGCGGGCTCATCGTGGCCCACAGCGCGCCATCGGCAGTGAACTGCAGGCGCGCAGCAACCAGTTCCGGCAACCGCCGCGCCTCACGTTCGCCGGCCGCCAGCAGACCCTGCGCGTTGGCCAGCGGCGAGGTGCCGCGCACCCGGTCGGCCAGCCACACTTCACCCTGCGGGCTTTCGGCCAGCGTCGCCATCTGCGAGACCGCGATGCCGGTGTCCTCGAACGCGGTCTGGCCCGCCGCACGCATCCAGATCTTCAGGTCGGCCAGCACCCAGAACCTGCCCCGGCTGTCGTGCAGCACCCACTGCACACGGCGCTCTGGCAGGCCGGCAGCGGCCGGCAGTGGCTGCCAGCGATGTCCGTCAAAGCGGCGCAGCCCGCCATTGATCGCCGCCCAGAGCTGCCCCTGGCGATCCTGGCTGAAGCGTGGGACCACGCCGACCGGCACCCCCTGCTCGCGGCCGTAGCTGCGCAGCTGCCCATGCGTGAACTGGCTGATGCCGGCCTGGAAGTATCCGATCCACAGCGCACCGCCGGCGGCATGCGCCAGCGTGACCATGTTGGTGGACGGGAACTGGCTGCCGGCGGGCGCCGCCTGCCGTTCGAAGCGACGGCCATCGAAGCGGTACAGGCCCGAGCCGGTAGCCAGCCACAACAGGCCCTCACGGTCCTGGGCAATGTCCCAGATATCGCCCGGCGCGCCCTGGCCGACACGCCAGGCGGTGTGTTCGTAATCGGGCAGCCCGCCGCTCACCGGCGGGCGCTGCACGGCAAAGGCGGGCAGGGAGGTCAACAGCAGCAGGCACGTCAGCAGCGTCGGCAGGCGACGCACGGACGGGAAGGGGCGGCCACGCATGGCGCGCATTCTGGCAGGTGTGGGGCAGTCCGGGGTGACCCGAACGGGGTAGGCGGCGTGCGCCGGCGTCGGCTATCACGCCGGCATGCCCTCCGGAGCCCCGCCATGCAGCGCCTGTTCGTGATGTTCCCCGACCGCGGTCCGGGCATCGGCCTGCTGTGGTTGCGGTTGTGCCTGTCCGCTGCGCTGTTCACGCCCGGCATGCAGGCGGGCGGGTGGTCGGCGTTGTGCCTGCTGGCAGTGCTGATGCTCGTGCTGGGTGCGTTGACGCCGCTGGCGGCGCTGATGGCGGCCGTGGGCATGTTCGCGCAGCAGGCGCCGTGGCCGCAGGCGGTGCTGCCATTGGCGCTGTTGATGCTGGGCCCTGGCGCCTATTCATTGGATGCGCGGTTGTTCGGGCGCCGCCTGCTCGGCCGTCGGCCTCCCCCATTCGGGTAGGTGCTGGCCTCGACCGACGGGGGTAGGGCATCACGCAGGGGTCACGCACCATGGGGCACCCCTTCGCGGCGTCCCGCATGGCCACCCTCTTCCCGCCTGATCCGCCCGCCGCTTCACTGGCACCGCAACAGGCCGCCGCGTTGCAGCGCGCCCTTCGCTATGTCGATGAGCATCTGTCGCAGCCGCTGCGGGTGACCGAGCTGGCGGCGGCCGCCTGCGTCAGCCGCTTCCATCTGGTACGCCTGTTCCGCGTCGGTACCGGCGCCAGCCCGCTGCGCTATGTCCGCCGCCGTCGCATCGAGCGCGCGCGCCAGCTGCTGCCGGGCGCGCAGCTGCCGATGGCCTGCCTGGCCCAGCAGCTGGGCTTCTTCGACCAGAGCCATTTCGTCCGCAGCTTCCGCGCGGAGACCGGCTGCAGCCCCGGCCAGTACGTTGCCGGCGATGCCGCCCTGTTGCATCCCCTTGATCGTGTTTCCAACGGAGTCCACCCATGAGCCTTGCCACCGCCACTCCCGCCCCGGCGCTGCTGTCGCCGACCGACCACGCCCTGGTGCTGATCGACTTCCAGTCGCAGATGGCGTTCGCCACCCACACCATCGACATTTCCGCGCTGCGCAACAACGTGTCGCTGATCGGCAAGGGCGCCAAGGGCTTCAATGTACCGGTCGTGCTGACCACGGTCGCCGAGGCATCGTTCTCCGGGCCGATGTTCCCGGAACTGCCGCAGATCTTTCCGGGCCAGACGGTGTTCGATCGCACCTCGATGAACACCTGGGAAGACCAGCCTGTGATCGATGAGATCAACCGCATCGGCAAGCGCCGTCTGGTCATCGCCGGCCTGTGGACCAGCGTCTGCATCGTCGGCCCGGCACTGTCGGCGCTGGCGCAGGGCTTTGAGGTGTATGTGATCACCGATGCCTGTGGCGATGTCAGCGAGGAAGCGCACGAGCGTGCGATCACCCGCATGGTGCAGGCCGGCGCGGTGCCGATGACCAGCGTGCAGTACCTGCTCGAACTGCAGCGCGACTGGGCACGGGGTGAAACCTACGACCTGACCACCGGCATTGCGCGCGATCACGCTGGCGGCTACGGCATCGGCATCCAGTACGCCAAGCGGATGTTCGGTGCGCAGGAAGGCGGGCACTGAGCATGGTTGCCGGCCATGGCCTCGACCTGGCCCTGCTGATGCTGCGCGTGGCGGCAGGAGGCTTCCTGCTGCCGCACGCGCTGGGCAAGCTGTTCGGCTGGTTCGGGGGGCCGGGGCTTTCCGGCTTCGCCACCGAGCTGCGCGGTTTCGGGCTGCCGGCAGTGGCACCGTTGCCATTGCTGTTGGCCTTGCTGCAGGTGTTGTCCGGGCTGGCCGTGCTGCTGGGGTGGCAGACCCGCATCGCCGCGCTTGCGGCGGCTGCCTTCATCGGCTTCACCGTGCTGTTGGCCCTGCCCAAGGGCTGGTTCTGGATGCGCGGCGGCAGTGAGTACCCGTTGATGTGGACCACGGTGCTGCTGGCCCTCGCGCTGGCCGGCCCCGGCGCCTGGGCGCTGGACGGCCAACGCTTTCCGGGAGGATTCGCATGAGTCACGATCCCCTCGATCACGGCCGCCGCAACGTGGTGCTGGCCAGCGGCGCCGCTGTTGCGCTCGGCCTGGCAGGTCGCGCCGGTGCCGCACTCGATTCCACTTCCAAGGAGCGTCGCATGAGCACGCTGGTCATCCGCAATGCCCGCATCACCACCCTCGACCCGCAGCAGCCGCATGCGCAGGCGCTGGCTGTACAGGAAGGCCGCATCGTCGCCGTCGGCAGCGACGAGGAGATCATGCGCGGCTGGGGCAATGAAGCGACGCTGATCGACGCGCAGCGCCGGCGCCTGCTGCCCGGCCTCAACGACAGCCATACCCACCTCATCCGTGGTGGCCTGAACTACAACCTGGAACTGCGCTGGGACGGCCTGCGTTCGCTGGGCGACGCCCTGGACATGCTGAAGGCCCAGGTAGACCGTACTCCCGCGCCGCAGTGGGTCCGCGTGGTCGGTGGCTTTACCGCCGCGCAGTTCAACGAGAAGCGCCTGCCGACGCTGCAGGAGCTCAACGACATCGCGCCGGATACGCCGGTGTTCCTGCTGCACCTGTATGACCGCGCACTGCTCAACCGCGCCGCGCTGCGCGCCTGCGGCTACAGCAAGGACACACCGGATCCGCCGGGTGGCCAGATCGTGCGCGATTCGCTGGGCAACCCGACCGGGCTGCTGCTGGCCAAGCCGAATGCGCTGATCCTCTACGCGACGCTGGCCAAGGGCCCGCGCCTGCCGATCGAGTACCAGGCCAACTCGACGCGCCACTTCATGCGCGAACTGAACCGGCTTGGCATCACCTCGGTGATCGACGCCGGCGGTGGCTTCCAGAACTACCCCGAGGACTACCAGGTCATCGAGCAGCTGCATCGCGATGACCAGCTGACGGTGCGCATCGCCTACAACCTGTTCACCCAGAACAAGGGCAGGGAAGTGGATGACTTCCGTGGCTGGAGCGAGATCCTGCAGCCGCGCCAGGGCGATGACCTGCTGCGCCACAACGGCGCGGGCGAGATGCTGGTGTTCTCCGCCGCCGACTTCGAACTGTTCAACGAGCCGCGCCCGGAACTGCCGCCGGAGCTGGAGCCCGAACTGCACGACGTGGTGAAGCTGCTGGTCGAGAAGCGCTGGCCGTTCCGCATCCACGCCACCTACGACGAGAGCATCACCCGCATCCTGGATGTATACGAACAGGTCAACCGCGAGGTGCCATTCGATGGCCTGCACTGGTTCATCGACCACGCCGAGACCATCACTCCGCGCAATATCGAGCGCATCCGCGCGCTGGGTGGGGGTATCGCCGTGCAGCACCGCATGGCCTACCAGGGCGAAGCCTTCGTCGAGCGCTACGGCGTGCAGGCGGCACGGCACACGCCGCCGGTCAAGCGCATGTTGGCCGAGGGCGTGCCGGTGGGCGCAGGCACCGACGCCACCCGCGTGGCCAGCTACAACCCGTGGGTGGCGTTGTCCTGGCTGGTGACCGGGCGCACCGTGGGCGGGTTGGCCCTGTATGGCGAGGAAAACCTGCTCGAACGCGAGCAGGCGCTGCGCCTGTGGACCCAGGGCAGCGCCTGGTTCTCCGGCGACGAAGCAGTGAAGGGGACATTGAAGGTTGGTCAGCTGGCCGACTTCATCCTGCTCTCGGCCGATTTCTTCCGCGTCGACGACGCGCAGATCGCCGACATCACCAGCATGCTGACCGTGGTCGGCGGGCGCATCGTGCACGCCGACGGCGATTATGCTGGGCTGGCGCCGCAGCTGCCGCCGGCGATGCCGGACTGGTCGCCGGTCAACCGGTTCGGTGGTTACCACGTTGGTGGTGCCGCCACCGGATTGGCCGCTGCCCATCGCCACCATCACGGTGTGGCCTGCAGTACGCATGGTGCTCACGGTCATGCCGCGCATCACGCGGCGCCGACCGATGACCTGGCCGGGTTCTGGGGCGCGATGGGATGCTCGTGCTTCGCGTTCTGAGCCTGGCGCTGCTGTCCGTGCCCTCGCTGGCGCTGGCCTGCGAGGGCGGCCGCTGCAGCGACGCGGGCAACGGCGAGCTGCAGCTGGACGCATCGCTGCGCCTGCGTGGCCTGTACTACGACCCGACCCGGTTTGGTATCGGCGGCAGCGAAGACGGCTATGGCCTGCTGCGCGCACTGGCTTCGGCCACCTATGTGGAGGACACCTGGCAGGCAAAACTGCAGCTGGGCGTGCATGCCGAGAATGGCAAGGCAGGCGGCCCGGGCCGCACCGACCGTGGTGCCTTGGACGTGCAGCAGGCGTACTGGCGCTGGCAGCGCGGTGGCTTCCATCTGCAGCTCGGCCGGCAGGAAGCCGGCTATGGCAGCTCGCGGCTGTTGTCGGTACGCGATGGGCCGAACATCCGCCTGGCCTTCGATGGTGCGCGCCTGGGCTGGAAGGGGCGGCTCGGCACGCTTGACCTGATGGCCCTGCGGCCGGTCGAGAACCGGCCGGGTGCCTTTGATGATCGCAGCGAACACGGTGCGCACCTGTGGGGTGCCTATGCCACCGCGGCACGCGGGCAGGGCGTGGGACAGTGGGATCTGTACCTGCTGGACTATCGTCGCGACGGTGCGCGCTTTGCGGCGGGCTCGGGAACCGAGCGCCGGCAGACACTCGGTGCGCGCTGGTTCGGCCAGTCAGGTCTGCTGGACTGGAACAGTGAGCTGGTGGCGCAGGGCGGTGAACTGCGTGCCGCCACCGGCCCACTCGACGTCCGTGCCTGGACGCTGGCGACCGACACGGGCTGGCGCTGGAGGGAGCGGCCACTGCAACCGCGGCTGGGGCTGAAGGCCGACATCGCCAGTGGCGATGGCAACCTGCACGACCGGCGACTGGGCACCTTCAATGCACTGTTCCCGAAATCGGCTTACTTCAGCGAGGCCAGTCTGCTGGCCCCGGCCAATCTGATGGACCTGCAGCCGACCCTGACCCTGCGCCTGCACGACGCGGTGACGACGGAACTGGGCGTACAGATGGCCTGGAAGCATCGTCGTGCCGATGCGGTCTACACCACGCCGGCGCCGCTGGTGGCGTTGCCGGGCAGCGCCGGTGGCGCGCGCCGCATCGGCACCCAGTACAAATCCGAAACCCGCTGGCAGGCCAGCGAACACTGGCAATGGCAGCTGCAGCTGGCCTGGGTCGACGCCGGTCCTGCACTGAAGCAGGCTGGAGGCCAGGACACGCTGTTCGCCTCGATCGTTGGAGCATGGCAATGGTGAACGCAACCGCGTCGCAACCCCCCGTACAGGACGCAGGTGCCTGGTCCCCGCTGAAGATCCAGATGTTCCGTTCGATCTGGCTGGCAATCCTGGCCAGCAACATCGGCACCTGGGTCAATGATGTGGCCGCCGCCTGGGTGATGGCCGAGCGCACCGGTTCGCCGCTGATGGTGGCCCTGGTGCAGTCGGCCACCACGGTGCCGATCGTGCTGCTGGCGCTCGCTGCCGGCACCCTGGCCGACATTGTCGATCGTCGGAAGTACCTGTTGGCGACCCAGGGCTGGATGCTGCTGGTGGCCGCAGCGATGGCTGCGTTGACCGCGATGGACCTGCTGACCCCGCAGTTGCTGGTGCTGCTGACCTTCTGCATGGGCTGCGGTGCGGCGATGGCAATGCCCGCGCAGGCCGCCATCGTCTCCGAACTGGTGCCACAGCCGATGCTGGCCTCGGCGGTGGCGCTGAACTCGATCGGCATCAATATCGCCCGTTCGATCGGCCCGGCCATCGGCGGCGTGATCGTCGCCCAGCTGGGTGCGGTCTGGGCGTTCGGCTTCAATGCCATCACCTTCGCGGCGATGCTGTTCGTGGTGTGGGGCTGGAAGCGCGACCCAAAGCAGTCGAGCTTGCCGCCGGAAGGCTTCGGTGCCGGATTGAAAGCGGGCCTGCGCTACGCGAGCCGTGCCGGACGGCTGCAGGCGGTGCTGATCAAGTCGGTCGGCTTCTTCTTCTTCGCCGCGGCAATGAACGCGCTGTTGCCGGTGGTAGTGCGTGGGCAGATGCAGGGTGGGGCGGGGCAGTACGGCATGCTGCTGGGCTGCATCGGCATCGGCGCAGTGGGTGGTGCGTTGCTGCTGCCGAAGCTGCGCGCACGGATGGATCGCGACCTGCTGGTGCTGCTGGCGACGTTGTCGCTGGCCCTGAGCCTGGTCGGGCTGGCGCTGACCCGCAGTTGGTACGTGCTTCCGGCGGTGATGCTGGTCAATGGTTTTGCGTGGATCACCGTGCTGTCGTCGCTGCAGATCGCTGCGCAGACTGCGGTTCCGGCATGGGTACGTGCGCGTGCGCTGGCGCTGTACATCATGGTGTTCTCTGCCGGCATGGCCGCCGGCGGCCTGAGCTGGGGCGCGCTCGCTCAGCGCACCTCGCCCGAACTGGCATTGCTGGTGGCAGCGGCCGGTGCGGTGATCGGTGGGTTGCTGGTGTGGCGCGTGCGCATCGCCGGCACCGAAGACCTGAACCTGCGCCCGGCCGGGCACTGGCCGGCACCCGAGCTGTCGGTGCCGGTGTCGAATGATCGAGGCCCGGTGCTGGTCACCATCGAGTACCGCATCGATGATGCTGATCGTGCCACGTTCCAGGCGCAGATGCGCGCGCTGGGCACGATCCGCCGCCGCGATGGCGCCGTGGTCTGGGGCGTGGTCGAGGACGTGGCCAGCCCGGGCATCCACCTGGAGTATTTCGTGACCCCGTCGTGGCTGGAGCACCTGCGCCAGCATGAGCGCATCACCGCCGACGACAAGGCGATCCAGGAAGTGCTGCGGGAACTGCATCGCGGTGAGCGCGCACCGGTGGTACGCCACTTCGTGGGTGGCCATGATCCGCTGCCGAAGACCGGGGTACCACACCATCACAGCGATATCTGACACAAAAAGGGGACGGAGGGGATTAAGTCGTTTGTGCACAAACGACTTAATCCCCTCCGTCCCCTTTTT
>NZ_JAXBQL020000026.1:0-7269 GCF_047520565.2 Stenotrophomonas sp. FR012
CTGATCGACGACTCCGTCGGCAAGGTTGCCGAGGGCTCCAGCCTGGTCCACCAGGCCGGCAGCACCATGGGCGAGATCGTCGCCTCGGTGCAGCGTGTGACCGACATCATGGCCGAGATCTCCGCCGCCTCGCAGGAACAGAGCGCGGGCATCGAGCAGGTCAACCAGACCGTGGTGCAGATGGACGAAACCACCCAGCAGAACGCCGCACTGGTGGAGGAAGCCACCGCTGCCGCACGTGCGATGGAGGACCAGGCCGTGCAGCTGGGTGAAGCCGTGGCCCGCTTCCGGCTTGCATCGCACGGCACGACGGCCATTCCGGCACGCCCGCTGGCGGCACCGGTACCGCGCCAGGTCGCCGCCGCCGCACCGGCCGCAAGGCCGGCCCCGGCACGTGCGCTGCGCACGGCAACGGCCCAGCCGGCGCTGGCCGCGGACGGCGACTGGCAGGAATTCTGACAGAACCACGGGGTCAGATCCCTTTCCCGCGGGAAAGGGATCTGACCCCTTACGCGTGGAAAGTGATGCAAATCTCACTTCATAATCCGGTGCAGAGGCCGATATCCCCATCGAGCCTCGCACCAACGCGTGCTGGCGCCCGCCCCTGACCGTAGATTCCATGTCCGACGGCAACGACACTGCAGTGCATGATGTCCACGCGGCCGACGCCGCTGACGAGCGCTTCCTGGTCCGCAACCCGCGCCAGCTGCGGCAGCTGCTGCGCTCGCTGATCGACCAGCGATCACTGATCAACGCGCACATCGACGGCCGTGACCGTTCGTTCCCCACTGCGCTTCTCGACCTCGACGAGGACGAGGACTACCTGCTGCTCGATGGCAGCCCGCAGGAAGCCTCCAACCGCGCCGCCGAGCAGGCCGATCACCTGCTGTGCTTCGCCCAGCTCGAACGGGTGCTGGTGCGTTTCCGCCTGCACGAACTGCAGCGCGTGGACAACGACGGCCACGTGGCCTTCCGCGCTCCGCTTCCGGAAGAACTGGTGCACCTGCAGCGCCGCGAGCTGTATCGGCTGGAGACCCCGGTCACCGACTCACCGCAGCTGCTGCTCCCCCCCGCCGAAGCGCGCGCCGAAGCGTTGTCGATGCGCGTGGTGGACATCAGTGGCGGTGGCCTGGCCGTGGTGGTTCCCAATGACTGCGCGGTGTTCGGCCTGCAGAAGCGCTATCCGGCGCAGCTGTCCCTGCCCGACGGTCCCGACCTGGACATCGCGCTGGTGGTCTGCAACCTGTTGCCGCAGCGCCAGCCCAACGGCATCGAGGTCAAGCGCGTGGGCATGCGCTTCGACAGCCTGCCGCGCGGCGCCGACAGCGCCATCCAGCGCTACATCTTCCGCATCGACCGCCAACGCAAGGCACGCCGCAACGGCGAGCTCTGAGGCCGCCCGACCGGTAGTGCCGGCCGATGGCCGGCAACCCTGGAACGCATGCCGGGGTCAGATCCCTTTTCCCTGAAAAGGGATCTGACCCCATCCACTGCCCGGGCACCTAAAGTCCCCCCCAGAGGGGCCGATATCGAGCCTGACACCGGGACTTCCGGCAGAACCAGGACCCCTCGATGAACGACAAGACCAGCTCCGCCGCCAGCACCGGTGGCGAATTCCTCAGCTTCACCCTTGGTGACGAGCACTACGGCGTGGACATCCTCAAGGTGCAGGAAATCCGTGGCTACGACGCGGTTACCCGCGTGCCGGATGCCCCGGACTACATCAAGGGCGTGATCAACCTGCGTGGCACCATCGTCCCGGTGATCGACCTGCGCCTGAAGCTGCGCCTGGACAACGCCCGTTACGACGCCTTCACCGTGATGATCGTGCTGAACGTCGAAGACCGCGTGGTCGGCATCGTCGTCGACAGCGTCTCCGACGTGATCCCGCTGTCGGCCGAGCAGATCCGACCGACCCCGGAATTCGGTGCCGCCGTCGATACCCGCTTCATCTCCGGCATCGGTACCCACGACGATCGCATGCTGATCCTGCTGGACATCGAGACCCTGCTCGACAGCGCCGACATGGGCCAGGCCAGCCTCACCGAAGACGTCGCCGCCTGAGTAAACGGAACTGCTTCACGTTCCGGTCACAAAACCCTTCAGTTCCCCCCGGCGATGCCGATAGGGGGACAGAAGCCGGCCGCGCAGGAGCGCGCAGGGCCGGCCCGACCGTTACCATCCCCGGAGATACCCCTCGATGAAGTCCCTGCTTGCGTTCGTTTCGGCCGCTGTCCTGGCCACCACCGCCGCCTCCGCTTTCGCCCAGTCGGCTGACATGATCCCGCCGGAACTGGCCCCGCGTTCGGTCGGCAAGGACGGCATGGTCTGTGGCAAGGTTGAAAAGGCCCGCTACGCAGAAGGTTCCGAAGGCCAGCCGACCTTCCTGTACATGGGCGGCGCCTTCCCGCGCCACACCTTCTCGGCCCGCATCGCCGGCGAGAACCGCGGCAAGTTCTCCTTCCCGCTGGAAACCCTGGAAGGCAAGACCGTCTGCGTGATCGGCAAGATCCAGCGCGACGCCTCGCGCGCGGAAATCGAAGTCAGCTCGCCGGCTGGGCTGAAGCTGGCCAACATCAAGTAATCCGCTGTCCGTCGAACCACGCCGGACCTGGTGCCGGCGTGGTTTCTGCTGCAACCGGGCCCGATGCCCGGGCGCGTCTGCCTTAGGAGCTCGCAACGCCCATGCCGTGGATCAACAACCTGAAACTGATGCCGAAGCTGCTGCTGACCTTCGGCGTCCTCCTGCTGGTGATGCTGCTGCAGGGCATCGTCGCCTATCGCGGCCTGCATTCGCTGAACAACGTCACCACCGAGCTGGCCGGTTCACGCATGGAAAGCATCCGCCTCGCCGGCGAGATGCGCGGCATGCTGGGCGAATACCGCAATGCCGCCTACCAGCAGTTGATCCGCGCCAGCGACGACGTCAAGTCCGATGCGCGCAAGCAGGCCGTCGACCTGCGCACCAGCATGGACAAGTCGATCAAGGACTATCCGAAGCTGGTCGACAACGCACAACAGAAGAAGCTGTTCGACACCTTCGCCAAGGAATGGAAGGATGCGCTGGCGTCCTATGACAGCGTCACCGAGATGCTGGAACTTGACCTGCCAGACGATGCCATCGATACCTTCGTCGGCGAAACCCGTACCAAGCACCGCAAGGCTGCATCGGCGCTGGAAGCGCTGATCGCCGAAGACAACCGCCTCGCCCGCGCCTCGCGCGAAGAGGCCGCCTCCACCTATTCCGCCTCGGCCGTGCTGACCGTGATCGCCCTGCTGGGTGGCGCCGCACTCGGCCTGGTGCTGGTGTGGCTGTTCGCCCGCGCACTGGTCGGCAGCGTGCGTGGCGCCGTCTCGGTCGCCAACGACGTCGCCGGTGGCAAGCTCGATGGTCATATCGACGTCAGCCGCCAGGACGAAGTGGGCGAACTGATGCAGGCCATGCAGCGCATGCAGCGCGACCTCCGCGAGCGCATCGAGACCGACCAGGCCGTGGCCCGCGAGAATCTGCGCATCCGTACCGCGCTGGACTACAGCTCGACCGGCGTGTACCTGACCGACACCAGCAACACCATCGTCTACAGCAACCGCGCCCTGCAGCAGACCCTGAGCCAGTACCAGGACGAAGTTCGCCGCGACCTGCCGGACTTCGATGCCCAGGCCTCGCTGATCGGCAAGCCGGTCACCGTGCTTGAACACCGCGGCGAGATGGACCAGACCCTGCTGGGTAACCTGAAGGCACACGGCGTCGCCCGTCGCCCGATGCAGTATGGCGATGCCCAGTTCGCCCAGGTGGTCTCGACCATCCGCAATGAAGGCGGCGACACCGTCGGCTACGTGGTGGAATGGCGCGACCGTACCCAGGAAGCGCAGGTCGAAGCCGAAGTGGCCCGCGTGATCGCCCAGGCTGCCGCCGGCGACCTGTCCGGCCGCATCGACGCGACCGACAAGGAAGGCTTCTTCCTGCAGCTGGCCCAGCAGATCAACGGCCTGCTGGATGCCAACGCTGGCAGCATCGAACAGATCTCCGGCCTGCTTGCGGCACTGTCGCAGGGTGACCTGACCGTGCGCATGCACGGCGACTACCAGGGCGTGTTCGCCCGCATGCGTGACGATGCCAACGCCACCGCCGCGCAGCTGAGCGAGATCGTCACCCGCATCAAGCAGTCCAGCCGCGCGATCAGTTCGGCCGCCGGCGAGATCGCCTCGGGCAACAGCGACCTGTCGCGCCGCACCGAGCAGCAGGCTGCCAACCTCGAGGAAACCGCGGCCTCGATGGAGGAACTGACCTCCACCGTGCGCCAGAACGCCGAGCACGCCCGCCAGGCCAACCAGCTCGCCATCGGCGCGCATGGCGTCGCCTCGCAGGGTGGCGAGGTCGTCGGCCAGGTGGTCACCACCATGTCCGCCATCGAAGCCTCGTCGAAGAAGATCGCCGAGATCATCAGCGTCATCGACGGCATTGCGTTCCAGACCAACATCCTGGCACTGAACGCCGCCGTGGAAGCCGCGCGTGCCGGTGAACAGGGCCGCGGCTTTGCCGTGGTTGCCAGCGAAGTGCGCACCCTCGCCCAGCGCTCGGCCGCCGCCGCCAAGGAGATCAAGGGCCTGATCGACGACTCGGTCGGCAAGGTCAACGATGGCTCGGCGCTGGTGCACAAGGCCGGCGCCACCATGGGCGAGATTGTCGCCTCGGTGCAGCGCGTGACCGACATCATGGCCGAGATCTCCGCCGCCTCGCAGGAACAGTCGGCCGGCATCGAGCAGGTCAACCAGACCGTGGTGCAGATGGACGAAACCACCCAGCAGAATGCCGCGCTGGTGGAGGAAGCCACCGCTGCCGCACGTGCGATGGAAGAACAGGCCGGCCATCTCAGCGAAGCGGTGTCGATCTTCGTGGTCGATGAGGCCGAGGTCGTCGCCGCCCCGCGCGTCGCCGCAGCCCCGGCCCCGCGAGCCACCGCGCCGGCCGCCCCGGCACCGGTCGCACCGCCGGCCCGCCGCACCGCCGGCGGTCGCCCGATGGCCACCGAACTGGCCGACGGAGACTGGCAGGAATTCTGATGCCGGCCTGACCTGATCCACGAACACGCCCTGGCCCTGTGCTGGGGCGTTTTTGTTTACGGGGTATCTGGATATCCAGCCAACGGCGAAGCCCCTCGGGGTGGTCACGGAAAGCTGCGGATTTCCTTCGCTCGGGCCGGGAGGGTGGGTCGCGCAGGGGACGCCGTGAACCCGTCCATGGGGGCTTGGCCGCGGCATCCATGCCGCGGACACCCCTGCGCAACCCACCCTCCCGGCCACGGACAGTTTCCGTGCGCGTCCACCCCGGATTGAAGAAAGAAGAGCAAAAAACAAAAGCCAGGTCACTTCCGGGGTCAGATCCGTTTTCCTGCGGAAAACGGATCTGCCCCCTCTTTCCACCTGGAACCCCAACGCTCTTTCCGTCCGACACCGAAATGCCGAGAGGGCTGGGCCGGGGTGGGTAGGCAGGACCGTTGGCGCCATGGATGGCGCCATCGCGCCCCCATGGACGGGTTTACGGCGTGTCCTGGCTGCCCACCCCGGCCCAGCCACCTACTGACAATCCAGCGCCGACCAACTGCTGTTGCTGTTGCTGTTGCTTCAAAACCAGCCTGCCGCAGGCAGCGCCGCAGCCGCCGCTGCACGGAAACCTGAATACGTTCGGACACCGCACCTCAATCCCCCGCCCTGACGGCCGATAACGGGGTTGTCACCGCTTGTCCCGCCGTGACCGGCACGGCGCCGCCCGCCCGCTTCGACCTGGTCCTGCTCGATGAATCTCCTGCATCGCTGGCAACACTACTTCAGCAATCTTTCCGTCCGGCGCAAGCTCAACCTGCTGACGCTGCTCATCGCGCTCGGCGTGATCGCGCTCTCGGTGATCGCCGCGCGCATGCAGTACCTGGATCTCACCGAGACCCGCAAGACCGCACTGAAGACCCAGGTCGAACTGAGCTACGGCATCCTGCAGCACTACCACCGCCTGGCCGCTACCGGCGAACTCAGCGAAGAGGCTGCCAAGCGCGCCGCGCTGCAGGCATTGGAAGTGATGCGTGCAGAGAGCGATACCTACTATTTCAACGTCTACGACACCGGCTACCGGCTGCTGATGCACCCGTTCCGCAAGGACCTGGTCGGCAAGGACATGAAGGACTTCCACACTGACGACGGCGTACGGATCTACTACGACCAGGTCGAAGCGGCTCGCGCCGGCGGCGGCTTCGTCAACTACCGCTGGGCCAAGCCGGGCAGCAAGGGCGACGTCGAGAAGGTCGCCTACGCCGGCCTGTTTGCGCCGTGGAACTGGGTGGTCAGCAGTGGCGTCTACATGGACGACGTGCAGAAGCAGGCGCTGGTGTTCACTGCCATCATGACAGTCTCCGGCGGCGTCCTGGTGCTGATCGTACTGGCCCTGAGCTGGGTCATCGGCAATCGCATCGCCGTGCCGTTGAAGCAGGCCACGGCCGTCGCCGAGGGCATCGCCGCCGGCAAGCTCGACAGCCATATCGGCCCGCAGCCGCACGATGAAACCGGCCGCCTGCTGGACGCCATGGCCGGCATGCAGCAGCAGTTGCATGCGGTCATCACCGGCCAGCGCGAAATGGCCCGCCGCCACGACGGTGGCGAACTCAGCTACCGCATCGACGCCAGCGCCTTCCCCGGCGAGTACGGGCTGATGGTCCAGGAAACCAACGCCCTGGTGGGTAGCCACGTGCAGACCCTGCACGATGTGCTGGACGTGGTGCAGCAGTACGCGGTTGGTGACCTGAGCCGCGACATCGCCCGCTACCCGGGCGAGAAGGCGGCGATGACCACCACCGTCGACACCGTCAAGGCCAACCTCGGCCGCATCAACGCCGAGATCAAGCAGTTGGCCAGCGCCGCTGCTGCCGGCGACTTCAGCCGCCGAGGCGATGCGCAGCGCTTCGACCACGATTTCCGCCTGATGCTGGAAAACCTCAACGCGATGATGGCGGTCAGCGATGACAACCTCGGCAAGCTGTCGCAGCTGCTGTCGGCCATCGCCGAGGGCGACCTGACCGCGCGCATGCACGGCGATTACCAGGGCGTGTTCGCCCGCATGCGCGACGATGCCAACGCCACGGTCGCGCAGCTGACCCAGATCGTCGGCCAGATCCAGGCCAGCGCCTCCAGCATCACCCTGGCCGCCGGCGAGATCGCCTCGGGCAACAGCGACCTGTCGCGCCGTACCGAGCAGCAGGCCGCCAACCTGGAGGAAACCGC
>NZ_JAXBQL020000027.1:0-2500 GCF_047520565.2 Stenotrophomonas sp. FR012
CGCCCCCCCCGGGGGCCCCCGCTTTTCTTTTGCATACCGTCGGCGGTAGATCCACGACTGGTGTGGATCTGCCGGTAGTGCCGGCCGCTGGCCGGCAATCGATTGGTAGCGGCCGACCTTGGTTGGCGCCATGCTTCCTCGCAGAGGGCATCCAGGCAGGGCGTGGATCTAGCGGGCGATGTAACGCCATCGGGTTGCCGGCCAGCGGCTGGCACTACCTGTATTACTGCGCGCAAAGAAAAACCCCGCTGCGCGAGCAGCGGGGTTTTGGGTGTAAACCCTGGCGATGACCTACTCTCGCATGGCTTGAGCCACACTACCATCGGCGCAGCTGCGTTTCACTTCCGAGTTCGGGATGGGATCGGGTGGTTCCACAGCGCTAATTTCACCAGGGAGACGGTTGCAGCAGCGCTTGCAGCGCCAGCTTCGCGATCTTGCCCTTGGGCGGAAGGTATCCAGAAAAGCAATGCCTTCACTTAATAAGGAAAACCCCGCTGCGTCAGCAGCGGGGTTTTGGGTATAAACCCTGGCGATGACCTACTCTCGCATGGCTTGAGCCACACTACCATCGGCGCAGCTGCGTTTCACTTCCGAGTTCGGGATGGGATCGGGTGGTTCCACAGCGCTAATTTCACCAGGGAGGCTTTTGGAGAGTCGCACTCGTCCCGGGGGACAAGGCGCCAGCCTCGCATAGTTCTTGTGACGTAGCGTGCACTTGGATGCTCTTACGACGCTGTCGTAAAGCCAAGGCAACTTGAGGTTATATGGTCAAGCCGCACGGATCATTAGTATCAGTTAGCTCAATACATTGCTGTACTTACACACCTGACCTATCAACCACGTAGTCTACATGGTTCCTTCAGGGGGCTTGTGCCCCGGGAGATCTCATCTTGAGGCGCGCTTCCCGCTTAGATGCTTTCAGCGGTTATCGCTTCCGAACATAGCTACCCGGCAATGCCACTGGCGTGACAACCGGAACACCAGAGGTTCGTCCACTCCGGTCCTCTCGTACTAGGAGCAGCCCCTCTCAAATCTCCAACGCCCATGGCAGATAGGGACCGAACTGTCTCACGACGTTCTGAACCCAGCTCGCGTACCACTTTAAATGGCGAACAGCCATACCCTTGGGACCGACTACAGCCCCAGGATGTGATGAGCCGACATCGAGGTGCCAAACACCGCCGTCGATATGAACTCTTGGGCGGTATCAGCCTGTTATCCCCGGAGTACCTTTTATCCGTTGAGCGATGGCCCTTCCATACAGAACCACCGGATCACTAAGTCCTAGTTTCCTACCTGCTTGATCCGTCGATCTTGCAGTCAAGCACGCTTATGCCTTTGCACACAGTGCGCGATGTCCGACCGCGCTGAGCGTACCTTCGAGCTCCTCCGTTACTCTTTAGGAGGAGACCGCCCCAGTCAAACTACCCACCATACACGGTCCCCGACCCAGATAATGGGCCCAGGTTAGAACGTCAAGCACGACAGGGTGGTATTTCAAGGATGGCTCCGCCACAGCTAGCGCCATGGTTTCATAGCCTCCCACCTATCCTACACAGACGAACTCAACGTTCAGTGTAAAGCTATAGTAAAGGTTCACGGGGTCTTTCCGTCTTGCCACGGGAACGCTGCATCTTCACAGCGATTTCAATTTCACTGAGTCTCGGGTGGAGACAGCGCCGCTGTCGTTACGCCATTCGTGCAGGTCGGAACTTACCCGACAAGGAATTTCGCTACCTTAGGACCGTTATAGTTACGGCCGCCGTTTACTGGGGCTTCGATCAAGAGCTTCGCCTTGCGGCTGACCCCATCAATTAACCTTCCAGCACCGGGCAGGCGTCACACCCTATACGTCCACTTTCGTGTTTGCAGAGTGCTGTGTTTTTGATAAACAGTCGCAGCGGCCTGGTTACTGCGACCCTCTTCAGCTATAGCTCGCACGAGCCACCAAAAAGGGTGCACCTTCTCCCGAAGTTACGGTGCCATGTTGCCTAGTTCCTTCACCCGAGTTCTCTCAAGCGCCTGAGAATTCTCATCCTACCCACCTGTGTCGGTTTACGGTACGGTCTGCGTAAGCTGAAGCTTAGGAGCTTTTCCTGGAAGCGTGGTATCAGTGACTTTGCCATAAAGGCTCGTCTCGGTGCTCGGTCTTAGAGGATCCCGGATTTGCCAAAGATCCAAACCTACCGCCTTTCCCCAGGACAACCAACGCCTGGTACACCTAACCTTCTCCGTCCCTCCATCGCACTTACGCGAGGTGCAGGAATATTAACCTGCTTCCCATCGACTACGACTTTCGTCCTCGCCTTAGGGGCCGACTCACCCTGCGCCGATTAACGTTGCGCAAGGAAACCTTGGGCTTTCGGCGTGCGGGTTTTTCACCCGCATTATCGTTACTCATGTCAGCATTCGCACTTCCGATACCTCCAGCAGACTTCTCAATCCACCTTCAACGGCTTACGGAACGCTCCTCTACCGCGCATAACAAAGTTATGCACCC
>NZ_JAXBQL020000028.1:0-1380 GCF_047520565.2 Stenotrophomonas sp. FR012
CCCCCCCCCCCCCCCCCCCCCCCCCCCCCCCCCCCACTACCGGATGCAGGTCAGGTGCTGCGGTGGATCTCCACGGTGACATGCACCAGCTCCTCATGGATCGCCAGTGCATTGCGCACGGTATCGGCATCCAGACCTGCGTCGCTGGTGACCACGCTGGCACTGACCGCGTACTTGCCGCGGCCGACCTGCCAGACGTGCAGGTCGGCCAGGCGCGCCGGCCACGGGCCTTGTTCGATCACCTCGCGCACTTCGGCCACCACCGGCGCGTCCATCTGCGCGTCGAGCAGGATGCGGCCGCTGTCGCGCAGCAGGCCGATCGCCCACACCGTGACCAGCACGGCGCCGACCAGGCCCATCACCGGGTCCAGCCAGGTCAGGCCCAGCAGCTTGCCGCCGAGCAGGGCGATGATGGCCAGCACCGAGGTGGCGGCGTCGGCCAGCACGTGCACATAGGCCGAGCGCAGGTTGAGGTCGTGACCGTGCGCATGGGTGTGATCGTGGTTGTGGCCGTGGTGATGGCCATGGTCATGCCCGTGGTGGTGATGCACGTGGCCCGGGCTGTCGTGCAGCCACCAGGCGCACAGCAGGTTGACGCCCAGCCCGACCGCAGCAATGGCGATGGCTTCGTTGTAGTGGATCGTTGCCGGTACCCACAGCCGCTCCAGCGATTGCACCGCCATCAGCGCGGCGACGCCAAGCAGGGCGATGGCGCTGGTATAGCCGGCCAGGATCTCTATCTTCCAGGTACCGAAGGCGAAGCGCGGGTCGTGCGCGTAGCGGCGCGCGCAGCGGTAGGCGAACACTGCCAGGCCCAGCGCCAGCGCGTGCGAGCTCATGTGCCAGCCATCGGCGAGCACAGCCATGGAGTTGAACCACCAGCCGCCGACGATCTCCACCAGCATCATGCTGACGGTGAGCCACAGGGCGCGGCGGGTATTGCGTTCGGCCAGCGGGTTGCCGTCGTCGAAGCGGTGTTCGTGGCGACGGGCGGCGGCGAGGGCATCCAGGTGCATGCGAAGACCAGAGGGTGGAAGGATACCCCCATAGGGTATACGATCCATCCATGGCCCATGTACACAAGAATCGAAAGCAGCTGCTGACCCGGGTACGCCGCATCGGCGGCCAGGTGGCGGCGTTGGAGCAGGCGCTGGACAGGCCGGAGGGTGAGGCCGGCGACTGTGCGGACGTGCTGGTGCAGGTTGCCGCCGTGCGCGGTGCCGCCCACAGCCTGCTGATGGAGCTGCTGCACGAGCATCTGCAGGAACATGTGGTCGGCGCCGAAGACCCGCAGCAGCGGGCGGCCGAGGCCGAGGTGCTGGTCGAACTGCTGCGCCGCTACGGCAAATAGCAAGGGTAGTGCCGGCCGCTGGCCGGCAC
>NZ_JAXBQL020000029.1:0-1030 GCF_047520565.2 Stenotrophomonas sp. FR012
ACCAGCATCTTCCGCATCACTGCCACGATGGCCACCTTGCCTTCCTTGCCACGGGCTCGTAGCGACTGGTAAAAATCGCGCAACCGAGGTTCATGCCGCATGGCCGACATTGCCGCCATGTAGAGCACTTGCCGGATTTCGGCTCTTCCACCATGGATGCTTCGTTTTCCTCTCATCGTGCCGCTGTCTTGGGACATCGGGGCTACCCCGACCAAGCTGGCGATGCGCTTGCCAGTGATCCTGCCAAGCTCTGGCAGATAGCTGGCTAGAACTGCCTGCAGCGCAGGCCCTACGCCCCTCATCGACTTCAGCGTCTTCAGTTGAGGCTGCTGACCAACCTGCTCGGCGATCTGCTTGCCCAGACGCTCAACCGTCGTTTGGAGGCGGGTGATGTTGCCTTGCAGTAGTCGGCGCAGTTCACGATCAAGCACCATTTCCTGCTGCTGCCGCGCGATGGTCAGGGCGTCCATCGCCTGCCGACGTGCCCGAACGAACTCCCGCATCTTCTGCTGCCAAGACTGCAGCGGCTGATAGGGAGGCAGCTTCACCAGGGAGGCCATCTGCGCCAACGCATGGGCATCCAAACGGTCGGTTTTGGCAATCTGACCCAACCCCTGAGCCAGTTTCCGGGCGCGCAAGGCATTGGCACGGGCCACCGGATGACCGGCCTTGTGCAGGAAATCCAGCACCGGCTGCTCATAGCCACCTGTGGCTTCAAGCACGATCTGGCTGGTCGGACGCTTCTTCAGCCAAACATCCAGTTCAGAAAACCCGGACCGGTTGTTGCTGACCTGCAGAGTTTGTCCGTCCGTCGTACCGATATCCAGCTGACGCTTGCTGACATCAATCCCGATCCCGTTCATCACCTGACTCCGTATAGTCTGGTAGGGTCGAGAGCTCCCCCGCTTGCCCAGTCTTATCGCTTCGAGTGGTCGCTCCAGCAACTGTTCGGGCGGATCAAGGGAGATTCCGGCGTGGGCGCCAAGCTACAGGGCGATCGTCGCGATCCTGGCTACGGATCGTCGAGATC